>NZ_CP032694.1:2577500-3237500 GCF_003627755.1 Rhizobium jaguaris | reverse complement strand
ATCTGCTCTATTATTTCCGCACCAAGGAGGCCATGCACCGCGCGCTGATCGACCGGGTGCTGTTTACCTGGCTGGAGCCGTTGCGTGCCTTCGACGCCAATGGCAACCCCGAAAGCGAGATCCGCTCCTACATCCGCCGCAAGCTGGAAATGGCCCGCGATTTCCCGCGAGAAAGCCGTCTGTTCGCCAACGAGATGCTGCAGGGGGCGCCGCATGTCGAGGATGAGCTTCGGGGGCCGCTGAAGACCCTTGTCGACGAAAAGGCGGAGGTGATTCGCGCCTGGGCGAAGGCTGGTAAGATCGCCAAATGCGATCCCTATCACCTGATCTTCTCCATCTGGTCGACGACGCAGCATTATGCGGATTTCGACGTACAGGTGCGCGCCGTACTCGGGCAGGAACATTCAGGCGATGGGCGTTTCGAGGATGCTGCGCGCTACCTCGAACAGCTTTTCGTCGATGGGCTCCGTATCCGCCACACTTGAGCGGCGACGCAACCCCCGAAAGGATTGCGCCGCACATGGAGGTGATAGAACTCAGCTCCGTTCTCTAAAAATAGTAGTCCCGCTCGATGCCGTCATAGCGGCCTGATTTCAGGCAGCAGCTCTTTAAACCGCCTCCGGGAACCGCAGGGGCAGGGGTCGTTGCGGCCGAGTTTTTCAATCAGCTCGACATCGCCATGGATGAGTTGCGAGCCGGTCTTTACCCGGGTTTCCGATGGGAAGGACTTGCGTCGTTTGGACGTGACCTCAAAAGCTCACGTCGTGGAGGGTTTTGGACTTGCGTGACATGGTCGCCTCCTCTGAGTTGCTATTCCTGCGATCGTTTGCAGTGCGTCTCCCATAACCTGTTTTTCACGCTTCCGCGAGCTGTGAAAAACAGGTCGTGAACTACGCCGGAGCTTGTACGAAGAAGGCGGCCGCAGCTTGCTGCGACCGCCCCTATGCTCATGCGGATCTTTGTCGCTTTACTCCGCCGCCTGCCGGGCCATCGGATTGTTCGGATGGGTCGTCCAGTTGGCATAGTTTGGATCGACGACCTTGCCGGTGCGCTTGTCGAGGGCGCCTGCCGGCAGGGCTTCCATGGTGATGCAGTTTTCGACGGGACAAACGCTGACGCAGAGATTGCAGCCGACGCATTCCTCATCCATCACCTCGAAATGCCTGACGCCGTCGACCATGTTGGTGATCGCCTGGTGCGAGGTGTCTTCGCAGGCGATGTAGCAGCGACCGCATTTGATGCAGGCGTCCTGATCGATCTTTGCCTTGGCGATGTAGTTGAGGTTGAGATATTGCCAGTCCGAAACGTTCGGCACAGCGCGGCCGATGATATCGTCCAGATTGCGGTGGCCCTTTTCGTCCATCCAGTCGGAGAGGCCTGATATCATCTCCTGAACGATCTTGAAGCCGTAGGTCATTGCCGCTGTGCAGACCTGCACGTTGCCGGCGCCGAGAGCGAGGAACTCGGCCGCGTCACGCCAGCTGGTGATGCCGCCGATACCGGAGATCGGCAGGCCGTAGGTTTCGGGATCGCGTGCGATTTCGGCCACCATGTTGAGCGCGATCGGCTTGACTGCCGGGCCGCAATAGCCGCCGTGGCTGCCCTTGCCGCCGACGGTCGGGTTCGGGGCAAAGCTATCGAGATCGACTGAGACGATCGAGTTGATGGTGTTGATCAGCGACACGGCGTCGGTGCCGCCGGCTTTGGCGGCACGGGCGGGCTTGCGAATGTCGGTGATGTTGGGGGTCAGCTTGGTGATGACGGGCATGCGGGTATATTGCTTGCACCAGCGCACGACCATCTCGATATATTCCGGCACCTGACCGACCGCGGAGCCCATGCCGCGTTCGGACATGCCGTGCGGACAGCCGAAATTGAGCTCGATGCCGTCAGCATTGGTTTCCTCCACCAGCGGCAAGATCGCCTTCCATGCATCTTCAACGCAGGGAACCATGATCGATGCAATGAGGGCGCGATCCGGCCAGTTCATCTTCACCTGCTTCATTTCGCGCAGATTGGTGGAGAGGTCGCGGTCGGTGATCAGCTCGATATTGTTGAGGCCGAGCAGGCGGCGGTCGGCGCCCCAGATTGCGCCGTAACGCGGGCCGTTGACGTTGACGACGGGCGGGCCTTCCTCGCCAAGCGTCTTCCACACCACACCGCCCCAGCCGGCCTTGAAGGCGCGCTCGACGTTATAGGCTTTGTCGGTCGGCGGTGCCGAAGCGAGCCAGAACGGGTTCGGAGATTTGATGCCGACGAAATTATTGCGGAGATCAGCCATATCAATTCTCCCTTCAAGCGACGGCAACGGTCGGCTGCGCGGCGGAGCCGAGCGCACGGTTGATGGATTCGGCCGCATCACGGCCCTGTGCAACGGCGGAGACCGTCAGGTCGTCGCCGCCGAGAACGCAATCGCCGCCAGCCCAGACGCCGTCGAGCGAGGTTCGGCCTTCGCCGTCGATGGCGATGCGGCCGGATTCCATACGCAACGCGCCGAGGCCGGAAGCTTCGAACGTCTGGCCGATCGCCTTGAATATCTGGTCGGCGGCGATGACGCCGGTATCGCCGGTGCCTGTCAGCTTGCCGTCGCGCAATTCAGTATATTCCACTTCGATGCCGGCAACCTTGCCGTCCTTGTCGAGGATGCGCTTCGGCGCCAGCCAATGGCGGATGATGACGCCCTTGGAGGCGGCGAGATCCTGCTCGTATTCCGAGGCGTTCATATGTTCCTTGCCGCGGCGATAGCAGATCGTCACCTCTTCGGCCCCGAGCAGCTTCGCCTGTACGGCGGCGTCGATCGCGGTCATGCCGCCGCCGAGAACAACAACGCGGCGGCCGACAGCGATGTCAGCCTTATCCTTCGCCTGGCGCAGATCGGCGATATAGCCGACGGCGTCGGCGACACCATCGAGGCCCTCGCCTTCGGCCCGCAGCGCGTTGACGCCGGCAAGCCCGAGGCCGAGGAAGACGGCATCGTACTGCGACGACAGATCGGCAAGGCTGAAATCGCGGCCAAGCGCCTGGCCGTTCTTAACTTCGATGCCGCCAATAGCCAGCACGTAGTCAACTTCCTTCTGCGCGAAATCGTCGACCGTCTTGTAGGTGGCGATACCGTATTCGTTGAGGCCGCCGGCCTTTTCGCGGGCATCGAAGATGGTGACGTCATGGCCTTTCACGGCAAGACGGTGGGCGGAGGCAAGGCCGGCAGGGCCGGCGCCGACAACGGCGATCTTCTTGCCGGTCGAGGCAGCGCGGGCATAAAACTGCTTATTTGCATCCATGGCCGCGTCGGTTGCATAGCGCTGCAGGCGGCCAATTTCGACGGGGCGCTCTTCGGCGGTGTTGCGCACGCAGGCCTGCTCGCAGAGCTGCTCGGTGGGACAGACGCGGGCGCACATGCCGCCCAATATATTCTGGTCGAAGATCGTCTTGGCCGAGCCGATCGGATTACCCGTCGAGATCTGGCGGATGAACATCGGAATGTCGATCGAGGTCGGACAGGCCGTCATGCACGGCGCGTCATAGCAGAAATAACAGCGGTCGGAAGCGACCAGCGCCTCATGGTCGTTAAGGCGCGGATGCAGATCGGAAAAGTTCGCATCATATTCGGCCGGCGTCAGCCTGCCTTTATGAATCCCAGTTTCCAGTCGTCCCATTGAAGTTCCCTCATTATAGTAAACGGCTAGTGGAATGAACGGTAACTCAGGATAAAAAATTTATCAAACGGTAAAATTTTTGAGTTTTTGGTTTTGCAAAAGCAGACGTCGCTGTCGCGATTGCACGGCGCCGCAGAGGAGCGGGAAGCATCCACTAACAATATGTTTTAATGTTATATTTTATGAAATCGGCCGACGATCTTCTGAAGAACAAACTATAAATTTCCTGAGTTTTGGACAGCTTCTTGAAAGCCTGTCCAGTCGCCGTTGGCGACCATTTTGACATCGGCGATATACGCTAGAGAAAAAATCGAATTTTTTTTTAGAAAGATGGGAACCAAGGCCGAGCGCCGCCGTTAAGGATGTGTCTTGGTGATGATCGCATCAACCGATGCACGCCCCCAAAACTCATCACCGGGCATCTACTCACGGTCCCCTCCCGATGAGTGAAAAGCAGCCAGTGCGCCGCCCTCGCACTGGCTGTTTTCTTTTGCGGTTTTCGTTTGGGGGCGTCAGCGGCGCTTCAGGATCTCATATTCGGTTTCGGGAATCGTCAGGCGATAACCGATGCTGTCGTCATCGATCGCGAATTGGGCGCGCCCATTCATGGAGGTGGGGACGACCCGCTCCAACACGGTGCGGCTGAAGCTGTTGTCTTCGAACTCATGGTCGGAAGGGAAGTAGAAGTGCTCCGACCATGCCACTTCGATCGCCTTCTTGCCGTTGAGTTCAGCCTCCTTGCAGTTCAGCGTGATACTGGTGGCGCCAGCGGAGATGGCACCGTGCGAGGCGGAATTAACGATCAGTTCGTGTAAGGCGAGGCCGAGATGGACGGCGGCATTCGGGGTGAGATGCGCATTGATCCCGTAGATCGGCATCGGCGTCCCTGCATCGGGCCAATAGGGGGCGAACTGCTTTTCAGCGAGCTCGAACAGATAGGCGCCACGCCAGCTCGAATCGGTGATCAGGTCCTGCGAGTTCGACAGCGACTGCAGGCGCCCCCGGAATTTGATCAGGAAATTATCGAGCGACACGGTATGACGCGCCGTCTGCGTGGCGATGCCCTGGATGATTGCCAAAAGATTTTTGGAGCGGTGCGACAGCTCGCGCAGCAGCGATTTCAAAACTTTTTCGCGGTGCCGGGTCTCCGTGATTTCGGAGATGACGGAAAGCAGGCCCTGCGCCTTGCGTCCGCCGACGCGCTCGATCTTCAGCTCGTAAATTCGCACGCCATCGCCCGTCACCAACTCCACTTCCGCGGTGACGGGCTTGCCGCTTTCCAGCACCCCGCGTTTGAGCTGCAACAGGTGTTCGCCGTCTTTCTCGCCGAAGAGATGGAGATCCGTGCCGCCGACGATAAGAGATGGTTTCAGGTGGTCGGGCAAGTTTTCGGCATAGCGAATCGCAAGGTTTGCGTCCTGAAAGAGAATGGAGATACCAGCCGTGCCAAGCGCGCGCTCCATCATAGCGGCCTTGCCCTCAAAACTCAAAGGCGCACCCGATAATGGTTCAGTCGTATTCACCGGCTCGCCTTTCACTCGAATTTCGAGAAACCCGCCGACAGGGCATTCTCGACCGGAAAAACTCAGCCCGGTTTATAAAGTCAATCGCTATAACAGTCGGTAAAGCGTCCCTAAGCCGCCGCAACGTCCAGCCGCTATTTTTGTTCCACGACAAGGTGTCAAATTGTATCAGGCGGCCACCTTTGTGGTTTCGTTAAAGAAAAGAGCCTGGCTGATCAGCGCTTTCACCATGTCGGGATTGAATGGCTTGGTCACGAGGAAGGTGGGCTCCGGGCGCTCGCCGGTCAGTAAGCGCTCGGGGAAGGCGGTGATGAAAATGACCGGAATGCTGGATGTTTTGAGGATGTCGTTGACCGCGTCGATGCCGGAGCTGCCGTCGGCGAGTTGGATGTCGGCGAGCACCATGCTGGGGTTGGTGGCATTGTGAAGAGCGACTGCCTCCGCATGGGTGCGGGCGATGCCGGTGACCCGATGACCGAGGCTTTCCACCATCTGCTCTATATCCATCGCGATCAGCGGTTCATCCTCGATGATCATGATATTGGTTGCCACCTGACGCGAAATTTCCTGAGATGCCTTGTCGAGCAGGTTCATGGCCTCGGTTTCCGGCACATCGAGAATATCGGCGATCTCGCCGAGACGGAAATTTTCGACGGAGGCAAGGAGGAAGGCCTGACGGGCGACCGGAGAAACCTTGGCAAGATTCACCGAGGCACGCTGTTCCCAGGCGTAGGGTGATGTCGGCTCGGGGATCTGGACCGCTGAGGAACCGAAGAGCTTGGTGAAGAGTTTATAAAGGGCAACGCGGTCGTTGGGCGTGTCTGGGAAGATGGAAAGATCGGCGATGATCGCTTCCAAAACCGCCGCGACATAGGCGTCTCCCGATGTCTGCGTCCCCGTCAGCGCACGGGAGTAGCGGCGCAAAAAGGGAAGATGCGGCGCAATGCGTGTGGAAAGTGTCATTAATGGCTCCCGCCCTTTACTAATTTCTAATTGAAACACAGCCTCCAAGACTGCAGTGACAAGCAAACGCCAACTCAGTAAAAAAGTTCCTCTCCCGCGGAACTTTTTTTAAATACGGGCATTACTCCTGCCGACGAACAGTAGGTTTCAACCGCCCAATTCGGGCCGAAGCGGACGGGGTGAGGCTACTGGCCTCCCAGACTGGGTGTATAAAGGCACACACCCGCCCATGAACGCGAGAAAATGCGGAAGCGAGCAGGCTAAATGACTACCCAGAATCAAGAGGACGCGGACCGCAAACGGCCTGACGTGCGTGCCGTCGATATCCTCGATCCCAACAATCAGATTGGTAACCGGCTGCGCTCCTTCTACGCTGCGGTGCAGGATGAGGCTATCCCCGATCGTTTCCTTGATCTGCTTGAGAAGTTGGATCAAGCTGAACGGCTAGCTTCTGCAAAGCTCTCCGATTGAGGAGGAAGCGTCATGGAACCGCAACCGAGCTTCAAGCGTGAACTCCTGGCCGCTCTCCCGAGCCTTCGTGCCTTCGCCATCTCGTTGACCGGCCGCCACGACCGCGCCGATGATCTCGTGCAGGACACGATCATGAAGGCTTGGGCGAAGCAGGATCATTTCGAGATGGGCACGAATATGAAGGCCTGGCTCTTCACCATCCTGCGCAACGAACTTTATAGCCAGATGCGCAAAAGTGGCCGCGAGGTGCAGGACAGCGATGGCCTGTTCACCGAATCGATGGCAACACATCCCTCGCAATATGGCGCGCTCGACCTGCAGGATTTCCGCAAGGCACTCGATCAGTTGCCGGCCGATCAACGCGAAGCCATCATCCTCGTCGGCGCCTCCGGTTTTTCCTATGAGGAGGCTGCAGAGATCTGCGGTTGCGCCGTCGGCACCATCAAGAGCCGCGTCAACAGGGCCCGGCAGCGTCTACAGGAATTGCTGCAGATTTCCGGAGAAGCGGACTTCGGTCCCGACGCCACCTCCGCGCCGTTGACGTCCAAGGCGTTTGCTTTCTAGGCAGAGGCAATCTGTACCGAGCCGCTCTCAATCATCCCGCTTCTTCGTTCCAAGCAAGTTGCCGAATACCAGCGCGGTAGCAATGGCAGCGGTGAGCAGCGGTTGTGACTTTGCGAGGTCAAGCGCTGCGACGGCCATGGATTCCAAGGCGGCGCGACGTTCGTGGATGCGGCGCTCCTCCTGCTTGTTGATGATCGTCATGATGACGAGAACGATCAGGCCGAGCAGCAGGGCGCCGGCGGCAATCAACAGTGCCGACACGGCTGCTCCGTAGATGCTCGCCAGCCAAATGGCAGCGGCTATCAGAGCAAAGGCATAGGCCGTTAAAATGAGAATCGCGGCGATGACGACAAAAATACCGTTGCGCTTGGTGCGCGCAACGGTGCGGTTCAAAGTGCCCGACAGAAGCAGGCCGAGGAACGGAGCTAGCATTGAAGCTCCTTAACGGCGTGACAGAAGCAGGGCAACCGCCAATCCGAAAGCTGCAGCAGCCCCGATGGTGGCAATGGGATGCTGGCGCACGGTCCTGCGCATTTCCCGCGTGCCCCTGACATAGCCGTGCTGCAACTCACGCAGCAGTTCTTCGCCGCGAGCCGTCAGATCCTCGTAGCCGGTCTCGGCACGCGCGCGCATCGTCTGGCTCTGCTTGGCGCTGTTTTCACCGACGATCTTGGCGAAAGCGGCGATTTCGTTGCGCAGATGTTCGATCTGCTCCTCGATGCTGGCTTCGATGTCGTGCAGGCTGCCGCCATTACGCTTGGCTCGCGCCGAATGGAGAATGGATGGTGCCATGGTCTTGCTCCCTTACGTCGTTAGCGTCTTCGTCCCGGCGCCTGAAAACCGCGCCGGCTTTTGCGATAACCGAGTGCTGCCAGCATATTGCGCTGCTGGCGTGCAGAACATTGATCTGGATCATTGGTCATCAACGCAGCGATGCAACGAAAAGTTCCGGCTTGTGCGGCGAAAGGGAAATCACTCCGCTAGCGCACTATGTGCGAGCACGAACGGCACGCCATCGAGGGGGAGGCAGTTGACCCGGAGCGCACAGCCGAAGACATCCTGCAGATGCCGATCGGTCAAAACGTCGGCTACGGGACCGGCCGCCTGCAATCGCCCGTTCTTGAGCAAAACCATCTGGTCGGCGAAGAGGGCGGTGAGATTAAGATCGTGCATCACGGCAATGACACCTCCGCCGCGCCGGCAGAATTGCCGGGCGAGCGTCATTATGGTGAGCTGATGGCTGATGTCGAGGCTGGAGACAGGCTCGTCGAGAAACAGCCAGCAAGGCTTCCCGTCGACGATGGGCTCGGGGATCTGGCAAAGCACCCGGGCGAGTTGGACGCGCTGTTGCTCGCCGCCGGAAAGCTCTTGATAGAAGCGGCCCTCGAAGCCGGCGAGATCGACGGAGGAAAGCGCCTCGGCGGCTATACGATCGGCCTGTTCGGGATGGCGGTTGCGCCCGGTCGTCAGCCCCATGCGGACGATTTCGTAAACGGTGAAGGGAAAGGAGATGGCACTCGCTTGCGGCAGCACGCCGCGCATTTCGGCCAGTTGCCAAGCGTCAAGGCTGCCGATTTCCGTTGCGTTGAGGCGCACCGTACCGTGATAGGCGAGTTCCCTCGAAATGGCCTTCACAATCGTCGTCTTGCCCGAGCCGTTCGGTCCGCAAATTGCTGTCAGTGCGCCGGCCGGGGCGGTGAAGGAGACATCGTGCAGGACTGTTTTGCCGGCGAGCCGCACGGAAAGGTTCGAGACGTCGATCATCGAAATCTCACAGGCTGAGGCGCGAGCGCTGCCGAAGCAGCATCCACAGGAAGAACGGCCCGCCGACACCGGCGGTGATGATGCCGATCGGCAATTCGGCCGGGGAGACGACGGTGCGGGCGACCACGTCGGCGATGATCAGTAGCGCGCCGCCGAGCAGCGCGGAGGCCGGCAGCAGGAAACGGTGATCCGGGCCGATCGCCAGGCGCAGAATATGCGGCACGATGATGCCGACGAAGCCGATGCCACCGCTGACTGCTACGGAGGCGCCGATCGCGGCCGCGACGCTGACGATCGCGACATTCTTCAGCCGCTGTACGGCGATGCCCATGTGGAAGGCGGCTGCTTCGCCGAGCGTCAGCGCATTGAGGCCGCGCGCCATGAAGGGCAGCGGCAGCATGGAGAGGACGATGATCGGTCCGGCGGCGGCGATCTTGGTCCAGGTCGCCCCGGCGAGCGAGCCCATGCTCCAGAAGGTGAGGTCGCGAAGTTGCCGATCATCGGCCATGTAGATCAGCATGCCGGTCGCCGCCAGCGCCAGGGAACCGAGCGCGATACCGGCCAAGAGCATGGTCGCTATGGATGTCTGCCCTTGCCGCGTCGCCACTCTGTAGAGGAGCACAGTTGTGACGAGACCGCCAATGAAGGCGGCAATCGGGAAGGAAAAGATGCCGAAGACATGCGCGACCGGGGCAAGAATACTGCCGCTAAGGACGATCATCGCCACTGCCCCGAGACTGGAGCCCGCCGAAACCCCGATCAGGCCGGGATCGGCGAGCGGATTGCGGAACAGGCCCTGCATGACCGCACCCGAAACAGCGAGCCCGCCGCCTATCAGGAAGCCGAGGATAGCGCGGGGAAGGCGGATATCGAAGATGATGATACGATCGCGGCTGCTCAGCGCACTGTCCGCGCCGCCGCTTACCATGCTTCCGATGACATCGACAATTGAGGCATCGGATGCGCCGGTCATGATCGAAAAGGCGAAAGCAAGGAGGGCTGTGACCACGAGGCCGGCCAGGACGAAAAGAGCAAGGGCGGTGCGGTCGCCCTCGCGATGGCGGCGATCCGTATGGTGCGACATGCGCTTCAGCCCCGGCATGACCTCGTTGAGTGCCACCTTAGCCCCCGTAGATCGCGGCGTTGAGCTCGCGCACGGCGCTGGCGGTGCGCGGCCCGAAGCCGAGCAGATACAGGCCGTCCATGCGGATGATCGCCTTGTGGCTGGCCGCCGGCGTTAGCGAAATCGCCGGTTGCTTCAAGAGGTCGTCATCCTTCATCGACAGCGGGCCTTCACGGTCCATGATCAGGATCACGTCGGGCTTTGCCTCGATGATCGCTTCATCGGTCAGCGGCTTGTAGCCCGAGAAATTGTCGACGGCATTGATGGCGCCGGCAAGCTTGATGATGCCGTCGGCGGCGGTGTTGCCGCCCGAAGCGAGGATCTTGCCATTCTGGTTGCTCAGGACAAAAAGCACGCGTTTGCGCTCGGCCTCAGAGCGTTTCCCGGAGTCCGTGACCGAGGCGTCGAGATCCGCGGCAACCTTATTTTCGAGGGCCTTCGCCTTGTCCGGAACACCAAGCAGCGAGCCGATGACGTCGATCTTCTTCAGAATGCCGTCGCGGTCATAGGTCTGCGGCACGGTTTCGAAGGGCACGCTGGCATTGCGCAGCACCGCCAGAGCCTCCGGCGGGCCGGAGCCGTCCACCGCGACGATCGCGGTCGGATTGACGGCGAGGATGCCCTCGGGTGAAAGCGCGCGCATATAGCCGACATCGGGCAGCTTGGCCGCCGCCTCCGGATACATGCTGGTGGAGTCGCGGGCGATCAGTCTGTTTCCCTCGCCCAGCGCGTAGATGATCTCGGTGACGTCGCCGCCGATCGAGACAAGGCGGGACGTATCGATCTTGGGCGCTTCCGTGGCGTGGGCGTGCCCGACGAAATCATGGCCGCTCTTGATCGGGCTCGTGGGAAGGAATGGCAAAGCCATCACTAGCGCTGTCAGCGCGATTTCCCACGGCTTGATGCGCTTGAAGTTCTTCAACATCGTCATGGCCCGATCCTTACGCAGCGACGCTGGCATCGGCCTTCGGCAGGTTCTCGATAATAGTGCGCCAGTCGGGACGCTCGTCGAAGCCTTCCGTCCGCTTGCCGAAGAACTGGATGATCATCTCGCCTTTGGCGTTGTAGGCTTCAAGCGAGGTGACATGACCATCCTTCGTCGGCTTGCGCACGGCCCAGGCCTCGGCAATGTGATCCTGACGCAGATGCAGATGGAAGGTGGGATCCATGACGTTGATCCACGGACCCATGGCCTGCACATTGAAGATTGGTCCGGAATGGATCTGCACAATGCCGTCATTGGCAACGAAGCACATGATCGGCAGACCTTCGCGGACAGAGGCATGCATCATCTCGGCGACCGCGCTCGTCTCCAACTTCCAGGCATAATCGTCACCGACCGTGCGGATCGCCGCCTGGCGGCCGATCTTCAATTTCTTCAGCATGCCGAAGAATTCATGTGTGTCGGTCATGCGGCTCCAGTGGTCGCGCAGTTCGTCGCGGCTGACATCGCCGTCGATCGCGCCGTTGTCGTAGCCGGAGCGATCCTCGATAAAACCCTGCGACTGGTCTTCGAGCAGCAGCTCGACGACGATGGCATGATAGGCCTCGAGGTTGGAGGCGGGGCGCAGGTGCACCTTATGGACGGCGCTACCGGCCTTGTCGAAGAACTGCAGGCTGAACCGCTGTTGGTCGCCATCCATTTTGGTGACCGCGAAGGCATGCGCCCAGCGCTTCGGGAAAATGCGCAGATCGATATTCTCGCCGAGCACGATGGCCGCCTGCACGCCCGATTTGATGTTTTCGTAAACGCCGATTTTTTCATGTACGGCGCTTTCGTTGCGCGACAGCGCCAGGACTTCGCCGAGGGAAGCGACGCGATCGAGGAAACGATAGACATCGGCGTCGATGCGAACAGCGGAAATGCCGACTTCCGCGGCAACCAGTGCCGCCTCGGAAACACCCAACCGAGCAGCGATATCGCGCTCGCGCATTTTGAATTTTCGGCGCGGAAGGCGCGGATGTCGGCGGGGGACAATCGGGTCGTTTCTTTGGTCGTGTCAGTCATCTGCTATGCCTATTTGTTGAGAATGAGTTTGCCTTGGCGCGTGATTTTCATCCGGTAGATGACGCCCTCGTGCCTGATCATGATTTCAGTTTGGCCACGGAAAATATCCGTGCTCTCGACAATTCTAATTTGCGGTGCGGCCATCAGCGGCACCGGCTGTATTGGGGTTTTCTCAGCAATCATCCTGCTTGGTTTTGCCTGAAAATTCATAGGAAGCCGGACAATGCCCTGGCCAGATTTATCTTGACTCACATACTCAAGGTTTCCTAAAGACGCAATAGAAGAGTGTTAGAGTCAAGTTTTAATTTTGGGTGGTGCGCATGCCGGTATTCGGTGTTCGATCCGCGCTCGCCACGAGATATTCAGGAGAGATTGCTGATGCCGACGAAGACGATTTTGGCGGTGGCCGCCAGCGGGTTGATCGCCATTGCATCCTGCCTCCCGGCCTTCGCCCAGGATGCGACTGCGGCTCCAACGGCGAGTGCCCAGAAGCTGAGTGTCGAGCTCAATGCACTGGTACCGTCGCAGAAGGGCTGCATGATGACCTTCGTCGCGGAAAACGATCTGGCGACGCCGATCGGCAAGATCTCCTTCGAACTCGCCTTCTTCAACGACAAGAATGCGGTCGACCGCGTCACCGTCCTTGATTTTCGCGACCTGCCGGTCGGCAAGAAGCGGGTGCGGCAATTTGATATGCCTGGCGTGAAGTGCGAGAGCGTCAGCCGCATCATCATCAACGATACGCCGGTGTGCGATGGCCCGGCGGCGGGGGAGTGCAAGGCAGCTCTCACGACGCGTTCACAGCTTTCCGTTCCTTTCGAAGGCTGAGACCATGGCTTCGCGCTCGGTCAGGGTTTCCATCGAGCGTCGCCGCGCCGGCGGCGGCATGAATGACAATCATCCGAGTGTGCTTCCAGGCCACGAACTGATCGGCCTTGACGGCCTACCGCGCCCCCCGGCCGCTGAAGCGGTTGCGCATTACAGCCGATTCACGCAGATAGGCTCCTTTCCCGATCATCCGGCCGAGCCTGTGCCGGATGCGCCCGAGCCACCCGTCATGGATGTGCTGATGGAGAGGCCGAGGCTGGCTCCTTCGACAGGCAAGAAAACTGTTGCCGTCGCTTGCCTCGGCTCCTTCCTCTTTCACGCTGTTATTGTTGCGGCCTTGTTGGTGACGATGGCCGTGGCCCCCGAAGATGCCGAGGAGGAGGCCGGCGATACCGTCAGCGTTATCATGCTCGGCAGCTCGGATATGGATCAGATGTCGGCGGGCGAGGAAAGTACGGAGCCGCAGCCCGAGCAGATAACGGCAGATGCCGTGCAGCCGCGGACGATGCAGCCTGCCGATGTAAAGCCTGCAGAAGCGGAAGCCGTTCAACCGCAGCCAACGGCGGCTCAGCCGGTCGAGACAGTCGAAGCTGTTCAGCCGGCGACTGAAACGGTGGAGACGGCGCAGCCGCTGCAACAGATCTCGCGGGAAGCGATCGTCAGCCCGGAGCCGGAGGTGCTGGCGACGCAGGCGCCGGCCGAAACGACCGTGGTTCAGCCGATGACGGCGTCGGTGCAGCCGACAAATGCTAAGCCTGAGGAAGTCCAACCCGCCGAGACGAAACCTGTTGAAGTGCAGCCGGTGGAGGCTGCGCAGGCTGCCGTACCGCCCACCGAAGCGGTGACCCCGGTCGAGAAACCGCTTCAACAGGCCAAGCCGATCGAAAAGCCGAAAGACATCGTCAAGAAACAGCCGCCCAAGGCCGTGAAGGTGAAGGCCGGCTCCGGCGGCGAGAGTGAGCAAGATTCGAAGAAGGGTTCTGCCGAAGGCACTGAAAATGCGCAGTCGAATGCGAATTCGCTAACCGACGGCCGTCGCACCGGCTTGGGCAGCGCGGCCGTTGCCAATTATCCGGGCAAGGTGCAGTCCCGCATTCGCCGCGCCGTGCGTCTGTCCTCGAATTACGAAAAGGGCATAACGGTTCGGGTGCGTCTGACGATCGGAGCGGGCGGTGAGCTCAGTTCCCTTTCCGTAGCACGGAGTTCGGGCATTCCCGAACTGGATGAAGCCGTCACCGATGGCGTTCGCCGAGCTGCACCGTTTCCGCCGCTGCCCCCGGAATGGGGCAAACCCAGCTGGTCCTTCACGCAGGAGGTTCAGGTGACAGGGCGATAGGCCGCAATAAAATATGATGAAAATTATCAACTTTATACTTTACTGCAAAAATCAACTTTAATATGGTTCTCTCGCGCTCGCTGGAGTCGAGTGCACAAGAGCAACCAACGAGCGGGTGACGCATGGCGCGTAAGGGGAAAAAGGATTTTGGCCGCGATAGCCGCGAGGCGCAAACGCCGGAGCCGGTATCCGCAAGATCCAGTCTCGACGGGCGCAGTTTCCTCTATGTCGGCGGTCGCGATTGCCAGGTGGCGCATTTGCGCCAGATCGCCAGCAGCTTCGGCGCCGAGCTCATCCATCACGACGGCGGCTTGCGCGAGGCGGTGTCGCGCATCGACACCGTGCTGCCTTCGGTCGACTGCGTCTTCTGCCCGATCGACTGTATCAGCCACGATGCTTGCCTGCGGGTGAAGACCGGCTGCAAGAAATTCGGCAAGGCCTTCATACCTTTGCGCAATGGCAGCAAGTCGAGCCTCGAGCGGGCGCTGCAGACGATGAACGAACGAGACAATTCCCGATGACTGACAAAGGCCCTGACGGGTTCATGATGATCGGCCTGCACAAGCTGGCCTCACAAAATGGCAACGGCTTGGTGCCGGAGCTCTATGAGTTACTGATGCGCCGCGCCGAAGAGCAAAGGCAGGCTTCCAACGTGACGGCCTTTCCTTTTTGGGAGGCGCGCGCTCCAGTTGAAGAGCCGAATCCGCCGCTGGGTGTTTCTGCGCAAGACGGCACGAATGTCATTGCCTTTGCGCCGCTGCCGGGCAAGACTGCGCAACGCCGCCAGAAGGTCTGACACCGGGAGATCCAGCCATGTATATTGCGATGAACCGCTTCAAGGTCATCATCGGTTCGGAAGGCGCTTTTGAAGCGGTCTGGAAAGGTCGCGATTCACGATTGGAAGATGTCCCTGGTTTCGTAGAATTCCGCCTGCTGCGCGGCGGCACGAATGTGGAAGAGGGTTATACGCTGTTTTCCTCGCATACGATCTGGCGCAGTGAAGAGGATTTCCTCAATTGGACGAAATCCGAGAATTTCCGCATGGCGCACCGCAATGCTGGTGATAACAAGGCGCTATATTGGGGGCCGCCGCGGTTCGAAGGATTTAATGTGGTTGCCGGCGTCTGACGGCATCGTCTGATACCGGCCGGCGAGATCGACGGCCGGTTTCAAGTTTCAGCTGCGGTCCTTTTAAAGGACGCGCCCAGAGCCACCACAGCCCATCCCGCTATCATGCCGAGCCCTCCCGTCGGTGCGGCCAGCGGGAAAAGCGAACTATTGCCGAAATGGCGGCCGACAAGATCACCTGCAAAGATCAGTGTTCCGAGCCCTAGCAGCACGGCTGCTATCGGCGCGGTGCGGATGCGGTCGTACCCGGCATAGAGGGCAAGCAGGGTAGGGGCATGCGCCAGACACATGGTCGAGGCGGAACCGAGAAAATGCGTGTCGCCGCCATGGGATGCCGCTGCTGCGAGCGCAACGCCGGCGCCGCCGAGGATGCCGGCTATAAACAGGGTAAGCGGACGGATCGTGGCGCTGAAGCTCATGTCTAATCCTGTTCCCGGTTCTGCATGTGAAAGGCGAGGCGTTCAATGGGCTCCCAGATGATAGCCCTCAGTTTCTCGTTTGCGACGGTTTCGTCCATGGCGCGGCGGAAGCAGAGCAACCATTCGTCGCGCTCCTTCGGGCCGATGGCAGCAATGAAATGGCGGCTGCGCAGGCGCGGATGGCCGCGCTTTTCGATATAGAGCTGCGGTCCGCCGAGATAGCCGGTCAGATATTCGTAGAGTTTTTCCCTGGAGCCCTCGAGGCTCGGCGGATGCACCGCGCGGCAGTTTGCTGCTTCGGGAAGCGTATCCATCAATTCGTAGAAACGTGCCGTCAGCGCCCACACGGTTTCATCGCCGCCGATCGCCTGATAAAGTGTGGTGGTCTCTTCGCTCAAATGCCTGTCCCCGTTGCCTGCGGTTTAAATGGCAACTGGCAGGCGATGCCGCAACCGCCGAAGCGGCCGGTGCGGCGTTTCGGCGCTGCCTTATTTTTTGGTTGTCAGCCGGAAGGCGTCGCTTTCCCCAGGGATGAGCTCGAGCGGCCAGACCGTCTGGCGCGCCTTCCCGGGGTATTCCTGGCTGTAGGCGGGCATGTTGGAAAGCAGGATTTCGGCCAGCTCGACGCCGAGGTCGTGCAATGATGTGCGAAAGCAGGTCAGTGGCGGCTGCAAGAATTTGGCGCGTGGCGCCTCGCGAAAGCCTACGACGGCGATGTCACGCCCCGGAATGATGCCGGATTCCATCACGCGCCGATAGAGGCCGATGGCCATCAATTCGTAGATCAGGATCACGGCCGTCGGCCTGTCTTCGAGGCGAAGTAATTCGTCGGCAACCTGGTAGCCGCCCTGTTCGCTCGATTTGGCACGAATGACCAGGGCCGGGTCATAGGCGATGCCGTGTCGCTCCAGCGCCCGGCGATAGCCTTCCACGAAAATGAAACCGAGATTGATGTCGCTGGAGGGCGCGCTGATGGCGATACGGCGATGCCCATGCGCCACCAGCCGGTCGACGGCGCTATTGACGACACCATCGAAATCCAAATCGATCCAGGAGGAATTGCCGCCCGAAAGGCTGCGGCCAAGGGCTACGAAAGGGATTTTCGCCTTGGCGAGCAAGTCAAAACGCTTGTCGACGCGATGCGTCTCCGAAATGATGAGCGCATCGACGATGCGTCTCGCCACCATGCGCTTCAGATACTCATAAGGATCTTCGTCATGCGGGCAGGGCAACATGATCAGATCGAGCTTGTGGCGCAACAATACGCTCTGCAGTCCGCCTGTTACGGTCAGAAAGAAATTGTCGCTATTTTCAACAGTTTCCCTGCTGGATTGGATCATCAGCCCAATGACGTTCGTCGTACCTTGCCGCAGGCTGCGCCCTGATTGGTTCGCCACATAGCCTAATTGTTCGGCGGCGGCGAGAACGCGCTTGCGGGTCTCTTCATTGACATCCGGCTTGCCGTTCAACGCGCGTGATACTGTGCCGATCGAGATATCGAGATGCTCGGCAAGCTGACGAATTCCCTTCATCGGCCGCGGTTTTCCTCCATGCGCCATTTTCCATAGTCCTCCTCTATTGACACAGGAAAATCTTTTCGCATAGGATCGTAAACGTTTACGGGACGCGTGTCATGTGGAGTTTGACGCCGTTCGCAGGAGGAAATCGTGAAATTTAACGCAATTCTGTGCGGGTGCGGAGCTATGTCCAAGGGCTGGCTTCGGGCTGTTGCCTCGACGCCGTCGCTTGCCGAAGCCATTACGATTGTCGGTCTGGTCGATTTGAACCGGGCGACCGCAGAAAACCTTGCAAAAGAATTCGGTCTCCAGGAGGCCGTCATCGGCGCGGACCTGGCGGAGGTCATTGCCGCGACGAAGGCAGATCTCGTGTTCGACGTCGTCATACCCGCCGCTCGCTTCGGCGTCGTGTCGACTGCGCTGAAGGCCGGTTGCCATGTGCTGAGCGAAAAGCCGATGGCGACCTCGTTGGCCGAGGGCGCCGCCCTCATCGATCTTGCCACCGAGACCGGCAAGGTGCATGCCATTATCCAGAACCGCCGCTTCATCTCCGGCGTGCGCCGCATGCGCCGTTTCGTCGAGGAGGGCGCGATTGGCGAGCTCACCGGCATCCACTGCGATTTCTTCCTAGGCCCGCATTTCGGCGGGTTCCGTGAAGAAATGGACAACGTGCTGTTGCTCGACATGGCGATCCACACCTTCGACGCTGCCCGTTTCGTTGCCGGCAAGACGCCGCTTTCGGTCTATTGCGTCGAGAAAAATCCGGTTGGCTCCTGGTACAAGCACGGCGCATCCGCGCATGCGGTGTTCGAATTTTCCGACGATGTCGTCTTCAGCTATCGCGGCTCCTGGTGTGCCGAGGGCAAGCGCACGAGTTGGGAGAGCCAATGGCGGCTCACCGGCAGTAAAGGCATGCTGACCTGGGACGGTGAGGAGAATTTCGAAGCCTCCGTTGCTGGCCATGAGCCCGGCCTGCTGCACGGCTTTACCCCGATCGAAGTTCCCGGTCCCGAGCACGATGAAGAGACGCACGGGCACGCCAGCGTCATCGCCTCGTTCATCGAGGCGGTGAAGACCGGCAAGCGGCCGGAAACCGAAAGCCGCGACAATATCCGCAGCCTCGCCATGGTCCTCGGTGCGATCGAAAGCGCCAAGTCGGGCCGACGTATCGAAATTTCAGCATAAGGACAGTGAGATCATGACAAATCCGGCAAAGGCCATCCGCATCGGGACGATGATCAAGGCGACCAACGAAGATGCCGCTGCAGGCATCGCCAAGATCGCCGATCTCGGCTTCGAAAGCTTCGAACCCTTCTTCTGGCAGACGACCAACGGCCAGAACCTTGCGGAGCTCGGCAAGCGTTGCATCGGTGCCATTGGCGACCGCGACATTACCATTTCCACGATCGGCATGTTCGGCAATCCGCTCGAAGGCACCGACCTCGACCAGCAGACGCTGCAGGGCTGGAAGGATTGCATCGACAACGCCCATCATTTCGGCGCAACCTGCGTCGCCGGCTTTACGGGCCGTATCCGCAACAAGCCGCTCACCGACAGCTTGCCGCGTTACAAGCAGGTCTGGAGCGAGCTTGCCAAGCGTGCCGCCGACAAGGGCATCAAGATCGCCTTCGAGAACTGCGCCATGGACGGCAACTGGGCGACCGGCGACTGGAATATCGCACATAACCCGGATGCCTGGGAGTTGATCTTCAACGAAACGCCCGACGACAATATCGGCCTCGAATGGGAGCCGTGCCACCAGATGGTCTATCTCATTGAGCCGCTGCCGCAGATCCGCAAATGGGCAAAGAAAATCTTCCACGTCCACGGCAAGGACGCGACGATCCGCTGGGATGTCATCAGGGAACACGGCATTTTCGGCAAGGAGAAGTTCGTCTTCATGCGCACGCCGGGTTTCGGCGACAGCAATTGGACGGACGTCATCTCCGAACTGCGCCTTGCCGGCTGGTCCGGTTCGATCGATATCGAAGGCTGGCACGATCCGGTCTATCGCAACGAACTGGAAATGACTGGCCAGATCCATGGTCTGAACTATCTCAAGAAGAGCCGCGGTGGCGATTTCGTCGAATAACACGCACCGTTTAAATCGGGATCGATTTAAGGAAAGAGTTGTGCGTTAATTCGGGAAGCTGGAGCGATGCTTTGTAACGCTCCAGTTGGCCCGGACGTCGAAACGGAGGAGCGTTGAGAGGTCCAGAGATCGCTTGTTGGCCTCATGGAGTGAGCGGGCGAACGTAAAGCCAATAGGAAAACGCCGATAGGCATCGCGAGCCATGCCGTCGGACCGATACCGTCACGGTTCGCAAAGTGGAGGAGAATGTATGAATATGTTTTCGAAGCTGGCGATCAGCGCCGGCATGTCGCTTCTGTTGGCTGCCGGTGTAGCGCAAGCCCAGAACAAGACATTTAATGTCTGGTGGTACGAGCTGCCGGATACGCCTCAAGCCAAGGCGTGGACGCAGGCGCTCGGCGAACTGAAAGCCAAGCATCCCGACGTCACCATCAATTTCGAACAGAAGACCTTCGAGCAGTTGCAAAAGGCTGGCAGCCTCATCCTTAATTCGGACCAGGCGCCGGATGTGCTCGAATATAACAAGGGCAACGCCACGGCCGGCCTCGTCGCTTCACAGGGACTGCTGACGCCGCTCGACGACGAATTCAAGTCGCGCGGCTGGGACAAGATTCTGAGCGATACCAAGACCCAGCTCAGCAAATACGACCAGAATGGCATTTATGGCTCCGGTCCGATGATCGGCATCCCCGCCTATGCCGAATTTGTCTCGGTTTTCTATAACGTTGACATGTTCCAAGCGAACGGCATCAAGGTGCCCACCACTCTGGAGGAGTTCGAGGCAGCTCTCGATGCCTTCAAGAAGAAGGGCATTACGCCGCTTGCCTATGGCACGGTGGATTCCAACGGGCAGCATCTGCTGTATACGCTGGCGCTGACGCAGGCAGACGACACCTGGGTCAAGAATTACCAGGGCCTCAAGGCTGCGCTGGACACCAAGCCCTTCCTGTTTGCCGCTCAGAAGATCGTCGACTGGGTCAACAAGGGTTACATCTCCAAGGATTCGACCGGTCTCAAGGGCACGGGCGGTGCCGACAACCTGTTTTCTTCCGGCAAATCGCCAATGTTTGTCAGCGGTACTTGGAACAACGGCAATTTCGCTACCAATATCAAGAACTTCAAGTGGAGCCAGTTCGTCTTCCCGACGCCGAAGTACAGCACCGGCTCCACGGGCAGCATGTTCATGGTGCCGAAGAGCGCCAAGAACAAGGATCTTGCCGAAGAGTTCATCGGCCTTGTGTTGAGCAAGGAAAACCAGAACGCACAGGCAAATCTTGGCGGTGTCGCCATCGCCGCCGATCCGGCAGCCATTACCGATGAGGTGGGCAAGCGCAATGTGGAGATCTTCAATCAGATCTCCGACAAGGGTGGCCTCGGCTTCTATCCGGATTGGCCGGTACCCGGCTACTATGAGCTCCTCATCCAGGCGACCACGGGTCTGGTGAATGGCTCGTCGACGCCCGACCAGTTCGTCGCGCGCCTGAAGAAGGCCTATGACGACGTGCAGGCGGCGCAATAAAACCATCGGCAACGATTCATGGCGGCGGGACGGCTTCAATGCCGCCTCGCCGTATCGGACTGGAGGAACTCGATGGACAAGTCTCAGAACGCCGGGAGGGCGGGGTACTACCTTTATATGATCCCAGGCATGCTGGGGTTTATCCTGGTGGTGCTCGTACCGTTAATCGCCAACTTCGCGATCAGCTTCACCACCTGGAAAGGTGGAAACATTGCGCCGCGCTATGTCGGAATCGAGAACTACCAGAGGCTGCTCGCCGATACGGTGTTCTGGAGTTCGATCCAGCACACGGTTCTGTTCATCATTTCGATGACGATCGTGCCCATTCTTCTTGGGCTGGTTCTGGCGGCGGTTCTGTTCGACTATATCAGTGCGCAGTTCAGCGAAACCTGGTCGAGTTTCTTTCGCGCCGGCTTCTATCTGCCGCAGATTTTGCCGCTGACGGCCGCCGGCGTTCTCTGGGCCTGGATCCTCAACCCGGTCGGTATCATCAACGCGGTGCTGAAAGGGATTGGCCTCGATTTCTTGGCGAAGAATTGGCTGGGGGACGCAAGCTTTGCGCTCTGGGCGGTTTCGGCCGTCATCGTCTGGGTTCAGGTCGGCTATTGCCTGGTCGTGTTCATGTCCGGATTGGCGCGTGTGGACCCTTCGCTCTACGAAGCCGCCGAACTCGACAATGCGAGCTGGTTCGGACGGTTTCGCTACATCACCATCCCCATGCTCATGCCCGAGATTTTTGTCGTCGCCCTTACAACGCTGATCGCGGCGCTCAAGGTCTTCGCGCCGATTTACGTTCTGACATCCGGCGGCCCCGACAACGCGACGACGGTGCCTTCCTATCTGTCCTACTATCATTTCTTCACGACAAACCGCGTCGGCTATGCAGCGGCGATCGCGACCCTGCAGACCGTGATGACGATAGTGCTCGGCATCGCCTTCCTGCGCATGCAGTCGAAACAAGAGGGAGGGCGCTAACATGACCACCACGGCATCGCTTTCGACTGAAGTTGTATCGGACATGCATGTGCATCATGGCCAGAAAAAAGGCTTTGCCCGCTGGATCGTCCTGGCTATCCTGCTCGTCTTTCTTGCTGCCACGCTCTTTCCGTTCCTGCTGGCGGCTTTGAACGCCATCAAGACGCCGGCGGACTATGCGGCCAATGGTCCGCTTGCCTTGCCGCATAGTTTCGACCTGACAGCGCTCCAGAACTTCTGGACGACGGTCGACTTCACCCGCAAGCTCTTCAACAGCATTCTGATCAGTGGGTGCACAGCCATATTGGCCGTGGTTCTGAGCCTGCTCAATGCCTATGCCATCGGCATCGGGCGTGTTCGGGGCGGCAAAGCATTGCTGGTGGTCTTGCTGATTTCCATCATGGCCCCGCAGGAAGCGCTGGTCTATCCGCTCTACTACATGGCCAAACAGATCGGTCTGTTCGACTCGATGCTCGCCGTGATCCTGATCTTCGGCGTTTTGCACACCGCGTTCGGCACTTATCTTCTGTCATCGGTCCTGACGACGTTCCCGCGTGAGATCATCGAGGCGGCGCTAATCGACAATGCGAGCCGATGGCAAATTCTTTGGAAGGTGATCGTGCCGGTGCTGCGGCCGACACTTGCCGTGCTGGCAACCTTCTTCTTCATCTGGACCTGGAACGAGTTCCTGATTCCCCTGGTTTTCCTGGTCTCCAACAATAACCAGACGGTCTCCGTCGCCATGGGCGTGTTGTCGGGCGCCAATACGCAGGATCCGACCGCGATTGCCGCGGCTTCCTTGCTCGGCGTCACCCCGACGGTGATCTTCTTCCTGATTTTCCAACGCACGCTGACGCGAGGCGTAGCGGTTGGTGCTGTCAAATAGACCGAGGGAAAAGGGTAGGTCTGACAAGGTTCAATTCTCCTGGAGGAGGAAAAAGTGGCAGGTATCAACATCAAATCCCTCACCAAGCATTTCGGTGCGGTGCAGGTTCTCAACGACATAGATCTCACGATCCAGCGCGGAGAGTTTGTCGTGTTCCTGGGCGGGTCCGGCTGCGGAAAGTCGACCCTGCTGCGGATGATTGCCGGGCTGGAGTCGATCACGAGCGGCGAGATCTGGATCGGGGGCAAGCGCGTCGACCAGCTTCCGCCCGGCGAGCGCGGCGTATCGATGGTGTTCCAGTCCTATGCGCTTTATCCGCATATGACAGTTCGCGAGAACATGTCGTTCGGCCTCAGGAATATCAAGACACCGAAAGCGGAGATCGCGAAGCGCATCGATGCCGCCGCCAAAATATTGGAGATGCCGCATCTGCTCGACCGCAAGCCTTCCGAGCTCTCGGGTGGTCAGCGTCAACGTGTCGCCATCGGCCGCGCCATCGTACGGGAGCCCGAGGTCTTCCTGTTCGACGAGCCGCTGTCCAACCTCGATGCCGGCCTGCGCACCCGCACTCGTGTCGAGCTTGCCCAATTGCACGAGCGGCTGGGTGCGACGATGGTCTTCGTCACCCATGACCAGGTGGAGGCAATGACGCTTGCTGACCGGATCGTGCTGCTGAACAACAAGAAAATCGAGCAGGTGGCGACACCGGTAGAGATCTATACGCGTCCGGCGACGCGCTATGTTGCGCAGTTCGTCGGCTCACCGGGCATGAACTTCGTCAATGTGGCTGGCGTTAGCGAAGCCGGAGGCTTTACGACGGCAATCCTGCCCGATGGGTCAATCATTAAGACGTCGGTCCCGCTGAACGGCATGGCGCGCTCCGAATTGACGCTCGGCATCCGGCCCGAATATCTGGTGGCCACGACGGCGGAGAAGGGGATATTGCCGGCACGGTCGAGACGGTGGAGAGATTGGGCGATCGTTCGCTCGTCCATGTCAGGCTGAAGGATGGCTCGAAGATCATCGGGACCGACCCGGGGATGACCACCATCACCACGGGAGCGCCGATCGCGTTTGCTGTTAATGGTACCAAGCTGACGATCTTCGACCAGAACGATGTCGCCCATCATTCCGCGATTGAGGGAGCGCACTAGCGGCTAAAACGACTACCGGCGGCGGCCGGCCCCAAACTTATCATTGACGAAACCGTCTATTTGGTATGTTATGTCGGCATGTCCACAGCGCACCACAGAAAGAAGCAGCCTTTACTCGTCCGCCAGCAGTTGCTGGAGGTGGCCGCGCGGCTGGCGTCCGAAAAGGGGATGACGGCGGTGACGCTGGATGCGGTCTCGGGCGCGTCCGGTGTCAGCAAGGGCGGGCTGCTGCATCATTTTCCCAACAAAAATACCCTTTTGGAAGCATTGTTCGACAGCCTGCTTGAGCGCCTGGATGGGGCAATCGAAGAGGCGATGCGGGCCGATCCGTTGCCGCATGGGCGTTTTACCCGCGGCTATCTTCGCGCCTGCCTCGCACTTCGCGACCAGCCGCAGGAAGCGAGGAATTGGGCGCAAGTGACGATGGTGTTGCTCAGCGAACCGCAATTGCGCCAGCGCTGGCGCGACTGGGTGCGCGAGCGCAGCGAGGAATATGTCGGCACGGACTCTTCAGCCGACGCTGAGATTGTGCGGCTGGCGACCGATGGGCTCTGGCTGGCCGACTTGCTCGGCAGCCATGAGATGGATGAAGGCGCCCGCGAAAAGCTGATCGACCGGCTGATCGAACTCACGCAGCTTTAGAAATCAGGGGAAGACCGGAATGGCGAATGCATCTGTCTATGCGATGCTGCTGGTGGCGATTGTGCTGGAAGTGATCGGTACGACTGCGTTGCAGATGTCGCAGCAGTTTACACGCCTCGGTCCCTCAATCGTGCTTGTGCTGTGTTACGTCGCTGCCTTCTATTTCCTGTCGCTGACGCTACGTGTCATCCCGGTCGGCATCGCCTATGCCATCTGGAGCGCACTCGGTATCGTGCTGATCTCCGCCGTCGGCCTGGTGTTTTTCCGCCAGAAGCTAGATCTGGCGGCGATCATCGGACTGGCATTGATCATCGCCGGCGTGCTCGTGGTCAATCTCTTTTCGAAATCCGTGTCGCATTAGAACCGTGCTGCGCAGTTTGCATCACGGTTTGTGTCACATGACCGAAAACGTTTTCGGTCGCGGCGATTTTGCCTTTGTCAAATCGCAAATGACGGGCTATGTCTTGCTCAGGAGGCCGGAAGGAGAGCTGGGAGTAGCCATTTCTCAAAGCGCTTTGGTTTCGGCTAACCTATTCAATTGAATATGTTTTAGAGGAGCACCGAGATGACCATTCGCACCGTCGTTTGGGGGGAGAATATTCATGAGCAAACCAACAAGGTCGTTGCCGGGATTTATCCCGAGGGCATGCATACGACGATCGCCAAGGCACTCAACACCGATACGGGAATAAATGCGACAACTGCGACGCTGCAGGAGCCAGAGCACGGCTTGAGCGAGGCGCGGCTGAAGGACACGGATGTTCTCGTCTGGTGGGGCCATAAGGACCACGGCGCCGTGAAAGACGAAATCGTCGAGCGTGTCGCCAAGCGCGTCTGGGAAGGCATGGGCCTCCTGGTGCTGCATTCCGGTCATTTCTCAAAGATCTTCAAGCGGCTGATGGGTACACCCTGCGCATTGAGGTGGCGCGAAGCGGGTGAACGCGAGCGCCTTTGGGTCATCAATCCGCGCCACCCGATCGCAGCCGGCCTGGGTGAACATTTCGAGCTGGAAAACGAGGAGATGTACGGCGAGCAGTTCTCCGTTCCAGAGCCGTTGGAAACGGTGTTCATTTCCTGGTTCCAGGGCGGCGAAGTCTTCCGCTCCGGCATGACCTGGCGTCGCGGCGCGGGCAACATCTTCTATTTCCGCCCCGGCCACGAGACCTATCCGACCTATCACAACGAGACAGTACAGAAGGTGCTGATCAATGGCGTCAAGTGGGCGCACAATCCGCTCGGCACCCAGGCGAATATCCATGATGCGCCGAATGTCCCGGTCGAAAAAGCGCTGGAGCCGATCGTCGAGCGTGGCCCGAAACTGCACCAGGCCGGCGAAGCCGGTTATCGCTGAGGTATAATATGCGTCTTATAGTCGTTGGTACGGGCGGCATGGCGAAGAACCATGTGGAGCATTTCGCCCGCATTCCTGGCGTCGAAATCGTCGGCGCCGTCGATACGGATGCGACGAGGCTCACCGCCTTTTGCGATATGTTCGATATCAAGAAACGCTTCTCGTCGCTGGATGAAGCGCTCACCTGGGGTGAGTTCGATGCGGCAACCAACGTTACGCCGGACCGGGCTCACCATCCGACGACTTTGCCGCTGCTTGCCGCCGGCAAGCATGTTCTCTGCGAGAAACCGCTTGCAGAGAATTACGACAAGGCTCTGGAAATGACGGAGGCAGCCGAACGGGCCGGCGTTGTCAATATGGTCAACCTTACTTATCGCAATGTCGCGCAACTGCAAAAGGCGCGCGAAATGGTGATATCGGGCGAGATCGGCACGGTGAAGCATGTGGAGGCGTCCTACCTGCAGAGCTGGCTCGTTTCCCGGGCCTGGGGCGATTGGCGAAGCGAATCCAAGTGGTTGTGGCGGCTGTCGACCGGTCACGGCTCGAATGGGGTGCTTGGCGATATCGGCATCCATATCCTCGACTTCGCCGCCTATGGCGCGGCGACGGATATCGACCATGTCTTCGCCCGGCTGAAGACCTTCAACAAGGCGCCGGACGAGCGCATCGGCGAATATACGCTCGATGCGAATGACAGCTTCTCGATGTCGGTCGATTTTGCCAACGGCGCGCTCGGCGTCGTGCATGCGAGCCGCTGGGCAACGGGACATCTCAACGAGCTGAAACTGCGTATCTATGGCGAGCGCGGCGGGCTGGAGATCTCCCATAGTCCTAACGGTTCCGAATTGCGCGGCTGCCTCGGCGAGGATACGGAAACCGCGACATGGAAGGTTATCGAGGTTCCGCCCGTGCCGACCAATTATCAGCGTTTTGCGGACGCCGTCATGACCGGTAGTCATCAGGACCCAACGTTCCGCCATGCTGCCAATCTGCAGCGTGTGCTCGACCTTGCGATGGTCACGGAGAAGGAGCGGCGCGAACTGAAGGTTTGACAATGCCTTGTTCTATCTCCGACGTTTAAAGCGGCCGCCTTTGGGCGGCCGTTTCTTTTAGGAGATAGTAGAAATTCAAAGCATGTTTTTTATTGCTGTCCGTAATCTAATGATATTATTGACATTTTTGTATATATTAGATGCGCGTTATGTTAAATGTATTCTGTAAAATGTCACTAATACCAAAAATGTTTCTTGTATTATTTAGAATTTGCATCAATAAACTGATTCGCACATAACGTTGGGGGACGTAATGGGTGAAATGCTTGGATCAGTCGATATAGCCGAGAAGAGGGGCTAATGCGGTTCGATCTTCATGGACTCGACCGGGCAACGGACGGATTTTTTGGCGCCGCGCTGGATACGACGCTATGGCCGGCCGTGCTGGAGAAGGTCGCGGAGGCGACAAGATCCTTCGGTGCCAACATCGCCCCGATCGAAGGTCGGCTGCTTAACACCTTCATCGTCACGGAAAGCCTTGCTCCTGCGATGGAGAATTATTTCGCGGAAGAGTGGTACAGGCAGGATTATCGCAGGCAGCACATCCCGATCATGCGGCAAGCGGGAGTAATGCTCGAGCAGGATTTTGCGGGTGAAGACGAATTCAAGACACTCGATTTCTACCGCGCGCAAGAGCGTTTTGGCCTGCGCTGGTCGGCAATAGTAGGTTTTTCGTCCGGCGACGATCTCCTCGGATTTGCCTTGCAGCGGCGGATCGAGGACGGTCCCTACAGCCGAGACGAAGCAAGAAGTTTGCATCGCATACGTCAGAAACTGATGATCACGGCGAAAATTATGCGCGACATATCCGCAAGTGAAGTGAAGGGCATGGCGACTGCCTTCGAGATGGCCAATGTCGCTTGCGTGTTCTTCGACCGGATGGGCCTTGTGACCACCGTCAATGAGAAGATGCGCCGGCTGCTCGGTCCGGATCTGCAAATCAATCAGGGGCGGATGTGCCCGATCCGCAAGGAAGACGCAAACGCTTTCGATCGGCGGCTTAAAGCCGTACTCGGAGACGGCAACCTGCTGACGTCCGCGGAGCCGGAAATCCTGCTGCTCAGCCGTAAAGGCCGGCGGCCGCTGATCGTGCGCATGCAGCGCCTCGATAGCGATATGCAGGATGTTTTCTGCCATTCCTGTGCATTTGCCACCGTTGAAGATCCCGAGGAGAAAGTTCGTCAGCGGCCGGCAACGCTGACCAAGCTTTTCGGATTGACCCGCGCCGAGGCGGAAATCGCCCTGATGCTTGCCCAGGGCATGACCCTGCACGACATCGCAACCCAGCGCACCGTCAGTTATCAGACGGCCAGAGCCCATCTGAAATCGATCTACCGCAAGACCGATACGAACCGGCAGCCGGAGCTCTCCCTGCTGCTGGCAGGGATCAGGATGAGGTGAGACGCGGTTGGGCGAAGCCCGGGCAATCGATCCGGTGGATCGATTGCGCACTGACTGGCATGCGTCACGATTTCTGCTGATCTGCCTCGTATGCCATCGCTGCAATCGCTTGACGGGAGTAGGGCGCGGGCGCAGCATTCTTCCATGATCGTGTGAATGTGAGGTCATTGAAGGAGGGATCATGTCCACCGAAGAAAAGGTAGCAAGCCACTATACGCGTGGTTCGCTGGAATCGACGATCCTTGGCGGTCTCACGGCCAGTGGCAAGGATATTGATCATCTCAGCATCGACGATCTCGCCGGTATCGATGAGTTTCACCTTGGACGGCGCGAGGCAACGGTGGAATTCGCCAAAGATCTCGATTTGCTCGATGGCATGCGGCTCATCGACATCGGATCGGGGATTGGTGGGTCCGCGCGCTATATCGCCAGCGAGTATGGCTGTATCGTCACCGGTGTCGATCTGACGGATGAATTCGTCAATGTCGCCAATGCCCTGACTGAGCGGTGCGGCATGGCCATGCAGGTGTCGTTCCGTCAGGCAAGTGCACTGGCACTGCCTTTTGCCGATGAAAGCTTTGAGCGCGCGACGCTGATCCACGTCGGCATGAACATCGAAAACAAGGCGACGCTGTTTGCTGAGGTGCGGCGGGTGCTGAAGCGCGGCGGTCGGTTCGGCCTTTACGAGATCATGCAGGTTCGCGACGCTGAGCTGCCCTATCCGATGCCATGGGCGATGACTCCGGAGACGAGCTTCGTGCGAAGCCCCGCGACCTATCGACAACTGCTTGAAGATGCCGGCTTCACGGTGGAGTTCGAGCAGGACCGTAGCGCGCTGGCGATCCGGGTGGCGCAGGAAATGCGTGCCCGTGCCGAAAATGGCGGGCAGGCGCTGAGCCAAGCTGCCCTGATGGGGCCGAGCGCGGCGGAGCGGCTGGGTAATGTCGGCGCGGCGGTGGGAGGCGGGCTGATTGCTCCGATCGAAATGGTCGCCAAGGCCAATTGATGGCAGCCGAGCTTGCGACGCCCGGATTGACAGGCGCGCGCCCGTGTCTGTATTGAGAACCCAACGGCAATGGATTCTGCCGGGCCATGGTGGCCGAACCGCTGCTCTGAATTCCAGAGATGCTAATGACTCCTACTCGATACGCCCGCTGGGCGAAGGAGTAGGATCGTGTCCATAATTCTGCTGTTACCCTTTTCTTGTTCAATGATCGCTATCCCCGACAGGCCGGCCGCTGGTCTTGCGGGAGGGACGAACTAATGTCCGCATCTGCATTTTTTAATCATCGTTTTCAGCAATTGCGAAGCATATTCAAATGGATCATCTTGGTGGTGCCGATGGCAGCCGTGGTCGGGTCGCTTTGCGCTCTGTTTCTCTGGAGCCTCGACCGGGTGACGGTGGCGCGTTTCGATTATCCCTGGCTAATCTTTCTGATGCCGGTCGCGGGCTTCCTGATGGTGCTGGCCTATCAGCATTTCGGCCGGGGGGCGGAGGGCGGCAATAATCTGATCGTCGATCAGATCCATGAACCCGGCGGCGGTGTGCCGCTGCGCATGGCGCCATTCATCCTGGTCTCGACCGTGCTGACGCATCTGGTCGGCGGCTCCGCGGGGCGCGAGGGAACGGCCGTACAGCTCGGCGGCAGCATCGCGAGCGCCTTCGCCAAGCTTTTCCGGCTGAACGACGCCGAGGTTCGTATCCTGCTGATGGCCGGCATTGCCGCCGGCTTCGGCGCTGTGTTTGGCACGCCGATTGCGGGTGCTGTCTTTGCGCTCGAGGTTCTGACTATCGGGCGCATCCAATATGAGGCTCTGATTCCTTCTCTTGCGGCGGCGATTGCGGCCGACTGGACCTGCCATGCCTGGGGCATCGAGCACATTCAGTACCGTATCGCCTATCTCGCTGGCACGCCGGCAAGTACGTTCCATCTCGATGCGTTGCTGCTTGCGAAGGTCGGCATTGCCGGCGTGCTCTTCGGACTGATGGCGCGATGCTTCAGTGAAATTTCTCACCTGATGACGGCAGTCTTTAAAAGGATTTGCGCCTATGCGCCGCTGAGACCAGTCATCGCCAGCGCAGTGCTTATCGCCTTGGTCTATGTGCTTGGCACGCGCGAATATCTTGGCCTCGGTGTCTGGTCGCCCAATCCCGGTGATGCGACGATTCCAGGTTTCTTCGATCCTGCACGCATCGACTATTGGAGCTGGTTCTGGAAGGCGGTCTTTACGATCGTGACACTCAGCGCCGGCTTCAAGGGGGGTGAAGTGACGCCGTTGTTTTTCATCGGCGCCGCACTCGGCAATGCGATTGCCGCCGTCCTTGGTGCGCCGATCGATCTTTTTGCCGCGCTCGGCTTTGTCGCGGTCTTTGCAGGAGCCACCAACACACCGCTCGCCTGCGTGATCATGGGTATCGAGCTCTTCGGCGCGACGCATACGGTCTATCTCGCCGTCGCCTGCTTCCTCGCCTATATCTGCAGCGGCCATACCAGCATCTATCCGTCGCAGCGTATCGGTATCGTGAAGAGCGCCGCGGCCAGTCACATTCCCTCTGGTATCCCCCTTCGTCACGTTCCTGATCTCAACGCCAGAGCATTAGGCGACATGATCGGGAGAGTTCACCAGGCGCCGCCACAATCCCAACGGGAAGGTTCGAAGTCATGAACCTAACGCGGAAAGTCATCATTTACGGGCAGATCAAGCATTGGAATGTGGCCGGTCACGAGAGTGCGACCGAAGAAGTTCTAAAAGTGGATATCGTTGTCTGATTTTATTCGGGGAGTTCCATGAACTATCTGATCGTCTTTCTTGGCGCCGGATTGGGCGGCGCCTTTCGTCTCGGCGTCAATCAAGCCGCCGCACGCTTGCTGGGCCTCGCATTTCCCTTTGGGACACTCGCGGTTAATACCGTTGGCTCATTGATCATGGGCCTGTTGACCGAATATTTCGTTCTCCGCAGTGGCCTGTCGCAGGAACTGCGGCTCTTCCTGACCACGGGAATCCTTGGCGGCTTCACGACATTCTCGACCTTTTCGCTAGATGCAGTCGCCCTTTGGGAGCGTGGCCAATGGGTAGCGTCCCTGATTTATGTCGCCCTGTCTCTCTTCTTGTCGCTGGCCGCGCTGGTCGTCGGGCTCACGATTATCCGGCTGCTCGCACAAGGCCAGACCGCATAAATCCCTTCGCCGGGCAATTATTGTTCGACAGTGACCGGCTATCGAAAATGTGAAGCGGCCTGCGGCAAAAAGCGTCTTTGCCGGCCGTATTTTTGCCGGCTCTGCGGCAGAGATTTCGGGAATTCGCTGAGATTTCAATGCACAGCAAAGCACCGCTCTCGCGAACGGTTTCTCTTGCGAAATTCGACTAACGGACTCATATAATCGCCTATTATGATTATTGCATAACAGAGGAGTCAGGCACCGATCAGGGATAGGCCGGGCAAATACTGAAGTTGCCGGACCTGCCTCTCCAAGATTTCGAAGCAGATTCCCCTGAGACAAGATTTCCTCCCCCAGATAGAGCCTACAGACAGATATGACGGAGAGCACTTTGAGCGCACCAGCTCCCACAACCACCGAGCCGCGTGCTCCGGAACAAAACTTCGGTACAGCCGGCATCGCGCCGATGGACCGTCCGAGCGCCATGACGCGCTTTTTCATGGGCATCGTCGCCTGGGCCGAAAGCCTCAATTTGAAATACGCCAAGCTCGGCAACCCGCCGGTCTACGACAATGCGACCTTTCCCTGGGCCGCCGAGATCGAGAAGGACTATCCCGCGATCCGCGCCGAGTTGGAAAAGGTGCTGCTGCGCCAGAGCGAGCTGCCGACCTTCCAGGACATTTCCACCGATGTGAAGACCATTTCGACGGACAGCCGCTGGAAGACCTTCTTCCTTCTCGGTTTTGGCGTGAAGTCGGAGCAGAACATCAAGGCCTGCCCGAACACCTGGGCGGCCGTGCAGAAAATTCCGGGCCTGAAAACGGCGATGTTCTCGATCTTCGAACCGGGCAAGCACCTTCCGGCTCATCGTGGCCCCTACAACGGCGTGTTGCGCCTGCATGTCGGCCTCGTCGTGCCGGAGCCTAACGACCAGCTTGCTATCCGCGTCGATAAGCAGGTCTGCCACTGGCAGGAAGGCAAGGCGCTGATCTTCGACGACGCCTATGAGCACGAGGCCTGGAACCACTCCGACAAGACCCGCGTCGTCCTCTTCGTCGATTTCGTCAAGCCACTGAAGCTCCCGGCTCGCATCGTCAACTGGGCCTTGATGAACCTGGCGATCTTCACGCCGTTCATTCGCGAAGGCCTCGACAATCACAAGGAATGGGAAAAGAAGTTCTACGCTGAAGCCGAAGCGCTGAGAAACCGTCCGAAGGCATAAGGCGCATCGCTTGCAGACCCTATCGAAAACCCCGGAATCCTTTGCGGATTCCGGGGTTTTATTTGAAGGGTCGAGTTAGCGAGGCTGCTCCACCGCGCTATTTATCCGCGTCCATGTCTTCGACATCCTCTTCGCGCGGAGACGCGACAGCGTTCTTGCCATCCAGATTGGCAAGCAGCGCCGCGATGGCGTTGTCACCCTCGAAGCCGGCCTCCTTGAGCAGGCGGTCGAGGATCGGCTTGTTGGCCTGGTAGGAGAGCAACTGGCCGGCGAGACCTTCGCCCAAGCCGACGCCGCTGCCGACGTTCGCCCCATTGCCGTTGCGGCCGAGCATGCCACCGGTGTCGAAGATCCTGATGTCCGAAATCTTCTCGATCGGCTTGACCGCCTCGGCAAGGGCTGCGGGCACAATGCGAATGCGCTCGCGGGTCACTTCATATTCGATGATGGCGGGGCTGAGTTTGTTGCGGGCTTCGTTGAGCAACGCTTCGCTCTCAGCCGTCGCCTTACCGGTTTCCAGAATACCCTTGGCCTTGATGATTGCCGCATCTGCCTCTGCGGTCGCCAATGTCTTAATGGCGTCGGCCTGATCGATGGCCGCCTGCTTTTCCGCTTCAGCAGCGATGGTGACGGCAGTCGCCTGGGTCTGTGCTCGCTTTTGCGCGTCGATCACAGCGATCTGCTTTTCGCGTTCGGCGATTTCGACGGCCTTGGCCGTGCCAACCTTTTCTTCGGCGGCGATCGCGAGTGCGCGCGCAGCCTCCGCCTGCGCCTTGGCTTCCGACTCCTCGCGGCTCTTGTTGGCGACCGCAATGGCGCTTTCCTGCGCGACGATCTGGATATCGCGGCGAGCTTGTGTGTCACGCTGCTGTACGGCCCGGGTCGAGTCGATATTGGCGGACTCACGCGCCTGCTTGGCGGCGGCTTCACGTTCTGCGATCGCCTGTTCGGCGGCGATGCGGGCTTCTTCCTCAGCGCGTTTCGCGGCCTGTTCCTGCTGCGCCGTCTCGGCGCGGGTCGCGGCCGATTTATTGGCAATATCGCGCTGCTGGCTGAGTTCGGCCTCGCGTTTCGTCCGCTCGATGGTCAGTGATTGCTGCCGGGCCTCCAGATCCTTCTGCGCAATCGCGACTTCGGTATCGCGAACGATTTCGTTGCGTTCCTTCTTGCGGGCCTCGGTTACACGGGTCAGCGCTGCCAGACCGTGGGCGTCGAAGAAGTTGTTGGCGTTGAAATGCTTGATATCGGTCTGATCGAGGCGGGTCAGCGACACGGATTCCAGTTCGAGACCGTTGGATTGCAGGTCGGCTCCGACTGCTTCCTGTACCGCCTTGACGAAATCCATGCGCTGCTCCTGCAGGGCATCGAGGTTCATCGTGGCGGCGACAGAGCGCAGGCTGTCGACGAATTTCGCTTCAATCAACTGGCGCAATTGCTCGGTGTCATTGGTGCGGCTGCCAAGCGTCTGCGCAGCAAGCGCGATGGAGGAGATATCCGGTTTGACACGGACGTAGAATTCGGCGCCGATGTCGACGCGCATACGGTCCTTGGTGATCAGTGCATCACCTTCGCCGCGGTGGACTTCCAGCCGCAAAGTCTTGAGATTGACGCGGGCGATCGAATGGAAGATCGGCAGGACGACGGAACCACCGTCGAGGACGACTTTCTGGCCACCGAGACCGGTGCGCACATAGGCTTCATCTCGGCTCGATCGGACATAAAGCGAGGCAAGAACAAAGCCGATCCCGAGGATCAGAACAATGCCGATGCCTGCTGGCAGAATAAGATCGTATAGGCCGTTCATTAGTGTTGCTCCGTAGAGGATTGATCATCGGAACCGATAAGGTCCGATGGGGCGGGAACTGCGATGAAAATGTCGGCCTTGCGGTCGACAAGAAGGACTTTGGAGCCAACTGCCAGGGGACCCTCGCCTTTGGCGGCGCCAGCGCGCAGTTGGTGCCAGTTGCCGTGCGCGTCCTTGACGCAGACGCGGCCGGGCAGGCCCTGGTCCAAAGGGCCGATGGTGACTTCAGCGGTGCAGCCGACGAAATCGCCGGCATCGACGGCATAGGTTTCGTCGCGCGGAACGAGCCGTGCGACGGTACGAGTCGAGCCTCGCACCAAAGGAATGGCGAGGAGGGCAGCGGGAGGCACGGCAACGATTGCCGGCAGGGGGGCCCAGGCGATGTCTGCCACCGCCTGTATGGCAAAACCCGTGACTGCGAAGGTGCCGAGCACCAACATGATGAGGATCAACAGCGGCACGCCGCCGACATTAATCCAGGAGAGCAGACCGGCGACAAAACCGTCATGGCTCTCGAAATGCGGCTTGCCGATCAACTCGCTCAAGGAAAAGCCGAGCAGCATCGAAAGGATCTCGATAGCGGTCAGGCCAACCAGGATCATTGCCGCGATGGCAAATGGCCCGCATTCGGGCGCGAAAAAAAGGTGCATCGTCGTTATCGACTGTTCGCCTTGAAACGGGCAAGGCGGGCTTCGATGGCCTGTTCTCGGTGAAGGCGGTCGAGTTCGTCGAGCTCGGCGCTGGTTGTGGGTTCCGCTGCGGGCACGCCGGTCAGGCGTGAGACTGCCGCGGCAGCGCGGGCGGCACCGGCGCCGGGCGTCGAATGGGACTTGCTGCCGGCCGCTTCCTCCGGCGCGTGACGAACAACGCTCCGCTTGAAATCAACCAACCGGGCTTCCGCCTCGCGACGGGTGGCGAGGACCGCTTGCAGCGCCTTCTGGCCTTCATCGATCTGCTCACGCACGTCGGCCAGCGCCTTGTCGAGCGCGGCTATCTGGGCTTCGAGATCAATCTGGCGCGCGACACCCGCCTTGGCGAGATCGTCGCGGTCGTTGGAGACGGCAAGCCGGATCTTTTCGTCGAGGGCCGCAAGGTCGTCGACGATTTCAGTGCGACGGCTCTGGATACGGTATTCCTCGGCGCGCGCTTTGCCGAGATCGGTGCGGGCCTCGTCGGCTGCAGCGTCGATCTCACGCAGTGCCTGTTCGATGACCGCGATCTTGTTTGCGCCTTCCGCCTTGTCGATTGCCGCATTGGCGAGGCCGGCGATCAGCCGTCCCATGCGGGAAAGAATGCCTTCGTTCATCATCATGTTTTCCTCCGTTCGGGGGGAGTTTGGCGTTACGCCGATGTGAATCTCGTAGTGGCCGGCATCGGCGACCAAGTAGGCAGGAAAAACACTCTCCCACCCCCTGGAATAACCGGCCACGTCGAAGGGCACGGCGACGCGGCCGCGTACCGTCGAGATTGTCAGGTCCGACGGACCCTTGATGGCAAAGAGTTTTTCATCGAGCGGCAGGCGGTTGACATCGACCACTCCGCCGCGACTGGCCGCAAAATCACGCAGGCCAAGCGTCACCAGACGTGCGGGTAAACCTGTGCGTTCGCGAATGGTTTCATAGGCAAGATCGTGAAGAACGACGAGATTGGCCCCGGCTTTATCCGAAACGATCTCGGTCAGAATCGCCATCATCTGCCCGTATGCGGCAAAGGTCTCGTCCAAAGCGTTCCGTGCCGCGCTATCGGGAGCAAGCTCATAACGCAGGAGCGATTGGCGCGATGGACCGGGTGTCTTTGCCATGCGATATAAGTAAAGTACCGCTCCGGTGCTTTTCAAGAAGACGCGCAGGCAAACATGGATGAATTGTAATGAACGAAAGGGGAGGCAGGTTGCGTTTTTTTGATGCTACACTCTACCTAAGCGTAGTCGGCCGAATGGTTAAGTGCAACCGGCAGAACGTGGCTGGATCATGCCAGCAACAACAAAAAATCAGGAGAAAGCATCCGCGTCCACGCGGAACCGCCGTCTGTTGAAGACGGCGGCTCGGGCTGCTTGAAGATTACTATTTTATCGTGCGCACGATGGCTGCGCCGGAGGTCATACCCCCGCCGAAGGCGACGAGGCCGAGGTTGAGCGGTTCGGAGCGTTCATTGGCGACGTGCATCATGGCGAGCGGGATGCTCGACGAGCTAGTGTTGCCATAGGTTTCGATGACGCTGAGAGCCGGCCGGCCGCTGCGCTTGGCGATGGTGTCGATGATGCGTTGATTGGCCTGGTGAGGCACCAGAAGGTCAAGGTTGGCGAGCTCGAGCCCGGCATCGACGCAAGCGTCCTCGATCGAGCGCGACATGGAATGCACCGCTTCGGTGAAGACCGAGCGGCCGTTCATCGAAATAACGCCTTCATCCGGCAGTGGCACATAAAGGAGGTCGCCCGGCTCCGGACGGCCGCTGATGATCGGACGACTGGCGGCAAAAAGCGGATTGCGCGCCATGTCGCGGCTGGTCACCAGACAGGCCGTGGCGGCATCTCCGAACAGGATGGCGGTGGAGAAATCGTTCATGTCGAGCAGCGGCGAAAGCACTTCCGAGGTGACGATCAGCACCTTGGCGTCGTTCTGCTGGGCGATGAAGTCGTAAGCCTGCTGCAGGGCGTAGATGTAGCCCGAGCAGGCAGCTCCCATGTCATAGGCGGCAAGCGACGGCCGCACGCCGTCTTCGGCAACGGCGACCGCAACACGGCTTGCAAGCGATGGCGTGGCGATATCGGGCGTGCCGGTCGCGGCTATGACGAGATCCATATCGTGGATCGTCATATTGGTCTGGCGCAAGAGATCGCGGACAGCCTTAGTCGCGAGGCTCAATGTGCCTTCGCCAGGGCCGACCCAGAAGCGGCTCTTGATCCCGGTCAGCGCAAATATTTCCTCGGCGCGCCGGTTGGGCCAATTGTGGATGATGTCTTCGTTGCTGACGCGGCGGGCACCCGTCGCAAAACCCATGCCGCTGACGGCGATTTCGGAGAAATTGCCGGAGTGGCGGCGCAACGCAGGGATCGCATGCGACTTCAGCCGGCGCAGCACGAATTTATTGTGAGTCTCCGAGGCAAGCGCGAAGTTGCGCTCGCTCAGGTCACGGTCGGCATCGACGGTCAAAAGCGCGCTGTCGGTGGCGATCTGGTCGCCGATCTTGGCGAAGACTTCTTGCACTACGCCGCCGATATTGGCGCAGATTTCGACGGAGGCCTTGGTCGCCTCGACTACGGCGACCAGCTGGCCGACCTCGATCGTATCGCCCGGCTTGACCAGAAGATCGGTCACCAGCACGTTTTCATCAGCAGGGCCGGAGCCGATAGCCTTGATGGCGGCGGTTGGGCCAGTCTTGTCCTCTTCATGCCAGGTGACCTCGCATTCGAGAACCTCAGCCATCAAATCGACCAGCTTGCTGTAGGAAGGCAGCGTTTCCAACTGGTTGCGGAAATTGAACGGCACATGCGCATCCGAGCGGGCCAGCCGGCGGACGACGACGGGTACGTCGGTCTTCTCGGTAACAGTCGCGACGATTTCGGCGCCCATGCCGACAGAGCGATTGTCTTCATGCACCACGATCAGGCGCTTGGTGCGCTTGGCGCTCGCGAGCACTTCCTTTTCGTCCCAGGGCGAGATCGAGCGCAGGTCGATGACCTCCACGGAAAATCCCTGGGCTTCGAAGGCGCTCGCCGCCTTGGCGCAGAGCGAAACCGTGTTGCCGTAGGTGACCAGCGTCAGGTCACGGCCGCGGGCGACGTAGCGCGAAAAGCCGGGGCGGACGAAATGCTTGTCGAGATCGGTGGAGGTGCGGCCGTCGGAATTGTTGAGCACGGCCTTGGGGTAAAGGAAGACGGTCGGACGTCGCGACTCGAAGGCGGCGTTGAGCAGACCCGCGGCATCGCCGGCGCTGGAGGGCATGACGACGTCGATGCCGGGCGTGTGCGCCAGCATGCTCTCGAAGCTTTGCGCGTGGAACGGTCCGAGGCCTGGCTTATAGCCGCCACAGCTCACCATGAGGATCACGGGCGATTCCCAGGCACCTTGGGTGCGCCAGTACATGCTGCCCATTTCCGAGACGATCTGGTTATAAGCGAGCGGCAGGAAATCGGCGAACTGCAGGAAGGCGACGGGGCGTTGACCGGCAAGCGCGCGGCCGACAGCTGTGCCGACGATGGTCGATTCGCTGAGCGCGGCATTGAGCACCCGCTCGGGATATTTCGTGCTGAGGCCGCGGGTGACGCCAAAGACATCGCCCTTGGGATCTTCGATATCCTGACCGAAAAGAACTACGTCGGGATTGTCGGCAAGCTGCTTGTCGAGCACGCCGTTCAGCGCCTCGCGCATGGTCAGAGTCGCAGCGCTCTTGCCGCCGCGATATTCGGTAGTCTTGTCGAACGAAGCCGGATAGGGCGCCTTCGCCTCGGGCTCGACATGCGGCGCATCTTCCTTGCGGGCAAGGGCTGCTTGCGCCTGCACCTCGGCAGTCAGATCCTTCTCGATCTGTTCCAGCGCGGCAGCGTCGACACCCGCCTCGTGCAGGGCGGCGCGCAGATTGGTGAGCGGATCGTGGATGAAGCCGGCCTCGATCTCTTCCTGGGTGCGATAGGTCTTCTGATCGTCGGCATTCGTGTGATCGGACAGGCGCTCGATATTGAGAACCACGAGGCTCGGCGTACGGTTGTTGCGGCTGTGGCGGACCGCCTTGCGGAAAGCTTCTCGTGACGCCTGCAGATCGTCGCCATCGGCACGGATAATGTCGAGGCCGTAGAAAGAAGAAGCGGGTCCGGTCGGCAGATCGAAGAAAGTCTGCTTGGTAGTCCGCGTCGAGATGGAGAAACTATTGTCTTCGACGATGAAGACGACGGGATATTGGCTGCGCACGGCCTCGGCCACGGCTTCGACGAATTCGCCCTGCTGCGTGGTGCCGTCACCGACGCAACAAATGGCGATCGGCATGCCGGCCTTGTGTTTCAGCGCGGCGCCAACGCCGACGGAATGTAGTGCGTTGTTGCCGACGGGGCCGACGATGGAGGTGATGTTGAGAGCGCGGGAGCAAAGATGCGCGCTCATCTGCCGGCCGGCGGAATGGGAGTTGCTTGTGGCGAGAAGGCTCGAGAAAAACTCACGAATGGGCATGCCGCGCGCCAGCATCAAGGCTTTGTCGCGATAATGCAGATGCAACCAGTCGTCTTCATGGAGGAATTCGTTCAACAGCGCCGTCGACTCATGTCCCGCGCCGGAAACGTGAAAATGTGCTATGCCTTGCTTGATGAATTCTCGTTCAAGTCGGTCTATTTCACGAGATGTGAAAAATATTCTATGGAGTTGCTTGAGATGATCTGTGGTAAATCTCCCTTCCATTTCAATAATTTTCCTAATCTTTCATGGCCATTCATTTGCGTGCGATAGGTAACCCCGTGGGGTGGCTTTTTCAATACACGTTAAATGACAATATCTTCTCGATTTGAAATAGGTTTCCGAGCACTGGTTGCATGCTGGAATTTAGCGGCGCTGGTTTCAACACAAAAATCTCTGTGCGTATCATCTTAAATGTGGATGGCGCGAAGAGGCGAAAACCTATTTCGTCGCTGCATGAATCTCCGCGATATACCCTCCGGGAAACGCAACCACCGCGGCTTCCCGGCCGTCGCTGGCATAGGGGCCTGTGATCACCGCAGCACCGCTCGCCGTCGCCTTGGTAAGTGTATCCTTCAGGTCGGTGGTTTCATAGCCTGTGATCTCGCGGCCGTAAGGATAGGGAAGATGCCCGTCGGTGACGAGCACCGTCATCCGGCCGAAAATCGATTCGAGACGGATGCGATGAAAGGTGTCGTTCGGCCGGCCAATCTCGACGCCAGGGGCTTTCGGATCATCGGAAACGATCCTGCCATGGGAAAAGGCGATAAAATCTTCAACGAAAACACCAACGCGATCGGGCGAAACGTAGACACGGTTTTCCGGCACGGTCTGCAGCGGCGGATAGTTGGCGGCCACCGTATGCCAATAGAGCTGCATGTTGACACCGCCTGGCCATTGGATGACGGCATCGCGGCCGATCGGATCGGGGAACGGCGCGACGATGATGTCGGCACCGGCGGCTTTTGCCGCTGCGACTGCCTTATCCATATCGGTGACGAGATAGCCTGTGCGTTCAAGGCCGAAAGGGTAGGGGATCGGCGTCGTGAAGCCGAAGAGCGACACATAGCCCGCCGGCGTCTGCAACAGTTGCGATGTCGTGCCGCTCGGCGTCGGCGTCGCCTTGGTCGTCACCTGTTTTGTGCTGGTGCCGCCGAAGGTGGCGAGGAAGCTTTTCGCAAAAACATCGACCTTGTCGGGCGCGACATAGACGTGGGTCGTATCATATTGCGGACCGACGCCGACCTGATCCATCGCCAAAGCGGAAAACGGGGCGCCAAGTGCGAGGCAAAGGCCGGCGAACGCTGCGCGCTTCGACGCCAAGTGAGGGAGGCCGCTCATGATCGTCTCTCAGCTCGTTTTTCGGATCGACTCGCGGGGCTGTTCGCGAACGGCAGCCGCTCTGGCAGCCAGTTCTTCCTTGGCCACCAACTCCTTCGGTTTTTTCCCAATAATTTGCTTTCGTCCCTTGGTGGAGAAGGGCTGCACGAGCTGGGCAAGGAAGCCCTTTGCCACCTTGCCGCTGATACCGATGTCGGTGGAGGAGGGGCGGGGTGGGTTGTAGTAGGTACCAAGGATCTGGTCCCAGATTACGAGGTTTTCGCCGTAATTGGTGTTGCCTTCGGCCAGCAGCTTCGAGTGATGCCAGCGATGCAAGCGCGGCGTGGAAAGGAACCAGTCGAGCGGGCCTGTGCGTACATCGATATTGCAATGGGTGAGGAGGCCGATAAAGGCCGTCACCGCGCCGATCCACAGGAAGACCGGCAGCGGCGAGCCTAAGAGATAGAGCGGGATCTGCCCCAGCGCGATCTTGAACAGCGAATCGATGATGTGGAAACGCCCGGTGTTGATGACCCACAACCGCTCGACGCTATGATGCAAGGCATGGAAACGCCAAAGCGACAGGTATTCATGCGCTAGGCGATGGGCGACATAGAGGCCGAATTCGGCGACAACCAATCCAAGCACGACCTGCAAAGCCATCGGCCATTGCTCTGGCCAGATATGTGCCTGGTGGCTCAGAAAAGGCTGCGCTACGGTCGCCACCGCCATCGGAAATGACGTGCCGATGGCTGCCGCGATCTGCACGCTCCCTTTGCTCAAAAGCGTGTGCGCGACATTGCTAAACGTCTCGCCGTCGCGTTCCAGCCAGGCCTCCTCATAGGGCATCAGCCGCTCGAACAGCGCAATCGTCGCCACGATCGAGAGATAGACGACATTGAACCAAAGGAGCGGCATATGCGACTGAAACGCAAAATAGGCGCCTGTCAGCCCGGCGCAAAAGATGGCCGGCCACAATAAGGATGAAACAGCAGCGTAGAGACGCGAACTGTTTTGAAATGTCATGCCATTGTCCTCGAATTCTCGTCAGTCGGGTGGGGTGGCGCGCAATATGCGGGATATGTACCGCGATGATTGTGGACGAGGAAGCGAAATCTTCCGGTGATCGATTCGAGTCTGGTAAATTAGACCTCGGATCCTTGGAGGCCAAGCCATGCGCATAGAGGAAGCGGAACCCAAACATACGAATGCATGGTCGCGTCTGCGTGCCGAACTCTGGCCGGAAAGCTCGATCGAATATCATCGCGCCGAGCTCGCTGAATTTCTCTCGAAGGAAGGTGCTATTGCCTACCTTGCCTGCGAGCAGGCGGAGGTCGTGGGGTTTGCGGAGGCGACACTTCGGCACGACTATGTGAACGGCTGCGAGACGTCTCCGGTGCTTTTTCTGGAGGGCATCTATGTATTGCCGGGGCACAGGCGGCAGGGCGTCGCTCGATCGCTCTGCCACGCGATTGCTGCCTGGGGGCGTGCTGCCGGATGCCGTGAATTCGGCTCGGACGCGCTGCTCGACAACGTTGAAAGCCATGCATTCCACGCTGCATTGGGTTTCGAGGAAACCGGGCGCGTCGTCTATTTTCGAAAGCCGCTTTAGGACAAGAGACGTATGCCGAGCAGCCGAGGCTTCACCCGAACGTCAGCTTGCTCTTCTGCTGCCCGGCCTCGTCGAAATTCTCAGGAGACAACCATCTCTCGTAACCGGCCTTCAGGCGCGGCCAGTCGGCGTCGATGATAGCGAACCAGGCGGTGTCGCGATTCCTGCCCTTGGCGACCATGTGCTGGCGGAAGATGCCTTCGAAGGTGAAACCGAAACGCTCGGCTGCGCGCTTCGACGGTTCGTTGAGATTGTGGCATTTCCACTCGAAGCGGCGGTAGCCGAGCGTGTCGAAGATGTAAGTCGCGAAGAGGTAGAGCGTTTCGGTAGTGACGCGGCTGCGGGCGATGGCGGGCCCCCAAAGAATGCTGCCGATCTCGATGACGCCATGCACGGGATCGATACGCATCAGCGCCTGCCGGCCTTCGGCCTTGCCGGTCCGCTTGTCGATCGTGGCGAAGAACAGGGGATCGGTGCTGGCGGCGGCCTTTTCAAGCCAGGGCGTGAAGGCGGCGACATCGGCCGGCGCTTCCTCGAACAGATAGCGGAAGCGATCCTCCGCGCCCGACGCTTGCGCCGAAGCGAGGAGGTCCGCGCCATGCCGCGCCGCACCGAGTGGCTCCAGTCGGGCATAGCGGCCTTCCAGAGTGATTCGTTCCGGGCGCGGCACGCCGTTCCAATTCGCGAGGTCCATATCAAAATCCTTTGGTATCAAATGCGAAGGCAATCTATCGAATCCGGCCCGATTGTATCAGCGCCGCCAGCGGTTCGGGTAGCTCTATCCCGTCGGGCAATCCAGGCGCGGGTTCCGCCGAAACCAGATGGCTCCGCACCGGAAGGACGCCCGCCCAGACGGGAAAATGCGCCTCATCTGCATCGCCCGGCGGGCCGTTGCGGACCTTGGCTGTCGCCTCCTCGATTTCCATCCGCAATACGGATGTGGCTTTCACCTCCTGCCCGGTCATCGGCCGCAGGCTATCCCAGCGGCCCGGGAACAGGTTCTCGACGAAGCGGCGCAGCGCCTCGGCCTTCTCCTCGGCATCTTCCAGCAGGCGGGCCGTGCCGAAAACCATGGCGGATCGGTAATTGACCGAATGATTGAAGGCGGAGCGGGCGAGCACATAGCCGTCCAAGATGCTGCAGGTGAGGCAGACGTGCATGTCCTCTGCCGCACGCAGAAAGCGGCTTGCGGCCGAGCCGTGCCAATAGACGTGGTCGCCTTCGCGCCAATGCAGCGTCGGCGTCACATAGGGCGCGCCATTGATGACATAGCCGACGTGACAGAGAGGTGCGGCATCCAAAACCGCATAAACGTCGGCACGAGCATGGCTGCCGCGATGATGTTCGCGCCGCACGCGCGAGCGTTCGGTGGTCGGATAGTCGTCGGCTTGCGGCGGGTAGAGATCAGCCATCGTTTTCCTCGCTGGTATTCTTTTTGATTCTTGCCGCCAAACAGGTAGGCTATAAACAACCAGTTTATCTATTTTCAGCAGACCAGTTGAGGGATGCCATGGCATTTGTTGCGCAATGGCCGGCACTCGATCGGGCCGCAGGCGACCTGGAGGGGCAGGTGTATCGAGTGATGCGCGATCGTATTCTCCAAGGGCAGATGCCGCCAGGGCAGCGGCTGCCGTCGACACGGTGGCTGGCGGTCTCGATCGGCGTCGCGCGTTCCACCGTTGTGAATGCCTATGAGCGGCTGAAAGCCGAGGGCTATCTGCAATCAACGACGGGCGCTGCGACGCGCGTTGCCGCCTTTGCCACGCCTCCTTTGCAGGGGCAAGCCGCACCGACGACGCTCAGCCCGGTGCCAGCGATCGAGATGGGCGCGGGCGGCCTCTTCGAGCCCGGCGTGCCGGATGTTGCAGCTTTTCCGCATGCCGCCTGGGCGCGCTGCCTTGGCGCTCGCGGCCGTTCGCTGCGGGTGCATGACCTCGGCTATGGTGCCCACAGCGGCATTCGCGAGTTGCGCGAGGCAATCCTCGAGCACATCTCCGCGACGCGCGGCGTGATCGCCCGTCCCGAACAAATCCTCATCGTTCCTTCGACCGGAGCCGCCATCGATCTTTTGGCGCGCGTCCTGCTGCGGCCCGATCGCCCGAAAGGGACCGTCGCCTGGATTGAGGAGCCAGGCTATGGAACGGCGCAGGCGTTGCTGCGGATGGCGGGTGCGGACCTGGTGCCGGTGCCGTGCGACCAGGCAGGCATCAATGTTGCCAAGGCTGCCGGTCCGACACCGCGCCTGATATACGTCACGCCCTCCCACCAATATCCGACCGGCGTGACGATGAGCCTGCCACGCCGCCTGGCCTTGCTCGAATTCGCGCGCGCCAACGGTTCGGTGGTGCTGGAAGACGATTACGACAGCGAATTCCAATATGCTTCACGCCCCATCGCAGCGCTGCAGGGCATCGATCGAGGCGAAGTGGTCGCCTATCTCGGTACATTCTCGAAAACGCTGGCGCCCGGCCTGCGCATCGCCTATGCGGTCGTGCCATCCCGGCTTGTGTCCGAGACCGCTGCCGCGCAGCGGCTGAGAGGGGCCGTCGTACCGATCCATATCCAGGCGGCCCTTGCCGATTTCATTCGCGAGGGCCGGTTTCGCGCGCATCTGAGACATATGAATGCGGTCTATGCCGAGCGGATGGCGGCCGCCGTGTCCGCGTTGCGCCGCCATTGCGGAGATCAGCTTACGATCGGCGAGGGCACCGGCGGGCTGCAACTGGCTGCGTGGTTCCGGGACGCAGGGGCCGATGATCGCGCGGTCGTGCGGAGGATCAATGCCCAGGGTTTCGCGCTTCGGCCCATGTCTGCCCTGCATCTTGGGCCGCCGCGACCGGGGCTGCTGTTCGGAATCGCACGCATGGCGCCCGAGGCGGCGGACGCGGCAGCGGCAAAGATTGCCAAACTCATTCGGCTTCCAGAAGTCACGGCCTGACGAACAATCGTCTGTACTCTCGCGGTGTCATGCCCTTCAGGGTTTTGAACTGCCTGTTGAAATTGGCGATGGAATTATAGCCGACGGCATCGCTGATCTGATGGACCGCCTGATTGGTAGACGAGAGGCGAGCGCAGGCGTCGCCGATACGCATGCGCATCAGATAATCGGAAATGGCGGTGCCGGTGTGGCGGCGGAACATCCGATGCAGACCGGAAACGCTGAGCGCGGCGATATCGGCCAATTCATCCAGGCTGATAGGGCGCGCATAGTTGAGATGCATATGTGTCAGCACACGGTCGATGCGTTCCCGGCTCTCCCGAAGGTCCTGCGATTGGCCCGGCGCGCTTGCAAGCGGCGTCGCCTTCCTGTCATCGGCGATCCTGACAAGGATGCTCAACAGCGATAGCAGACGTTCGACAGGCCGCCTTTCGAAGACTGCCTCGAAGTCCGGCCGCACCGCCGCAGCGATCTCTTTCGAAAATTGCAGGCCGTTATCGGCCCGCATCACCATCGCCTCGATCGGCCGAAATTCGACTGCACCGCCCGACATCTGCAACAGCCAGTCGCGATGGAACCAAAAGACAAGGGCAACATGCGGCTTATGCTCGTCGATCTTTGCGCGTGAGGCCCATGTATGCGGCAGGTTGGGGCCGACGAGGACGAGATCGCCGTCGCCATAGTCGCCGCTATGGTCACCGATGAAACGCTGCCCGACCGAGTTCAGTGTGAGGGTGAGTTCGAATTCGGGATGATGATGCCATTGGAAGGGGATGACATCGTCGAGCCGCCGGTTCAGCATGCTCCACGACGTTTCCTGCGACCGTGGCAATATCTCAAGATAGGGTCTCATCGGGCGTCTAAATGATAACGGAAGCTAGAATAGTATCAGAAAAGGCCAGACCCAGGCAACATGACCGACCTGCATCCCGCTATTGCTGGAGCATCGCCTGATGTGACGGGGATCAACGAGATGGGAGACGTATATGCAACAAGGTTTGAAACGGGACGCACATCCGACCGCGTCTTCGGCCATGACGCAGTTGAAGGACATCAAGAAGACGTTGCCGCTGCGGGTCCTCTCGCAGCAAGACTGGCAGCATTGGATCACCAAAGGCTATGTGATCGTGCGGCAGGCCGTCCCTCCCGCCAATGTCGAGCGGCTTGTGGAGGTGCTTTGGGCCTTCGACGAGAAAGACCCGAATGATCCGTCGACCTGGTATGCGCCGCAGCGCCGCGAGCACAAAATGAAAGAGCTCAACAACACCGGCATGCTAGAGATCTACAACCATCAGTATCTTTGGGACAATCGTATGGAGCCGCGCATCTACGGCGCCTTCGTCGATATTTGGGACCGCGAGGATATGTGGGTGACGATCGATCGCGCCAATCTCAATCCGCCGAAGAAGATCAAGGGCAATCCGAACGGCTTCATTCACTGGGATGTCGATACATCCCTGCGTCCCCTGCCGATAGGCGTTCAGGGCGTCTTGAGCCTGAAGAAGCAGGACGGCGACGTCGGTGGTTTTCAGTGCGTGCCGGCGTTGTTCGAGCACTTTGAGGAATGGGAGAAGACGCAGCCCGCGGATCGAGACCCGATGCACCCCGACATGGCCAGCCTTTCGGTCGTCAACATCGACATGGAGCCCGGCGATCTGATGATCTTCAATTCATTGCTTGCCCATGGCGTCCGGCCCAATCATGCGGAAAACCGAGTCCGCATGGCGCAGTATATTTCGATGCATCCTGCCGAGTTCGACAATGTCGCCGAGCGCGAGGAACGCATCCGCTTGTGGCGCGAGCGCGATCATCCGAAACGCGAGGCGTTTCCCGGCGATCCCCGCGAGTGGGAAAAACGCAATGCGGCGACGGCCGTTCTGACGCCGCTGGGCGAAAAACTGCTGGGGCTGACGGCCTGGTAATCCTGGTAAAGGTGGTTGCGGAACTTTGATCGAGCGGCGCTATTGCCGTTCGATTTCTGTCTGCCGACAACCGATGCCTGGACGATCCGTCAAACCTGGTTCCAGCGGCGGATGACCGGTTCGGTCAGGTCGTGTTCGTAGGCGAGAACGCTGATGCTGGTGGTGTCGAGCACGAAGTGTGCGCCGCCTTCGGGCGGCAGGCCGAGCCAGCGGGCGGCGAAGACCCTCAGGAAATGCGCGCTGGAGAAGATCAGAGCGCTGCCGTTCACCTCCCGAAGCTCGCTGATGATCCGGTCGGCTCTCCCGCCGACGTCGGCCGCCGTTTCGCCATCGGGACATCCATCGCGAAACAGTTGCCAGCCGGGACGCTGAGCCAGGATTTCTTTGGTGGTGACGCCCTCGTAGGCGCCGTAATCCCACTCCGCCAGATCCTCCTTGATGACACGCGCATCGCCGAAGCCCGCCAGCGCGCTGGTGCTCTTGGCGCGCTGCGACGGGCTCGACCAGACCGCGGCGAAATCGATGGCGGGGAGGCGGCCGGCGACTTTGCGGGCGGCTTCTTCACCGGCCGCCGTCAGAGGGATGTCGGTTCGCCCAGTATGTCTGCCGGACAGGCTCCATTCCGTCTGTCCATGCCGAACCAGGTAGATTTCCGGATGCGAACTGCTCATTTGGACGCCTCTCAATCGCGCTGAAACTCCCGGCGATTCTTCGCATCTGCGAGACGGTCTGTCGAGGGACGATCGGCAGCCTATCGATAACCGGTCGCGTCCGCCGGCTTGCCGGCATCCTCAATCTCGGGAACGTAGCGCCAGGCATCCGGGCGGGACCCGTCGAGGTCGGTGAAGCCATAGATCTGTGCGAGGCCGCCACTGGAAAGCGATCGGCCGTTCCAGCGGGCGCGATCCGGATCCGCGGCAAGCGCTGCGACGGCACGGCCGACGAAGCGCGGGGTTTCCGAGATGATGAAATGCGGAACCTTTGCGGTGGCATCGCGCCAATTGTCTTCACTGACGCCATAGCCCTCCAACATCATTTCCGACCGCAGCCAGCCAGGTGTCAGCGATACGGACGTTGCACCATAGGACATGAGATCCTTGGAATGCGCCCAGGCCATGCGCGTCGCGGCCACCTTGACGAGGTCGTAGAAGGGCGAAAGCCGGTAGTGGTCGGCATTATATTCGGCGGTGCCGTCGGTCACTTCGACCAATAGGCCACCGGGGCGTTCGATCAGAAGCGGCAGGGCGAAATGTGCGGTGATCAGATGCGTGTCGATACCAAGCCGCAGCAGACGAAGGCCGGCATCCAGATTGTGCTCCCATACCGATTTGTTCCATTCGAACAGTTTTTCGCCACCCCAGATGTCATTGACGACGATATCGAGCCGTCCCTGTTCGACACGAATGCGCTCGACCAGTCGCCGCACTTCGTCGGCAACGAGATGGTCGGTCTGCACCGCGATGCCGTACCCGCCGGCCGCCGTTACCAATTCCGCCGTTTCCTCAATGGTTTCGGGGCGAGCGTAATCGGATTGATGATTGCGCGTCGTGCGCCCGGTGACATAGACGGTCGCGCCAGCGGCTCCCAATTCGACGGCAATGCCGCGGCCGGCACCGCGCGTGGCGCCGGCGACAAGGGCGATTTTTCCCTGAAGAGTCATTTGATCCTCCAATATTCGCAATGTTCACCCGGCGACAGGCTGTCCTCGACAGCGCCGCGGCAACGATCATGCCGGAAGGATACGCCTCTCAAGCCTTGAGCGGTATCGGGTTGGGCTTAGCGAAATGACAGGCGGCCCATTGCGCGGGAGCGACTTCACGAAGCGGCGGCCGCTCTGCGCTGCATATGTCCCTGGCGAGCGGGCAGCGGGTACGGAAGGCGCAGCCCGATGGCATGTTGGTGGGGCTCGGCACGTCGCCTTCGAGAATGATGCGGCGGCTTTTCAGATCCGGGTCCGGCTCGGGAGCGGCTGACAACAGCGCCTGTGTATAGGGATGCTGCGGCAGGTCGTAGATGAGCTTCTTGGGACCGATCTCGACGATACGGCCGAGATACATCACCGCCACCCGGTCGGCGATATGGCGCACCACGGCGAGATCATGGGCAATGAACAGGAAGGAAAAGCCCTTCTGCTGCTGCAGGTCCTGCATCAGGTTGATGATCTGCGCCTGCACGGAAACGTCGAGCGCGGAGACCGGTTCATCGGCAACGATGAAATCTGGTTCGACCGAAATGGCGCGGGCAATGCCGATGCGCTGGCGCTGGCCGCCGGAAAACTGCCGGGGGTAGCGATCCATGAAGGCTGGAGCGAGGCCAACCTGTGTCAGGAGATCCGCCACCTTGTCGCGCCGTTCTTTTGCCGAGTGGAGCATTCCGAAAGCATCCAGCGGCTCGGCGATGATCTGCGCGATCGAACGGCGAGGGCTCAACGATCCATAGGGGTCCTGAAACACCATTTGCAGCTTGCGGCGCATATTGCGCATCTGTTCGCTGGAAAGCGCCGTAATGTCGGTGCCGTCGTACCAGACCTTGCCGCCGCTCGGCTGGATCAGCCTGAGCAGCAACCGTCCGAGCGTGGATTTGCCGCAGCCGGATTCGCCGACCAGCGCGAGCGTCTCGCCGCGCTTGATTTCGAGATCGATGCTGTCGACGGCCCGGACTTCCTGTTTCGGCGTGCCAAAGGACAAACCACCGCCATCCGAGAAGGTTTTGCTGATGCCTTCGGCGCGCAGGATGGTATTCATTTTGCCACCTCCTTAGGTGACGTCGCCGACATGTTGCTCGATGTCACCCAGCAGGCGGCGCGGTGGGCAGTGCCGAAGGAAAACATCGGCGGCATTTCGGCGGCGCAGCGGTCGACCCGCAGCGTACAGCGGCCATAGAAGGGACAGCCTTGCTTTACCGAGCCCGCCGCCGGAACCGAGCCCGGTATCTGGAACAGGCGCGTCTGGTCGCCGCCGAGGCGTGGAATCGATTTCAACAAAGCGCGGGTATAGGGATGGGCCGGCGCACGGAAAACCGAGCGGACGTCGGCATCTTCGACCACACGGCCGGCATACATGACGATCACTCGGTCGCAGACATCGGCGATGACGCCGAGATCGTGGGAAATGAGGAGGACTGCCGTATTCAGCGTCTTCCTGATCTTGTGCATCAGTTCCAGCACCTGCGCCTGAATGGTGACATCAAGCGCTGTCGTCGGCTCATCCGCAATCAGGAGTTTCGGATTGCAGGCGACCGCCATGGCGATCATCACGCGCTGACGCATGCCGCCCGAGAACTGGTGCGGATAGGCATCGAGCCTGCCTTCCGGATTGGGAATGCCGACAAGGCCGAGCAACTCGATGATGCGGGCGCGGCGCTGCTTGCGGGTGCCGCGAGCATGCAGCTTCAGCGCCTCGCCGATCTGGTCGCCGATGGTCATGACCGGATTGAGCGAGCTCATCGGCTCCTGGAAGATCATCGCGATGTCACGGCCGCGAATCTCGGGCATTTTGGAAAGTGGCAGGTCCAGCAGGTTGGTGCCGTCGAACGCAATGCGGCCCTCGGCGATTTTCAGCGGCGGCTCCGGGATCAGCCGCATAATCGCCAGCGACGTTATCGATTTGCCCGAGCCGGATTCGCCGACAATGCCGACTGCGCCGCCGGCTTCGATCTCGAAGCTGACGCCATCGATGAGACGCACCTTGCCTGTCTTGCCGCTTATTTCCACCGCCAGATTGTTGACCTTGAGCAGTGGTGGTGTCATGAGGCGGTCTCCGGGTCCAGCACGTCACGCACGGCGTCGCCGAGCAGATTGAAGGCGAGCACGACGCAGGTGATGGCGCAGCCGGCGCTGATGATCGGCCAGGATGAACCGAACATGTTGTTGAGGCCGTCACGGATAATGTTGCCCCAGCTCGGGTTCGGCGGCTGGGTGCCGATGCCGAGGAAGCTCAGCGCCGCTTCCAGTCGGATGGCCGAAGCCACCCACAATGTCATCAGCACGACGATCGGCGCGGCGATGTTGGGGACAACATGGCGGAAGATGATGACGGGCGTCCGCACGCCGGCGGCAATCGCGGCTTCGACATAGGGCTCCTGCTTGACGGAAAGCGTCGAGGCGCGGGCGACGCGCGCGAAGCCCGGAATGAACGCGACGGTAATGACGGACACGATGTTCCAGAATCCACCGCCCAGAACCGCGGCGATGATGATCGCCAGCAACAGCTCCGGAAAGGCAAGGAGAATATCGATCAGCCGCGATACCAGCCGGTCAAGCGTGCCACCGAAGAAGCCTGCCGTGACTCCGAGCGTAGTCCCAAAGGCGGCGGCAAGGAGCGGCGAGACGAGGCCGAAGATCAGCGAGTTTCGCGAGCCGTAGATCATGCGCGACAGCACGTCGCGGCCGAACTGATCGGTACCGAGCCAATGCTGGGCCGATGCACCCTTATTGATCGCCAGGAAGCTTTGCTGCAGCGGATCATAGGGGGCAATCAACGGCGCCAGGACGGCGACCGCGACGAAGATGATGATCAGCAGCAGCGCGAAGATGGTGGACACTCGGCCGAAGAGCAGATGCTGCAGATGGGAGGAGAATGTCGGAGCGGGAGCGATTTCCGGGAGATCGCGATCGATGGTCAGCGTCATCTCACTTCACCCTAATTCTCGGATCGACCACGATATAGAGCAGGTCCATCACCAGATTGACGAGAACGACGACCATGGCGAAGACGATGACGCCGCCCTGAATGACGGCATAGTCGCGTTCGGCGATGGCGTTGATCAGCAGCTTGCCGATGCCTGGCCGGTTGAAGACCATTTCGATGGCGACCGAGCCGGAAAGCGTCGTGAGCAGGCTGAGACCCATGCCTGTCGTCAGTGGCAGCAGCGCGTTGCGCAGGCCGTGACGATAGATGACACGGGTTTCGCCCGCGCCCTTGGCACGGGCCGTGCGCACATAATCCTTACCGAGCACCTCCAGCAGCGACGTGCGCGTCAATCGGCCGATAAACGCGGCCTTGACGAGGGCGAGCGTCAGTGCCGGCAGGAAGACGTGATAGAGGCTGTCCAGAAAATTGTTGCCGCCGCCATTGATCGGAAACCAGCCGAGATTAAGGGCGAAGACGATCAGCAGCAATGCTCCGAGATAGAAGTCGGGGATGGCGTAGCCGATCAAGGAGAAGGCGCGCATGCCGCTGTCCGGCACGCCGTTGCGATGGGTTGCGGCAACGACGCCGAAGGGGATGCCGATGGCAGTGCCGATCAGCATGGCGACGGCGGTCAACTCGATCGTGTAGGGCAGGTTATAGGCGATCAGTCCGAGCACGGACTGGTTGGTCATCATCGACTTGCCGAAATCGAGCGTGCAGGCGCTGAGGACGAAATGGATATATTGCAGCCAGAGCGGCGCATCGAGGCCCATCTTGGCGCGGAATTGAGCGAGCTGGTCGGCGGTTGCCATGTCGCCTAGCGCGGCAATTGCCGGATCACCCGGCAGGATGCGCATGGCGATGAATACCAGCGTCAGGACCAGCAGAACGGTCGGGATCGCGTCCAGCAACCGCAGCAATAAGTATCGGGCCATATTTCCATCTCCTCCACCCATCGATGGAAACGGCTCCCTCCGTCTCCGATCAATGGTCTCAAAACGGCTAAGGCATCGGGGCAGTCGACAGTCGCCCCGATGTTTCGAGTAAGCTCCTAAACCTGCAATGCTGTGCAATAGGGCTCGTTCGCGAGGTTGTCCTCCAGCCCCGGCGACAGTACGGCGCGGCCGTCTCTCTTGGCGCTGATGAAGTACTGCAGATGAAATTTGGAGTTCGTGTAGTCGCTGGGAACGACGGCTGCATAACCCTGCCCATCGCGTGTCATCGTCATCGCCTTCCAGCGCTCCGCCTGATTGATATGACGATAATGCAGCACCGGTGCCTCGTCCACCGCATCGGTGACGCGGACCGTAAATGCGCTACCAGGCTTGAAGGATAGCGGCGCTTCGATATTGAACTTTTGTGTCAATACCGGCCTACGGCCGACCAGGGCGTCGATTGCTGCCTGTACCTCGACCGTCGGCTGCACGGATTCCGTCTTGCCGCCGCGCAGTGATTCCAGATCGAGGATCTCCGCCTGGATCTCCGGCAGGCGCGAGTGCCAGGAACCACGCAGCCAGGATTGCGGTCCGTAGGTCAGGTCGTCATGATAGAGATCGCGCGAAACGTCGGCGGCCGTCTGCCAGGCCATGACCGAGCGGCGGGCATGGTCGATGACCGGCTCGATCAGCTTCGACACCTTGGTGGCGATGAACAGCTCGGCCCAGCAGGCGGCGCGGAATTTCTCGGCAAAGAAGCGGGCTATGCCGCCGCAGATCTGGACATCAACGATCATTCGCTGCACGGCCGCTTTGCCGAAGCTCGCAGTCTTCTTGGCGTCGAGTACGGCCTGATCGCAGCCATCGGCCATCTTCTCAAGCCAGTCGGCAACATCAAGCGGCGTGTAGCGATGGGACTCCCTGCCGGTGAGCAGCAGTTCGGCATATTCGCGCGGATTGGCGAAGAGGCTGGAGTCGAAGGTCGGAGCATTGCCGAAACGCACAGGCCCTTCCATGTCGAAACCATAGGCGCGCTGTCCGGTCCCTTCGATCAGCGGCATGTTGGTGTAGACCTCCGGCCAATAATGGTTGTTGGAGGCGGAGGGACCGTGGGTCAGGCTGATGAGCGGCAACACGCGGCTTGCCCAGGAGAGACCCTGTTCGCAGATGTCAGCCGCATCGCCGCATTCATGCTGGAGATAGCGCATCCAGCTTTCGCGCGGCGCTTCCGGATAATAGAGCAGACGGCCCCAGACGCGGTATTGATAGTCGTATTTGTGCCAGTCGTAGCGGGTCGGCATGCCCTGCTTCTGGTAGTTGAAGCGTGTGCCAGGGATGCCGGTACCCATGCGCCCCTTGAAGCTCTGCGGTTCGCACCATTCCACCCCGTCGGAGCCGGCAAACATCGAGCTGCGGCCGTAGCCGGCGGCAAAGGCCGGATCACCCCAGAGCAACACGCGCTGGGTGCCGGCCCAGATGCGGTAGATGACCTTGTAGTCCTTGTCCTTGGTCAGGAGATCGCCATAGCTATAGCGCAGGAATTTGCGCGAGCCTTCGCTCAGTTGCTCGCGCTCGCTGCGCGCCACCTCCGGCGGATATTCCTTGTTACGGATGGCGGACTGGTGGTAGGGCGGACCCATGTGCTCGGCGAGGTATTTCGGAGAAGCGGCGAAGGGCATGCCGGATTGGCGGGCGATCTGCAGCATCTCGTGATCGAGGCCCTTGCCGTGCATGTCGATCTCGACAGGACGGCCGGCGGCGGCGACACCCGCGAAAGCCTCGCGCCAGAAACCGTAATCGCCTTCGGCTATGCCGCCTTCGACGTGGACACGAAAGGTCAGGCCGGTAATCTCGGGCACTTCCTTCAGGAGCAGCGTCAGAGCATCCCGGCAATAGGGCGCGAGATTATCATTGGTGACGCCGCGGACGGTGTAATTGGCGTGCGGTACGTCGTCGAAATCATAGCGCTGCGTCCAGAGTGCGAGCTGGAATTCCAGCCCGCGTTTCGCCGCCTCACGGGCGATGAATTTCAGCATCTCCAGATTGGTGTCGCGCTCCTCCTCCGAAAGCTCGACGACATCCACCTTGTAGCCCGGAACCTGCAGCAGGAACGGGTAGGGGAAATAGAAATAGACGTCCGATATCCAGGGATTGTGGTAGGGATAGTTGTAGCCCATGCCGAGCGTCAGGGCGAAGCGGTTGAAGCGGTTCGAGGCAAGCATGGTCAGATAATCGCGCCATTGCTGCTTGTCGTAGAACCAGACCTTGTCCTCTTCCTCGCTGCAGAACAGTCTCGCCATGCTGCGTACCCGCGCCGAGGGCTGCTCGACGAGCGGGAAGGTGCCGGCGAACAGATCCTCTCCGCCGGCATAACGAACGCGATCCGCCAGTTCCGTCAGAGCATAGACAAGGCCGCGCTCATCCGATCCCCAGGCAAGGATCCGGTCCGCTTCGCGGTGGAGCGCGAAGGATTCCTCTTTGTCGGGACGAGGCGCGGAAATCTTTGGCGGGAAACCCTGGGCGCCGCTCGCTATTTCGATATTGAATCCTGGCCCTGCTGTTTCTGCGATTGTTGTCTCGACATCGCGTTTGTCCAGCGCCCGCTTCAATTCAGCCGCCGCCCAGCGAACGGCATCGGACCTGGATGCATCGTCACGGCCGGAGAGGACGATCGTGATGGTCGAAAAAATGCCCATATGAAGAATTCCTCGCAAGATAAGACTAGGCTCCGCACCGCGGACAAGAGGCCTGTGGCCCGGTCGTGTCGGGTCGTACAGGCGCGAAAACTCATTCGCTCGAAAGCGAGGCTCCCGGGCGTCGTGCATTTTGGGCGCGACGGAGGACGGGTCAGCGTCCCCCGGCGGTTTACCGTCAGGTAATCTTCGTCCTCGTCAGGCGCCAATGGGCGTAGCCCGACTTGAGTTCGTAGCCGAGATCGACATTCGGGGCGCGAACCAGCATGTAGCCATTGTCGCAAATCGGCAGCAACGGCATGTCTTTCAAGAACTTGGTCTCGATCTCGTGCACGAGTTCGATGCGCTTGTTGATGTCGGGCTCGTCCTGTGCCTTCGCCAGCATATCGTCGATCCCCGGGGTAACGACACCATAGTGGCTGAAATTCGGGCCGCCGGAGCCGTCCGCCTTGACCTCGGCGTCCTTGCTCAACTGCTCGATAATGGCGAGCGTCGGCACCGGCGGATAGGCGGCGGAACGCTGGTAGAGCGTGTTGGTGTCCTTGCCCTGATCGGCATGGAACGCCGTATGATCCTTGATATTGAGCTCCATCTCGATGCCGCCGACGCGCAGTTGCTGCTGGATGATCAGCATGATCGACTGATAATCCTCGCGCTGCGAGGTGTCGGCCTTGAAGTGGAAGCCATTCGGAAGGCCGGCATCGGCAAGGAGCTTCTTCGCCTTGTCGGGACTGTAGTCGTAACGCACTTCGGCTGGGATGGTGTCGGCGGTGAAGCCGCCGAGATAGGATGGCGGGTTGATGCCGTAGGTTCTCAATCCGACAGGGGCAAGCGCTGCCGCGATCTCGTCGCGATTGATCAGGTAGGCCATGGCCTGGCGGACGCGCGGGTCGTCGAAGGGCTTTACTTTCAGATTGAAGGAAACCGTAAAGATGCTGCCCGGCGAGGCGACGTCATAATGGTATCCGGCGCCGCGCTGCTGGATGGACGCCACCCAGCCGGGTGCGCGCACGCCTTCGATCATGTGAACGTCACCGGAAAACAGCGCCAGCGTGCGCGCCGTGGTGTCAGCTATGTAGAGGATATGCATATCCTTCGTCAGCGGCGCCGGACCGAAATAGTCTGGATTGGCCGTCAGCTTCACGCCCTGCGAAGGGTCGCTTTCGACGCTCACCAACTGGTAGGGACCGGTGCCGATCGGGTCTTTCTCGAAATTCTTGCCTTTTTCCGTCACGGCCTTGCGGGGCACGATGCTGGATGAGAAATGACCGAGCGGACCAACGAGGAACAAGGGATCGGGCTGATTGAGAGTGAAGGTGACCTGATAGGGGCCATCGGCTTTCACATCGGCGATGTTGTTGAAGAGAACATGGTTGGCGGCGAGCTGCTTGGGATCGCGCAGACGCTGGAACGTGAAGAGCACGTCGTCCGAGGTCATCTCGCCGTAGCCCTTGTGCCACTTTACACCCTGGCGCAGTTTGAACGTCCAGGTCTTGGCATCCGGCGACATGGTCCAGCTTTCGGCCAGATTTGGTTGAACCTCATCCATGCTGTTGGGGAAATGACCAAGAGGCACGTCTATGAGCTGGTCGAAGATGTGGATGATCGCCCATTCGTCGGCGCCCTGGATGGAAAAGGCCGGGTCGATGGTGCGCAGCCCGCGGGCGGCAAAGGCCAATCTGAGTTCGGGGCTATTCTGTGCTGCTGCTGGTATTGCGAAATTGGCAGCCAAACCGGCGCCGGCGATAATGGCGGCGGAACGGCCCATAAAGGTACGTCTGGTCAATGTCACACTCGAATCCTCCTCTATCGAGGCGTCGCATCTCTTCCCTACAAATTTTATTGATTTTTTATTGGTTTAGGCGAGTTGACGAGCAACGCCCAATTACGGTAGCGCTACCAAATGGGGTCGTCAAGCGCATTTCGAATGGCTGTGGCGAATTTCATAAACCGGCTTTGAACACGGGCCGGCCTGTCTTACGATCAGATATCGAGCAGGTACCAGGGGACCTGCAGCTAGCATTCGGGGGAATGGATTTGAGGAGTCGCCGGACCGACGGTCGTCCAACAATCGCCGACGTGGCACGCCGCGCCGGTGTCGGAGCCATTACCGTATCACGGGCACTGCGCGATCCCACTCAGGTTTCCGAAGCCTTGAGGCGAATGATCGACGACGCCGTCCGCGAGCTGAACTACGTTCCAAACTTGAACGCCCGCGCTTTAGCTTCGATCCGAACCGATGTGGTTGGCGTTCTCGTCCCCTCGCTGACCCAGAACATCTTCTCCGACGTTCTCAGAGGCGTCTATGACGGCGTCGACGGCACCAATCTTCAGATACAAGTCGGCAATACCCATTACAACGAGGAAGAGGAGGAGCGCCTCATCGGGCAGATGCTGCGGCAGAAGCCGGCCGGCATGATCATCTCCGGTACGGATCAGAACCCCAGATCGCGCAGCATGCTGGAGAAGGCCGGATGCCCGGTCATCCAGATCATGGATCTGACTGATGATCCGATCGACACGGTGATCGGTTTTTCCCACTACGAGGCCGGTCGAGGCATTGCCCGTCATCTGATCGAGGCCGGTTATCGCCATATCGGTTTCCTGAGCGGCTGGATGAACGGCCGCTCGCTCGCACGTCTCGCCGGACTGACGGATACGCTGAAGGAAGCGGGCATGTACAATCCAAAGCTGATTACGCCGATCATCACAGGTCAGCCGGTGCATGAACATAGAGATGAGAAAAAAATGAGCTTCGCTACCCCGCTCGGTGCGCGCAGGCTGTTGAGCGGCCTTCTGGAAGCTGATCCGCGCATGGATGCCGTCTTCTGCAACAATGACAGCATGGCGCTCGGCGTGTTGTTCGAATGCATGCAGCGCGGCATTCGTGTGCCGGAGGACTTCGGCATTGCCGGTTTCAACGATTTCGACATCATGGAGGCGGCGCATCCGTCGCTGAGCAGCGTGCGTAGCCCGCGTTGGGAGTCCGGTCATGAGGCCGTGCTAGCATTGCGCCGCCGGTTGGATGGCGATGAGGGCGGCCCGACGATCGTCGATCTCGGCTTCCAGGTCATGAAGCGCGGCAGCACCGATCGCCATGGAGGTCTCGCCCGGAGTCCCACCCGGGGAACGTGGTAATATCGGGTATTTCGTCTGATTCTTCCGGTATTCGGTAGCATATGCTACCAGCGGTGGAGCGCGATTATGCGCCATGAGCGGCCAAGGTGTTGGAGGCAAACCTTGCGCCAAAACATGCCTTGCAGACTCGCTCTCCACGAGTCGGCGTCATGTCACGAAGCCGAACGAGTTCTGGATTTGGCGGATCTACCAGTCTGGCGCAATCTCCACCAACGGTTGCTCCGGGCTTGTGGCTAACGCGTCCAGTAACTCCAATTCGCCGCCGGTTACCGCGCGTTTGGGCTTTGGCGCGTCCCGCCAACGGTCCCAACTCGAAGTCTCGCGACCGTTCAGCACATAATGGTCGCGCAGCACGTTGATTTTCACGAACCACAGACCAGTAACGTTGCCATGGCCGAAGGAAGCTGGATCTGCTCTCGCTCGCCGGCATTCCAGCCATGCTTCCCCCGCCGACATAAAGGACTGACGTGGAACGTTGGCCGGAGCGAACGAGATTTGGCTCCTCTGCCGCAGCATCTCATCGATTTGGGGATCGCACAGGCACCATTCTCCAGCGCCAGAGTCCCAGTATTCGCATACCCAGTGATCTTCCCATCCATTGGAGAAATAAGCTGCAAAACCACAGCGTACACGGGCGGGAATACCTTTGCATCGCAGAAAGGAGCAGAGCATTAGAGCGTAGTCGCGGCAGGTTCCTACCGACCGCTTGTCGGCCGACCGCTGGACGTTGAGGGGCTGTGAATCTCGCCTTAAGACGTCGTCTAAACGCTCCGCGATCGGCAGTGTCGTTCGCGCCGTCGAATTCAGCTTCGTCTCGTCAAGGCCGTACTCCTTCACCCAGTCGGAATGAACCAAGACGCCTTGAATGATTTGGATTAGAGCGCCAACCTCGGTCGGAAGCGCGGTGATTGCGCTGGCGTGACGACCTGGATTGGTCATCGTACTATACGGAACCCAGCGATCGACGCCTTCCATGTGTTTCTCCATCATACTGATTGGAGCACACGCTGAGTTGATTTTTACGTCATCGGCAAGGTCGGTAGCGGCTCGATCCGGCACCTCGCTCAAATCTCTTTGATAATCCCGTCATCCGGTCCAATCAATATCGAGGCTCACCTCGGAAGTCCCAAATTCTCGCATGACATTCACGAGAGCGTTATAACCGCTTGAGGCCGGCACCGAACATTGGTGGCACTTGCTACATAAGACCCGATTTTTCCGCTGAAACAGCCCCCAAAGTCTCTGGTCCTGCCTTGGCGACTGAAAACATAGCCGTTGACGACCAATGACGGTAGCGCTACCATAGTCGCATGACAACTTGGTTGAGGGCCACATCCGCGTGGTCTGAGAAGCTGAGAGGAATGTCAGACCAAGCTGTCATTCGGGAGGAAATTTCAATCGATGGGATGTTGCAGGCGCTCGGCCACCGGAGGGCGAGCGCAAGCCTGTGATCGTGCCCGGATGCATTCGGTCGAAAAGGGAGTGGTAGCATTCATGGAGGAGAAGGATCTTCACGGTCGCGTTCAATCCGTCGAGCGGGCTATGATGTTGCTGGAAGTCCTGGGAGAGGACGACGAAGGCAACCGGCTGACCGATCTCGTCAGCCGCACCGGTCTTGCGCCATCGACGGTGCACCGCATTTTGACGACGCTCGAGCAGCGTCAGTTCATCCAGTTCAACCCGACGGACCGGCTCTGGCATATCGGCCGCCAGACCTTTGCCATCGGTTCGGCTTTCGCCCGCCAGCGCAGCTTCGTAGCGCCGGCCTTGCCGTTTCTACGCCGCCTGCGCGATCAGACGCATGAGACGGCAAATCTCGGCGTTGTCGAGGATGGCGAAGTGGTGTTGATCAACCAGGTCGAAAGCCGCGAAATCGCTCGTGCCATCAACCGCATCGGCGGTCGCGTGCCGATGCCGGCTTCGGGCATGGGCAAGGCTATTCTTGCATCCTATTCGCAGGAGGACGTAACGGCTGTCCTGTCGCGCTCTGGCCTGCGCCGCTTCACCGCGAACACGCTGACACGCCGTTCTGCGCTGGAGGCTCAACTCGAAACCGTTCGCGAAAACGGCTACGCCATTGACGACGAAGAGTTTACCACCGGTCTGCGCTGTGTCGCGGCGGCCGTGCACAATTATCAGGGCGAGAGCGTTTGCGCGATCTCAGTCTCGGGGCTGCCGTCGCGTATTCCGATGGAGCGGGTACCCGCGCTCGGGCGGTTGGTGGCCGAAACGGCGCAGGAACTGACGCTGGCGTTGGGTGGGGCAATGCCAGGGTAGGGCGCAGCCATTAGACCGGTTTCCTATTTTTCTGGCTTAGAGACACGGATTCATAACAGGAGGCCTAGGCGTTCTGAGAAGGCGATCCAAGGCTTCCTGTTTGTCTGTCTGCTTCATACCTGACATCTGCTGCACCAGAGGTAGCAGCGGATAGTGCGAGCATGCCTCTCTCAATTGTTTTCGCGAATATCTCGCCCACTCTGCGCGGGCTTTTCCGGCATGTACTTTTTCAACAGCCTCGACTTCGGCTCTTGAGATCGGAGTGAGATTGTTTTTGCTGATAAAATCGTTGATCTGGCTGATTTGGGAGTTCAGATTTTGCCGAACACCGGCGAATTTGGATGCATAGCAAGCATCGACAGCCACGCTCATTGAGATGTTCATTTCCCATGCGCAAAGAACTGCACCTTCGCCGCTGTTGTCGATACCGAAGGACTGGATCTCACCGTTGACGATTTCTTGGCGTATTTCGACGCCACCTTTGCGAATAGTGATGATTCTAGCATCGCCATCGCCCGTGCTTTCGACTTCGACGCCAGGCGTTCCTCTAAGACTATCGGCGTCGATCGGCGCTCCTAGCTGTTCGGCGTGCATCGCGTGGACCGAAAATATCAGGCTGGGCAGGGTAACCGCGAACACCGCTTTCATGTCATTCTCTTTTCGGGACTGGCAGGAACCGATGCCATTACCAAACCTTGCCAGACGCATCGTAAGGTTGCAATGAATATTTTGGTGGTGGAGTTTGCGATGGCGTGAATTAAACGCTGGCGGAGCGATGCCGGGTGGAGCAGGCACCAATAACTCCCTCTCTCGTGCAGCGGGGAGGGGGACACTTCTCCCGATAGCGCGAAGGAAAATTCTTTTCCAATCAATAATCTACCGATTGTCAGGCGCCGCCGCCGTTGCCGTGCCTTCGTGCCTGGCCCCTCACCCTGACCCTCTCCCCGCAATGCGGGGAGAGGGGACTGGTTCTGTGGTTATCGGCTCCAATCGACCACGACGACTTCATGATCGAGGACGTCGCCGATCTCGATAACGAGTTCATTGCCTTCGGACTTCGCCGGAGCTTTCCGACCGCTTACCCGAAGCGATACGTCAGCGGAAATGCTGGCGCCCGGCTGCTTACGCAACCGGACGGTGACCGGGCCGATGGGCAGCAGTTCGTTCTGGCGGCCGGGCACGCGCGAGGTCAGGATGCGGTTGTTGAGGTGGATGATCTGCCTGCTGTCCTGGCTGTAGAGCGTTGCCGTCAGGAAGCCATGCGTTCCTTCAAGGCTGAGAAGGGACTTGTCGCCGAGCATCCAGCGCACGGCATTGGCGATCAGTTTGGCGTGTTCGAACTGTTCGTCGCGCGCGTAGCAGCGGTCGAGGTCGGCGACGAACCAGACGAGTTTACCGCCTTTGGCCGTCTCGCGCACAGTGATGGCCGGCAGATCCGAATAGGGCTGGCGCATCCACGAAGTTTCCGGCGGATAGATCGGGAAATCCGGGATAAAGGTCGCCAGCACCTTCACGTCGTCCTCGACGCTGACAACAGGCAGATAACCGCCGAAGGGCAGGGTGTCGGTTCCGTCCAGCCCGCCAAGTACAGGATGGCGGCTGCCGTCAGCGGCCGGTGCGGTCTTGTCCCTCGGCCCATGCACCTTGGCGCGGAGTTCCGGGGAAAGACGCAGATAGGTGTGGCGTAAGCTGGTCTCGATATCGGGATTGGCCGCCTCCTGGGCGCCGCGGCTGCCGCCCTTGGCATGGACGCCGAACAGTTTCGCCAGGGCGAAATCGGCGCGCTTATTGCCGTATTCTCCGTAGAGGCTCGATTCCGATGAGGCAATGACCGACCTGCCTTGAGCGGCGAAGGCTTCGACGGCGGCAACTTGCGAGTCCGACATTGCGGCAAGGTTGGGCAGGATCAGGACGCCGAAACGGTCGGCCGCCTTTCCGATATCGTCGGCATGGACCGGCAGATAAGTGATGCCCGCTCTGTCCAAGGCTCGTGTTGTCCCGCGATAGGGATTCATGGTGCGGTCGTTGGCTTGATCCTGGCCGTGGAAATTGTGGTTGCCCTGCGACCAGACGACCGCGACATCGGCCTGCGGCTTGCGGTTGACGAGGATTTCCTGATTGACCTCATGCCACGTGAAGATCGGTTCGGCGGTGTTGTACTGGCGCCGATCCTCATGCAGCGAGCCGATATGGTGCCACCACGGCTGGATGCCGCCGGCGAAACCGGCGGACGACCAGAGACGCACCTCGGCCGGCGGCATGCTCGCGAGGCGGAAGGCCGGAGAGCCGAGTTGATATTGCGGCGTGCTTTCCGGAATGAGCTTGTCCCAGCCGCCGACTTCATGCAGCCGCTTGCCGACCTCAGTATTGTCCTCGAAGCCGTCTGTCGTGTTGCGGCGCTGGTGGTCGAGCATGACGATCGGGCTGCGGGCGAGGATCGAAGGCAGGTCGATGAACCGGTTGTTGTTGTTCAAGACATCGCCGCTGATCATGCCCATCCAGGCGCAATGTTCGCCGCCGGCCTTGGTGGTGACCTTGTTGTTGAACTCCCAGAGATCGGTGCGCCGCTTGAAGTTCCAGCGGATCCACAGCCGATAGCTCTCGTCCGCCCAGTCATGACGGCGCGGCAGTTCGACGTTTGACCATTCCCGGAATTGCTTGGTGCAGTGCTGGCAATAGCAGATGTTCTTGCGCGGGATGCCGGCCCAACTGTTGTCGGCAAAGCCGTCTGGTTGGCTGCGGCCGATGATTTCCTCCATGATTTTCGGGAGGTACTCGCTGTAATAGGGCGAGTTGATGCAGGTGACGTATTTGTCGGCCTGGCGATAGGGTTTGCCGTCGATGTCGATGCAGATCCAGTCCGGATGGGCGCGATAGAAATCCTCGGCCACGCGGTTTGAATCCATGCGGGCGATGACCTTCAGCCCTTCTTCACGGGCCGCCTTGACGATCTCACCATAGAGATCGCGTTCGCCGAGCGTTTCGGCACGGTGGTGCAGCGGAAATTCGGAGGGGTAATAGGCGACGATGCCGCCGGCATTGACGATTACACCCTGGATGCGCGTCCTGCGCCAATGTTCCCGCCACCATTGCTCGTCATAGCGCGCCGGGTCGATTTCGACGAGATTCGTCTGGGCCCAGCGCAGTGTCGTCTTGTACCAGGGTTCCAATGCCATGGATTCGCTCACTCATGTCTCGGTTGATCTGCGTCGCCAAACTAGGGGAAATCCTGAGGTAGTCGTCAGCCTTTACATGAGAATTCCACGATGCGGAAAAGCAACCGTAAACCATTCGATACCGCTCCGGGAATGTGATCAAAGAATCCCATGCGTTCAGCGCTGGGCGGCGGGAGGAGACGGCGCTCATACCCTGAACGGCCCAGAGGAGGGGACCGCTATCATGGCCAAGAATAAGACCGCAGATGATTTGGCTCGATTTGCAGAGAACGGCGAGCTTAGTCGCCGCAGCCTGCTGATCGGCGCCGCAATGCTTGCCGGAAGCGGGCTGCTGCCCGAGATCGCCCGCGCACAGGGAGCGGCCGAAATGCTGGTCGCCTGGTGGGGTTCGGATGACCGGCACCAGAAGACGTTGAAGTTGTTGAAGCTATTCGAATCCAAACATCCCGGTCTGAAGATGGATGCGCAATATGGCGGACTTATCGGCTATCAGGATAAGATTTCCACACAGTTCGCCGGCGGCAACGCTCCCGACATCATGCAGATTTCCGACAATCGCGAGGCGCTGATAGCGTCGGGCCGCTTGCTGCAATTGGACGACGCCATCGCCAGCGGAAAGATAAATCTTGCTGATGCGAATAAGAGTGTCGTTGAAACCATCAAGGTCGGCGGCAAGCTCTACAGCATTCCCTGGGGGCTGGCCTGCGGCTGCTTCTTCCTCGACACGAAAGCCTTCCAGGACGCCAATGTCGCCTTGCCCGGCCCGGACTGGACCTGGGATCAATATGCGGAGAAGGCCAAAGCGATCAACAAGGCAAGCGGCGGCAAGGTCTACGGTTCCGCCGACATTTGGGCGCCGGCCGGCACTCGCTCGCTCTATCCCTTCGAGTTCTTCCTGCGTCAGCGCGGCAAGTCGACGTTCACGACCGATGGCCAGCTCGGTTTTGAGCAGGCAGAACTGACGGAATGGTTCACCTTCTGGGACGATCTGCGCAAAGCGGGCGGCGTGCCGCCTGCCGAGATCACAGCGGCCGAAGGCGGCTACGAGACCTCGCCGATCATCACGGGCAAGGCGGCGATGTATCCCGTCAACAGCTCGATAGCATCGTCGCTGCAGGCGCTGACCAAGAACAAGCTCGTCTGCGCGGTCGTCCCGAACGGCATCAACAGCAAGGCGCTGTCCGGCCCGACATTCGGCGCCTTCATCAATGCCAGCTTACAGGTCTTCGTCAACGCCGCCACGAAGCAGAAAGATCTGGCGGTCGATTTCCTGAATTTCGTTACCAACGATCCCGATGCCGCGAAGGTCCATTTGATGGCACGTGGCGTGCCGTTGTCGGCGAAGATTGCGGAATCGATCCTGCCAGCCGTTTCGCCGATCGAGCAGAGCATGGCCGATGTCATCAAATATACCCAGAACCACTCTGCGGCTCCCGGTGTCACCTGGCCGACGACCGGGGGACAGGTGCAGGACCTGATGCAGCGCTCACATCAGGCGATTGCCTTCGGCCAAAGCAGTGTCGCCGACGCTGCCACGAAGTTCTTCGGTGAGGCCGGGATCATTTTGAACTGATGTCGTCCTCTCAACGTCAAAGCGGCATGCAAGCGGCACGGCACAGCGCGCCGCCTGCAGCGCTGACCTCATCCCCTTCAAAGGAGCGCCAGCGGCGGCGTCGAAGGCAGCTCGGCGACAACAGCTGGGGCTACCTCTTTCTCGCGCCCTGGATCATCGGCATGCTGCTATTCTTGGCAGGTCCGACGCTGGTGTCGCTCTATCTCTCCTTCACCAACTTCAACCTGCTGAACCCGCCGAAATGGATCGGGGCGATGAATTATGTCCGGCTGTTCACCATGGATAGCCGCTATCTAACCTCGCTGAGGGTGACCTTCACCTATGTTGCCTTCGCCGTACCATTGAACCTCGCCTTCGCGCTGGCGCTCGCCATGTTGCTGAACGCCAAGATCAAGGGCCTGGGGCTTTATCGGGCTGTCTACTACGTGCCGTCGCTGCTGGGCGGCAGCGTGGCGATTGCCATTCTCTGGCGGCAGGTTTTCGGTCCGAGCGGCATCGTCAGCCAGATCCTTGCGGTTTTCGGTGTCCAGGGTGCGAGCTGGGTATCCTCGCCGAATTCGGCGCTGTGGACCCTGATCATGCTGCATGTCTGGCAGTTCGGCTCGCCGATGATTATTTTTCTCGCGGGGCTGAAGCAGATCCCCAAGGAGCTCTATGAGGCCGCGGTGGTCGATGGCGCCGGCCGCTGGCAGCAGTTCCGGATGATTACCGTGCCGATGCTGACGCCAGTGATCTTCTTCAACCTGATCCTGCAGATCATCAATTCGTTCCAGGCCTTCACGCCCGCCTTCATCGTCAGCGGCGGCACCGGCGGCCCGCTCGATTCGACGCTGTTCTACACGCTCTACCTTTATCTGCAGGGGTTCGGAAATTTCCGGATGGGCTACGCATCGGCCATGGGCTGGGTCTTGCTCATCATCATCGGCGCCTTCACCGCGCTGGCATTTCTCTCCAGCAAATACTGGGTTCACTACGAGGACGAGAGGTAGTCGCGATGGCAAGCCTTGCAGGCCCGATCAAGACAAGGCGCAGACGCAGGGACTGGCGATGGCTGCTGCACGTCGTGCTTATCGTCGGCGCCTTCCTGATGCTCTATCCGCTGCTGTGGATGATCGGCAGTTCCTTCAAGCCGGAAGGAGAGATCTTCTCCAATCTCAACCCCATTCCGACGAGGCTGGATTTCTCCAATTATATCAAGGGTTGGACGCTCGGCACCGGCACGTCGTTTTCGACCTTCTTCCTCAATTCCTTCATCGTCTGCCTGGGTGCGATCGTCGGCAATCTGCTGTCCTGCTCGCTCGCGGCCTACGCTTTCGCTCGCATCAATTTCCACTTCAAAGGCATTCTCTTCGCCCTGATGATCGGCACGCTGATGCTGCCGTTTCATGTCACGGTCGTGCCGCAATACATCATTTTCAATAGGCTCGGCTGGATCAACACCTTCCTGCCGCTGATCGTGCCGAAGTTCTTCGCAGTCGATGCCTTCTTCATCTTCCTGATGGTGCAATTCATCCGCGGCATACCGTTGGAACTCGAACAGGCGGCAATGGTTGACGGCTGCAATCGTTTCCAGATCTTCACGCTGATCATCCTGCCGCTGATGATGCCGGCGCTGGTGACGACGACGATCTTCACCTTCATCTGGACTTGGAACGACTTCTTCTCGCAGCTTCTCTATTTGAATACCGAGAAGAACTACACGGTCTCGCTCGGTCTTCGGCAGTTCCTCGATGCGTCGGGGCAATCCTCTTGGGGCTCGATGTTCGCCATGACGACGCTGTCGCTGGTGCCGGTTTTCCTCGTCTTCCTGTTTTTCCAGAAGCGCCTCGTCGAAGGCATCGCAACCACGGGGCTTAAAGGGTGAGGTGGTTTGCCATGGCAAGAGCAATGGTGGAGAAATCCAATGACTGAGCGTTTGGTGGCAATCCAGGTCGGAGCCGTGTCTTTCATGGATGAAGGTGTCGGTATGGTGCTGGACACGGTGCAGGAGCGGGCAGCGGCGAATACGCTATTCCTTGCTACATCGACCTGGGACCGCGCCACCGGCGGCCGGGCGGAGCCTGGACGGCCGTTTCCCGACCATGGCGTTCGGCAATATGAACCTGACTGGCGCGGCGGCAACTACGCCAAGATCCGTCCTGAATATTACGCCAACACCATCCTGGGGCCGGCGGGCCGCGCCCCTGAATATCCCGACTGGGACATGCTGGAGACCGTCATTCCCGAGGCGAAGCGGCGGGGGATGAAAAGCTTCGCCATGATCGACGAAAGCAGCCATGCACGGCATCTGCGCAGCTATCCGAATTTTCTCAAATGCCTCGAAGTCGATATCTGGAACAAGCCGGCGCGGCGGCCCTGCTTCAACAATCCCGACTACCGCAATTGGCATCTCGGCATCATCGAGGACTACATCAAGAGCTATGAGCTTGACGGGATTATGTGGTCGTCGGAGCGCCCAAGCCCGCTCGATCGGCTGATCCAGGAGCCAACGCGGCAGGGTCTCGGCTTGATCACCTGCTATTGCAGCCACTGCAAGGCGCTCGGCGCCGAGCGCGGCATCAGTTGGCGACGCGCGCAGGAAGGTTACCGCAAGCTGGTTCTCTGGAATGCCGACATTGCCCGCGGTGCCATTCCCTCTGACGGCGCTTTCGTCACCTTCTGGCGGCTGCTGCTGACCTATCCGGAGCTGCTTTCCTGGCAAGCGCTCTGGGCTGACGGACAGCACCAGATGTATCGCGACATCTTCGGCACCGTGCGCGCCTATCGGCCGGAGATGAAGGCCGGCTGGAATATGCCGCAGAACATCACCTTCAGCCCATTCTTTCGGGCCAGCCAGAATTATGCGGATCTCAGCCATATCGCCGATTTCCTGAAGATATCGACTTACAACAACGCAGCCGGACCGCGCTTCCACACCTTCATTGCCGGTATCAGCCGCACGATCTTCGGGGATGCTGATCCGGGCCAGGTTTATCCGCTGATGTTGAAGATTTTGGGCCTGGACGAGGCACCGTATCAGGACCTGCCGAAGAACGGCTTTTCCGCCGACTATGTGAGGCGCGAAACCAAGCGGGCACTGGTCGGCGGCGAAGGGCGTTGCGTCATTTATGCCGGCATCGATGTCGATATTCCGGTCGGTCAGCCTGATGCCAGCGAGATTCCGAGGCCGGTGCTTGGCGACGCCGCCATGATCGATGCCGACGAGACTTTGGGACCCGATTTGACGCGGACCACGCCCGATCGGGTCAAGGCGGCCGTCCTTGCCGCTTTTGAAGGCGGCGCCTCCGGCGTCGTGCTCGGCCGAAAATATTCAGAGATGCGCCTCGACAATTTGACCGGCGTTCGCGCTGCCCTGGCCGAACTCGGCTGACGACGCCTGGATTTCGGGGCGACAATCTCACAGATGACATTGGAGAGATCGATGCAGAAAATAGCTCTTGGCAGAACCGGCCTGCAGGTATCGCGGATCGCGCTTGGCGGATATCCCTTCGGCGGGCTCAACCGCGCCAACAACTGGGACCCATGGTCGGAAGAGGGGCGGAAATCGGCGATCGCCACCATCAACCGCGCCCTCGATCTCGGCATCAATTATATCGACACGGCTCCCGCCTATGGCGAAGGCAATAGCGAGAGGCTGATCGGTGAGGTGATGAAGAGCCGCCGCGACGAATGCGTGCTGGCCACCAAAGTTCGTTGGGATGGCATCGGCAAGGCGGACGTCATCGCCAGCGTGCGCGACAGCCTGAAGCGCCTCAACACCGACCGCCTCGACATCGTGCAGTTTCACGGTGGTATGTTCTCGGCGGAGGAGTACGAGCACATCGTCAAGGGTGGGCCGCTCGAGGGGCTACTGGAATTGCGGGAGAAAGGCGAGATCGGCTTTATCGGACTGACGGCGGAAGAGCCGTGGACGGCGCGGCAATTCTTGAAACACAAGGAATTCGATGTCTTCCAACTCGCCTATAACTTCATCTACCAATCGGCGGCGCGGCATATTCTCAACGAGGCCAGGGCCGAAAATGTCGGCGTCGTCACCATGCGCACCATGACCTCCGGGATATTTCAGCGCGGAGTGCGTTATCTCGCACCCGATTGGCAGAAAGCGAAGGACCTTTTCCAGGTCTGCCTTGAATTCGTCCTGTCGGATAGCCGCGTCCACTCGGCCATTGTCGGGATGCGCTGGCCGGAGGAGGTCGATCTCAATGTCAAACTGGTCAACGATTTCCATCCGGCTTTCGACTTTGCGCAACTGCCCCGCATGACCGTCGATGTCTATCGGGCGCAGGATGCGGAATGACAGCGACACCGGAAAGATAGCGAGCCAGCCATGAGCGATAATCCGTTGCTGATCGATGCCTACGCCCATGTCGGCATGCCGCGTTTCCAGAGCGTCGGGGATTATGAGGGCGTGATGGCACGGGCGGGGATCGGCCGCGCGGTACTCTGTTCCTTCGACAGCAGCCCGGATTTGGCCGCCATTCACACGGCGATCAGCCGGTCGCCGGACAAATTCCGCGGTCTCGGTGTTCCTCTCGGCAACGACCGAAAGGAGATGGAGGCCGCTGTCCGCGCTCAGCTCACGGCAGGCTTCAGCGGCCTCAGATTGACGGATGAGGATGTGATCGAGCGGCCATGGCTGCTCGATATTCTCGCCGCCGAAGGTCGGATCGCTATCGTCTGCGGGCGGCCATCTGCCGACCAAACCGCCCGGGCGGTGCTCGCCAATCTCGAACGCAATCCCGACGCCATCGTGATCGGGGGACATTTCGCCGGTGTCGGCGATCCGGGAATTCTCGCTTATGGCCCCGCTGCCGCGCTCTTCGCCCATCCCCGTTTTCATGTCGTCTTCTCCCGGCACGGCGGATTTCCGGCCGCTGCCGTTCTGACCTGGGCAGAGGCAGTGGTCGCCCGGACCGGATGGAGCCGTATCCTCTGGGGTTCTGAAGCCCCCGTTATGTTCTGGCGGACGGAGACCATGCCGGAGGCGATCGACTGGGTGGAGCGGCTCTCGCCGACATTGGAGGAGCGCACCGCATTCCACGGCGGCAATGCGGCGAGGCTCTATTTCGGCCAGCCCGCCGCTATCGCGCCGCTTTTTTTGCCATTTGATCCTGAGACGCGCGCACGGTCGTTCCCGGCGACACTTTGGGCGAATGGCCTGCCGGTGGATCAGGCACTTGCAGGGCGGATGGTCCACGCCTGGCTGGAGGCCGGCGGCAAGGGAAATCTCGGCACCTTTGTGGAGAAGCTGCTCGACCATGTCTTGCCGCCCTTGCCCGTAAGCGACCGCGGCTGATACTGCCGCCATTCTGTGAATATTCCCCCGCAAATCAGCGGTTTGCAGGGAAATATTTATGTTATCGTTTCACAGCGCGGCGAACGCTGTACACCAGAATGGCAAGACAACCCAGCAGCAACAACAAACCGCCGATGAGCGGCGGCAATGCGAAAAGCTTGACCGCGCCGGCGACCACGATCACCAGGATCAGCGAGAAAGCCGCAAGGCTGCCGTCGTCGATGAACATGCCGATAAGTTCGGATATGGCGATACGGATAATGTTCATTGGGCTGCCTTTGCTGTGGGTTTGCCGACGGAGCCGCGCAGGCTGCGGATGATGGCGAAGGACGCCAGGGCAACGATCGCGAAGATCGCGATAAGCGCAAGATCTGCGCCCGGCCAGTCCGCGCCGATGCCTTCGCCGGTCCAGAAGATGCCGAAACTGGTCAACATCAGGCCGACAACGAATTTGAGTGTGTTTTCCGGCACGGTGGCGAGCGGACGATGCACCAGCAGGCCGATCAGCATAACCAGGATGAAGGCGGCCAGCGCGCCGAGGGCGGCGTAGAGCGTCAAGCCATGGGCGCCGCCGACGGCAATGACGATGAAGACCACCTCAACGCCCTCCAATAGCACTGCCTTGAAGGAGGCAAGGCCGGCGAGATAGTCGGCGCGCCGGTCCCCGGACTGTTGCCGAAGCGCCGCCGTCTCCTTGGAGAAGGCCGCTTCCTCGTCATGCAGGGCTATGACGCCGAGCGACCGCAGAATGGCTTTGCGCAGCCAGCGCATGCCGAACAGGATCAGGAGAACGCCGACCACGAATTGCAGTATAGTGATCGGCACCAGCGCCAGCAGCGGCCCGAAGATCAGGACGAGGGCGGCAAGCACGGCGAGTGCCAGCACGGCACCCGTCAGCGCCGGACGCCAGCTCCGCGTGACCCCGACTGCGAGGACGATGGTGAAGGCTTCCACGACTTCGACGAAAGAACCGAGGAAGGACGCTGTTATGGTGGAAAGAATGGGTGTGAGACTGTTCATGCAGTGAATCCTGAGTAGCGGATAGGTTTTTGATATTGCATGATCTTATCCGAAAGTCTCTCGCACCTTTCGGATAAGATCATGCTTTAGGCGGTAAGGACCACACAGCGTTCGGGCGGCAAGGAGAAGACCAACGGTGTGCCGGTGGGCATGGCCTGCGGCCAGTCGAGCCGGACGCGATGGGGTCCGATATCGATCATCAAGCGCCAGCAGCGTCCTTGGAAAGCGCTGGACTGGACAATACCCTGAAGCCGGTTGTCGGGATAGGCATCGGATGGTCGCGCGTCTTCCGGCCGAACGACCAGGAGCGCGCTGCCGCTTTGGGCACCGCCCGTGCGCAATGCTTCGGCCGGAGCATTCTCGATCTTGAAACGACCGTCGCGGGCCTCCCCCGGAACGATCGAGAAGCCACCGATGAAGCTGGCAACGAAAGCGTCCGCTGGGGCCTCATAGATGGCCTGCGGCGTATCGAACTGCGCGATGACGCCGGAGCGCATAACCGCAATACGATCCGACACGGCCATAGCCTCGGCCTGGTCATGGGTGACATAGATGACCGTTGTGGCCTCGCGGCGCACCAGCTCCATCATTTCCACCCGCATATCCTCGCGCAGCGCGGCATCGAGATTGCTGAGCGGCTCGTCGAACAGCATCAACGCGGGGCGGGCGGCAAGACAGCGGGCGATTGCCACACGCTGCTGCTGGCCGCCGGACAGTTCCGCCGGATAGCGGTTGCGATAGGCGATCAGACGAGTGACCTCGAGGGCATGATCCAGCCGCCCCGCTACTTCTGTTTCGGACAGGCGTTGTGACTGCAGCCCGAAGGACAGGTTCTGGGATACGGTCATATGCGGCCACAGGGCATAGTCCTGAAACACCATGCCAACGCGGCGCCTTTCCGGCGGCACGACGGATTGTCGGCTCCAGACGACCGTATCGTCGAACTTGACGATGCCGCTGTCCGGATTGATCAGTCCGGCGATGATGCGAAGCAGCGTCGTTTTTCCCGATCCACTGGCGCCGAGCAGCGAGACGACCTCGCCGGCAGCGATTTTCAGATCGAGATTGTCGAGCACAGGGCGGCCGCCGAGCGATTTGCAGATACCGATACAGTCCAGCGAAGCGGTCATTTTACATTGTCTCCTCTGGTGTTGCTGCCACGTTTCGGCATGAAGCGCCGTACCAGCATCCACGCCGCGGCCGCGCCGCCGCCGGCAACCGCCATCGCCATCAATGCGATGGCGCAAGCGAGGCCGTCCTGATCATGGCTGAACAGTTTCAGGATCAGCGTCGGGGCAGCGGGGCCGCTGAGCGGAATGAGCATTTGCGACATCGGCAGTTCGAAAACTGTGCGGATGAAGGTCAGGAGGAAGGCCGTCACCACGCTCAGGAAGACCAGCGGCAAGGTGATGGCAAGCAGGCGGCGCATTGCGCCCGCGCCTTGCAGTCGCGCTGCGTCGGTCAGGCTTGGTGCCAGCTGGCCAATGGCCGAAAGGATGACGACGAGGCAATAGGGCAAGGCAGCCGCGACATAGCCGGTGACCAGCAGCGAGCCGTCGCCATAGTGTGGGAACGGCCAGTCGCGGAAGCCGGGCAGGCGGTTCCAGACAAGAATATAGCCGAAGCCGAGCACGATGCCGGGAATGGCGACTGCGCCGAGCGACAGGCCGATGGCGATCGTGCGCATAAGCGAATTGGAGCGGTCGAGCCGGGCGGAGAGGAGCAGGGCGATGCCGCTCGCGATGATCGCTGTCAGGCCGGCATAGCCGAGACTGCGCAGCAGGCCCTGATTTGCCGCCGTGCCGAGGCTCAAAGCCGTCTGGACATTGACCAGCGTGAAGTTGCTCCGGTCCAGCCCCTGGCCGAGGGTCTGGCTCAATGCCCGGATGGCGACTGCGAGCAATGGCAGGACCAGTGCGAGGAAGACGACGGCGAGCGCAGCGATGGTCGCGGGCCAGCGCCAGAGACCAAGCTCATATCGGTGCGCGGGTCGCGCTCTTCCGGAGATCAGACGGGGATCGGCCCGGCGGCGCAGCATCCGGTCGGCCAGCACCACAAGCAGAACCAAAGCGAGCAGGATCAGCGCCTGTGCGCCTGCCGAAGCGAAGTCGACGGGATAATCGCTGGTCGCGGAATAGATGCCGTAGGTCAGCACGCCGAAGTTCGAGGTTCGGGCGATGGTCGAGGCAAGGCCGAAATCAGACAGCACCTCTGCAAAGGTGGCGATGATGCTGAGCGCGATGGCCGGCGCGAGCAGGGGGCCGTTGATCCGCAGCCATATTCTCAGCGGAGACGAGCCGTATAGCCGCGCCGCATCTTCGAGCTCGCTGCCGAGCCCGGCAAGCGCGCTGGCGATGATGAAGCTGGCCAAGGGGAAAAGACCGAGCGTGTGGACGAAGACCAGGCCTTCGAGCCCGAAGAAGGCATCGCTCCAGGCCTGCGGCAGAATGCCGAGCTGCGCCAGATAGCCGCCGGACGACATCAGCAGCACCCAAGCCAGCGCCTTGAGATAGGAGGGCGTCAAGAACACCAGCCAGGGCGTGACGGCGATGACGCCGCGCAGGGGCACGTTGCATCGCTGCACGAGGACAGCGAAGGCGCCGCCAAGGGCGGTGGTCGTCACGGCGACCGTTGCGGCCAGCTCCAATGAATTCAGGATCGACTGGAGAATACGCGGCGAGGCGAAAGCATGCGCCAGCGGCTCCAGACTAAAGGCGGTGCTGCCGGCTTGAACGTCGAACAGCCGCGGCATCACGGACTGGATCAGCACAAGCGCCAGGGGTAGCCCGATCAGCAGGAAGAACACGGCATAAATGGCCATCGGCCCGCAGAGACGGCCAATGAAAGCCAGCAATCCATTCGGCGACAAGCCTCTGCTGTTGGAGCCGCGGGCGAATGCCGCGGCCCCTTCATGATGCAGAACGGTCATCGTGAGCTCCGTTCGATCATGGGACGAAATGATCCTTATACCATTGCTTCCATTCGGTCTCGTGCGCGGAAGCGACCTTGTCGTCGAGGTGTACGAAGGCGACGTCGGTCTGACGGCCGGGCTTCGCCTTGACGCCGGTAATGACGGGCATGAAGAAGAAGTCGGTATCGTCGCCGTCCTGCATGGCTGCCTGGCCTTCAGCACTCGTCACGAAATCGATGAACTTGCGGGCAGCATCCATATGCGTCGTCTTGGCGCTAATGCCGAGGCCCTGCGGCAGGGCAATCGAACCCTCTGTCGGATAAACGGCAATCACGGGTTCGCCGCCGGCGATCTTTGCGAAGATGGCGCTGTCCTGGTTGATGCCGACGGAAGCATTGCCGGTCAGCACGGCCGTATTGACCTTACCGCCGCTGGAGAGGCCCGAGAGCGACTTCACGGTCAGCACCTTGCCGAGCAGATCCTTGCCGGCATCGAGACCGTTGGTCTGGAAGAAGCCTGCGAGCCACTGGTAGGCCGGACCTGAGAGGTTCGGGTCCTTGGCGGCGACGGTGCCGGCGAAATGCGCAAGATCGGCCCAGGACTTCGGCGTCTTGTCGGCGGGCACCTTCTTGGTGTTTACTTCGAGAGCCGTGGTGCTGGCGCCGGTCGGCAGGAAGGCATGGCTTGCCGGGATCAGCGACTTGCCGAAATCGGTGAAGGCCGCCTTGTCATAAACATCGCCCGGGATCGGCTGCAGGACGTGATCCGACGCCATGCGTTCCATCACGGCCGAGCCATCCAGCCAGACGATATCGAATTGCGGGTTGTTGCCTTCGGCGGCGATCTTGCCAAGCACTTCGCCGGTGCTGCCGGGCTCGACGACATCGACCTTGAGGCCGGTCTTGGCTTCGAAAGCCTTGGCTACCTTGCCGCTGAAATCGAGCGCATCGTACAGCACCAGGTCTGCGGAAAAGGCCGGGGCGGCTGCGCATGTCACCGCTACACTCAGCGCAAGTCCAGCTATAGTTTTAGTAAGCATTTATTTCTCCCGTACTCGTTAGAGAGGATATAATTACTGCGATTTTATACTATAATTCTTTTTTGAAGCATTTATGTATGCGGATGATTACTTCGCTATTTCTTTTTCTTCGTGCCGCGTTTTTTCCATGCCTTGTCGATGGAGCCGCGCAAGACGCTAAGCTGGTCGAGGCTGTCGAAGGCAGCTTCCTGACAGCGACCCGCCAGTCCGACGATCATGGCTTCGATCAGCACCATGGTACCGCCATGCATCGCGAGATGATCGGCCTTGCCGCGTGGAATAGGGATAATTTCCGCCACCTTGTCGGCGACCAGTGGGCCGAGATTGTCGCTGATCAGGATCACCGGCACGTCATGCCGGGCGGCCTGGTCGAGCACGACCTCGACTTCGCGATAAAGCGGCGCATAGGCCATCATCAAAACGGCATCGCCCTTGCCGAGCCAGAGAAGACGGTCCGCCAAGGCAACGCCTGATGCAGAGAGCGAACTGGTGGGCAGTCCGATGCGATTGAATTGCAGGCTGGAATAATCCGCCATGGCGCCGGAGGGGCCGATACCGAAGACATGACGCCTCGCTGCGCCTGCCAGAATATCGATCGCGCGCTCAAAGCTCGCGGCGATCTCCGGACGCCGCAGGACGTCCAGCACACTCTCGTGGATGCCGATGACGTGATGAAGAGCGCCAGCGGCATCGCCGCCCGTCTCGGCAAGTGTCCGTTCCAGGCGATTGCCGGGCGACGTCGTCCCGGTGAGCTCCGAGAGCATGGCTGCGCGAAGCGCCGAGAGGCTTTCGAAGCCGAGCGCGCGGGCGGTACGCACAACGGTCGCATCGCTGGCGCCGGCAAGCTGGGCGATCTGGGCGGCTGAACTTAGCAGCACCATCTGCTTCTGGTCGACAAAGAAACGGGCCACGCGTTGTTCAGCGGGCGCAAGGTCCTCAAGCACGGCGAGAATCTGAGCGTCGAATGTCGCCTGCGGCTGGGTGTCCGTTGTCATGGCGGTTTGCCTTTGAGATTTGTACGTAGCAAACGCTACCGATATCGATATAGGTAATGTTTGTTACATCAGCATGACAATGATGAGACAGCCGGGCGAGCCATTGGTGCCGCCGCGATCGGCGAGCCACGCAAGGTCCATGCAACAATTGCTGCGCCTGAGATTTCGCGGACTCCTGGGCGATATCGGAAGCCGTATTCGGGATCACGTTTCGGTGCTTCGCGCACCCATATGTAACAAAATCCGCGTCCGTGCCGTATTATTTATCGGACAGGTGATCGTCCCCTTTATGGGAGGCTCCAGCAATGTTGAACAGACGACTATTCCTCATCGCGGCTGCGCTCGGTGCGGTCGCGACTCGACTTGGTCTGGGATCGGGCCCCGCCGTTGCGGCCGGGAAATTTCCCGTCATTCACACCGACGAAGAATGGCACAAGCTGCTGACGTCGGACCAATATGACGTTCTGCGCGGGGAGGGTACGGAATATCCTTTTTCCAGCGCGCTGCTGCATGAAGAACGCAAGGGCAATTTCGCCTGTGCCGGCTGCCAGCAGGATGTCTTCTCTTCAAGTGCTAAGTTCGACAGCGGCACCGGCTGGCCGAGCTTTTGGGCGCCGATCGCCGACGCGGTCGGTACGACAGAGGATCATTCCTTCGGCATGGCGCGCACGGCGGTGCATTGTAGCCGCTGCGGCGGCCATCTCGGCCATGTCTTTCCAGACGGGCCAAAGCCGACGGGCCTGCGCTACTGCATCAACGGCGTAGCCATGACATTCCACCCGGTCTCGGCCTGATCGCTGAGAGTTGAGCCCTTCAGCCGCAAAGGTTGGGTCTCAGGCGTTGCCGCTTATTTCCGCCCGTACCGCCGGGATAACTTTCTGGCCGTAAAGTTCGATGCAGCGCATTAGTTTCCGATGGCTGAGCGTGCCGGCGCTGTATTTCAACTGGAAGCGGCTGACGCCGAGCGTCTTGATGACCGGCGCGAGCTTTGCGGCGACCGTTTCGGGTGAGCCGACATAGAGCGAGCCGTTTTCGATCTCGGTTTCGAATTCTTCGCGCGTCATCGGCGGCCAGCCGCGCTCGTGGCCGATGCGGTCACGCATCGCCTTGTAGCTGGGCCACAATTCTTCGCGGGCCTGATCGTCGGTGTCGGCTATATAACCCGGCGAATGGATGCCGATCGGCTGAACCGTTCCGCCCAATTGCGCGAACGCCCTATGATAGAGATCGATATAGGGCTGAAAGCGGTAGGGGCTGCCGCCGATGATCGCCAGCATCAGCGGCAGATTATATTGCGCGGCGCGGACGACCGAAGCCGGACTTCCGCCGACGCCGATCCATGTTTTCAGATGGCCTTTTTCGATCGTCGGAAAGACCCGTTGATTGCTGAGTGGTGGGCGGATCGTTCCCTTCCAGTTGACCGGTTCATTGGAAAGCAGGGCGGCGAAAAGGTCGAGCTTTTCCTCGAACAGCTTTTCATATTGGGATAGCTCGAAGCCGAACAACGGGAAAGATTCGGTGAACGAACCGCGGCCGAGGATCACTTCGGCGCGCCCGTTCGACGCCGCGTCCAGGCTGGAAAAACGCTGAAAGACGCGGATCGGATCATCGGAACTGAGAACGGTAACGGCCGATCCAAGATGGATGTGTGACGTGCGACCTGCAATCGCCGCCAGCACGGTGTCCGGAGAGGAGACGGCGAAATCCTGGCGATGATGTTCGCCGATGCCGAAAAAATCGATCCCGAGCTGGTCCGCAAGCACGCCTTCCTCGATGACGTTGCGGATGACCTGTGCGTGGGATTCCGGTTTCCCGTTCTCGTCGTGAGTGACATCGCCGAAAGTATCGAGCCCGAATTCGATAATACCTGCCGCCATGATTTTTCCATCGCCTATCGCAATTGTGTTTGGCAGGCATTTATCTGCGTACTCCCATGTGAACTACCCGCAAAGTTTCTAGGGTTCCGTTCGAAGAATTCGATATGGCCATGGTGGCAGTACAGACAGGGGCACCTATGAATTCGCGGTGATGCGTTGCGTTTGGCGGGGCCGCCGTCGATAGTGTGCCCGGCATTCGATTGCAGGTGCAAGAAGGAGGAAGCGCATGCCGGAGCTGAAAAAAGTCAATCTCACGAAGGCCTTTGCGGCGTTCAGCGAGACCTGGAGCCCGCGGATCGGCGGCGACATCAATGATTTTCAGATCAAACTCGTCAAACTCGAAGGTGCTTTTCATTGGCATCATCACGACGAGGAGGACGAGTTGTTCCTCGTTGTCAAAGGCACGCTTCGCATGAAGCTACGTGAAGAGAATGGTGGCGATATCATCCTGGGCCCCGGCGAATACATCATCGTGCCGCATGGCGTCGAACATTGTCCGACCGCAGAACCGACATGCGAGGTCTTGCTGCTGGAGAGGAATACGACGCTCAATACCGGCAATGTGGAAAACGAGCGGACGATACGTCAGCCGGCTCGGCTTTGAGCGGTACGAGGCGAATTGCGGTCTCGGTTTGGCGAGACCGCAATTCGGGTTCGAGGCTGACAGCCATCAATTCAATTGGGCCAGCTTGTTCAGCGGACGACGGCATTCGGCGAACACATCCAGGCTGGGATCGTAGACCTTCGTTGCAACATCCATCAGGCCGAGGACGCTGTGGAAGATGTTGTCGTGCGAATAGGTGCCGTCAGCGGCACGTTTTGCCAGGCAGGCCATGTCATAGCCGCCAGTCTTCGCCAGATCGCCGGCCAGCCAGACCAGGAACGGTACATGGGTTTGTTGAGACGGAGCGATGATATAGGGCGTACCATGCAGGTAGATCCCATTCTCGCCGAGCGACTCGCCATGATCCGAGAAGTACACGACTGCGCCGGACAGCGAGTTTGAACGCTGCTTCAATTTGTCGATCACCGCCGAAACGATATGGTCTGTGTAGAGGATCGTATTGTCGTAGGCGTTGGTGATCTCTTCCGGCGTGCAACTGCCGAAATCATTGGCGCGGCAATCGGGCGTGAATCGGCGGAACTCATCGGGGTAGCGCTGGTAGTAGGCGGGGCCGTGACTGCCAAGCTGGTGCAGCACGAGGACGCTGTCTCCTTTGACGTGATCAAGCCAATTGTCGACCTTGTCCACCAGGATCGCATCCAGGCATTCACCATCCTTGCAGAAGCGAGGATCGGCCGATGTCGGCAGATAGGCGTAGGAAACGCGGTCGGTGACGTGATAGCTGCCGGTATCATTGTCCAGCCAGGTGACGTCCACTTTGGCGTGGGTCAGCACATCGAGCAGGTTCTGCGTCTCCAGGCTTTTCAGATGGGTATATTGCGCCCGGGTATAGACGGAGAACAGGCAGGGAATCGAGGTTGCCGTCGCAGTTCCGCAACTGCTGGTGTTGGGGAAATAAACGACATTCTGTTTTGCCAATTCCGGATTGGTCATCTTGCCATAGCCGCCGAGTGAAAAATTTTGGGCTCGCGCGGTTTCGCCGGCAACGATGATCGTCACGCGCGGCTTGCCGTTGTCGGCCGTGCCAACCCTGTGGGCATCCGTGCCCAGAGGCTGCGCGACGATGCTTGAATCCTTTCGCGAGTTGATGGCGTAGCGCACGGCGCTGGTGATCGGCATGACTGGATTGAGCATATCCACCAGATCGGGGTGCGCGCGGCCGACACCGGCGAACGTCTTGTAGAAACTGGTGCCAGCAACCACGAAAATGGCGACGCAGGAGAGTATGACAGCGGTATTATAGCCAAGCTTCTTGAGGATGGGGCGATGGACGATGCGCACCCCGGCAATCACCAGAGACGGCAAAATACCCGTCAGCAGCACATGCGTTGCGAAGCGCAGCGTGATCAGGTGACCTGCCTCCGCACCCGTCGATACCGCCGCATTGCGGATCATTTCCTTGTCGATGATGACGCCGAACTGATCGTTGAACCACGAGGACACCGACGCCACGAGAACGAAGAAGATCAAAGTCGGCTTTGTGGCGTATTTGGCGGAAAAAAACGTGAAGAGCGCCATGATCGCGGCAGAGATCCCGATGGCGAAGGCGGCGAAGGCGGCAGGCTCAGCAACAAAATAGCCGTAAGACTTGGTCCAAAACGTCTGATTTGTCACAAGAAGGATATAAAGAGTGGTTATGAGGCAAAGAGTAACGCTGCCGATTGCTGGCCGGACACCCTGTCGGCCAGGCTGAGTATTATTGTTGTTCAAAGGTTTTCTCCAAGGCGTTTCCTGCAAGGCGGGTCCGGGAACCGGAGCATGCGCAGGACGCTGCTTTGACTAAATAAGCGCGGGACCGTGTCCGCCGTTCCTGACATTTACCTGAATGAGCCTTCCTTTTGCACTGCTGTTTGGCGGTTGTTTGGCAGCCAATTTCCGTTATCTACGCTTTTCGCCGTGCGGCCGCACGGATTTCAGGTCGCCGTCAGAAATCCCGATCATACCTTCACTCTTAAAATAAGGGAGAAATCGTGAGGGTTTTGCTGGTCGAAGACAACGCCACTATCGGCAATGCAGTGCAGGATCATTTGCTTGCCGAAGGCTGGACGGCCGATTGGTCGATGGACCTTCGGTCCGCAACGGTGGCGGTTGTCGCCGAAGCTTATGACGTGGTTCTCCTAGATCTTCGCCTGCCGGATGGAAGTGGCCTGGACCTGCTGAAACAAATGACGGCGAAGGGCGATTCCACGCCTGTCATTATCATGTCCGCTTATGATCAGCTATCGGATCAAATGGCCGGAATGGACATCGGCGCGACTGATTATCTCATAAAGCCGTTCGGCCTTGGCGAACTCACGGCCCGCATCCGCAAAGCAATAACATCGTCAAGCGCCGGAAAATCGAGGAAACACCGGCCGAGCATTCTTCCCCAAACCGGCTGACCGGCGCGGAGCAGTGCAGTTTTCAAGGTTGCTGCAGCGATCTGGAGTTGAAGACTTCGAAGGCAGTCAATACGGCTGCAAAAATTACCAGTGACGAAAGCCAACCCAGCACCGCATCAGACAGATAGTGGGCGCCAGTCAGAACGCGCATCGTCGGCATCATGATCGATACCGCGGCTAATGGCACTCCCAGAGGAAGACGCCAGCGCGGCGGCAGCAGCAGGATGAGACAGAGAAGCCATCCGGCTGATGACGCCTCTCCAGAAATGAAGGAACAATTCCTGAGGCATTTTCCCGCAAACGAGCCCGCCTGAGCAAAATCCATCGCTCCGCCAAAAGATTGGTATCGCGGGGGCGCGGTCGGCCGGAATATGCCTTTAGTATCATGTTGACGATGAGGCCACAGCCGACGGCCAATGACAACAGCGCCACTATGCACTGGTCGATTTTCGGCGTGCGCCAATGGGATCCGCCAAGCTTCCTCCAGGAGAGAAAGGGGACCGCGAGCAGCACAACGATCGCGACATAGGGCAAGGCGAGCGTGATGGTGCGCAGCAAAACGAAGAGCCGATATTTGTCATAGGCAAACTTGCCGCAGACCTCGCCCGCCGAATCCGTCGATGTACAAGGCGCATTCGTAAAGACGCTGCGAGCGACGGAAAGATCGATCTGGGGAAACCTGTTGAAGAGGAGAAGCAGCAAACACCAAAATGCAAAGAGCGCGACGAACCAGGCAAGCGGCTTGCCGAACGATGTCGCTCGTTTTGGGTAAGCAGCATAGTCGTCATACATCAGGAAACGCCGTTTTCCGTCATCGCATATAGGGATGCTAGGAGGGTCTATCGGCCACCCGCTGAAGGGCGCAGACGATCTCCGTTGCGCTCATTACGGGAGAAATCTGACAGTAACCTGAAACATAAAATGCTTAGGAAGCGCGGTTTGTCCTCTCAAGAGGCGACGACCGGATCGCGCCCGTCACCTGCCGTGTCGGACACGATAACCCGTGGCATGCTATGCCGACGGAGCACCTACGGGCGGTGCAAAATGCACCCGCCTGGCGTTGTCGCGTCGATTGACCTAATCGTCACTCGCCGGTCTGGAAATAGGCCTCGAGGCGATAGCCGTCGGGGTCGATGACGAAGGCCGCGTAGTAGAATTGGCTGTAGTCCGGCCGGATGCCCGGTTTGCCATTGTCTTCGCCGCCATTGGCAAGCCCGGCGGCGTAGAAGGCGTCGACCGCCGCCTTGCTCGGCGCGACGAAGCAGAAATGCAGTCCGGAGCCGCGATCCGCCGGAACTGGCCGCTCCACTTCCATGACCCAGAATTGCGCCCGCTCCGCACCGTAGCCGATCGTGCCGTCGAAATTCGACAGACGCTCATAGCCGAGCGGCGCTAGTGCCGCATCATAGAATTGCCGGGCTCTTTCCACGCTTTTGACACCAATCGAGATGTGATCGAACATAAAATACAGGGCTCCGTTTGTCCGCTTCCGCGGCTCCATGCCTGCCAAGGCTGAGGGTATGCCCCCTTCAAATCCAATGGCGATGGCGTTGTTTCCAACCATCTTTCAACGACCGTTCGAAGTCAATGAAGAGCTGCCCGGGCGCCTGTTCGGGTCCTGTGCATGAAGCCTCGGTTCCCGGCGTTCTGCAGCTTGTCTGCAGGCGCGGAATTGATAGGGTGGGGTGCCTGCGGCTCAGAAAAAATTTCAGGCTTTCGCGGGGCGTTCGATCGATCGGCTTGATCCTCGGAATCGAGTTGGAATCTCGCCCACGCATTTTTTTCAGATTGCCTGTCGATTTCCGAAGGATCGCTTCGTCGTCATAGTGAGCGAGACAATTCCGCGGCAATGGCGCCAGCGGCTCGCCTCGAAAGGAACGGTCAAATGCGTTTCATGTCTATCATCTCTTCCGCTCAAGTCGGAATGCCGACGCCAGAACTCATGGAAGCCATTGGTAAGCTCGCAGATCGCGAGATCAAGGCCGGCCGCATGATCGACACCGCCGGACTTATGCCGATGGAAACCGGAGTCCGCGTCAGCATCAAAGACAGAAAGATCGTCGTCGTGGATGGCCCGTTCGTCGAGGCCAAGGAAGTGGTCGGCGGCTACGCAATCTTCGAATTCCAGAACAAGGAGGAGGCGTTGGCACTGACGGTCGAATTCATGCAGCTCCACATAGATCACATGCCAGGCTGGGAAGGCACGTGCGAGGTTCGCCCGTTCTTCCCGCCGGATATGAACCCATGCAGCACGCACTCGGTCGTGGTTGAGGTCGCTTGAAGCTAGCAGCCGAAAGAGGGGATAGGCGGCCGTGACGGCCGCCAACGCCCATCGCACGATCCTGGCCGTCTGGCGGATCGAGCAGCCCAGGCTGATCACCAGCCTGGCAAGGATGCTGCGCGACGTGCCGTTGGCCGAAGACCTGACTCAAGAGGCGCTGTTGGCAGCGCTGGAACGCTGGCCCGAGACGGGCGTCCCGGAAAGACCCGGCGCATGGCTGATGGCGACCGCCAAGCGCCGGGCGCTGGATCATCTGCGCCGCCGCCAGATGCTTGAGCGCAAGCATGAGATGATCGCCCTGGAAATGGATGAGGAGCAGCAGGCCATGCCCGATGTAGATGCTGCCCTGGACGATGACATAGGTGACGAGATGCTCCGTCTCGTCTTCACCGCCTGCCATCCGTTGATATCGCGAGAGGCCCGCGTCGCATTGGCGTTGCGGATGATTTGCGGCTTGACGACAGAGGAGATCGCGAGGGCTTTTCTGCTGCCGGAGGCGACGATCGCCCAGCGCATCGTGCGCGCCAAAAGAACGCTTTCGGAATCGGGGCTGGCTTATGAGACACCCTGCGGCGAGGAGCTCGGACAACGGCTCGCCTCCGTGCTGGAGGTCGTCTATCTGATTTTCAACGAGGGCTACACAGCAGCGCGCGGCGAGGACTGGCTGCGGCCGCAGCTCTGCAACGAAGCACTGCGGATGGGCCGCATCCTCACCTCCATCGCGCCGAACGAGCCCGAAGCGCATGCGTTGTTGGCACTGATGGAACTAAATGCCTCGCGCACCGCAGCGCGTACGGACGCAGCCGGCGAGCCGATCCTCCTACTGGAACAAAACCGCGCCCTTTGGGACCAGCTCCAGATCCGGCGAGGACTGCGGGCACTTGCACGGGCGCGGGACCTCGGCGGCGCGGGCGGAGCTTACGCATTGCAGGCGGCAATCGTCGCCTGCCACGCGGAAGCTCGAACGGCCGATGCGACCGATTGGGCGCGGATTGCCGGGCTTTATGGCGAGCTGACGGCGATTGTGCCTTCGCCGATCATCGAACTCAATCGTGCGGTCGCGGTTGGCATGGCTGAAGGACCGGAGGCGGGGCTGGCTATCGTCGATCGGCTTGCAGACGAGCCGGCGCTCAGGGGATATCACCTGCTGCCGAGCGTTCGCGGCGATCTGCTCCATAAGCTGGCCCGCCACGGGGAGGCGAAAGCTGCTTTCGAAGCGGCCACCGCACTTGCCGGGAACCAGCGGGAGCGTGACCTGCTGATGCGACGTGCCGCTGAGGCGGCATCGCTGTCGTCATGACTGTATTCGCCGGACATCAGCACCTTCCGACAATCAGCTGAGGACGATCGAAACCGTCTGATTGCGAATACCCGCACCCGAACGGTGCGGGTACCCGAAACACTGACTATTCTGCCGCTTGATAGGCATCCGAGCGCGGGGTCGATGTTCTCGGCCCCACAGCTGCCAGCAATGTGATCGCGGCAGCCAATATTGCGACGAAGGCAGTGCCGGCGATATAGGGGTTCCAGCCGAAGCTCGGTGCTGCGCTGAAGACAGCCGATGCGGCCGCCAGGATGATGCCGCCACCGATCTGGAAGGAGGCAAACAGCATGCCCGAAGCCAAGCCGGACTGGTCTTCGCTGACGTCAGACAGTGCGGCGACCTGAATCGACGGATAGGTCATGGCATAACCGACGCCTAGCAACAACTGCGAGATGGCGACGAGCACGATCGTATCGATCTGGCCGGCTGACAGTACCCAGAAGAGATAGCTGATGGCCTGAAGTCCGACGCCGAATGTCATCAGTAACGTCGTGCCGCGGTTCTGCCCGATCGTGGCGAAGCGAGGCGCGAGGAACATCACGCAGACGCCGCCGAGGGCGAAGGCGAAACCGGTGGCGAAGGCCGACCAGCCGACGACGGTCTGGTAATAGAGCGTCGCGATGAATTGGAAACCGACATAGGCTCCCTGGAACAGGGCAGCGATGGCATTAGCATGGCTGAGCCTGGCTCGCCGGAACATCGCAAGCGGCACCATCGGATCGTGATGGCGCGACTCGACCAGCAGGAAGAGCAGGATCAGTACGAGCGCTGCAACGAGCGATCCCCAGGTTGCGAATGCCTGCCAGCCATCGGCGGCGGCGTTGGTGACGCCGAAGACGAAAAGCAGCAGACCGGGGGTGATCGTCAAGGCGCCGGCCCAGTCAAAGTGGGGACGTGAGCCGCTTCGCTTATGATCGGCAGGGAGGACGAAGGGGGCGACGATCAGGGCTAGGATGGCGACGGGAGCACCCATGACCAGGGTCGCGCGCCAGCTGACGATCGTGGCCGCACCACCAAGCACCATACCGAGCACGAAGCCGGCGGCACCGGTGGAAGAGAATACGCCGAGTGCCTTGGCACGGGCGCTGCCTTCTCCGAAGACAGAGAGCAGCAGTGCGAGGGCTGCCGGTGCCGTGAACGCGGCCGCGATGCCCTTGATCAGGCGTGCGGCGATCAAGGTCGGTGCGCTATCGACGAAGCCGCCGGCAATGCTGGCGGCAGCAAAGACGCCGAGCGACCAGAGAAAGACGCGACGGTGGCCGAAGAGATCGGCGACACGGCCGCCGAGCAGCAGAAAACCACCATAGCCAAGCACATAGGCGCTGACGGCCCATTGCAGCGAGGTCGCCTGCATGCCGAGCTCTTTCTGGATTGCGGGCAGGGCCACCCCAATGGTGGAGACGTCCATGGCGTCGAGGAAATTGGCGGCGCATAGCAGCAGCAACGCCAATCCGGCCCCGCTTCGAGTTTGGGAAGAATTCATCGGGATCGTTCCTTTCTAGGCTGCCGACTCTTGGGAGGTTGAAAACGGCAGGGAACGAGAAAATGTACAGCTTCAAACCCTATTGCAAATTGATAGTAACCATGTCAGGTATTACTCGTGATGATGAATGATGCCACACTCCGAAAGATCGACCTCAATCTGCTGCTCGCTTTTTCCGTGCTTATGCGGGAACGGAATGTGAGCCGCGCCGCCGAGCGCCTGCTGCTCGGCCAGCCCGGTCTGTCGGCCGCGCTGCGCCGGCTGCGCGAGACGCTCGATGACGAATTGTTCGTGCGTGTCGGCCGCGGTTTGCAGCCGACGCCGCGCGCTCTCTCCATTGCCCCCGCCATTGAGGACGCGCTTTCGGGTATCGAGCGCGCCATCCGACCACCGACCGCTTTCGACCCGGCAAGTTGGCAGGGCGAGTTCCGCGTTGGCATGTGCGACAATTTGGAATCGGCTTTCTTCGGGCCGCTGGCGGCGCGGATGCGGCAGCTGGCGCCTGGTGTTCGGTTGGTCAGCGTGGCGTTTGACAAACGCGACGCCGCGCGTCTCCTGGACGATGGAGCCTATGAGTTCAGCATCTCCGTGCACGACGAACCTGCCTCATGGCACATTCGAGCGCCTTTGTTCGAACAGGCCTCGTTGTGCATCTATGATGCCCGGCATCTGACATGCGCGACGCCGCTGAGCCTGAAGCATTTCGCAAACGCGCCGCATGTGACGGTATCACTTGAGGGCACCATATCGACCAATGTCGATGTCGCTCTTGCGCGCCTCGGGCATCGCCGTCAGGTGGTGGCGACGGTCCCGCGTTTCTCCGCTTTACCGCCGACATTGCGAGCCATTCCGGCCATTGCGACAGTTCCGGAGTCCATCGCCCGCTGCATGGCGCAGCTTCACGATTTGACAATTTCGGCGCCGCCGTTCGAATTGCCAGCTGATCCGGTGACGATGCTCTATCGGCGCGTCGATCAGGCCGACAGCCGTTCGGTCTGGCTGCGTCGCTTGTTCGTGGAAGTCGTGACGGAAGCGCTGGAGGCGAGCGGCTGCAGCATAGGCGTTTCCACGGCCGCCTGCTGCTTCGACAAGGTTCCTTTGGCTGAGGCCGTGTGAAACCTTCGCAACTGGGACTTCGTGCCGTTGCCCACAAGCCCAATGGCAGTCTCGACCGGATCGAAGAGGGCGCGACGTCTTTCTCGTGATATGAATCACTGGCGTAATCATCGAATTAGACGTGGGACTCTCGATGTAGGGCAACGGCTTGATCGGGTTTGGCGGCATCACGGTGTCGAAAGGATTCGATAGTCTCAACTTGACCTATCATACGCGCACGCATAGCTGGGGACAGGGCTACGCGACCGAACTGGTGAAGGAAGCTTTGACATTTCCATTCAATGACTTGGGCGCTGAACAGGTGATTGGCCTCGTTCGTTCAGCCAATGTCGCTTCCAGGGCTGTTCTGGAAAAATGCGGCTTCACCTTCGAACGCGAAGTCATGTTGCACGGTGCGCCCACCAATCTCTTCGCGGTCACGGCATACGGCCAAACGGTATGACCCCCAAATGGCTGTCACCCCGCCCATATGGGCGTAGACGAATTGCAGGCTCTTCTTTTTGCCCGTCCCATTCCACAATAGCGCAGGATAATTCGCGCCAGGCGTGAGTGTGCAAGGGGGAGACCGCGATGACGGAAACTCGTCTCACAGGGGAAGACGCGTCCAATTCGAGCATTGGTCAAAACGTGATCTCCGGTACCAGCGCGGGACATCTGGCGCTGGTTCCTACATGGATGCCTTTGGATATTGCGCCCAGCGCGAACGTTAATTCCGCAGGAAGCGGCGGCGACGGAATTGCGACCGGCCTTATCAGCAGCAATCCCCTCGCGATCTTCACCCCATCCAACGCGGCAATAGCCGGCCCTCATTCGACAGCGGACGCCTCTCAGGGCAATGATGTGTTTTTCAATCAGCACTCCACCGAAATGGCCGGCATAGGCGGCAATGGCGGTAGCGGCAATGTCGCAATCGGCGGTATCGGCAGTACTTCTGTCAACCATGCCGGAAGCGGCGGCAATGGCCTGTTTTTCGGTGGTATCGTGAGCTCCGATGTTGCCGTCTTCGCCCCGGTGAACACCGCCGTCGCGGGTGGCGAGGGATCCGTGGCGCATTCGGACCAAACGAACAACGCCGTGTTTCTGCAGGGCGCGACCCAGATGGGCGGTATCGGCGGCTCGGGTGGCGACCACAATATTGCCGCCGGTGGCGGCGGGTCGGAGAGTGCCGCTTCAAACCCTGGAAACGCGCTCATTCTCACCGGCGACAACTATGCCGGACACGGTGGCGATGGCCACTTCATCGGTAGCATGGTCGATGTCAACGTCGCCATCTTTTCGCCGATCAACATCGCGGTCGGCGCTGCGGGCGGCTCGGCGGAAGCCCATCAGACAAACAATGCGATTTTCGAGCAGGGCGGTATCCAGATGGCGGGTATCGGCGGTGATGGAGGCGGTTTCAATCTGTCCTCGGATACGATCTTCACCGGAAACAGCATGGGTGGCGGTGGTGGATCGGGGTCTGCGAACGGCAGTTTCGTCGATGTCAGCATCGGGTATTTCCATCCGATCAACATTGCTGTTCCTGCCGGCGGGACGGCCGACGCCCAGCAGATCGACCATATCCTCACTGATCAGCATACGCTGCAATTGGCCGGCATTGGCGGCCATGGCGGCGAGGGCAACCTGACGGATGCCCATTCGGCGCTCGTCGACGATATCCTCAATTTTATGCACAGCTAGATCGGCTCAGTTTTCAGGAAACTGCTCTATCCTTTTGTTTTTTGCAATTGAGGACGGAAAAACCGCTTCGCAGGAACATGCGCAGGCGGTTCCAATTCCGGGTTCCAACTCTCAATGGAAGTGTTTACAGAGAGCATTGTCTCTGTCGTCTAGCTTTGCGCCGTTAATCGCGTGGGCATAGCCATTTGGGATACATCCTCTTTCCCGGCCATACCCCACCCAAAGGGCCATCTCCGAATATCCGGCTGGCTCACCGGTTGAATTGCGAGCACTGTCTGCAAGCGGTTTTCTTGCCAGGTAATAACGTACCGGCATCGGGCCGTGGGAGATATACGGACCGAATAGGAGAGGAGTTACACTATGCCTATTCCACAGATAACTGATACGATCAATCTCACCGATCCCACTGCAGGCAACGCAAATGCCGGCAACGGCGGTAATGGCTATGGCAATGGGGATATCCACTTCGATCCCACTGCATATGTCCACAATGTTCAGGACGTCTACGGCGCCTCAACTGATGTTCACAATGGCGATCATGTTTCTCAGATGGCCGATTGGGGCACCGGTGACGGCGGAGCTGGCGGCGCCGCTGTGAGTGCCTTACTTGCAACGGTCAACAACGCCGGAGCTGGTGGAGCAGGCGGAGACCCCACCTCCAGCGGCAACCAGGGTTCAGGGAGCGGCGGCGACACGGCAGCGGTTTCGGCACCGACAACAGCCACACAACTTGGCGAATTGGTGTCCGATCAGCACGCCACCATCATATCCGGCATGGGTGGCAATGGCGGTAACGGCAACCTGGCCGAAGGCGGCAGTGTCTCGACTGCATTGGTTCATACCGATACCCTCAGCACGGCCGTATCGAACGCTTTCGATCATTTCGACAATTCTTTCGGCACCATCGACGTGCACCATCTCGGTACGTGATCGATTATGCCAGCCGGCCCGTGAATTCGGGTCCTGAGGATCGCCGGTTTCGGCCAGCGATCCTCGTATTTATGACAGTTCGACCAAGCATTCGCCTTTCATAGTCCAGAGCTGCGAGATCTGATGATGTCAACAAGTCTTGCACAAGCCCAGCGCCCGCAGACTCCACTGGTCATTGCCCTCCGGGCTTCCGCCGGCGCTTTCGGCTTGGTCTTCATCTATAGCTGCGGCTACAATCTCTTTCTTCTCGCTCCTTCCATCTATCTTTTGCAGATATACGATCGGGTGCTGTCGAGCCGCAGCGCCGATACGCTGTTGATGCTGACGCTCATCATCGCTGTTGCCGTGGTGGTGGGGTCCACCTTGGATATTGTGCGCAGAGCAGCGCTTTCGCGTATCGGCAGTTGGATGGACCACCGGTTGCGCCCGGACGTTTTGAGCGCGTCGTTCGAATATGCGTCCCGTGCCGATACCAGCGTGGCGGCCGACTGTTATCGCGACCTTGCCACGCTGCGTCAGTTCCTCGATTCGCCGGCAAGTTCGCTTCTCTTCGATGTTCCCTGGGCGCCGGTATTCCTGTTGCTGCTCTTTCTCGTCCACCCCTTGCTGGGAGCGATCGGCCTTGTTAGCGCAGTCGCGCTTTTGTCGCTTGCCCTGTTGACGGAGCTGGCGACGCAGCAGCCGATCGCGCAGGCCAATCTTGCGCTGTCAAGGAGCTATGTGCGGCTTTCAACGGCTCTCCGATATATTCAGGTGATCCGAGCCATGGGGATGCAGGATGGCGCGGCACAAATCATCTACCGCGATGCGGAGGTCGCCAGAAGAGCGCAAGATACCGCGATGCATCGGACCGAGATCATCTTGGGATTCTCGAAGTCCATCAGGACGTTAACGCAAATTCTTGCCATGGGAGCGGCCGCATGGCTGGTCCTCGATGATAACAGCAGTCCCGGGATCATCTTTGTCGCGAGCCTGCTGCTCGGCCGCGGTCTTGCGCCGGTCGAGGGCGCGATCGGTGCCTGGCGCTCGTTTGCGTTTGCTCGCAATTCCTTCAATCGTCTCAACAAGATGCTGCTGGTTGTTGCTTCGCAGGATGACGCCCGAACGATACCCACCCCCGAACCCAGCGGGCTCGTCGTCGACAATGTCGGCTATGCCCCGCCGTTTGTCGATCGGCCGATATTGAAAGGCGTCACGCTGCGCCTTGTGCCAGGTGATTGCGTTGCGCTCATCGGCCCGTCGGGGTCCGGCAAGTCGACGCTCGGCCGGATCATGGCCGGCGTCCTGCACCCGACGAGCGGAGGCACGTTCCTTGGAGGCGTCGACATATCGGCGCTGCGCCTTTGCGGCGACACCCATCACGTCGGCTATCTGCCGCAGGATATCGAGCTTTTCGGCGGAGCGATCAAGGACGTCATCGGGCGTCTGGACGGCGCCGATCCCACCAAGGCGATCGAAGCGGCAAAGCTCGTCGGGCTGCATGAAACGATCATGCGGCTGCCGCAGGGCTACGAGACCGACATCGGCGAGGGGGGAAGCTTGCTGCTGCGCGCTCAGCGGCAGCAGCTCGGATTGGCGCGAGCTGCCTACGGAAATCCAGCGCTTGTGATACTCGACGATCCGAATTCCAGTCTGGACTATGAAGGCGAACGCATCTTGTTTAATGCGATCGAACGCATGAGATCCAGGCGAATGATCGTCGTCATCATTACTCATCGGATGGGCGTTCTGCCCGTCACCAACAAGATCGCCATTATCCGCAACGGCATGGTCAATGCGTTTGGAGAGAGCGAGTATATATACGATACCTACCTTCGCCCTCCATCGCCGGCGCCGTCCCTGGAGGGAAGGGCTGTGCCATGACTGTCATCCGTCCAGCAGCTCCGGCCAAATTCATAAGTCCGTCAAGCCCGAGCACCCGGTCTGCCCAAAGATTGGAGGCTGCGAAGAAATTCCTGAGCTATTCACCGGTCCTTGATGCGGATTTCACGAGGTTGGCGCCGGCGTCGCCCATGCCCGTGCTGCGGTCGGTGAAGCGAACGGGCAACCTGCTGATTTGCGTGTTTATCCTCGGTTTCGGAATATGGTCGGCGTTGGCTCCTCTCAAGAGCGCTGCGGTCGCCTCCGGCATCGTGGAACCGGAGTTCAGCCGCAAGACCATCCAACATCTGGAGGGTGGGATCATAAGACAAATTCTCGTCAGGAACGGCGATGCCGTCACTGCGGGGCAGGTTTTGATCGAACTGGACGATACGAAATCGCGTTCGGAGCGCGACAGCATTCAGGGCCAGCTCTGGGACGCTGAAGGCATGCATGCGCGCCTGCTTGCCGAACAGAGCGATAGCGACCAGATCACCTTTCCACCGGACCTTCGAGCGTTGATGAACAATAATCCGGCGGTCAATGCCATCATGAGCGGGCAGCACAGGATATTCGAGACGCGCCGTCAGGTCATGCAGTCCGAGATAGCAATCACGCAGGAAAAGATGAGGCAGGTTCAACAGGAGATCATCGGGCTCGGCGCACAAAAGGCTTCGCTTGCAGACAGGGCCGAAATCTCACGGCAAGAGATGGAATCGGCCACGAGTCTCGTCAACAAAGGGGCGGAGCGGAAGAGCAGGATTTTCAATCTGGGGCGCGAGAAGGCTGACATCGATGGGCAGGCGGGCGAAGTGGACGCTCAGATATCGCGCGCCTATCAGGTGATCGGCGAAGCCCAGGCCAATCTGGTGAAACTGCAGAACGATCGGCAAAATGAGGTCGCCCTAGGCCTGCGCGACACGGAGAGCCAAATTCTGCAACTGAGCGAGCGGTTGCGTGAAATTGACGATCAGCTTTCGAGGACCGACATCCGGGCTCCGGAGGACGGGGTGATCATGGACCTGCACGTTCACACGGCAGGTGGCGTGGTCGGTGCGGGCGAGCCGCTTCTCGATCTGGTGCCGCGCGAGGCCCGTCTTGTGATAACGGCACATGTGCGGCCGGAGGATATCAATTTGGTGCGTCCGGGGTTGGAAGCACAAGTTCATCTTCTACCTTATAATCAGCGGCGGGTTCCGCTGCTGAGAGGTACAGTGGACTACGTTTCCGCGGATCGCCTTGTCGATAAGCAGACCGGTCAGGCCTACTATGCTGCGACGATCCGTGTGACAGATGAACGATTGGCGAAGATGCACGATGTCGCGCTGGTTCCGGGCATGCCCGCCCAAGCATTGATCGAAACGGGCAAGAGCAGCGTCGCGTTTTACGCAATCAGACCGCTTCTGGACAGCTTCAACAGAGCGTTTCGCGAAGACTGAAGACCTCCAGAGCATACGGCTTGGAAATGCGACGCGAATATGGATTGGTACTCCCACCATTCCTTCCTGGCGCCTCTCAATTTCTGGCATGTCGCCGTCGAAGGGACGCAATGATGGGTAAGAGAAAATTCAATGATGACAGAATCATGGACATTCTGAAGGAGCATCAGAGTGGCATGACGGTGACGGATGTGTGCAGCAAATACGGGATTAGCGAGCCTACCTTCTATCGGTGGCAATCCCTGCAGCTCAGGAATGCCGGCTTCGACGTCAAAAGGCTGAGGGCCTTGGAAGAGGAGAACCGAAAACTCAAGAAGCTATTGGCCGAAACCATGCTCGCAGCAGCGACGCTGAGCGAAATGCTTGAAAAAACATCCAAGGAAAGCGCGTAGCTTACGATGCCGCCGCATCATGGCCGTTGGTTAGCACCCTGTAACCCAAACGGGCAACGACTTCGGTTCGGTTCTGGACTTGCAGCTTGCGCATAATATGCTGCACGTGCATTTTCACGGTGTGGCCGGACAGATTGAGCTTCCCCGCAATGACCTTATTCGAGCAGCCGCGTTGCAGCTCGGCAAGCACATCCGTTTCGCGCGGCGTGAAGTCGGCAAGGTCCAGGCCATGCGCGCGCGCCTCTATCATCCTTTGATCGTCATCCTGAGAGTCGGTATGCCTGACAAGGCCGTTTGTAAGCATATCTAACGGCTGCGGACAGAATATACCGCCTGCGAGAACGAGCCGCAGCCCGGCAAGGGCGATCTCAATGGGAATTGAGGTCGTGAAAAAGCCGCGAATGCCCATTTTCAGTGCTTGAGATGCGATAGAAATATCATCCGAGCCCGATAATAGCGCGATAGGCGCTTCGGAAAAGCGTTCCGCGATAGCCGTCAGATCTTCAAGTACACTGACGCTCTCAACGCTTCTGCCGCCCAAATCCAGAACGATCAGACGGACATCCATTCCGAGAGCCCTATCAAGACTCTCAGTAGAGACCATATCAACAAGATCCCAGCCGGCGAGTTCGTGCTCAAGAAGCTTCACGATGGTCGTGCGGGCAAGTGTGTGATGGTCTATGATGATTACGGTTGGCGCGTCGCGCCCGTTCCGGCGTTTTATTCGTGAATTGATGGACACGTGTCGCCCCCCAAGGATAAATGCGTTCCATCTCGTCGCGAATATTATACCCGTTGTTGTGTCATGTCATGATAAAATGGGGATTAATCCCGCGTGCAACCCAATGTAGCGAGATGAAGGAATCTTTCTAACTACAACCATGGGGCGCGTTTCTATAAGCCCATCAATTGACAGGGGTGCGGCAGCAGCTTTTCAGTATGCGGTTCTTGGATATTGCCGCCGCCAACAACAGGCGCAGCGGATCGAATTTGAGATGGTCTGTATTGAAAAATATGCATGTTTGCAGCATCTGGCGTGATCTCAGCAAAGTGAGAGTTGAAGGGCGGTGGGATCACTCAACCGCACATCTGCACCCAGCCCAAAAGGCGATACTGATACGAGGTTATGGTTCAAACGCCGGATGGATAGCCGCCATTTTGGGTTGTGATACTGCCAAGATGACATCTCCTGAGCGACGGTTTGAGTGACGCAACGCAACGCAAGAATCCCTGCAGCCCTCTCAACAAACTTGCTGGATTTTGATCGGTATCCGATCAATTTATGCATGCGGTCGCGCACCTCCTCTCAGTGTGGAGCTTTCATACGGCTCGTCACTCGTGCGGCAGGGGTGCCGGATTGCACCTCTGCCGCAAGGAAGTGCATTGGGGCAGGTTTTATGCGGCCTGGCTCGTCACCTCGTTCTTTCCCCTGCCGCGTCAGGCCTGTTCAGGCCAGACGCGTACCATTGCCGTCATAAGGCCATTTCCAGTTACTGATTTCCGGCATGTCTTCGCCGTGTTGGCGGACGTAGCGATGGTGTTCTTCGAGTTTGCCCTGAAAAAGCTTGATCACATCGGCCGCTTTTTCCTTCAATCCCGGCACGCGCTCGATCGTCTCGATGGCGAGATGGTAGCGGTCGAGTTCGTTGAGAACGGTCATATCGAACGGCGTTGTCGTCGTCCCTTCCTCGATGAAGCCGCGGACATGAATGTTGCTGTGGTTGGTGCGCCGGTAGGTCAGGCGGTGGATCAGGTAGGGATAGCCGTGATAGGCGAAGATGACCGGCCGATCCGGCGTGAACAGCCTGTCGAAGACCTCATCGGTCAGGCCATGCGGATGCTGTTCCTTGGACTGTAATGCCATCAGGTCGACGACGTTGACGACGCGGATCGATAGCTCCGGAATGTTTTGGCGGAGAAGATCCACCGCCGCAAGCGTCTCCATGGTCGGCACGTCGCCGGCGCAGGCCATGACCACATCGGGTTCCCCGGCGCCCTGTTCATTGCCGGCCCAATCCCAGATGCTGATGCCGGCCTCACAGTGTTTGACGGCTTCATCCATCGACAGCCATTGCAATTCCGGCTGCTTGCCCGCGACGATAACGTTGATGCGGTCATAGGTCTTCAGGCAATGGTCTGACGTCCACAGCAGCGTATTGGCATCCGGCGGCAGATAGATGCGCACGGTGTCGGCCTTCTTGTTGGCGACAAGGTCGATGAAGCCGGGGTCCTGGTGGCTGAAGCCGTTATGGTCCTGCCGCCAGACATGCGAGGTCAGCAAGTAGTTCAGCGAGGAAACCGGTTTGCGCCACGGGAGCTCGCGCGACACTTTCAGCCACTTGGCGTGCTGGTTGAACATCGAATCGATGATATGGATGAAGGCTTCGTAGCAGGAAAACAGGCCGTGGCGACCGGTCAGCAGATAGCCCTCCAGCCAACCCTGGCACAGATGCTCGCTCAGCACTTCCATCACCCGGCCGTCGCGGGCCAGACTGACGTCATACGGCTTGATTTCCTCCATCCACACACGGTCGGTCACTTCGAAAACGCTGCCAAGGCGGTTGGACTCCGTCTCGTCGGGACCGAAGATGCGGAAATTGGCGCCATCGGCATTGAGGGTCAGGGTGTCGCGCAGATAGTGGCCAAGGATTTCCGTCGATTGTGCCATCGTTCTGCCGCGCTCTTTGACGGCGACTGCATAATCGTCGATCGCGGGTGTTACGAGTTCTTGGCGCAGGAGGCCGCCATTGGCATGGGGATTGGCGCCCATGCGCCGTTGGCCCATCGGCGCCAGTGCGCGCAACGCCTCCTTCAGACGCCCGTTGGTGTCGAAGAGATCCTGCGGATCGTAGCTTTGCATCCAATCTTCCAGGATCTTCCGGTGACCGGCATCGTCGCGGCAATTGGAAACGGGCACCTGATGCGCCCGCCAGAAGCCTTCGACCCTCTTGCCGTCGACTTCCTTGGGGCCTGTCCAGCCCTTCGGGCTTCTGAATACGATCATCGGCCAGCGCGGGCAGAAATTGCCGGGCGCGCCGTGGCGGGCCTCCCGTTGAATGGCGCGGATACGATCGAACGCCTGTTCGAAGGTCGCGGCCATGGCCTGATGCATCTTATGCGGTTCCGAACCTTCGACGAAGAACGGCTCGTAGCCGTAGCCGATGAAGAGATGGCGCAAATCCTCGTCGGTGGCGCGGCCGAGAAGGGTGGGGTTGGCGATCTTGTAGCCGTTGAGATGCAAGATCGGCAGTACGGCGCCGTCGCGTGCCGGATTGAGGAACTTATTGGAATGCCAGCTAGCGGCCAGCGGGCCGGTTTCGGCTTCACCATCGCCGACTACACAGGCTGCGATCAGGTCGGGATTGTCGAAGACGGCGCCGTAGGCATGGACGAGGGCATAACCGAGTTCGCCGCCCTCATGAATCGAGCCGGGCGTCTCCGGCGCCGCATGGCTCGGAATGCCGCCTGGGAAGGAGAACTGACGGAACAGTTTGCGCATGCCGTCCGCATTCTCGGAAATATCCGGATAGATTTCGCTGTAGGTGCCTTCGAGATAGGTATTGGCGACCATGCCGAGACCGCCATGGCCAGGGCCGCAGACATAGATGATATCGAGATCGCGATTGCGGATGATCCGATTGAGATGAGCATAGATGAAATTCAATCCGGGCGTCGTGCCCCAATGGCCGAGCAGACGGGGTTTGATATGCTCCGCCTTCAGCGGCTCGCGCAGCAGCGGATTGTCGAGAAGGTAGATCTGTCCGACCGAGAGGTAATTGGCCGCGCGCCAATAGCGGTCGATCAGCGCCAGCTCGGCCGTATCAAGCACGCCGGTAGAATCTGCGGTTGCCTGCTTTTCCATGTGATTGCTCCGATTCGATGTGGTCGAATGGGAAGCTATCGCCCATGGAGCGGGCTGGTTATGATCTGGATCACTCCCGGCAAAAATCGACAGGGCCTCATTGGCAATGATCTGCTCTTCGTCCGTTGGAATGACGAAAGCGGTAACGGAACTTGAAGATGTGCTGACGACGGGCGCGTTGGCGGCATTCGCATCGTTGTCGATATCGAGACCGAGCCATCGCAGGCGGTCGCAGATCGCCGCACGAATTTCCGGCTGGTGCTCGCCAATGCCGGCGGTGAAGACCATGCCGTCCAGGCCACCCAGCGTTGCCGCCATGCGACCGATCTCACCGGCAATGCGCAGGCAAAACAAATCGATCGCCTCTCGCGCTTCCGCGCGCGCGTCCTTCAGCAGATCGCGCGTGTCGGCGCTGATGCCGGAGACACCGATCATGCCGGACTGGTAGTAGAGCATATCTTCCACTTCCTTCAGCGCCGTGCCTTTCTGTCCAAGCAGATGAAGCAGTACGCCGGGATCGAGAGTGCCGCAGCGCGTCGCCATCGGAATGCCGTCCAGCGTCGAAAATCCCATGCTGCAATCACGGCTCTCGCCCTTGTCGAGGGCGCAGAGGCTTGCCCCGCTGCCAAGATGGGCGACAACGACTTTGCCTGCGGCCGCCTTGGGTGCGCGCCTTTGCAGCTCGGCGGCGATGAAAGCATAGGAAAGGCCGTGAAAGCCGTAGCGTTTGATTCCCTGGTCGTGCAGCGCGCGCGGTAGAGCGAAGCGACGAACGAGATCGCTCTGCGTGGCGTGGAAGGCGGTGTCGAAGGAGGCGGTCTGTGCGAGCGCCGGGCGCAGATGCTTGACCGCGCGGATCAGGCGCAGCGCCTGCGGCTGGTGCAGCGGCGCAAGCGTAGTCAGCCCTTCGATATCGCGGATACTGGCCTCATCGAGGCGCACCGGACCGGTGAACATATCGCCTCCATGGACCACACGGTGACCGATGGCTCTCACTGTGGACAGGTCGAAATGCTCGCTGAGGATGCCAAAAGTTTCGTCCACGACTTCGTGCAGATGTTCGCCTGTATCTGTTTGCAGAGAGCGATCGAGGGACGCCGGGCCTTCTGTCAAATGGAAGGTGAGGGGGCGACGACGAAAATCGATCAGTCCCTTGCCGATGCGATGGGCTTTATCGGCCTCGATCTCGAACAGGCCGATTTTGACCGTCGACGACCCGGCATTGAAAGTCAGAAGCAGGTTTCCGTTCGGCATGATGCTAGCCTCGTCAAGGGAAATGGCCGTCAGACTCCAAGGAGCCACGGCGGCAAAAAGCAATTCGACTGCCGTTTGTTTCATTGGAACTGGGTAGTCAGGCCAGGCGCGACGGCAGGGCCGCCGCGCCTCGAGTAATCCGAGAGACTGGCTTTAGTGAGCCTTCCCCGCCGGTTCTTTCGCCTTTTTATTGTCGTCGACGATCTCATACCACATTGCGTTGAGGACGGCGAAGGCTGCGGCGAGGGGGAAGCCGAGAAGCCAAGCAAAATACCACATGTTCTTTCTCCTATTGTGCGATCAGTAGGCGTGGTGGCTCTTGTCGCTGACCGTCTCGGCGTCGATCTTACCCCAGAGCACCCGATAGACCCAGGCGGTGTAGAGCAGGATGATCGGCAGGAAGAGCACCGCCACGACCAGCATGATGAACAGCGTCATATGGCTTGAGGACGAGTCCCAGACCGTGAGACTGGAGCGCGGGTCAAGCGAGGAGGGCAGGATGAAGGGGAACATCGAGACGCCGACCGTCGAGATGATGCCGAAAATGGCGAGCTTGCTGAAGAGCAGCGGTGCCACTTGACGGCGGGCAAGCATCGACAGAAGGGCCGCGATTGCGCCGAGGAGGCCGAGGATCGGAGCGATCATCATCCAGGGATGACTACCATAATTGGCGAACCAGGCGCCAGGCGCATGATCGACGGTCTTCAATAGAGGATTGGACGGACCGATCGTGTTGATCTCGCTGGTGATGTGATAGCCGTCGATGCCGTACCAGAGGGCGAGGCCGCCGAGTGCGAAGAGCACGACCGTCGCGAGTGCTGCCAGGCTGCCATAACTGCGGGCCCGTTCGGCGACAACGCCGTCCGTCTTCAACTGCAGCCATGCCGCGCCATGCATGGTGAGCATGGCGACGGAGAGCAGGCCGCAGAGCAACGCATAGGGATTGAGGAGTTCAAAGAACGAGCCCTCGTAGTAGATCCGCATGTCGTCGGCGAAGCGGAACGGCACGCCCTGCAAGACGTTGCCGACGGCGACGCCGAAGATCAGGGAGGGAACGAAACCGCCGATGAACAGCGCCCAGTCCCAGCCTGCCTTCCAGCGTGCACTTTCGCGTTTGGAGCGGTATTTGAACGCCACCGGCCTGAGGATGAGCGCGAAGAGGACCGCGAACATCGCCAGATAGAAGCCGGAGAAGGAGACGGCGTAAAGCGGCGGCCAGGCGGCGAAGATGGCGCCGCCGGCGAGGATCAGCCAGACCTGGTTGCCTTCCCAGGTCGCGCCGATCGCATTGATGGCGATGCGCCGCTCGGTATCCGTCCTTGCGACGAATGGCAGGAGCGCGCCGATACCGAGATCGAAGCCGTCGGTCACCGCAAAGCCGATCAGCAGGACGCCGAGCAGCAACCACCAGATGATGCGCAAAGTTTCATAGTCGATCAGTTGATGCAGGATCATGACGGTTACTCCGCAGCAGGAACGAAGGTTTCGGATGTAAGTTCGGCTTCCGGCTCGTCGTCCGGTTCCGGGCCTTTACGAATGGCTCTCACCATCAGGCTCATCTCGATGACGATCAGCGCGGTGTAGATCGCGGCGAAGCCGAGCAAAGTGAGAAGCACAGTGCTGGCTCCGAGATTGGAGACCGCAGCGGCGGTCGGCAGCACGCCTTCGATGACCCAAGGCTGGCGGCCGAACTCGGCGACGACCCAACCGAACTCGATGGCAACCCAGGGAAGCGGGATGGCAAAGAAGGCGATCCTGAGCAACAGGGGATAGCGGTCGAGCTGGCGGCGGGCCGAAAGCCAGAAGAAGGTTGCCGTCAGCAGGATGAAGAACATGCCGAGACCGACCATGACGCGGAAGGTCCAGAAGAGTGTGGGCACATTTGGAATGGTATCGCGCGCGGCCTGATCGATCTGCGCATCGGTCGCCTGGCGAGGATCGTCGACATAGCGCTTCAGAAGCAGGGCGTAGCCGAGCTCGTGGCCGATATCTTCGAAGGAAGCGCGCGCCTGCTGGATGGACGTATCCTGCGCAACGGCACCGGCAGTACCAGGCTGGGCGGCGCGGATCTTCATGAGCGCGTCGTAGGCTTTGATGCCGTCACGGATGCGGGTCTTGGCCTGCTCCTCAAGCTGGTTGATGCCGGGGATTTCGGTGGTCAGCGAGCGGGTGCCGATCAGGCCCATGACCCAGGGGATACGGACGGCATAATGGGTCTCGCGTGCTTGCTGATCCGGAAAGCCGAAAAGGGTAAAAGCGGCGGGTGCCGGCTCGGTCTCCCACATGGACTCGATCGCCGCGAGCTTCATCTTCTGATGTTCGGTCGAGAGATAACCGCTTTCATCGCCGAGGACGACGACCGACAGGGCCGAAGCCAGGCCGAAGGACGCGGCAACCGTCATTGAGCGCTTGGCAATCTCTATATGGCGGCCCTTCAGCATGTACCAGGCCGAAACGCCGAGCACGAAGATCGAGGCGCAGACATAGCCGGCCGATACGGTGTGGACGAATTTTGCCTGGGCTACCGGATTGAAGACAACGTCGAAGAAGTTGGTGATCTCCATGCGCATCGTCTGCGGATTGAGCGCCGAGCCGACCGGATTCTGCATCCAGCCATTGGCGACGAGGATCCAGAGCGCCGAGAAGTTGGAGCCGAGCGCGACCGCCCAAGTGGTGACGAGGTGTCCGACCTTGGAGAGCCTGTCCCAGCCGAAGAAGAACAGGCCGACGAAAGTCGCCTCCAGGAAGAAGGCCATCAGGCCCTCGATCGCCAGCGGCGCGCCGAAGATGTCGCCGACATAATAGCTGTAATAGCTCCAGTTCATGCCGAACTGGAATTCCATGACGATGCCTGTTGCGACGCCTAGCACGAAGTTGATGCCGAACAGCGTGCCCCAGAATTTGGTCATCTGGCGCCAGATCTGCCGTCCGGTCATCACATAGGTCGTCTCCATGATGGCAAGCAACACGGAGAGGCCGAGCGTCAGCGGCACGAATAAGAAATGATAAAGCGCAGTCATGGCGAACTGCAGGCGCGATAGCGCCACGATGTCGAGTTCCATAGTCTTTCTCCCACGGTCCCACGGGGGTTGGTCGATACGGCGCTATTCGACGCGCCGTCTTTGTACGGTCAGTTTGCCGCCTCAGTCCGGTCGCAGCCGGTTCAGGATGGCATCGAATTCTTGTTCGCCGCGTCGCGCCGATGCTGTAATGCGGCCATGCTCGAGCATCGCAATACGATCGGCGATCGCGGCTTCGCGGCGGATATGTGTGGCGATGACGAGGCTGCGTCCGGCGGTGTTGGTGGCGATCTCTCCCAAGACAGCGCGCGCGGTTTCAGCGTCGAGCCCTTCAGTCGGTTCGTCGAGCAGCCAGAGCGGCGTGTCGCGCAGGAAGAGCCGGGCCAGCGCCAGCCTGCGCGATTGGCCGCCCGACAGGCCGGCACCGCCTTCACCGAGACGCGCCGATAGTATTTCCGGCAGCGCCTGGATATCGGCGAGAAGGCCTGCGGCCTGCAGCGCCTGACGGAGCCGTTCGTCGCTTGCGAGCGGGTCGGCGAGCAACAGGTTGTCGCGGATCGTATCGTTGAAAAGCTCGGTGCGCTGCGTCAGCGTTGTCGCGCTGAGGCGGGTGATCGTCCCGGAAGCCGGAGCGATTTCGCCGGCAAGCAGAGCGAGAAGTGTCGATTTTCCGGCGCCGCTTGCGCCGACAAGGGCAAGTCGCTCACCGGCAGCCAGTGACAGGGACAGGTTCTCGATCGCCGGATGCCGCGCTTTCTCGTAGGATGCGCTGACAGCCTTCAACTGGAATGCATAGCCGTCGGGTGGCTGCATGGTCTCAGAGGCTATATCTTCCGTCGCCAGGCGCGGGGCGATACGCCTGGCGGCAAGCAGCGTGCGGCCGAGCTCCAACGCCCCGCGGCGCAGTGCCGCGAACGGTTCCGTCGCGGCGAAGGCGATCAGCAAGCCGAAAGCGGCGGCCGGCGCTCCGATCGTGCCGTGTTTTGCCAGCGCGGCAACGGTCAGAAGCGTGGCTGTCAGCAGAACCGTCGAGGCGAGCGAAAAGCCGAAGCCGACGGCATTTTCGATCCTGTTCAATTCATGATCCGCGTCAGTGAGCCGTCGGTCGGCGTCGTCGATCGCGACGCGTTGCGCCCGTAGACGACCGGCCATGGCAAGATCCGTCTGGCCGGCGACCAGATCGATGACGCGCGCACGGAGCGCTTCCATCGCGTGGGCGCGGCGGCGTCCAGGCTTCATCGCCATTCGACCGGCTATCAAAGGAATGCCGAGGCCGGTGATAACGAGCCAAAGGCCGACCAAAATACCGAAGATCGGCTGCATCAGGCCCAGCGCAACGCCGATGGCGAGAGCTGATAGCAGAGCGACGCCCGCCGGCAACAGTACGCGCAGGTAAAGCGAATCGAGCGCATCGATGTCGGCCGTCAGCCGGAACAGCAGCTTTGCCGGACGGCGCATCATGGCTGCGGCGCTGCCGGGTGCTGCCCAGCCGCGAAAGAGCCTTTCGCGCAATGCCGCGAGAACGCGCAGAGTTGCGTCATGGGTCACCAGCCGTTCGCCATAGCGTGCTGCTGTGCGGCTGATGGCGAGCAGGCGGATGCCGGCCGATGGCGCGAAGACGTCGAAGATGATGGCGCTGGTCGCCGACATGCCGGCGAGCGCCGTCGCGGTGACGAACCAGCCGGAAAGACCGAGCAATCCGGCACCGGAGAGCACGGCCAAAGCCGATAGCACTGCGCCGAGGCAAAGACCGCGTCCGCGCTCGGCACGAAACAGGCGGACGATCGGCAGAAGCGTGGTTAGGCTCCGTTTCATGCGGCAATCCCCCTGCGTCGCGTTTCAAGATGGATAGTGCGGTCGAGGCGTGCCGCAAGCAGCGGATCATGGGTGGCGACGATCAGCGTCCGGCCCTTTGCCAGCGCGAGCAAAGCCTCGGTCACATCGGCCGCAGTTGCGGCATCGAGGTGGGCGGTTGGCTCGTCGGCGAGGATAATGCCGGCGTCGTTGTTGGCGGCTACGCGGGCCAACGCCAGCCGCAGCGCTTCGCCGCCAGAGAGGCCAAGGCCGCCTTCACCGACTGCGGCGATCTCGTTGGCAGCGACCACGCCGTCTAGGCGCACCGTCCGAAGCGCATCTTCGATGGTGCCATCGTCGATACCGGCCCGTCCAACGCTGACATTTCGCTTTAGGCTGCCGGAGAAAATATGAGGCCTCTGTCCAATCCAGGCCATGCGACAGCGAAGGGCGGCGGCGCTATCCTCCGTCAGCGGGACGCCGCCGACCCTGATCGTGCCGGCTTCGTGCTGAGCAAGCCCCGCAATCAGGGACAGGATGGTGGTTTTGCCGGAGCCGCTGGCACCCCAGAGTGCGACATGGTCTCCCGCTGCAACATTGAGATAGAGGTCGTCGATCACCACCGGAAGATCCGGTGCGTGGCGGAAGACCAGCCCATCGATCTGCACGGAGGGAACGGTAGTCGGGGCCTTTACGCCGTCTGGCTCCGCTCCATCGAGGATCGTAGGTCCTTGCGACGATAAGGCGTCGAGTGCGGCAAGCGCCGCTTCGCCGTTGGCGCGATCGTGCCATACGGCCGAGAGTTCTCGCAGAGGCTCGAAAAAAGCCGGTGCGAGCAGAAGGATGAAAAGGCCTTGTGTAAGCGTGAGCCGGCCGTGCCATGTGCCGATGTCGATCGAACCCAGCAGGCTGAAGCCGATATAGACGGCGGTTGCGGCAACACCGAGGGCGGAGAAAAGCTCGAGAACGGCGGAGGACAAAAAGGCGATCTTCAACACCGCCATCGTGCGGCTTCGCAACGAGTCCGCATCGGCGCGCAACCGTACCGCCGTTACATCCACGGCGTCGAGTGCCCGGATCGTTGCGAGGCCGCGTAGGCGGTCGAGCAAGAAGGCGTTGAGGCCGCCGGTTTCGGCCAATTGCTTTTCGCTGGCGGCTTTGGCGCGCCAGCCGATCAGAGCCATGAAAATTGGAATGAGCGGCGCGGCGATGAGCAGGATGAGCGCCGCAACCCAGGAAATCGGAAAGATGCAGGCGAAGAAGACGAGCGGCACCGTGCTCGCCTTCATGCGTATCGGCTGGAAGCGGGCGAGATAGGGCACGACCGCCTCGGCCTGTTCGCTGACGACGCTCGCCGCCAAACCCGAGGCCGGCCTGCCAATGTCGAGGGGCGACCGGGCTGCAAGCGCCGCAACGGCGCGATTGCGCCGCGATGTAAGCTCGCCTCTCGCCGCGCGGAAAGCAATGCGTCCGCCGGCGGCCTCGACAGCGGCGCGAACGATGCCAAGCGCCAAAATGGCAAGGGCCGCAAGTGCCACGTCCGTTGTGCTGCCGCCATCGCTAATGACGCCGACGCTGAAGGCGAGGAGGGCTGCCTGTGGAATCCAGACCAGCGCAGCAGCGGTCTGCATGCCTGCGGCCAGCTTAAGCCCCGCCGGCTTTTGTTTCCGGCTTGCTCGGTTTCGCTTCGCGGCCGGCGCAGCGTCGGACTCGGCCGTGTGCGCTTCTTCTGGAGTGATGTCAGGATCGAAGAAAGCAGCCGTCATCGTTCAATCCTCTTTCGTCGTCTTGGGACGGCGGCGGCCGAGCGAGACGACGCGGTCCTTTGTTTCCAGCAGCTTCGTCACCTTCGAGCCGAGCAGCAGCAGAGTCGCGAGCCGCTCCGTCTCCAACCGCCTGACGTCGTCGTACCAATTGGTCAGCCGCTCGATCAGGCCGTACATTTCGCTCATCCGTCCCTGGGCATAACGTTCGGCATCGCTTGCCGGCTGCTGCATCAGCACTTCGCGCAGCATCGAGAGAGTCGGATCGACCTCGCGCTTCTTACGCTCTTCGGCAAGCGTGCGCAGGATCTGCCAGACATCGTCCGGCGTAGTGAAAAAGTCGCGACGGTCGTCGGGCTTGTGCCTCAGGAGCACAAGGTTCCAGGTCTGCAGCTCGCGCAGGCTCATGGAGACATTCGAACGGGAAATGCCGAGGGCTTCGACAATCTCTTCAGCGCAGAGCGGCGCCGGGGAGACGAAGAGCAGGGCGTAAATCTGTCCGACGGTGCGGTTGATGCCCCATCGCGAACCCATCTCCCCGAAGTGAAGCACAAAGGACTGTACGAGAGGCGGAAGATTCATGGTCGCATCCTGTTGTCAGTGATTTCAGAAATTTCTGAAATCACTGTAAGTCGTTCTGTCCTGTTTGCAATCGATATGTCGCCCATGCGTCAATCCGTGCGGGGAGACGCTTGCGTGACGCTTCCATCGCTTTCCCAAGCGCATGATTGCCCTCATCCGCGTTCGACCAGAACGGAGCATTTCGCGTGCCGCACGATCCGGTCGGCGGTTGCTCCCAGGAAATAATTCGAAAGGTCCGGAATATGGGAGCCGACGATGATGAGGTCGGCCTTCCTCTCTTCAGCGACTGCGAGAATGGCGGTTGCCGGCCTTCCGGTACGGGTATCGACAATTGCTGGAATCGCCATGCGATGGCAGAGACTCTCGAACTTTTCCTGCGAATCTTTGATCGCGCCGGTCACGACCGCTTGCGGCAGATCGGCGAGATAGCTCGGTACGTCCTCGACGACGTGCACCACGATGATCTCGCCACCGTCGTCCGCCAATGCTGCCGCCCGTCTCAGAAGCCGTTCGCCCTTTTGCAACTTGCCTATGTCAAGGGCACAAACAATTCTGCGATACATATGATCTCCTTGCGCCGGGCTAAAAGCTCACCGGATTTTCCATGTTGTGATTATGCCGGGCATGGAACGGGCGAGCCTTGATCGAAATCAATCCTGCCGCCATCGGCCACACTTGCGTGGCTGCGACTCAACCTACCGTCGAAATACACAACGGCATCATGAAAGCCTCGGTTGATCATTTGAAGGGGCGCCGGAGAAATTCGGTCTACAAACTCTCCAATCTAGCGCGCCCGATCACTTGTTCGCCTGGTGCCGCAAGCCGGAAAATATCACTCCGCTTTGACCGGAGATGTCGATCCTTCCATCTGGCCAATCTCTTGCAGATGTGCTTCCAGCGCCAACCGGTCGATCGACGCGATCGGAAGGTTGACCAGGAGCATGATCCGATTTTTCAGATAGCGAGCGGTCTGCGCGAAGGCGCGAGCCTTGTCGAGTTCGGAGCCTTCGACAGTGGAGGGGTCTTCGATGCCCCAGTGTGCGGAGGCGGGATGGCCAGGCCATACCGGGCAGACTTCACCCGCCGCATCGTCACAGACGGTGATGATGAAATCCATCTGCGGTGCGCCCGGCTCGGCGAAAACATCCCAGCTTTTCGAGCTGAAGCCGGAAGAGGGATATCCAAGCGCGTCAAGTGTTTTGGTGGCCCAGGGATTTATCTGGCCCTTGGGATAGCTACCGGCCGAAAAAGCACGGAAGTGGCCCTTGCCTTCCGTGTTCAAGATCGATTCGGCAAGGGTTGAACGGGCGGAATTGCCGGTGCAAAGGAATAGAACATTATAGATGTGATCATCGCTCATTACGCTTTCTCCCCCATGTCCTCAGTAAAGCGGATGATAGTCGCAGCAGCGGATATGTTCATTTCGAATGGCCGGCGCCGCCCCTTTTATCGAGTGCGCCAACCGTCGGAAGCATCGCAGCAACTATACACTATAAGGCGAGAGATGCGTCACTCTTGAAGAAAACGGCTGCGGTCAGATGCCGGTTTCCGATCGCAGCATGCCGACACGAACGGCCAGTCTTTCGCCAGGGCCGTGGACCGCCGCAAACAACAGGCCGGCGAGAAAGACGAAATGATCGACGAAGAAGCCGAATTCCGCCTGATTGCCGCTCCAGCGGCTTGGACCATGGAAGCTCAAGGCGAGGAAGATGACGTAGATGCCGGCAAGCAACGCGGCTTCGGAGAAGAAGGCCCCCGTCAGCAGGCAGATCGCCAGCGCGCTTTCGAATAAGGCGGCGATCCAGGCGAGGAACAGCGGCAGTGGGAAACCGGCCGAGGCGATATAGCCCGCCGTCGATTGCATGTCCGCGAATTTGAAAGTGGCCGCCATCACGAAGACGGCGCCGAAGATCAGTCTGGCCAGGCAGATTGCGATTGTCTTGCCCATGTGCATATCCTCCGTTTTTCGACTATCCGGCAATCCCGATTACAATATCGCCGTTCTCACCCAAGGACGGAAGACAAGCCGCATTCCCGACATGCTGCGGGAAATGTTTTTGCGTTGGCGGTTAGATCACGTGATCCGACCTCTCATGATGTCCGGTTCGAGGTGCCATCGCCAAATCACTTCGCCGACGAGCGAGCGGCAGTTCCCGTATACGGATTCGGATCATATTGCTTTATGTCGCCAAACACATAGCCACGTTCCTTCAATTGCTGAATGAGCGTTTTGAGCTTTTCCCTGCCGTTAAAACGATCCTGAAACATCTCATCATGCATCAAGAGAATCATCTCATTGCGTTTCATGAACCGGCCATAGGCGAAGAGATGATCAATTTCGCTAAGCAGGAGATCGACGGATTGCACCGGCTTGCCATCACCCGAATGCGCCCATTCGAAATCCCAGCCGTAGATCAGGAACTTCATCGCGGCCACATAGTCGTAATCGACCACTTCGCGCTCGTAGTGGGCGGGATCCATTGAAAGATCGTCCTTGGAATAATCGATCAGGCGAAAGACATCGCGCCCTGGCAAGCGGGCATAGACCCAGGGCGTCAGGCCAAGCACGCTATTGGCCTTGAGCATATCCGCAACGACGGCGTCGGTGTCGGAATAGAAGTCCCTGTAACGATTGTTCGCGTGGCTGTAACTGTGGTTTCCAACCGTGACCAGAGGCAGCGCCTTGGCGCGCATCAGCAGCGCTCTTTGCTCCCCACTGGATTCGACATGAAGTCCGACCAAGAACATCGCCGCCGGCACTTGCTCTTCGGCAAGCACATCCAGAACATTCGCCGTCCCCGACAGCGGGCCGTCATCGAAGGTCAGATAGATAACCCGCCCGGCCGCCGTGGCCGACAAGGCGCTGCAAAGCAATGCGAGCGCGGCGGGTACAATGCGAAGGTAATTCCCAATGGACATGGATAGCGCCCCTCGTTTCCCGGCTCGTTATCGCATGTCTATAGCGGCTGTTCCATTAAGGCTGGCTTATTGTCTCCTTATCGGCCGGGAAACCGGCGCGCGCTTTCGAGACAAGCCCGAAGGGGACGCCGGCGCGATGATGTCAGGGTTCGAGCCGGCGAAGGTGATGCATGCGCAATTCGGCTATGAATTCCGATCGCGTGAAACCGCATGGGAAGCACCAGCCTGCGCGGGGTCCGTGCTGTTGAAGAGTTCCTGAACGAGCTGCGCTATTCGCTCTGGGGATGTCCCCTTGGCGCGCTCTTCTTCGATCCGGCGTCTGACAAGCATTTCCAAATTCGACATGTCTATCATCTCCGTTATCCGGCGCGATAGGAGTGTCATCCTCAATGGGAGGGGAGGCAAGTTACGGTTTATCCATGGATGGTTGGGTGGGGGACTTGGAAGGCTGGACAGGCAGTGCTCGCCTGCTGTCAAGGCCGGCTGGCGCCGGAAGGCGCCGTTCCGCAATTCTTCCTCGCAAAACGCTTCGCATGCCTTGGTGGCGTAGGTTCTTGAGGAGGTGGGGACCGAGCTTTTGAAATTGCCGCGTGGCGAGTTCGTTATCCCGAAGTTTCAACGTCGTGGTTATCAGAGTGACTAAAATGACTTCATCCGCAGGCGGCACCGCCGTCACTTCGCATTCGATTCATCGATCACAGAATTTGCTCAACCGGGTAGAAGACCCTCTGCCCACGTCGGTCGGACGCCAAGTGTCTCTGTTCATCGGAGCAAAAGGCAATTATGTTCTACATTTGTTCCAGGAGCGAATATGACTCTCACAAAGGATGATTAGCAGATAGCGATTTATAAGCGGCAATCGTGAGCAGAAAAATCTTCATCCCGAAGGCAAATGAAATTCCTACAGAGGGGTGCACCCTGAAGAAAATCTGCTGTTCTCTAACCAACGCCGGATTGGCATTTGCAACCGGATCGTGTCTAAAATGGCCCCGTCAGAAAGGTTTCCGTTTTTTATGAAATCCAGCCTTGAGCATCTGCCGGAGCGCAAACAGCGCGAATTATCGCACATCGTGGAGATCCTGCACGAGGAGTTCGAGGATGCCTTGAAGGAGGGCACGGCGGAGTTCAAAAAGAAGGGCCGCATTCTCAAGATCATTTTGTTCGGCTCCTACGCTCGCGGCGACTGGGTCGATGAGGTTCACACCAGCAAGGGTTATAAATCCGATTATGATCTGCTGATCATCGTCAACAACCGCAAACTCACCGATTTCGCGCTTTTCTGGCACAAGGCAGCCACTCGTTTCCCCTATGACCGCGCTATCAAGACGCCGGTCAGCCTGATCGTGCACTCGCGCCGTGAGGTCAACACGGCGCTGAAGGAGGGCAACTATTTCTTCAGCGACATCCGTCGCGACGGAATAGTACTCTTCGAGCTCGACGATGAAGAACTAGCCCAGCCGAAGCCGCTTTCAGCTGCGGATGAATACCGAGTTGCCAGGGAGCATTTTGACGACCGGTATTCCTTCGCGGTAGCTTTGATGGATGGCGTCCAACTCTATGTAAAGAAGGGCCATTCTAAGCATGCGGCGTTCCTGCTTCATCAAGCCATTGAGCAATCCTATTCGACGCTATTGCTCACGTTGACCAGCTACAGTCCCGCCTCGCATAACCTCAACCACCTAAGGATGCTAGCAGAAGGTCGTGACCGGCGACTCGTGGAGATCTGGCCGAAGGAGCGACAACGCTATGTCGCCTGGTTCAATACCATCAATCAGGCTTACGTGAAGGCCCGTTATTCTCCGCATTTCAGCATCAGCGAAGAAGCGCTACTCTGGCTCGGTGGGCGCACCACCCAGCTGCAGCACCTGGTGAAGACCATCTGCGAAGAGCATCTCGATAACCTTCGAACGAAACCTTAGGCCGGCAGGACGAACAAACATCCATTTCCTTCGGCGGCTGGCAGATCGGCACAACGCCCTGTTTGCCATCAAGCAGCGGCGGCTACTGTATGCCCGGCGCGGCTCCGGTCTGTCGGTTTCCGGCGCGTCTCTCGGCTCTGTCATCCTCACGCCCGCCGTCATCAAAACCGGCACGTTGAAAGTCGATATCAACGACCGCACGAAGTATCGCAAGGTGGTGTCTTACTATCAGGACGCGGACAAGGCGCAGCGTGTGGAGGTTGAAGCCGATGCGGATGCGGATGGCGATAGCGTCTATCGCATTCCCGATGCCTTTTTCTCGCCAGCAGAAGCGGACAAGGCCACGCGCGCGAAAGCGAAAGAGCTTGCACGCGGGGAGGGCGCTGTTTCGGTAACGGTACTAGGCGATGCCGAAATTGGGGCGGGCTTGCCTCTACTCGTCGCAGATGTTCGCCCGGACTTGATGGCGTGCCGTACATCATCAAAACGGCACGCTCTAAGTATGCGAAGACAACGGGCTTTGAGGTTGACGTGTCGGGACGACTTTACGACGGCAAGTCGGCGACCGAAGACGAGGGCGGCGGCAGGCGCGAAGGTGTCGAACCGCTTGAAGCCGCCGATACGGCCGGGAAGGTTGCGCCGAGTAGCGCGCCGGGCACGCCCGCCACGCCTCCGGTTTTCCTTACGCCTCGCCGCTTCGGGCGGATTGATGAGAACTAGGCCAGAGCTTTTCAGGAGAGAGGGTTGATCTTCCTCCAAACAGTCATTCACTAGGCCAATATTGCGGATTTGACAGGAAGAACGATTGAGGCTTCGGTCTTCCGTCGCGTTCTCTCCAACCCCACTCGATTTCTTTTGCAACGAATCCAATCGAAATGTTCTCTTGCGGATCGCCGCCACAAAAAGCCTCCATATGCCCGACGCATCCCCAGCAATCACCCCCCGTGTTCCCGGAAAGTGGATCTCCTTCGAGATCGAGTTGCCTTTTGCACATGGCGCAGCGTCCAATCATCGTTTCTCCAGATGTTGCAGGTGCCAGTAATGATTGAAATATGAATGGCCTGTTGGCTAAGCAGCTTTCGGCCTGCCATTCTGACGCGGCCGGTAATGCGCATGCATCAAGAGCGGGTCGCGTTGACTTGCACGTAACAGCATCTTGACGGCATGGCTGACCGGAGCACCCGCGCGATAGTTCTTCCATGTGCGAAGGGTAACTCCAAGGAAGTCCGCCGCCTCGTTATTCGAAAGCCCTATCTCTTCCTGCCATTTCCGTAGATCCCCGGCATTGAAATCGCGTTGGTCTTCGGCGATCTGGAAGAGGTGATAGGCATCGATCGCCAAATCTTCGCCGGCCCATTCGACCGTTGCGCCATAGTCGGCAACTGCGGCGGTTTTCCAGACATCGGGAGACTTGAGGGGGGCGAGCAATTCGCCGCCGGTCGCAATCCAGCCAACTAGGTTTGCAGAAGATTCAGTGCCACCCTTCCACTTTATTGCCAGTGTCATGTTTGACGTAGGCGTTACGCTTTCAATTCGCGGCATATCCATTTCTGTTTCCCTTCCTCAAGCGATTGGAAAGCGGGGATTGGTCCGGTTCCACTCGGCGGCAATAGCTGCCTTGTTCTTTGCTGCCCATTCGAGGGCGGTATCTTGCGCCTTGCGTGCGAGCTTACCACGCAGGATTTCCAGTGTCGCGATCTCCACCAATGCATCCCCATCAGGCGTGAGAATGTGGAAGTGCGGAGGCAAATGATGATTCGCATAAATCCGAATGATGACGTTTCCGATCTGAACCAGTTTGCCCATGTGCCCCTCACTTCGAGGGGGTAAACATAGGGCATATTATGCACCATGTAAATATAAGTGGTGCAAATTTTACCCCAAAATATGGAGAGAAATTATGGCTTACTCGCTGTCGGCGCGGAGCAATTCGCGTCTTTTTGGCGTGCACCCCGATCTCGTTCGCCTGGTCCGACGCGCGATCCAGATCACCGAAGTTGATTTCACGGTGCTTGAGGGCGTCCGTGACATTGGACGGCAAAAGGACATGGTCGCATCCGGCGCGTCCACGACGATGAACTCGCGTCATCTACGCGCAGAGAACGGCTATGGGCATGCGGTCGATCTCGCGCCGGTCGTCAACGGGTCGGTCTCTTGGGATTGGCCGCTTTACCACAAGATCGCCAAGGCTATGAAACAGGCGGCAAAGGAACTCCGCATTGCTATCGAGTGGGGCGGGGACTGGAAAACCTTCAAGGATGGGCCCCATTGGCAACTGCCTTGGGAGCAATACTCGTCAAAGGGACCCATTGCCGGCGCGAAACAAAAGGCTGAGACCGACGCGCAAGCAAAGTCCAAGGCGGTCGCGCTTGTTGCCGGCGGCGTCGGCACGGCGGCACCCGTTGCGCAGGAGCCGCTTGTAAAAGCCGTCGAGGTTGTCACGGCGCAACAAGGTGATCTCTCGTCCGGCGATTGGCTGCGGATGGCTATCGCGGTGATGGTTGTCTGCCTCACGGTTTATCTGGCATGGCGGAAGCTGTCATGACCCCATTCGACTACATCAAGATCGGAGGCGGCATCGTGATCGGTGCCGCCTTGGCATTTGCGCCCGCTTATCTGCTCGGCAGACACGCGGCCAAATCCGAGATTGCGGCGACCCTACAGGCTGGCCGCGTTACCATCCTCAAAGACGGACAAAAGATCGATGAACAATCTCTTCAGGCTGATGATGCTGATTTGTGCCTGTTGCTCGGCGGCTGCTTGTAGCCCAACCGCCAAGGCGATTGAACCGTGCGACCTTCTGGTGCCGATCGATCCGCTGCCAGAAACCAACACATACCTTGTCGGTCACGACCGGAGGGTTGCTGTCAACATCGCTCGGCATCGCGGACGCTATGCCCTCTACTGCGGAAAGTCTGATTGATGTCCGATAAATACAACTCGCTCTATGAGCTGCTGAATGCCTGGGGTGGAGGCGCGCTCTCGACCATCGTCGGTGCCATGATGGGCCGCGCTATGTGGCATAGCAATGAAGCCCGCAAGGGGCGGCGGAAGTTCTTTGGCATCGAACTGCTTTGGGAAGTCCCGGTTGCCTTTGGCATGGCATTCATCGGGGAGGGGATTGCCTCCTATCTGAACGTCGGGCCGCCCGCGACAACCGGCCTGATAGCGGGGCTAGCGTACCTCGGGCCGCGCGGGACGGAAGTTCTGTTTCAGAAATGGTTTTCCCGACGTGTTATTGAATAAACGGGTAACGAAAGCCAGCCTATTTGACGCTGGCTTTCTCCTCTTCATGGGCGGTGAAATTGCCCCAAAGGTCGCACGCGACAACTACTTCAATCGAGGACTTGTTTAATGCAGACGTTTTTCCGCTGGGCGATGTTTCCCGCTTCTATCGCAATTTTTTTCTTCACTTCGACATTGGCAAACTCGATACCTCCAGGCGTATCCCAATATAACAATCGCAACGCTTGGTGGCCTTTAGTGATGTGTACCCGATAGGCTCCAGAGTTATCAGCCTCACGGCGAATTTGAGTTGGACGCCCCATAATTTTCGTTTCCACAACGCCAATGTCAGCAATTACTTGGCAGCAACGTTGGAACGTTGTTGAGGAATAATTCTGGGAGCCACCACATTGATGAGTTATTAAGCTGGCGGCGAACTCTGTCCCAACGGTGAAAGTCAGCAAGTCTTCCAGACCTGATTCTGGATGCATCGATCGACGAACTGCAAGGGCTCCAAGCGTTATGGCCATGTGCAATTCTTCGGGCGACCGCGCAGCTTTCCAAAGGACCTCCGCTGAATTGGAATCCACGAGGTCTTTTAATCGTTCTATCGTGCGTGCCGCACGGGTAAAAGAGAAAGGCAAGGCACCGTCGACAGGGGCCGGGTCGTGTGACGCGGCGACGACCGACGCGCTCACGTCGAATGACTGGTTAGACGTACCGTTCATGGCTGAACCCACCCACCACGCGGTGGCACTTGCATCGGCTCGAACAGCCACAGTTGCGAAGACCCTTTGCGATTCCGCTAAAAGATCGGCTGGACCAAGGCCGGGTGGAAGCTCTGGATCAGATGAAAAATCTGATGCTTGGTGTACTTCGAACGTACCAAGATCTATCGGCCGAGAAGCTTTTCCAAGGATGGTAAGGTATTGAGATAATAAGTCGTTTGTCGAATAGAAGTCCGTCAGCTGCTCTTGCTCGAGGAACTCTTGAATGCTCTCGTGTGTGGGAAAGTCTTGATCGAGCTCGCTCTCGGCGTCGTCCGCCACTACGATTCTCAAAGGTAACTTCTCAGAAAGAATGGTTGAGAAATGTGTTACCCTATCAAGCAATTCCTGTACTTCGGCGGATGTCATGCCATAAGCGTAGTTGGGAATCGCCAGCAAAGCTGTATCCAAATATATATGAAGCATGTCAGCCCTTGTGCGTCCTATTTTTTCGCTTGCGAGCTGCAGCTTGGACGATCCTACTGATTTCCTTTTGAGATTGTTCGAAGAAATCCGCCGGCCAATTCAGAATTGCGCCGAACTCGCTAATTTCAACCGGCGTCAGAGCCGAGCATCCGTCGTGCTTCTCTGAAAAGAGTATCTTCACTAACGGCCGAATATTGTCTTCTTCGGATGTCGCGATCCGAAAGCGCAAGCGATCTACCAAGTATTCGCTGTGCGTCTCGAGCAGGGTCTGTTTTCCATCGATCCCTAGTGCCAAAAAGAAATCTGCGAGCCGCGCCTGAACTTTTGGATGCAAATGAAGCTCTGGCTGTTCAAAAATCAGTAGACTACCCCGAGGAGCGAGCAGAGCTGTTACGAGGATGGGAAGGACTTGGCTAACGCCGACCCCTACGTTTGTTAGATCATGAGGTTCGGCGCCTTTCTCGATGGAAACCTGCATTCGGTTTCCAAAAACTCCAGAGTCGATTGTTTGCACCGACGCGGCTACACCCAAATAAACAAGCCATTCCGCGGCAGCATTTTCCAACGAGTCCGAGGCTTGCACGGCTGTGGCGACATAGTAGTCGTCGGTGCCTTCCTTCGGCGGTTTAATATACTGCACTCGGTTGTGTTTATTCAGTTCGAAAACCGCTGCGGTGTGCTCTCCTTTATAGCCAACATCGGTCAATCCCTCTAACGCCTCCGGTTGATAAACGGGTCGGGGACCCTCTCTGAGAGGTCCGAGATATCTCACGCCGAATCGGAAAAAATCGCTTATGTAGCTGACGGCGTAGTTCAGGCCAGTCGAACGTCCTGCTGCGACAGCGCGCTCCGGCTTTCGTTCACTTAAGAGCGTCGCCTTCACATTTGCTTTCAATTGCTCCAAGTCTGCTGCAGCCTCGGCAGTAGCGGCGGAGCGAACTCGATTGCTTCCGAGTATGCCAGTCATAAATTGTGGGCGAGCAATACGTGAGAAGCGCTGGTTTGCTTGTGATGCGAGCACCGGACCACCTGCTAGAAGCTCTGCGGCTGGGTCATGCTTTGTTAGCCAGTCGTTGATAAGACTGACAACTTCGGGTGAGAGCGTTTCGTCATTGCTCGCACGGCGGCCGAGAAAGCTAGGCTCGAATATTGTTTCCACAATATTGTTCACTGCAAGTTCGGTCGCGTTGTAATCGACAACAGCTATCTCGGGCAAGAAATGGGAAATAAGACCCCCGTTCACCCTGCCGTCCGGCCTGCCGTCAATAACTTCTTTCTGGCTCGTTGGATCTAAGTTGGCGTGATATGGCCATCGGCCTTCCGGGTTTAGCGTAAATTCCCAGGTATTAATTTCTTTTTGATCGTCCAAAGAACCTTGTATTTCGAGGTTGAGCCTCGTCAAGCTTGGCGGTTTGCGTGTCTCGGCGATATCAAGTCTCGGAAAGGTATCTTCGGTTAAGTCTGCGTAATCTAGAAATAGGGATATTCTTTCCCACGTTACGGAATTCCCAGAATACAAGGAATAACCGGCTGATCTCGCCCAATCGGGACGGAGCTGATTCGGTCCGCCCCCGCGTAGAACCTTCATGTCAAAAGCGACGGTGAAATTACTATTTGATGAACTGTTGTTCCGTATGTCACTGAATGACCCAAGACGCAAAAGCGGGCCATTGAGGGTGATTTCGCGATCTTGAGAGCCGTACTGGATGGTCTGCTTCAACAGCAAAATGCTTTGAATAAGGGTGCTCTTCCCGCTGCTATTAGCTCCAGCTAAAACATTCACAGTTGAAAAGTCCACTTGCGGCGGCTCTTTAAACGATTTGAAATTTTTGATTTGCCAGCTAGTGAGCATTTTATCGCTTTTCTATATTTTCTATGTCAGCGCGAAATCGATTGTCGCGCGTCCTACTGTCGATTGAATAGGTTGTGGGGCTTTGAATCAAGCCGAAATAATACGGTGAGGGGAGTACACCAGCTTAAATATGATCGTCAGCATCGGCTTGCGGTTTCGGATTGCAATGCCGTTCTCTTTTACGGTTAGCCTGCGAACCGTGAACGGATACAAAACAGTTGTAGCTAAGCACTTCGGTATGCCGTTGTTTCTATTGCATCTTATTAGGCCCTTCGGGCCTACCGTTTTCTCTGTGCTTAACTACATCAAATCCGGCTTAATACGCACTCGCATCTATAGGTAGCGGCCCAAGGATTGTAGACTTAGGCAGTCGCTCGCGTGGGGATGGTCGGTCGATGGCAAGCAAAGTTGACGGATGTGCCGGAAGACGGCAAGACAGGTGCCGCGATACACAATCCATGATTTTCCAGCGAAGGCGCGCGCATGAAACCGACTGGTGATGACGAAAAGGATGGCGCTGCCGCCAAAAGGAAAACCTGTTTCGTTGTTGGTCCTATCGGGGCTGCCGATAGCGAAACTCGGAGACGCGCAGACTGGCTCCTAAGGGGCATAATACAGCCAGTGTTTGATGCGCATTTTCCAGGTTACGACGTAGTCAGGTCCGACACTATTGTAACTCCTGGCATGATTGACGTCCAAATGATCAATCACTTGCACGACGCGGAGCTTGTTATCGCAGATATGTCGGAAACAAACCCCAACGCGTTCTACGAAATGGGTATTCGTCATATGACGGCGAAACCCATCGTTCATATGTACTCGGCGGACACGAAGATTCCGTTCGACGTGGCTCCTCATCGAGCCATTCCTTTTTCAATCGATCATGTTGAAACAGTTGATAAAGCCCGGCGCGATCTCAAAGATGCAGTGGCAGAGGCGGTGCGCCCGAACTTTAAAGTGATAAATCCGGTAACGCGCGCACGTGGAGTACAGCAGATCGAGAACGCCGCGCCTCCTGAGCTACAATTGTTGTGGGAAGAGATTACAGAACTTCGGCGCCAGATCGGCTCCGTCGCGAGCGCCGTTGGGCCTTTGGAAGGTGCCAATCCGCACGGATATCGTACCTATGGTGGCGTTGGTTATGCAACGCCCGTACCCTCGACCACCGGCACCCTGACATTTTCGAAAGATATCTCTGATCACCAATTTAATGTGGGCCATTCAGCGGCTCAACTGGCGTTTCGAGAGCATCTTGTTGGAAGCGGCATTAGCGAGAGGACTTATCAATTCACTCTTCAGCTACCCATCGAGAAAGACCCGCAGGATTATGTTCTGACCCGCGTCGGGCACTACGATGATATCGAGCGCATAGAAGTGAATGGGCGGGAAGTCTCAAAACGCTTGACCCGGTGATGAAGATCAATTTTGCCGTGACAAAGCTAACGCCGATCTGCGCCAAAGGTTGCGCCGCGCCACAGTCCCACCTCTACCAAGGTCACACGGGTGACGACGCTGATCTGAATCTTCCATGACGAAAAATGCCGACTCGGTAAGCTATTGAGAAATAAGCATAATTTTGCCCGCATTTTGGGCCTATTTCACCTCATTCAGTTGTTATTTCCAGATGCCGCATCTGTTTTTTCCAACATCCAGCAAAGGATAGTTCGAGCAAATTCAGGAACAAAAAAGCCCGGCATTGCCGGGCTTCGAATGGAAACAGATGGAAGCTTTAGATGAACTTCAATCCTTCGATGTCCGAACGACGATAAATTCTTTCGCGGTATCTATGGCCAACAAAGATTGGGTCAACTTGATGTTCGGCCAGGCGGTCCAAAATTTGCGTTTGATCGAGTGACGTACTGGAAGCGATCTGACCAAGCGAGCAATGGCGGTCCGCGAATTCATCCAGTTCGATCGTCCGGACCCACTTGTTGATCCGACCCTTGTGATGGACATCGTTCGCTTTCAAGGCGGCTTTTATCAGTCCGTTGTCGACCAACCCATCGATCGTTGCCCTTGTTACTCCGAGCTTCCTTCGAGCCGCTTCTAATTTGATCATCTCGTGATCGAACTCACGGTCGGTGGCCACGCTCAATTTCTTGAGCTTGATTAGCTGCTCTCCAACCTCATCCAAGTCGAAGAGCAGCTGATCTATTCGGAAGACGCCTTCGGGATGTGCAATGGACCGGAGATAGCCGAGCATCGCGAGCTCGATGACATCGGCACGCGAGCAATGAGCTCGAAAGGAATTTGTTCCTAGTGGCCGGAGGCGGGGACTCGCTTCTACCATGACCACTTTTTCTCGAAGGCATTTCAGAAAGCCATCGATCTCTACCTTATGGATGAGACGAAAAACTCGACCCTCGGCGGTTTTGTTCGGTACAGCCGCCAACAGATCTGACTTGATCAGTAGGTCGACAAGCTCGATTGTGCAGCCCAACGCGGAAGCGGCTTCGGAGGTCGTCACATACGATTTTTCCTCTAGAAGCCAATGATGGACTTCGGAGCGTTTGAGGAAACGCGGCACCGGCGACGGGCTAAGTTTCGCTTCGACGACCCGCAAAATGCGCTCCTCGGAGAGCTCATAGTCCCGTGACGCTGTCGCCAGCGTATGGACTTTCCGCCGAGTGATCGGCCACATGAAGACTTCCCCTGGCTCCATCGGAATGTTGTTCTCGGCATGGTCTTGGAAAAGGCGCATCATTGGCAGGTAGTCGTCATTGTGTTTGTTGACCTCCCACCAGTGCAACGCGGGTGAATACATTCTGACAGGAGCGGTAACGCGCGTGCCGGTGTTTCGGACGTATTCCGACAAGAACTCGCGCACTGCCTCCTCTCCGTGTTTGGCAATCTCAAAGCCGCGCAACCGAACATCCCTGTTTTCGAAACCGCCGGGAATGCGTTCAGTCAAAGCGCCGAGCTCGACCGCCCGATGGAATTGGCCAATCAAGGCACAGAACTCTGCCGCGACGTAGACCGGAAAGCGATCGAGGAAGCCACTCTCGGCGGGGAGAGTGAGGCGTTCGTAGAAGTATCGATCTGCTTCAACAGGCTTGGATGGTTCCGAACGGGAAACCTCCACAGCCAATGTCGAGAAGTCTCGTGCGTCCGCGATATTGAATTTCGCAGGGAACGGACGAAGTTCGCAACCATGAACGTGGCAATGGGTCAGGAGGCTCCACTTCCACGGGCCGCGAAGGTAGGGCTCGGAGGCGTCATCTGCCAGACAGTGGGGGCAAAAACCCGATTGCCCGCTGCGAAGCTGGAAGCGCTTAACGGTAGTGGCCCCAAAGGGGACCACCGTGCCGTCTGCGATATCGAACCGCCGCAGAACAGCGATCGGCATGCCAGACCACTCCGAAAGCTTCGGAATGTCCTCGTCCTTCACTCGGCCGCCAGGTGCAAGACGTAGGCCAGTGATGTAGGCGAACTCTTGGGTAGATTGAAACCCATTTGCCCACGCTAGGCGGGCGAGAGAACTCTCGCCCGTTTCGTCGATGGCCATCGGAATGCGGTACCTCAGTCGCTTGGTAACCTCTCCCACGGGTTTCTCCTATTTCTCGTTTTCAGCTACAAGGTCGGAGACCGCCTTGGCGGGGTTGATGTTTTCCCAGGCCCCGGGCTTGGCCTTGAACACGTTTTGAGAGTTGAGGGCGCCAAAGCGCTCGCGATAGGCGATGGCGAGGTCCTTGGACGTTAAAGCCTTCCGACCGTCCTTGAGCACAATGAAGCAGGCATCGCGTAGGATCTCCGCAAGCGTGCCAAGCGAGTTGCTGGCGGCTTTGACGAGGCGCGCCCCGACGTCTTCGTGTTCGCCCCACCCTGGCGTTAGCTCGCAGCGGAGGATGACCTCATGGATGACCTTCTTGACGAATTCCATGTCCTTCTTCGGATTGAGGGGGAGGAGACGCATGACACGCGATCGATTTGCTAGCTGACGGTCGCCGTCCAGAAAGCGAGCGAGGGCAGGGGTCCCAACGAAAATGATGTGGACCGGATGCCCTTCGATCTGCAGGAGGCTTTTCATCACGTCCTGGACCTTGAGGACGGTGGCTGCCTTAGCACCACGCAAGATTTGCTGTGCCTCGTCGAAGACGATGTACTGGATGCCCTGGAACTTCAGCTGCCGTTTGAGGAGGTCGTAGAGTTTGAACTCTGAAGCCCTGTCAGATGCGGAGATCCCCAACTGTGCCAAGGTCGCGATAGCACACGATTTGGTATTGTTCGTAGCAGCTGGCGTCTCAACGAAAAGAACCGGATTGATTGTATGGCCCGCTTCATTTTGGTAGGGCTGGAATTCCTTCCGCTTTGCAAGATGATGACGGACCATCTTCGTCTTGCCGGTTCCAGATTCGCCCATGATGTAAAGCGCACGCTGTCGAGCGCCGTGACCCGCAATGCAAGCGCGTCGATTGAGGTCGAAGTAGTCAAGGTGGCGGTCGAACGTGTCGTCCCGTTCGAACTCAATGTAGATGGACGTAGCAGCGATGACCTTCGCAAGCATGCGGGCCTCGACATCGCCGGTCGGAAGAGGGGAGTTATTAACGGGTGTAGTATTCGTCGTCGTCATTGTGAGTCTCCTGTGTTTCGAGGTAGTCAGTTGCGGTCCCATGATCGGGGATGTCTTCACCGGTCTTGAGGGTAGGTTCGCTGGGACGATGGATGGGGAGCATCGAAACGCCCCCCTCGCGCAGCGGGTTTTTCGGCATGGGAGCCGAACTAGGATCGAAGGTGGTGGGCTCGTCTTCGTCGATGAGCCAGCCTTCGAAAATCGTGGCGTGGATATTGATGAGGTCCTGATGCGACGGCATGTGCGGCGTGAAGCCTGCGTTCAGCATCAAAGCGCGCTCGGCCGCCGCGTCCGAAGACGAGGCGACATCGCGCATCGCAGCGTACATGATATCGACGGTAGCATTTTCGCCTGCGCGGGCCTTCTCCAGTAATCTGAGGCGAGCAATCGTCCAGTCGAAGACGCTGACGTGAGCAGTATAGCGAGCGCGGCTCGGAACGAATTTCCAGCCCGGTCCTTCAGGATCTTTTACTACGATGCCGTACAGCAGATCGTTCTTATAGTAGCGGATCTTGACCTTCGTCTGTCCGATCTTGCCGCGTAGATTGGCCAGCCATGCTGAATTGAACCGAATGCCGTAGTTGTGGATACCGTCAGCCAGTAGCGTGCGTTCTTCGGTAGTGCCGAAAACATGGATACGACGCTCGCGGTCGAAGGATGGCTTAATGCCGGTTTCAGTAACGTATTTCGCCCACGCTTCGTGGCGCGACATCCCCAACCGATAGTGGATACGATGGTGATAAACATCGAGGATCGTGCGTAGGATGAGTGCGATGACCTCATCTGTTAGCAGTGCGGCCTGCTTCTCTGCATCGTAGTCACCCCTCTTGACGACGTCCGAGAATGTGAGTCCGTCGAAATTAGGCGCGATATCCTGCTGGATCATGCCAATGGTCCGCTCGATGAATGGGCGGTGCCAAGGTTGCTTTGCAGGCGGGTGGTTATAGCTGATGCGATACGAGGCGAAGGCGAGTTCGGTCTCTTCGGCGGTATAGGGCTTGCCGTGGTCTGTCCAAACGGAACTGAATTTGCCCCCGGAAAGCCAGCGCGTCTGCGCCCCGACCAGTTTCGAGATGTGGGCTTTGTCGTGGAGCGCCATGTCCAGCGCTTCGATCACCGCTGCCGACGTCTCCGTCAGAGTGCCCTTGAGCGCGAGGATGTACCCGGTCGCCGCATCGACGACCGCGACGATATAGATGCGCAGCGGCTTGAGGGCGTTCTGAGTGGGGCCATCGAGAAATTCCCAGATCTCCCAGAAACGGAACCAGGTCTCGACATCGAGCATCATCGAGTCAAACTCGATGCGCTCACCCGGACGCTCGACATCGTGTCCATACATTTGCGGTCGAAAGTACGCGCGGGCCTTACCCTTGCCCTCGCGCGCTGCCATGAGTTCGTCGGCCGCGAACAGCCGGTCGATCAGCTTCTCAAAGCGAAACCGGCCAAATTTCTTGAGTTGAGTTTCTTTCGATCGTTTTTTGTTTTCGGCCTCGTAAGCCTTGCCATACTCAAAGAAGAGCTTGGCTTTCTTTGCCTTTCGGTCGGTCGCGATTTGGACGGCATACTTCATCGCCAGTGCCAGCGATTCCTTGCATCCGTCCGTAAGCGCCATGACACCGGGGCCGCTATGCAGCGGCATCAAAGCCCGTACGTCGCGATTACACTTCCAATATCGCTCACAAAGCTGGAGGAAGCGCTTAGGTCCGGGGGGAGTGTAGATCGAGACCTGCGCACGCGTGCCGCCATAGGCCTTCGGGCTCTTCTTTTGGGAGGCGGCGCCCTTGGGCTTGCGGCCACGCTTCTCGCTTTTCTTTGCCAAGAGGTGTGTCTGGGCGGTTTTCTTGGTGATTTCGGCAGCCCAGGTAATCAGCAGGAGTTCGAGCTCCTCCCACGTCGGCTTCTTGCCGCCCCGCGAATTGCACTCCTCCTCGAAATAGTGGACGAGCTGCTCCATGAAGCGGGCACGCTCTCGCTTCTTCTCGGAGAATTCGTGGATTTCCAGGTCGCCTGTCCGAGCCCGAACAAGCGTTTGCTCCTGGGTGTAATATCCATCGTCCGTCCTGGACTCACCTGATTCCAGCGCCCGGTAGAGCTCTTCATGTTCGATGAAGTGCCATCGGCCCGGGTCTTTTTCGGACTGAACATGGTGACCATTGTTGTCGAATTCTCGAGGAATCCAATACTCGCCTCTATAGAACAGGCGGTCGGTGGGATGTAGATCGCAACGGTAATAGCTAACGCGTCTCAGTGCTTGATTCATTTCGTGCCTCCTTTCCGGCATAGCTTCGCCGTTGCCCGGAATCGGGGTGTTCGGCGTGAGGTTGTTAGGTTGAAGGGAGAGTTACCTGATGATGTTCAGGACGGTGATCTCGGTGATCCTTTCAGCGGGATCTATCGCCCGAAGTTCACCGAGACCGATCAGATGGAAAATTGCCGCCTCGCGCTTCCAATTGCGCTCGGCATTATCATAGAGTTGCCAAAAGTAGACCGAGGACGGCAGCCTCCGCATGAGGCTACGAACGATGACGACTTCGTCAGGATCATGGTCGTCACGCGCCCAGTTGATATTTCGGGCGTTTGCGAACAGTTCACGAGTGGCTTGCTTGTTAGTCCAAGCGACAGCGCGATCAATGTGGTTCTGTCCGCTTGCGGCCATCAGGGCGAACATCTTCATCAATCTACTGTAGTACTTTGCGGCCTTGACCGCGATCCCCACCCTTTCTCCGTCTGCCATGATCGCCAGGTAGTCGAAGATATGGTAGTGCCAAATGCCCTTGTCGTTGACCTTGCCCCCAAGTTTTATCCAGTTTTGAGTTCGCTCCAGTGGTTTTGGGTTGCTGTATTCGGGGCGGTAGCGGCGGGTTGCGGTGCGGAGCCATTTCGGCTGCGCAGCACCGCATCACGTCGCGGGTTGATGGTCTGAGCGAACTCGGCAGGTGTCCTCCAGCCGAGTCCAGAGTGCGGGCGGTTATCGTTATAATCGCTGCGCCAGTTTGAAAGCGCTGAACGAGCATGGGTCAGTGACGAGAACAGTGTTTCGTTCAGGAACTCGTCTCGCAGCCGTCCATTGAAGCTTTCGATGAAGGCGTTCTGGATCGGCTTGCCTGGCGCGATATAGTGCCAATCTATCTTCGTCTTGTCCGTCCATTGCAGGATCGCATTGCTTGTGAACTCGCTGCCGTTATCACTGACGATCATCTTCGGCTTGCCACGCCCCTCGATGATCCGGTCCAGCTCACGAGCAACACGCAGGCCGGAAAGCGATGTATCGGCGATGAGACCCAGGCATTCTCTGGTGCAATCATCGACGACCGTCAGAACCCGGAACCTGCGACCATCGGTGAGTTGATCCGACACGAAGTCCAGCGACCAACGTTCATTGGCGGTTACTGGTATCAGCATCGGTGCTCGTGTGCCGATCGCTCGCTTGCGGCCACCACGCTTGCGCACGGTCAACTTCTCCTCCCGATAGAGCCGGAAGAGCTTCTTGTGGTTCACAAGGTGCCCCTCGCGTCTGAGCAGCACATGAATGCGTCGATAGCCGAAGCGGCGGCGTTCATGCGCCAACGCCTTCATCCGCTCGCGAAGGCCCTGGTCGTCGATGCGGCTGCTTTCGTAACGAACTGTCATCCGGCAAACGCCGATGGCTTTACACGCCCGCCGTTCACTCATCCGATGGTGATCCATCAGATGCGCGACAGCGTTCCGCTTTGCTGCGGGCGTCACCACTTCTTTCCCAAAAGGTCTTTCAACGCGGCATTGTCGAGCATCGCGTCCGCCAGAAGCCGCTTCAGCTTCGTGTTCTCGTCCTCCAGCGTCTTCAGCCGCTTGGCCTCAGACACCTCCATCCCGCCGAATCTGGCCTTCCATTTATAGATGCTGGCATCGCTGACGCCGTGCTTGCGGCAAAGCTCCGATACTGGCGTGCCCGCCTCGTGCTCCTTCAGAATGCCGATAATCTGTTCGTCAGTAAAACGGTTGCGTTTCATTCCCTGGTCCTCTCAATGGGCCAGAGCTTACTTCAAAATGGATTATTTCAACGGGGCAAGGTCATCGTCTTTGAAATAGACCTTCGGCAACTGCGAATAGAGATCGACAACGTCTGGCGTCGATTGCAAAATTGCCGAGACGCGAAGTTCGTTCAAGCTCTCGTGATAGATCTTCCGATCATTGAAGAACGTGTAGCCGAGCGAAGTGCTGTCGCTATTTTTCGCGATCTTGCGAGCCCCATTGTGCTCCCCAGGCGAATAGAACATCGGCTCCGCGTCGGTCGCCCGCTTCTCCTGGATAGCGACGGGTCGTGCAGGGCCGATCGCGATTGGGTCGAATTCGTCGATTGGCTGAGGGGATCGCGAAGCATTGCGGTGGACTTCTTTCATCTGGCGGCTCTTAATAATGCTTCGGTAGAGAAGTTCCTCGCTAAATTTCATGGTCACATCCCTCCTTAAGCTCTCTTTGCGGCCCGTTTGGAGTCGGAGCTCTGGTCCCTTCCGACTGATCGACTTCGGCCTCAGCGCTCTTTTCGGCCGCCTTTTTGCACCGCTCGAATTCGACGTCGAGGAGAGCCAGTCGAATCATGGCCGTTGCCTGGCGATCCGAGATCGTCGGCTTGGATCTACATGTGATCGTGATGAAGCGATCGTTTTCCGGATTACGCCGCTCGATCCAAAGGATGTGGGAGCGGTGGTTGAGCAGAACGCTAACCCGAGCAACCCAGTCGATGCAGACTTCCGCGCCGACAGTGGCCTGTTCGATTTTCCAGATTTTGCGTAGGAAAACGCCCTCGCTTGAGCGGCGAACGAATAGACCCTTCTGGCCGATTTGAACGCGCGAGCTCGAAAGCGACGTTTCGGTGTCCTCCTCCAGCGGGGCGAGGAGCGATTTGGCGTTGGGGGCGACTGGTGCAGCAATTGGGTCGCTGAATTTTGGGCGTGCGAAAGGGATCTGCGACATGGCAGCAAAGTCCTTCTAACTCGAAAAGGTGGATTAAATCTGTGAGACAAAGCCCGGGATGATAGGGGCGGTCTCGCTTGCTATCTGCTCGAACAACATCTGATGGGCTCCGGTTGGCATTGCTTGCACGGAGAGAAATAGCCGATCTTCAAATTGTTGGGGGGATAGTGCGAGATAAAAGATTTCGGGCAATGCTACCAGAAAATGAATCCGGCCCTCGTCACGATGACGCGCGAATGTGCGCTCTTCCCTAGGAAGAGCGTGCGCAGAAGGTTGTCTTGTTTTGGCACGGTGGTGGAAATGGGGAGCGTTCATGGCTTTGCATTTCGCGACGTTTGAACTTTGGGTTCTGTCTCACGAGCGCGGAAGCCGGGCAACTGGACGCTTTCGCTATCTCAGCTGATGCAGCGGCGTTCCGTTCGCGCCGAAATGCATATGAGTATCATGGACATGGCGATGCCTTGGTTATCCCTGAATACGGCCTTTGCGATCATCAGTGTGCCATTTTCGTCTTCAAAATCCAGCGCATTTTAAATAAGTGTTAACTAAAATATTAAACATGGTTAACGGCGATGCGCGTACGGCCGCTTCAAATTCGGCAAGGCAACGATCGCATATTGGCTTTTCTTTAACCGCATCCGGGCAATCGAAAACGCAATTTGTCGGTTGCACAAGTGGCTCTGAAGCTTCTTTGGACATCACAGGGAGCCAACGAGATGACGATCTTCGATCAGGTAAATGAGCTTTCGAAAGACTTGGCGCCGGTGTTGCAGCGATTTCACCTGCGCCCGTCGATCAAGCTGGTTGACGGCGGCTATCACATCGAGTTCAGGGATCGCGCACGCGGCCTCGAGTGCCCCATCGCCATCGAGCTATACGCTCGCAGAGGCGAGCCGCGAGAGAAAGCCGTATGGGACCGAGGGTATTTCTCCACCACCTACATTGAAGAACGGAAGATCGGCCACAACGGGTGGATCGCCTATACACAGTGCGGCCGTTACAGCATCCAGCTTCCCGACAAACGAGAAGACCTTGTCAAGGAAATAACCGAGGCAATCGAATACAGCGGCGTGATCCCGGACGGAACGAAGCACCCGAACGTGACGAGATTTGACGCGTTCGCTAATGCCTATCCAGAAATCGAGAAAGCGGTGAAGAAGCTAGGGCCGGTTCAAATCAAGTGCGACCGCGTAGGTGGCGCCGAAATCTACAGCTTCCAAGATCCGGAAGGACATGGATACAGCCTGCTTTTCTACAAGGATATTGTCAGTCTGTCCGTTGATCAGCAACGCAAGGTCTGGCTGAATGCCTATGAGCCCCAGGAAATCGGCAAGGCTTTGCGAGCGCAGATACGAGCTATGTCTCGTCGCCAAACATTGGGCCTGGTCCGTCATCCTCAATGAGAAGCGCCTGCGCATAGAGGAGACGTTCGACCTCTTCCTCTTTCCGCTGATGGACAATATGTTCTCGCCAGATCTTTGCCTTGGCGGACGGGGCGCGCTCTCGCCATCTCGGATCGATGACGGCTTTCAAGTTAATCGGGTCTCGCTTTCGACCGATGCGCCGAGTGTCGATGACCGGTTGTTGCAAAGCCTCGTTTTGATCGTGGGCCTTGCCCGTCAAGGCCTCGCGCACGGCAAGCCCTACCGCACGGGCCAGAACCGGCGGAAAGGCGTTAGCGATCAGAAGCGAGGCTTTTCGGGTGCTGATGTTTGGAGGCAAATTCCAGTTGTCCGGAATCCCCTGTATCCGCTTTACAACGCCGATGGTCAAACGCGGCAGATCATCGACACTTCGAACCCGCTCCGGTCTGACAGGTTCCGCCTCAAGCCGTATGTCGAATCCGATCTGTCTCCATTTGTCCTCACGACTTTCACCGATCTTCAAACCCGATCTGACGAGGGTAGGCGCTCGATTGTCTCCATATCGGAAAATCCAGGTCGCGACCCAATCGTCGTATAGCTTCTGTTGCTTACTTCGCGCGACGGCAAATGAATCATCTTCCAGGGCGTCCAGGTTAGATCGGTAAGGAAAGAGAACGTCGATGATTGTGTCGACAAAGGTTTTGGGAGTTGGATTCACGCTCGGTAGCCTGAATGCGCCTCTGTAACCCTTCTTCAATCCAAGGAGAACGACGCGCTCACGTTCCTGGGGCAATCCGTATTCGGCTGCTTTCATCGTGAAGAGCTTGATGTCATAGCCGAGCGAATTGAAGTCGACGGTAAGGCGTCTGCGAAAATCAGCGTGCTTGCGCTCCTCGAATCCTTTGACGTTTTCAAAGAAGAAGGCCCGAGGCTTCAATTCCTTGACGTAATATCCGGCGGTGGTGAACAGTTCACGATCGTCAAATTCCCCGCGGCGTTGGCCGCCTCTGGAGAAAGGCTGACAAGGAACACCACCAGCAAGGAGGTCAATTCCACCTTTCAACGCAAGAATTTCCTTTTGCGCGACTTTAGAGCGAAGATCTTTCTGTATGGCGTTCCAGCGTGGCCAATTCAGTTGAAGAGTGCGATCGCGTCCCCCGAATTATCGATCAGACCAATAGTTTCGAATTCGGCCGCCATCAGACCGATGGCCTCACCACCGATGCCCGCGCAAATTTCCAGGGAAGTCAACTTCTCGTTCGCCTCCGGCCCGAGACTTTTCGTTGACGCAGCGAAGGAGAGACCGGTCAAGTGAAGGATCCCATCCGGTATTCGCCATTCATAGATGTCAAACTCAAATTCGTCTGGAAAATCCAGAGAAAACTCGCCACTGCTCAAACGCTCTAAAGCATATTTCGCTTCCGCGACATTTTGCTCCGCCAGATCCTTCAAACCGACGGTAAGCCAATCTTCGACAGCGACAGATTTTGGTGCGAATATTTCTTCGAAGCGCGGCTGCAGCCTCTTTGCGCGGTCGATGATCTCGGTTTTGATCGAATCCTCATCCGGTGCCACTCCGACGCCAGCGTCGTCGGTGGACTTCCTACCATCCGAGAGAACTCGCCGGCTAACCTCCTGTGTCGTAATCAGCCGGTAGAGGTCGCGAGCCTCCTTTTGAAAGTCAACGATGATCGCGCGGCCCTTCTGGTAAATCTTGCGTCGTATCAGCAGCTGTTGCTCACTATATCTACGCTCAGAAACCGTCATTGCCTCGCGGTGACGAGATTTCGATATCGATCGCACCACGTTGGCGTCGACTGCATGGCCCGCCTTGATCATCCGGAGAGCGTCGTCACGAACTACATTATCTGCGTGAACAAGCGCCTTAATCGTTTCGAAGGTGATGCCTGTTTTATCGAGAAGGTCCCGTTGTTGACCAAGAGCTTCGCCGAACCTCTGGTAGGTTAAGAGATCTTCGTCGGAGAGTCTGCACTCAGTTTTGAGCCAAGCTGCAATAGCGCTGAAATTTTCGAAGTGTGATTTGTGCAGCTTCTCGACTTCGTCGAACATGCGGAACATTGCCGCCGACATTGCTTTCTGGATATCCGCAAGTTCTTTTTTGGCGTCATCTAGCGCATCGCTTCGAGCCGCTATTTCAGCGAGCTGAGCTTCGCTGGGCGCGCTCCGAGACTTTAGCGATTGTTCGAATGCGAATTGCATGGTGATTGAGAATTTCCAGGGGCTCAGTGCCTTCTCTCTACCAATCGAAGCTTTCTAAGCTGCCAAAATGTTTGGTAAAAAACCAGTGTGAGTTGTGGCTCCTATCTGGAGAAAAATACGAGCGACAAAAAAAGCGGGCTTTTCAAGCTCGCAGTTTTCGGTTCTCATATTCCTGTTCACCTTGAGAACCACACCCATGACATCGTCATCACCACTCGTCAGGCTTCTGAAAGCGTGTCTTTCGGAGCTCGCAAGCAACGCGTCTCCACTGCCCGCAGGCATGGTCTTAAGAGCAGGACCGTTCGGATTTGATCTAGTTGAAGCATCCTCAGTCAATGGGCGCGACGTCGCAATTTCGATTCCGGCCGGATTGCGGGCCGACTACTTGTATCAATTCATGTTTGGTCTGGGGCGGGAGGCTGTTCCGCCTCAAACGGTTCAGCTGTTTGATCTTGTGACACGTTCTATCGATGGATCGTCCAGGTCAAAAATCGATATGCTGACAACGAAATTAGAAAAAGCACTACTGGACCGCGCTCAAGAGATCACTGAGGAACGCGAAAAAGCTCACGCGGAATATCTGAGGCTCGCGGAACTCGACGTCAAACGGCTGCTTAGCGAGTTGGACGATTATATCCACGAAGGAGATATCGACACACTAGATCGTGTTCTCTGCTGGAGAGAGGGGGAATTTCGCCTTCATCCGGCGGAGGAGCGCGTTCGAGCAAAATGGCAGATCGAGTTGCCCGCTGAGTATACTCGGCTACAGCTTGCTGCCGATATCGAGACCTCCAGACGCTCATTGACGGAAATAGCATGGTTCTGTCGCGGAGGTCCCGTGCCGATCGATCTATCGTTTATCAGATGCATCCGCAGCGAGGCAAAGCCTGTCACATTTCTTTCCAAAGAAGCGGCGGAGCGGGAAGCTGGGCAACAGATGAATAGGTTTCTGAAGTGGCTCGCATACAACGATGAATCCAAATTTGTGTACGATCTCGAGATTTCGGCGTTTGGCATCGCGGCTTGGTCACCCGACGATTACCTGCCGTCAGCGCCGTATGGCCGCCATGTGATATCGTGCGGGCGGATAAATCCACTGATGCCGCTGCAGTTTGCGGCCGTGGTTGTAGACTGCCACGAAAGCCTTGGTGAACTGTTGGCACACTACCTCCGCGGCGGCACGGGAATGTTCGCCGAAGAAGTTGCCGTCGCGTTTTCGCGCTTCGCAGAGATCTATGTGCAGAGCCCTGAGGACGAGATATGCCGCTCGACGATCTCACATCCATACGGGCAAAGATGGGCGGATTTCTGTTAGTCAGAGCGCTGCTTTTGACGATTAATTGCTGACACTGAGTTGACCTGGCTTGTCCTGCCGCAGTCCACCGAGGTAGTCTCCGCCTTGTCGCTCTTCGGAACAGTAAGTTGCGAGATCCTAATCTATTAAAGAGCCCGCGGACGGGTTGCTGTCCCGGGCGTCTGAAGGCCCAAGCAGTATTAATCTTGCAAAAATCGGAAGCGTCGATTAGTTTCCCACCATGGCTTTGCCACGGGGTTATTGCTACTACGCTAACCGCATTTAAGGGACCTTCGGGTCCCTTAAGTGTTTTTATGGTGCGTTGCCGATGACGAATTCATCGTCATCGAGATGGGTGGCTTCCACTTTTGCCGCTCTGGTCATTGTCTTCTTCCTGCGCTTCCTGCCGTCGGCAGCCTTGCAGTCTTAAGATTTTAGACTTATTTTCCATCCGTCACGGGCCGCCACACGGCCTCTCCGGGGGTGTGTAAAAGGGCGGCTCTTCGCGTTTTAAGATGGCTCTAAATTGATATTCTGCTCCCTCACGCGGCTCCTGAGCAGCGTGTTGCGCACCTTCGCTCAAAAGGGTTGATGCTCAATATTGCCTTTTCCGTCCGGCCAGATTTCATCGACGTCTCGGCCAAGTTTGCCTGTGGCATTGGGCTGTATTGGGCAGAGTTTTCGGCGTTAAATTCGGTTCCGGTAGTCCGTAACCCTTGAAAATAGCCTTCGATCAACCGGTCCTCGACCTCTGCCGTGCGCTCGTCGACAACCGTCAATTTGCGACCGAGAGATCGTGCATATTTCGCGGCTCTCTCCACCGAGGTAAAGCGGTCGACTGTCCTGCGGCCCTCACTTTTGACGATCGAGCGCCATGTCAGGCATACTGGCCATGCAATCGTAGCCGAGAGGTTCCATTCGCGCGTGCCATTGCTCGTTAAGGGGGTTGTATACCCCGATGAGCGGGTAGACGGAGTTGATGAGGAGAAAGTCTTTCGTATCCAAAGTGGCGATGGGGAGCCTATGCGCCAAAGAAGCCGCGGCAATATGAAGGTCTTGTCCGCCCTTAATTTTCTTACAGTCCACGCGCGGAACAGCCAGATTTCGCAAAAGAGGATCGCTGCTGAGGCTGGCCATGATATCGGTAACGGCCGATGTCGTGGGCAAAATGGGAATGCCGCTTTTCAGTAATTGCGAATACCATTCGCTCAATCTGATCGCCTTGGTCGGGTTGGTAGAAAGAAGCTGAACTATTCCCAATTGCAGTTCGAAAAGCGATGCAACAGAAATGTAGAGGTTGCCCGCCGTGTGGAGAAATCGAATAATCTCCCTCCGAGGAGAAGGTCGGCTCGTTTCGCTTAGGACGCTTGTATCAAGCAAGAAAGACGCGGTCATCGCGGTTCTCTATCGCGAAAATTATTTCGGAAGGCTAATTGTTAGACGTTACTAATGAATTAAGACGCTAACGATGTTCAGTCCAACATGCCCCGCTGCCGTGCGCGTCGACTCCAAATAGATGCTGCATTTCTCACCGGAACGGTCTAAAGAAATCCTTGTAGCGTGCAGTTGCGGATGGCTATGGCGCAGAAAGAAATTCTTGTCGTGAATTCAAGCGACGAGGAGCTTGATCGCTTCCTCGAGCGGCTGCGCGTAACTGGCGAAATCACGGTCGTGCATCGTGGACAACGGTTTGTCGTGGAACTAAGGCGAGACCAGATAACGCAATCTGCGAGGGAATTCCTTTCGAAGGGCGGGCCGGGCACTGAGTGACAGCTGCTTTGTGGGTAAGTCCTGAAATTCTCAGAGATTTGCGTATCTTCAAGCGCAAGTTATTGAATTCCATCCTTATTTGACGTTTTTGCCTGGCGATGACCCGGCCGAAAATTCGAAGTATCAATTTTTTCAAGGTATTGCATTTACCAAGGCGGGTTAGGCCAAAGTGGTAATCTGGGGTCAAAATCTCCCAGAACTCAACAAGCAAAGGACCTGGACAAGCTCGACCAGCACTCGGAAGTGTTTCGCAACCGCTTCGTCCTCTTTATGCCCCCTTGCTCGCTCGGGCACCCGGTGCATTGGGAGGCTCGAACGACATGGAGTTAAAGTCTGGTCTGTGGACTAGTAGAGGTAGGCTCACGTGGCGGCAGACGAACATGCTCGCTTTGTACAATCACGCTACCTCCACCCTTTCTATATTCAATCTCGTGGCAGCCGACCGATTGGCGCGAGCTGCCCATCAGGTTGTTTCCAACAGGTTCGGAGCGGTTGTGAGTGCATTCGTCGTCGTCGAAGCAAATGTTTTAAACGCGGAAGTGCGAGATGAGTACGCACAACTTGCCGCACCGATCATCGAGCGGTTCGGTGGCAACCCCGTCGCATTCGGCCCATGGCAGGAACTCGTCGGCCAGTCCGACCACAAGGTCGGCATGATCGTCCAGTTCGAAGACCGTAAAGCCGCTGAGAGCTGGTTCAATTCGCCTGAGTATCAAGCGTTAAAGGATCTTCGCTCGGCGGCGATCGAATGTCGGTTCCGCCTTTTGGGCTAACAAACCCCGCTCACTTTCGAAACAAAACACACCACGTTCGCGACGGTCGGCGCCTGTCGGCTCACACCCTCGCGACTAATTGCAAAGGGCATCGAAATGAAACTCACTGGCAATACGATCTTCATCACTGGCGGCGGTTCCGGCATCGGGCGCGGCCTCGCAGAGGCGCTCCATAAGCTCGGGAACAAGGTCATCGTCGGCGGTCGCCGCAAGGGCCATCTGGATGCCGTGGTGGCAGCCAATCCCGGTATCGAAGCCGTCGAGCTCGACATTACCGATCTCGGCAGCATCGAAAAGGCTGCGGCCTATCTCATCAAGCAGTATCCTGACTTAAACGTCGTCTTCAACAACGCGGGCATAATGCTTCCCGATGCAGCGTCGACGAAGCTCGACGACAAGCAGATGGTCGATACCATCACCACGAACGTCATCGGCCCGATGCGTCTTTCCTCGGCTCTGGTCGATCATCTGAAGACCAAGGAAAACGCCGTTATCGCATATACGAGTTCCGTCCTAGGCTTCGTGCCGCTTGCGTTCACCGCCGTCTACTCTTCCACCAAGGCAGCCATCCACTCCTACGCCCTCTCTCAGCGCTTCATGCTTCGCGACACTTCGGTCCGCGTGCTTGAAATCGCTCCGCCATGGGTCCGCACCGATCTGATGAACAGCTCCGAGGCCGAGGCCGCGATGCCGCTCGACAAATTCATCGCAGGTACGATCGAAGCGCTCGGTACTGACGCCGACGAAATCCTTGTCGAGGAAGCGCGTGGGCTGCGCAACAATGCGGGTCCTCAGGAACACGAACTCGTCAACGGCTTCAACGCACAGATGCTGGCGCTCTTCCAGGCGGCGTGATCGAAGCGACTATCCAACAAAAAAAGGACGGCCACCAATCAGTGGCCGTCCTTTTTTTGTTGGTGCGCCCAGCATGGGCGCATTCTTGTGGGTGGAAGTCCCACCGTGAGCTGGTCATGGCGAGCGAAGAGAAGCGCAACTGCGGAAGGGCGACCGACCGTGGGGAGGAAGCGTGGATCGAACCTGTGGGCCGATGAACAAGAACCGGATATGAGGCGGTGCCGACCAGGGCAAGCGGGCCAACGACCGCGAAGCTCTTGTGACCAAGGGTCGGTGGCGTAAATCCGGCGGTCGTGCAGGGAAGGAGTGCGTTCTTACCTGGGGAGATCTCGCCTTGTGCCTGAAAGGGCGACGGTGTCGAGCCGGGGCGAGAAGTCAGCAGAGGCCGTAGTAGGGAGCGCCACGGTGCGAACGAAGGGCCGAAGGAGCGGAAGGGAGAGCCACTGGTTATCGGATTTGAACGGTCTCAGATGGTCGCGTCAGCGAAGCTCGCCGATCTGGCAGGTAGGGTGAAGCCCGAGGGGCCTCGGCAGCGAGAAATCAAACCCGCCGAACCAGAATAAGCAAACCCAAGCGGCAGGCCGGGAGAACTATAAACCTGACGACTTCAACCGCTCCAACCGCCCGGTGCGGACCCGCATGCCGGGTGGTGTGGGAGGGGCGGAGCCGGCTGGCTCCCCCCTATCCCGATTAGCATTGAGACCCTTCACAGGAGACTGCCGTCCCAAAAATATCGCGCGCGATTCCTCCCAAAAATGAGGAATTCGTCCAATCAGCAGCCGCCTTTGGCCCTGACATCGAGCTGCGCGCGTTCCCACATCATCGTCGTGAAAATTGGCTCCACGAGGTGACATCGTGAACATCGACCGACCGCTTGTCCTCGTCGTCGAGGATGAAATCTTCCTAAGAATGATTTTGGTAGCCCAACTGCTCGACGCGGGCTTCGATACCGTCGAGTGCGGCAACGCAAGTGATGCGGAGTTTATGCTGGCATCCTATCCCGAAGTCGACGTAGTCATTGCGGACGACGTCCTGCTGGACGAGCTCGATAGCCGTCGGTTCGCCGAGCGCGTCGTGACCCAGTGGCCCGACAAGAAGGTCGTCCTTACAACCCACAAGCCTGGAAACGGCCTGATCGAAGGTGAAGACATCCGATATTTGCGGAAACCTTTTAAGATCGATGAGCTGACGTCGCTCATCCTGGAGATGCTGGTCGCCCCCGCCGTGCGGGCGAGGCGCACTGGCCGTCTGTGACGTCGGCCATGTCGCGACGGGCGGCAGTGCGGAGCGAGCGCCGCGATCGTAGAGTTGCTTGTGGACGGACTGGACAGTCAGTGTCCGCATGCCGGCGTCCGGGGGCGGTCTGGGTAACGCGCCACGCGCGGACTGCGCCTGCGCTTAAGATCGTCATCTCGCGAAATTCGTCTGAATCTAAAGAGGCCCTGTTGACCGACGAGGCGCAGGCGCTAAGGCGAGCGCATAAGACGAGTCCCGTCGGATCGACTAGTTGAAACGGGTCGGTATAAACCCACTATTGGTGTAGTCGGTCCAGTAATGGGTTCGTTATGTCTCGTGTCGACTTCATGCTCTCCGCACGTTAGCAAAAGATGCTGGCAGCATTGCTGCTAAATCCAGGGCGACGGTTCAGGTCTAACGAACTCGTTGCGATCGGCAGGCCTGGCTCCGGCGCCGGCAAACGCGTCCCGATGCAGTTCGCGATGTCGGTGATCGCCTTGAAGACCGCCGGGTGCGATCAGCGGCTCTACTCGCCGAACCGGAGGCACTCGATTTATCTTGAATTGCGTTCGATTTGTCTGATGACAGTCGGAGTGGCGGAGGCCATAGCCCGAGAACTGGCTCCATTCGGAAATCGCATTGCGCTGTCCTTCGTATTCGGCTCGCTGGCAAGAAGCGCAGCGGGAAAGCGACGTCGCCTGATGATTGTGGCGCTCTTGACGTCTTCGATTTGGGCCAAGCGATCAAGCCTATCGAAGATACGCTAGGGAGGTACGTCGGCCTCAATCTGCACGCCAGATGAATGGAAATCGCTCCAGGAATACCGTGTCCTCCGAACGGTCCTGCAGGGTGAGCGCATTGCGGAGATCGAGAACTGAATCGAAGAGCATCGAGCGCGACGATCCACAATCTGCTTTGAATATTCAAATCTCGTCTACTTCCTACAACGCAACCGACACCCGCTCGTCTAGTCTGCCTCGCTATCGATTTCGATGAGAGGTGCGCCCGATGAAGACAATCACCGTTAACGGCAGAGACGTCCAGGTCGACGTTCCCGACGACATGCCGCTCCTTTGGGTTCTCCGCGATATTTTGGGAATGACCGGTACGAAATATGGATGCGGCATCGCCCAATGCGGCGCGTGCACCGTCCATGTCGACGGTGACGCCGTCCGCGCTTGCCAGACCACGATCGGAGCGCTTGGCAATTCGAAGGTAACGACGATCGAGGGCGTCGGCGAGACGCCGAATGGCAAGAAGGTGCAGAGCGCCTGGCTCGGCAAGGAGGTCGTCCAGTGCGGCTACTGCCAGTCTGGGCAGATCATGTCCGCCACTGCTCTGCTCGACCATATCCCCCATCCCACCGACGCCGACATCGACGACGCCATGTCAGGCAATCTCTGTCGCTGCGGGACGTACGGCCGCATCAGGGAAGCAATCCATGCAGCAGCGACGGCTTGAGGTGTGACATGACCGATTTCGTTCAGACAAGGCGCGCGTTTCTGAAGGCTTCAGTCGCGGTTAGCGGCGGCCTAGTGCTGGCGACGCAGATGGGCAGGAGCGGGGCGCAGGCAGCCGACGCCGACGCCTTCGTTCCCAACGCGTTCATACGGATCGAGAAGTCCGGCCCTGTCGTGCTCGTCATCCCGCACACGGAAGTCGGGCAGGGCATCTACACCTCAAGCGCGATGCTGGTCTGTGAAGAACTCGAACTTCGCCTCGACCAGATCGCTGTTGAACCTGCCCCGCCTGACATCAAGAAGTACATTGACCCGTTCCTCGGCGACCAGGCCACTGGCGGGTCGCTTTCGACGCGCGCCGACTGGAAACGCCTGAGAGAAGCCGGCGCTGCAGCTCGCATAATGTTGGTGGGCGCTGCGGCCGCACGATGGGGCGTCTCGCCCGCCGCCTGCAGGGCGGAGTTGGGCGTCGTTCATCACGAGGCCAGCGGTCGGTCCTACTCCTACGGCGACCTTGCAGCCGACGCCGCCGGGCAGCCGGTGCCGACTACGATTCCACTCAAAGACCCGAAAGACTTCCGGCTTGTCGGCAAGACGCAAAAGCGCCTCGACACGCCCGCCAAGGTGAATGGAGGCGCGCAGTTCGGCATCGATGCCAAGATACCGGGAATGAAGATCGGAACGCTCGCGATCTCTCCCGTCAAGGGAGGCAGGCTCGCATCCTCCGACGTGGCCGCAGCGCGCGCGGTCCCGGGCGTACGCGACGTCGTTTCGGCAGGTGATGACCTCGTCGCGGTCATCGGGGATCACATGTGGGCTGCCCTCCAAGGACTGGAGGCGCTTAATCCGCAATGGAGGGCAGGCGAGAACGCCGAAATAAGCTCGGCCTCCCATGTAGCGGCTCTCGACGCCGCATCGAGAAACGCGGGCGTCGTCGCCCGAAGGGAAGGCGACGCCGACAAGGCCATTCAGGACGCCGCCGTAAAGGTGACACAGGTCTACCAGTCGCCCTTCATGTCGCATTCTCCGCTCGAGCCGTTGAACTGCACGCTACATGTCCGGCCAGACGGTGCCGACCTTTGGATGGGAACACAGGTTCCGGTAAGGGCGCAGATCGCCGTCGCAAACGCCACCGGCCTCCCTCAAGAAAAGGTCGTCGTCCATAACATGTTGATGGGGGGCGCATTCGGCAGGAAGCTTGACATCGACATGGTGGAGGTAGCGGCCAAACTTGCCAAGAACGTCTCCTACCCGGTGAAGTTCGTCTGGAGCCGCGAGCAGGACATGACGCACGACTACTACCGGCCGTTCTACTACGACCGCGTGTCGGCCGGCCTGGACAATGACGGCAGGCTTGTCGGTAGGACGCACCGCGTGGCGGGGCCGTCGATCCTTGCCAGATGGGCGCCGCCGGCATTCAAGGACGGCCTTGACAGCGACGCCGTCGAGGCTGCGGCAGAAACGCCGTACGAAGACGGAGCGGTGCTCGTCGATTACGTGCGGTACGAACAGGAAGGCATCAACACGGGCTTCTGGCGCGGTGTCGGACCGACACACAATTCATTCGTCGTAGAGAGCCTCATCGACGAGCTTGCGCACGCGGCAAAGAAGGATCCACTCGATTTCCGGAGGTCGATGCTCGCGAAGAACCCGAGAACGCTGGCGGCCCTCGACAAGGTCGCCCAGCAGGTGGAATGGCGGCGTCCACTTCCGAAGGGGCAGGGACGTGGCCTAAGCGTGCTGAACGCCTTCGGCTCGTTCGTCGCCCTCTGCGTCGAGGTCGACGTCGCCGATGGCTGGAATGTGATCATTCGGAAAGTAGTCGCCGCGATCGATTGCGGGATGACCGTTAATCCCGACACGGTCGTAGCGCAGATGCAGGGCGGCATCATCTTTGGCCTCAGCGCAGCCATGTTCAGTGAAATAACCTTCACCGATGGGGCCGTCGACCAGAACAACTTCGACGGCTACCGCGTGCTGCGCATGAACGAGGCACCTGTCGTAAACGTTCATCTGATTTCTAGCAACGAGAATCCAGGCGGCGTCGGCGAGGCGGGGACGGCAGCGGCCGCGCCGGCGCTGACGAACGCCATCTTCGCGGCATGTGGCAAGCGTCTCAGGAAGTTGCCGGTGGCGGCGTCGTTACCGACGGCATGATCGCGGAAGACACCCGTCGGTCGAAAAGATAGAAAGGTCGTCCAGTATTTGGCGATATAGGTCAGAGCTTTGCCGTGTGGTCACCTCCCAGCGGAATGAGGGCGGTGATACGCGACCGCGGTGCGCGACGTCGGTGCGACTGAAACCTAGGCAAGACGATCCTGACCGCACAGTCTCAGAAGGGTGTTGGAGCGTCCCGCCCGCACTTGCGGGAAGGCGTTCCGTTGCAGCTCATTCGACCTGGGCGCGATGCTGGGACGTCTCTGCCGCTCGTGCTTATGATTCACTTTTTCGGTGGGATGAATCCTGCGCGCTGACCAGGCCCGACCTCAGGACCGACGAACAGCTGGACGTTTAGATCGTCGGTAAGATCTAATGGCGGTTCCTTATTATCGAGCACGATGATCTGCACCGAGGCATCGGTTTTCGATATGCTTTTCCAGAAGCTCGGCTCGATCCAAGGAAGGAGTCGATCCTTCTCGGCCACTTCCACTGCGGCCTGGCCGCTGCGCTGCTTTACTGTCGTCAACGGCGAATCCAGAACCACGAATCCTGGATGTGGCTTTTCGTTCTTCTTGCAGAAGCGGAGGATCGCGATGGAAAGGGCCGCATGCATGACGGCGCGGAATCCTTTTCCGTGCGAGCGCCGCAGCTTCCCGTCGACTTTTATGTCGAAGCGATCCTCTAGGAATTCGACGCGCACGTCCTCTTTCCACGACCACTCTTTAAGAACGCCCTGGATCTCCAAGCTGAGATCGGTGACAGCTTTCGGCTCCAGCCCGGCCCATGTAGGCTTCGCAGTGGGCTCGGAAAGCTGCCGTTCAAGCTTCGCCCTCAGTTCGGCGAGGCGAGCGGCTTCCAGCCGGTCAGCGCGCGCCGTTTGGAGCTCTAGGCGCCTTTGTACCAGCTCATTCAGGGAATTGCGGACGGTAGCGCGAGCAGGGGTCAGAACGTTGTCTAACTGTTGGTCGATGGTCTCTAACTCGCGCGACGCGTTTTCTTTTTGGTCTTTCCAATATGCGTCCCGCTCGACGAGGTCCGCGATCGTCGCTTTCAGATCGCTTTGGAGCCCACGGATCTTGGCGGCTTCGGCGCTCGCGGATACATGAACCTCTTCAGCCCTAAACTCAGCGTCTTCGCCGTGGTCGTGCGCCTCTCCAACGAGTAGTTGACCGCACATCGGGCAGGCGCTTTCCTGGAGTCCGTCGTAGTAATGCGAGCTCTCGGCTATGAAGTCGAGGCGCTGCAAATCCGAGGCGTATCTCTCGACGAGGAGACGGTAACGTGTCAGCAGTCCGTCGACCGCCGCAATCTGAGTATCGGATTTCAATACATGCTGGTAGCGCTCCGTCCGGCGCTGCCGGAGGCGCGATCGTTGGTCGGAGTTGGCGGCGAGGGCGTCCGACAACGATCCGATCGTCCCCTCGAGCCGGTCGATGGATTCGTCTTCCTCGCTCTCCGAGCGGTCCTTCAGTCGTTCGTTCAACGGCACAAGCAACTCGTCGATGAGGTCGCGCTGCGCCTGGGTGCGTGCTGAGACGATCTCGCGAGGCTCTTGCGCAACGATGCCGCGATCGTCTTTTCCGGTAAGAAGGTAGGAGAACATCCGCTTTTCTGCCGTCTGAGCAAATCCTCCGCGCAGAATGGGCGATTTCTCCGTGATGATAGACTCTTCATCGACCAAAACGATCGGAAGCAAAGTCCTGATTGAAAGTCGCTGGACGTCGCCATCGGCGTTTTCCCGCACAAAGACGTTCTCCGGCATTCCGAAGAAGGGGAAGATCTTTGACGTCACGTCCGGCTCGGTGGATTTGCCCTGCCTTCTCCACAAGAGAACCTCTGCGTCGTCCGGAACGACGGGCTGCTTTTCCTCGCCAGCGCCCCTGATCTCGATCAGGATTTCATCGATAGCTCGAGAATAGCTCCGAACATTTCCCCCCGTCAGATGCCGCTCGAGAGTAAGGGGCCTTCCGCGGTCGTCCGCCAATTCGAGCCAAGCGGTTTCGTAGTCAGCAGCTTCATCGATGACCTTCGACAGCTCCTTCGCGCCTAGCACGAAGTCAACAAGACGGAGAAGGTAGCTCTTTCCGGTATCCGAGTCGCCTGTGACGACGTTCGGGCCTGGTTTGAAGCGTATGATTGCATCTTCCAGGCCAGCACCAGTGAGGCGAATTTCGACTATTCTGGCCATTAAAGTTCCAGATCCTTGATTGCTGACATCGTTTCGAACTCCGCCCCCCATACGCCGACGCGGGAGGTCATGAACTGCTGAAGTTCGGCGTCCGAGTACGGATCGAAGGTTGTCGCCAGCCACGCCGCCCGTTCGCGAAGCGCTTCCGCATATGGCGTCTCAAGAAGGTTGACGAACGCTGTTGTCAGATCTGTGCCAGAGAAAAGAATGCCCTGACCTGTCAGCCGCTTCTCCAACAGTTCGCGAGCGAACATCAAATGCAGCCCGGCCTGTACGACATCTCTCTTCACGACCCACTCGTTTCCGCGATTGGGTACAGCCGGGTGAAGGCTTCCATGCTCATCGGCGGCGTCGCCTGAATGAACGAGGAGATAGTCGTAACTGATCAGTCTTTGGACATCGTAACTGGAAGGCCGGCTTGCCGACAAAACGAAAAGCAGGCGGAACCCGCACTCGATGGGCGTGTTGAACAGGCGCTCGCGACGACGCCTGCGAGGACGATCCTGACCTTCACTCATCGTCGCACCACGTGACGGTACCCGAATTGGCGAGGTGGTGGCAGACGCCCTCTCGATCAAGGGGGGACATGTGCTCCTTCAGGACGTGCCCATCGATCTGTTGAATTTGCGCAGCCTTGACCGTAGCGGCCAAGCGTTCGTAACCATTCGCCGCCGGCCCGGAATATGTGTAATAGAGGCCTGTCTCAAAACGCTCGAGCAAATCATCGAAGAACTGTTCATCGTTCATCTGGTCGCGGGAGAGCTCCTTAAGTCCTTCGGCGCTGTAGAAGGAGGCACGGGACCTCTTGAACAGAAGCGCAGACTTGCTGTGACCGTCGAAGTCAGCCTCCGTTTGGACGTACATGCCTGTCAGTTCCCCAATGACGTCGTAAAGCTGTCGAACATACCCACGCTCCTTCTCTGCGATTAACGAAGGGGGCACTGCGGGCTTTGCGCGATCCACCAGCGGCGCGCCGAAAACGAACCTGTGATACTTAGTCTGAGCGTGTTCCCCGAGGATCTCAAGCGGCTGCTTAACCCTCACGAATGAAAAGTCGATTGCTTTCACAAACTCGAGAAAGTCGCCCTCCAGAGGGATCTTCGTCTTTGAAATGATGCTTCCTGCGCAATACTCGTCCCAGTTGTCGATAAGAAAGGCGCCGAGCTTATTGTGGTCGACCGTATCCTGAAGATCATTCGTCACCCCCTTGCGGGTCACGAACCAGTATTCTTTCGGCAGCGAAAAGTCGCCCCGCCAAGCAAAATAGAGAACCTTGCCGATCTCTGCGACCGCCTTTGCTTCACCGAGCGCCGTACTATACCGCTTGCATTGGTACAGATGCCAGTATCGATCTGGCGATCCCGGCGCGCCGAACCAGACGACGATGTCGCGCCCTTTGTCCCCGGACCCGCCTCTCTGCTGGACCTGCGTCACACCGGGGAGTTTTTGGGCGAGATAGTCGTCTGCCCATTCAAGAACGAAGCGTTCGAACTCGTCCGCGCTGAACAATGCCAAACGATCGATCGGCTTGACAGGCAATCCATGGCTTGGACCCAAGAGCCGTGCGTTCGCGCCTGGCCATTTCGTGGGTTTGTCGAGCGCTTTCAGTTCGTGGCTCAATTCCGACTCTTAAGAATTTCAACTTCAGGTGTTCTTGCACGTGCGTCGATTGAAGGCAAGACGGGGACAAGCGATGTCCCCTAACATCAGTGCGCGTGCATGTTGCCGCGAGGCTGCCTGCGTGAACGGAACGCCAAAAATGCCAGAACGCCGGTAACTATGATGATCACGAGACCGCCGACGGCAAACCTAACGTATGGTCCGAAATCGATCCGCTGCTCGCCGACTCTCTGCTTTTCGACCTGTTCCGGCGTTACGAAGCCCGGTTTGTCTCCAAAGCGTCCAACAATGTAATTTGCAACCGCCGCGATCTCACTGTTATTGAGCGACAGCCTGAAGGATGGCATGCTTACGACGCCTGTCGATGTGTTTGCCTTCTGTCCACTAAGGACGACCTGGACGATATTCGAGCCGACTGCGTCATTGGCAGTCTTACTCCCCCTTAGACCGGCGAACGGCGTCGACATGCCGCCGCCATTCCAGCTATGACAGCTCGCGCAATTTCCGGCGAAGACCTTCTGTCCAAGCCCGGCATCCCCCGTCCCAGGCACGTAGCGGCCATCGTGCAACGCGGACGGAGCTGCGGCTACCCTTGGATCGCGCTCGTTAGAGACCGGAGCGGTGTCTTTCAGGTACACGGCGAGCGAATGGATGTCCTGATCGTTGAGATGGCTTAGGCTCAGCCGGACGACTTCCTCCATCGGGCCGGATGCCGAACCACGATTCTCGGCGTGCCCCGTCTTCAGAAACTGCTCGAGTTCCTGCATGGACCAGTCGCCGATCCCCAGCGCGGCGTCGGCCGATGCGTTATAGGCGCGCCATCCCTCGATCTCAGCGCCGGAAAACATCCGGCTGGCCTGAAGGCCGAACGTGACATTCCTGGGCGTATGACATTCCCCGCAGTGGCCCAGGGCGTTCGCAAGGTAGTTGCCGCGATTCCATTCCGCTGATTTTCCGGGATCGGGCTTGAACCGCGCGGCGTCAAGGTTGAGAGCGTTCCAGAAGGCCATTCCCCAGCGCTGGTTGAAGGGAAAGGAAAGGCTATTGGCGGTTCTCGGCTGATGAACCGGCGGCATGCTGAACAGGTATGCCTTGATCGCGAGTACGTCCTCGCGGGAGATCTGGGTATACGAAGCATAGGGGAAGGCGGGATAGAGGTGCTCGCCATCCTTGCCGATGCCTTCGTGCACGGCGCGTACGAACTGGTCGTCGGTCCATGCCCCGATCCCGGTCTCGTTGTCCGGCGTGATGTTCGTCGAGTAGATGACGCCGAAGGGCAGGGTGAAGGCGCGGCCGCCAACGAACGGCGTGCCGCCTGGCACAGTATGGCACGAGATGCAATCCCCAGCTCGTGCCAGATACTCTCCGCGTGCGACTATGGCCGCAGGGGCGTCGCCAGTTGTCGGATCGCCGTGCGCCTGCTGCTGGGCGAGGGCGGCGGATGCGGACAGGAGAAAGAGCCCCGCGCCGACGAGTGCATTGAACTTCATGGTGGCCTCCACAGGATACCGGTCGCAGCTCGCGATGCTGCTGGCCGATATTCGCATTTGGAGGCGGACGGGATTGAACGATGTTGATGATGATTGGACGAAGCGAGCGTGAAGCGATCGGGTGCGGCTTGCGCGGCGGATCGCCGATCAGAGCATGTTGACGCACACTTCCAGACTCTCGTCTCGAGACGCGCAGGCGGCGACAGGAAGGCGCCGTACAGACGGTCCGAGGCCTTCCAGCCTCGCCGATTAATTCACTCTTTTGAGACAAGTCCTGCGATCAAATCAACATTAGTATCGGCGCTCGCGACAAATACTTCTTGGCCGTAGGGGTAACCGCTGTATAGGAGCAAGCTCGAGCTTCCCGATCAATGGTTGCATTTCCGCAGCTTCACGCCTACGGAAATTGGAACGACTGAGCAGGTGGAAAAATGGACCCGATCGCAAAAGAACTGGGCACTGAACCCTCACAATCTGGGCGTCTGGAGATCGTGGTTCCTGAAGAGACGCTTGTTGCGGGCCAGGACAACGCGATTAACTTCATCATCAGAAATCCATTTTCGGTGCCAATTTCTGTCACCGAGGTCGCAGGCCCGAGTTCTCAGACCGTGACCGCTGTCGTTAAGGATCGAACACGGAACGGTGCGGCTGCGGTCAAGGCGGCGTCGGGGTTTCTGGAAGGAATGTCTGGCGTATTGGCTTCGATCTCACTACCGCTCGCCGGGATCAAAATCGAGACCCAAAGGCAATCTAACAGAGAAGTCAACGTCATCGCGCAGCCCAATTCGAAGGTCAAATTTGATGAAGACGTGGGGCCCTACACGACGCTTAATATCACTGCGGAGGAGGGGTCTAATGTAGAGATCGGAAAGCAGCTTACTGAGCCGAAGAATCTGGTCGATACCGTCATTATACCGCCGGGGAGCGAACGCATTTTCACTGTTTTTGTTCGTACAACGCATTGGCTGTTGTTTACGCCGCGACGATTCCCCGTAAATATTCAGCTCGGCTTCGAGCTTGATGGGCGCTTCAGGAGCCAGGTCGTTGCCGCCACTTTTTCGATAAACCCACCGCTTGGCTCCATTTTGCTGGGATCGATTTTCGGCGGTTCGCTGGGCGCACTAGCCCGCTCCCTTCAAACGCCAGCGGACATCGGTCTGGTCTCGCTTGTCCAAGGCGCAGCCGCAGTTGTTATGAGCATCATTGCTTCTATAACGTTGTCCCGAAAGACTGGTGCTCAGAGCTTCATCACGGTCGAGGATTTCTTCGGCGCTTTCGCGATCGGCGCCTTGATCGGATATGGTGGTTCCGAATATTTCCGTCGCGCAATCATGCCAGGATCAACGGAGCATTCGGGATCCGGATCCTGATGGCTGCCTCAATGTCTTCGTACGTGGATCTCAAAGCACCATTCGGATGCGGACGGGTTTCCGGCTTGGGCAAACGGGACCAATTATTCGTTCCGGACGCCTGGCATAAGTCGCTTACCCATGGGCTCGTACAATGCCAGGCCCTCCAGCCGGAGCCGCGCGAGATCAACCTTGACCAAGTCGAACACTCGCAACCAGCGAAACGCTGGCTTCATATCGAGTGCGACCGCCTCCAGCCGGAATGCCTCGTCATCATGCTCGAATGCGCTTGAACCATCGAAAGTGAGGGCAAGGAGATCTGTTGGTCCCACTGCTAGCATCAGCTCGATTCCCTCGTAGACGTTGCGATGCCAGTCCGTGATGTGGGATTGCCATTTTGCAAAGTTCCCACCGCCCTTCAATCGATACTCGGCGCTCAGGAGCACGTCGGGGCAGGCGACCGAGTGAAGCGCCAGGTATTTCGGACATCCGGGCGTGAGCGCTTTAAACCGCTCGACGTGTTGATACCAGCGACGGAGATCAGCGCCGGCAGCTTCTCGAAGCTGTAAAACGCGTTCCATTCGACTTCGCTTGCGCGGTCATTGTAGCTGCACTCAACGGCGTAGATCATCGGCGTCGTCCACTTTGCTGGCGGTTGCGAACCGCGGGAGGGAAAGGCCTCGGACACCTTCGCTAGAGCGTAGCCGAGCTTTCTGTCACTCCGCCGCCTGCGGGAACACTTCGTCCTCGTCTTCCTTTTCGTGGACGCGGGGTTTGTAGCCCGACCGGAGCACGACGTAGAACACCGGTGTTAGGAACAGGCCGAAGATCGTCACGCCCAACATCCCGCTGAACACCGCGGTTCCGAGCGATCGGCGCATTTCCGCGCCGGGTCCCTCGGCCACCGCCAGCGGCAGCACGCCGAAGATGAAGGCGAACGCCGTCATAAGGATGGGCCGCAGACGAAGATGGCTGGCCTCGATTGCCGCCTCGACGGCGGTCTTGCCTTCGTCCTGGGCCTGGCGGGCGAACTCGACGATGAGGATCGCGTTTTTCGCCGCCAGTCCGATTAGGACAACGAAGCCGATCTGGGTGAGGACGTTGTTGTCCATCCCCCGGACGTAGACGCCCAGTAGCGCGCCAAGGACGGCCAGCGGCACGATCAGGATGATGGACAGAGGAAGGATCCAGCTCTCGTACTGGGCGGACAGCGCAAGGAAGACGAACACGACCGATAGGACGAAAATCCACGATGCGTTCCCGCCCACATGCGTCTCCTGGTAGGCAAGGTCGGTCCATTCGAACGTCGTCCCAGGCGGCAGGATCTTCGTCGCGAGTCCTTCCATCTTCTTGATTGCCTCTCCGGTCGACGTGCCGGGCGCGGTGTTGCCCTGAAGAGGCACGGATACGTACATGCCATAGCGCTGCACCAGCGGGGGCCGCTAGTCTCATGGATGTCGGCAAGCGTTCCAAGCGGCACTAGGGCGCCGGTCGCCGACTTGACCTTCAGGTCGAGCATGTCGTCCCGCTCCATGCGGAACTGCTTGTCGGCCTGCGCACGCACCTGATAGACGCGTCCGAAGGCGTTGAAGTCGTTCACGTATGAGATCCCGAGGTTGCTGGCGAGCGTGTCGAAGATGTTCGGGATCGGCACGTTCAGAAACTGGGCCTTGTCCCGGTCGATATCGACGAAAAACTCGGGGCTGGATTCCGAGAAGGTCGTGAACACTCCCGAAAGGCCTGGCGTCTGGTTCGCAGCCGCCATCAACTGGCGGGTCAGGCCAAGGACTCGCGTCATGCTCGCGTTTTCAAGATCCTCGATTTGCATTTTGAAGCCGCCGGAGTTGCCGATGCCGCGGACGGGCGGCGGTGGGATGGCGATGATAAAGGCTTCCTGCTCGCTCCGCAGGTTCTTGTAGAGGTTGCTGATGATGGAGGTTGCGGTCTGACCGTCCTTCAGTCTCTCCTCGAACGGCTTGAGGGGAGTGAAGACCACGCCCGCATTCGACGCGTTTGTGAACGTTGCGCCACTGAAGCCCGCGAATTCTACTGCGTTACCGACGCCGGGCGTCTTCTTGGCGATCTCGGCAACGCGCTTGACAACCGCGTCAGTGCGATCGAGCGAGGCGCCGTCCGGAAGCTGCACGACGATGATGGCGTATCCCTGGTCCATGACCGGAATGAAGCCGCTTGGCACCTTGGTGCTGAGGAAGTAAGTCGCGCCAAGCAGGCAAGCGAAGATGAGGAGCGCGATCCCGCGTCCAGGCCAGGAGGTGACGAATATCCGGACGATGGAGGAATACCCTCTGCTCATAGCATCGAAGCCTCGATTGAACCCGGTGGCGGCTCCGTGACCGATGCGCGAGAAGATATTCCGCTTGTGGTGATCCTGCCGGTGGACGTGTTTTTTGAGAATGATCGCGGCGAGGGCGGGAGACAACGTCAGCGAGTTTAGCGCGGAGATTGCCGTCGCAATCGATATCGTCACCGCGAACTGTTTGTAGAACTGACCAGAAATGCCGGGATGAAGGCAGTCGGCACGAAAACGGCGATCAGAACGAGCGAAATCGCTACCACAGCTGTGCCGACCTCGTTCATGGTCACGTGCGACGCCTTGCGCGGGCTCATGCCCTTAGCAAGGTTTCTCTCCACGTTCTCGACGACGACGATCGCATCGTCGACCACGATCCCGATCGCGAGAACGAGGCCGAACAGCGTTAGCATGTTCAACGACATCTCGAAGGCGGAAAGGAACGCAAAGGTGCCGATGAGCGAAACCGGAATAGCGACGATCGGAATGATCGCGGTCCTCCAGGACTGGAGGAATATAATGACGACGATTGCGACGAGCACGGCAGCCTCGCCAATGGTCCGATAGACCTCCGTGATCGACTCCGAAACGAAGGCGGTCGTATCGTAGACGATCCGGTATTCGAGGCCAGGCGGGAAGCTCTTGCCCGCTTCAGTCATGATCTGCTTGATGTGAGCGGCGGTATCCAGGGCATTCGTTCCGGGTCTCGCAAAGATGCCAAGGGCGACCGCCGCTTGATTGTTCAAATAGCTGTTCGTGACGTAGTCCTGCGCGCCGAGCTCGATCCGGGCGACGTCCTCAAGCTTGACGAGACGGCCGTCGGGCGTCGACTTGACGATCACGTAACGGAATTGTCGGGCTTCAGAGAAGCGCCCGTCGGTCCTGACCGTGTACTGGAAGGAATTGTCACTGCCTGCCGGTGGCCCGCCGATCGATCCGCCCGACACCTGTACGTTCTGATCCCGGAGCGCCTGCACCACGTCTGCGGAAGTCATCCCGTAGGACGCCAGCTTTTCAGGATCCAGCCAGATGCGCATGGCATATTGGCGCTCACCGAAGATCTGGACGTCGCCGACGCCTTGCAGGCGCACGAGCGCGTCCCGGATACGGTTGCGCGCGTAGTTCGAGGTGTAGAGCTGGTCGTAGCGTCCCGTAGGCGACAGAATGTGAATGACCATCATGAGGTCGGGCGAACTTTTGTTCGTCGTCACGCCCAGTCGCTGGACTTCCTCCGGCAGACGGGGAAGGGCGATGGCCACGCGGTTTTGGACAAGAACCTGCGCCTTGTCCAGGTCGGTACCAAGCTTGAAGGTAATGGTCAGCGACATCGCGCCGTCGGCGCTCGAGTAGGAAGACATGTAGAGCATGTCTTCGACGCCGTTCACTTCCTGCTCGATGGGCGTCGACACGGTGTCCGCGATGGTCTGGGGATCGGCACCCGGATAAGAGGTCCGGACTACGATCGTAGGAGGCGCAATTTCCGGGTACTGAGTTACCGCGAGCTGAAAGTATGCGACCGTTCCGACGATCATCAGGACGACGGAGATGACCGACGCGAAGATCGGCCTATCGATGAAAAAGTGCGCGAACCTCATTTCGTCGTCTCCGTCGTTGCAGCGGCTTCCTGACTAGAGGAGGGCGCTTCGTTGTTTTCCTGGGGCAGCACGACCGTGACGGGCGTGACCTTAGCACCAGGACGCACACGAACAACGCCTTTGACGACGACGTTCTCATCGCCTGTCAGGCCGGTTCGGATAACGCGGTACCCGTAAAGCTTCGGGCCGGACCGGACGGCCTTTGTGGTGACCGTTCCGTCCGCGCTCAGCACGTAGACGATACGCTCGTTCTGATCCGACGAGATCGCCTCGTCCGGTATGAGGATCGCCTTGTAGGGATTGGAGCCCTCGATGCTGACCCGCCCAAAGAGACCGGGCTGCAGAATGAAGTCCGGGTTTGAGAACCTGGCGCGGACGCGAAGCGTGCCCGTGGCTGGGTCCACGACGTTTTCGGCGAAGTTCACCTTGCCGGTGAACTTGGTATGGTCGCGGTCCGAAAGCGTCACCGTGACGGCGATGCCGCCGCCGCCTTCCTGAAGCACCTTGCCTTGGGTGCGGGCGGTTTCCGCGTAGCTGAGCAATCGCCGCTCATCCACGTCGAAGTAGAGGTCGATCGGGTCGAGAGCCACGATCGTGGTGAGGATCGTCTGGTCGGCTTGGACCAGATTTCCGACGGAGATGAGGTGCCGGTCGATGCGGCCGCTCAGCGGCGCGGTGATATTGCTGTACACGAGGTCGAGCTTGGCGCGGTCCACGCTCGCCTCCGCGCCCTGGACGCTCGCCTCCGCCGATTGTAGCTCGCGACGCCGGTCGTCCAGGGTCGAGACCGATTGGCTGCCCGACTTCACGAGCGCGTCTACCCGGTCAAACTGGGCCTTCGCATAGGTGAGCGTCGAATTCGCCACGGCAAGGTTCGCCTTCGCCTCGCTCAAAGCGGTGTCGAACGGCCGCTGGTCGACCTGAAAGAGGTTGTCTCCCGCCTTGACGAGCTGGCCGTCCTGGAAGTCGATGTTCTGAAGATAGCCTCCGACGCGGGAGCGGACTGAAACCTGTTCCGACGCCTGGAAGCGGCCGATGAAGTCGTCGGTGTCGACCACTTCCCGGACGAGCGGCTTAGCAACGGAGACCTGAGGCGGGGGTGGGGCCTGCTGGGCGGATGCCTGGGCACTGGAGAGTGCAGCCATAAGTGGGAGCAGCGGCAACGCGAGCTTGCGAGAGAACATGTAATTATCCTCGATGTTGACGGGCGCCGAAATGCGGGCCTTCGATGGCGTCTTCGTTCTTCACGCCTGCGAGCGAACCCGTCAGGAATTGCGCCTCGCCCTTGCCGAAGGACCAGTCGGCGTCGGTGTTTTCGACGACCGAGATGATGAGGTCTGAGGGACTGACGCCGCATTTGTCTTCCAAGGCTTTCGCCAAGGAACTGTAGAAGGCCGTCTTTTCCATCATCGACCGCGGACGGCTGACAACCTGGACGACGACAAGATCTTTCGTCCGCTGAAAACCGAGGCCGGTGTCCAGCGCAACCACATGAATGGGCTCGTGCTCCGTTACGACCTGGTAGCGGTCGCTCTCGGGTATGCGGAACGATTCGACCAACGCGCGGTGTGCATGGTCCAGAAGCTTTGCGAGCTGATCGGGGGAACGACCTTTGATGAGGTCGAAACGGACGAGGGGCATGATGAGACCTTTGTGCGGCGGCCGCGGTGGCTGCGGGAATTCGGACCGCTACCGTAGGCCCGCCATTCCGAAACGATTGTCGGAAAGCAGCTTTTTAGGAGAATACTGACCGGATTGGGTCAAACTCTCTTCAGAGGCCATGGAGAAAGGCGTCGCGGTACTCCGACGACGCCTCGAAAGTTCTGCACGGCGAAACGCCGAAGCGGTCAGGCGGGGTTCAGCTCTTCGGGGAAGAATCCGCCAAACATCGGGTTGCCGCTCTGCGATTCAGCACGGGTGGCCTCGTCCTGCAGAACGTCCCAGTGTTCGGCAAGCTTGCCACCCTCGATCCGAACGACATCTGCCGCGACCCACGCGACGCCGCGACCGTTTCCCGAGAAGCGGCCGTGGACGATCACATAGTCGTCTTCGGCCACGATGAGCTGATGTTCGTACTTCAGCGTTGGCGGCACCGCGCGAATGAGGTCGAAGAGGCCTTCGCGGCCTGGCTTGATGTGCGCACTATGCTGGATGTAGTGGGGCGACCAAAAATCCCAAGCGGTGTCGTAATCGCGCTTGTTGAAGAGCGTGTCGAAGGCCTTCAGGACAAGGGCCTTGTTTTCTTCCGGGGTCGTCATCGGCTTTCTCCTTTTTGGCGCGGCCGCTTCGGAATTTCAATGCGAGTTCGGGAGCGGCGCGATCGTGAAGACGTACCCCGCCGCTGGCGGCTGGTATTGAAAATAGCGAGCACGGCGTTGGACGATCCGGATCGGAAGCGGCACAACCGCAAACATCGAACCAAAAGAGCCGGCGATCCGCGACGGAGAACGTCTTCCGAGAGCCTTGATGTCTCGGCGGCGACTTCGATGCCGTCCTCGATGTCGAGCTGACCGCAATCAAGAGATCTGGCCGTTCAATGGCAGGTTCGTGGTACTGTGCGTCGACTATGGCGACCCTCGCGTCTGGATCGTGCTCCCTGCGCTGTCAGGAAACGGGGGGAGGTTTGGCGGATTGGTCGTTAACCGGTGCGAAGACCTCTATCGGCGCCCCTAATCCGCGTACCCGGAAGGGACCGAGGCGCTCTAGCGTATCACTATCTGGTAGGAGGCTGGCGAAATCCTGTGACATCAATACCGGTCGGCCAATGTCCTTTGTCAGCCGTTCCAGTCGCGATGCGACGTTTACGGCAGGACCTACAACCGTGAAGTCCAGCCTACTTGCCGAGCCGATATTTCCGTACATTACGTCGCCCGCATGAACGCCGACGCCCCAGGACAGCGGTTCGCGGCCATGTTTCAGGCGCGCGGCGGACAAGGCCTGAAGTCCTTTGCTCGCGTCTTTCACGGCGGCAAGGAGATCCTCGGCAGCTGTAGGCCTGCTCAACGGAAAGATCGCGAGCAGGCCGTCGCCCATGAACTTCAGAATTTCGCCACCGTGGCGCTCGATCGGTTCGGTGACGGTATCGAAGTAGTCGTTTAGCAGCGAGAGCACGCTGTCCCTTGGAAGAGCGTCCGATAGTGCAGTGAAGTCTCGCAGGTCACAGATCATCACCGCCGCCTGCACTGTTGATCCGCTTCCCCGCCTAGTCGCACCGGCAAGGATTTCATTGCTTGCCTGTTTCCCGACATATGTCTCGAGGAGCATACGCGCCAGATGGTTCTTGATCCGGATTTCGCTCGCGGACGAAACTAGGGGAGTGACATCCTTTAGAAGGTCGATTTCGTCGTCCCTGAATCCTTGGGGCGCATCTGTGGCAAACGTAACGACCTGACGTTTGCCTAGGGTATGATGCATTACAAGAGCGACATAATCAGTCATGCCTTCGGCTGCAAGTTCGTCGTAGACCATATGGCGGGACGCGCCCGGCTTGTCGTCAAAGATGCGATGACGGACGAAGTCGGCACCTTTCTCAACCTGCTCAACGGGACTTCCGATATAGCCGGGAGTTCGTTCTATCCCGTATTCGACGCCGCGAATCTCGCACTCGCTAGCGCCGCGCTGCCAAAGGATTCGAGCACCCAGCCACTGCGGGTAGTTGGTGCGGAACACGAGCGCTGCGCGGGCGACCGGAACGCCGGTCGATGCCAGACGCGCGCACAAATCTACCAATAGATTGTCGATGAACCTCTGTTCGTGGACATCCTTGACCAACCAGTCGATTATTTCGTGCCGGTGTTGAGGCCATAGAGTAGTCACGTCGTTATCTCTGCGAAGCATAGGCGGCTCTCAATTCCCGAATGGAGAAAAGGCGATAGGATTCTCGAGCCTGTCCACTCTTGTACAATCGTGATGTCCTTTGAACAAAACTGCCACGCCGCCAGCCACCGCTAGCTTCAGCTTAAGCGAAGCCTTCTACAGGAGCGGCGGTAGCTCTCCATTTTGCAGAAAATTCATCAGCTCCGGGTTCGATAGCACTGCATCGTAGACGATGAAGTCCCACGAATTGGGCGATATCGCACAAGCGTTTCCCCGGAAGTAACCGAACATTGCCACCAGGTCCTGGCCGCCTTCACGAATCTCACCGGCGAGTCGGAGAACACGGCGATGGGCTCCGGAGAAGAACGATGCAAACCGTGTCGTAACCTCCAGCTTCTCGACATGGATCGCAACAATCGCACGTTCATGATCATGCAAATCGGGATTCGCCGTGAGTTCGAAAAGTGGTGTCGAAAATGGAGGCTCGATCCTCAACGCAACGAGTTTCGGCGCAGAGAATCTGTCGAAATAAGGGTGGATGAAAAAGCGGGGATTCTGGGCGTCGCCCGTTTCCTCCAGCTTTGCCTTCTGGCAGGCGTCACACATTGGAAAGAGATTATGGGCAACGATTGCGAACTGAGGGTAGAGCCGCTTCGGAAGGTAATGGTCGAGTGTATTTGGTCGACCGGCCTCTCCACACGCCGGACATATAACCAGTTCATGTGATCTGAGATTGTTTAGGACGGTTGCTTGGGCGGAACCTTCGGCTGGATGTGTATAGAGGCCGATCAGTGTGCTCTTGCGAGCTTCGGCTGCCGGCCACCTCTCGACGACCGCGGGCGAACCGCGGCCGTCGAGATAAGATTGAACTCGTTCTCGCCATTCTACGGCGATGCCATTGAAGAACGCGGCGTTTACGCCAGTCTGTCGTTCGGCGATCACATCATCGATCAGACCTACGTCGTCGACCGCGGGCGGCGTCAATATATGGACCATCAGATTGCCCGACCCATCGCAGCGATCTGGATGATCATTTCTTCGTTCAGCTCGTCGCGAAGCAAGTTAATCAGATCGCTGGCTGAGCGCTCTTGTAGCTGCTCCTTGATCCAGGCCTCGAACGGTTTCGAGACCGCTCTATCGCCGAACACGTATGACGTAATACGTTGGACGTCGCCGCCAAATGTCTGGAACGGCGGTGTATTAACAACTATGCCGTCGTCGGTCCGGGCGAAGACATGAACGCAGTCGGCTGGAACCTCACGCACCGCGACGATCGAGTGGGTGGCGAATAGGGCTTTCGAATTGAACTGTTTCAAAATCTCTTTCAGCATGTCGACGAGCTGGATCTCCAACGTGGGATGAAGGAAGAGCTCTGGCTCATCGATCAGGATGAGACTGTTGCGTCGCATGACGCCCAGAAGGTTGATGATAATGTAAGAAAAGAGGCGTTGCCCCGAACTTAGATGGAGTGGCGCCCCGTCCTTAAAGAAAACTACACCCGTGCGCGCTCTGAGCCTGTCTACGATGCGGTCTGGAACTAGCTGGGGCAGCTCCTGCGAAGATATGCGCACGAACTGCTCGCCGTTTGGCCCGTCGAACACAGGATGTGGCCCCATTATCGCCTTACTCGCGAACGTGGACGGGTCGTCCCTCTCAACTTCTACCGCTGCGAAATCAAAGGAGAACGCGGACCTCAGAACCTCTTCGGCTGTCGCCAACTTCTTTGCCCATGCGCGCATGGCGCGGAAGCGGACGTCGTCGGAAACACATGAGATCAGCGATCGGGCGGTTGCCTCCTTCGGAACTTCAAGGCTGAGGACGTCTTCGTTCACAGGGACGTTTCCCGCCTCTGCAGGCCCTCTAAGTCCAAAGTACCTGTAGACGTCCTGATCCTGGAAGTCTTCCCTCTCCATAGTGATCGGGAAGCGTTCGAAAGGGCTGTACGAAAGGACAACGATCTGGCTGAGGCTCGGTCTTGTGATGAAGCCAGGCGACTCGGCAGGCTTGCTGTCGTCGTCATCGATCCAATCCCTGACGATTTGATGAAGAAGCTGAGATTTTCCAATCCCGTTCGGACCAATCAGCACGTTGATGTCATGAGGAAGCGGCGTCGGTGACCGATACCTAAAAAGAATTTCCCGAATGACGCCGTTTGCGTCGAGATAACGGAAATCAAGATTATTCGCTGTCGCCATTTGCTGGGCGAAAACCTTCCACCCGTCCTGGAAAGCGTTCTGCGCTCCGCGCTCTCGCTGCAGCGACGACCCGAACCCAGGCGCCTTCGACATCCGCACTGCTTCATCGTCATTTCTAACATTGATAAGATAGCTGGCGTCCCGAAGGGCGATTGCGACCTCGCTCGCTCCTTCCTCACCAAGCAGTGAAACGAGCTGCTCATAGAACGAAATCTCAGAAGGGACGGAGACGTACGAAAGATCGGGGACGGGGAGCACGCCATCCCATCCCGCCGATACCGCTTCTCGGAGGACGCCGCGGCTTGAGGTCTTGCCGTCGAACAAAATCTTCACGGAGCCGAGGTCAAGGATTTCGCCCCCTATCCGGCATGCGGTGTTGAAGGTCGTCGCGTGCCCGTAATCGTCCCAGTCATTTTCGATGAGCTCGAGAACGTCACCGCTGTCGGTTGGGGTTCTCAACGACCGACCCGCGCGCCCTCTAAATACAACCTGCATCGCTCATCCCGCTCTTGTGGAAGTTGATAAAAACGCGATTCTCGGCGACTTGGGAAGCCGGCAAGCTCGCTCTTCCAGCAAGGTTATCCCTAGAGGTCCGATGATACTCTGGAGGGTGGCGAGAGAAGACGCACTTCATAATCTCGCCAGCGTCGAGAATGAGCCAACGGATCCCCCTCCTTGAGCTAAAGCTCGGATCAGTCGCCGACGTTTATCGAGTCCACCCGATCCGGATAGAACGCGAGAAAGCCCCTTATCTCGGCCACCGCTTCGTAGGGCTTTTCATAGGTCCAGACGGCATTCACCGATCGTCCGCCACCAGCAGGTATCGAAAGGTACGCGCACTCGCCCTTGTAGGGGCAATACGTCATGTGATCGGTCCGCCGCATAGTCGACATCTGGGCGTCCTCGCGCGGGATGTAGAACACGGGCGCGTAGTTCGCCTCACGCAGAATAACGGCGTGCCTCGTGTCCGCGATGGTCTCGCCGCCAACCTTCACCACGACCCGCGACGTGCTTGCCTCGATCGTAATCGGATGATCCGGGCCAGGCATCCGTTTGGTTCTGGTCGTCACCTGATCTGCCATAGCCGTACTCCGTTCATGAATGTCCATCGAGGGGCGTTGTCAGGCGGGCGAGCGCCCACCGCGCTTATCTGCCACGTTTTCCGCTCTATCAAGCACCAGGTCTTGGACGCGCTTGTCGATCTTTGAAGTAAACTGATACAAGTGCTATTCGGGAGTCCGCGCGGACCAGGCGCGTCGCGGCATAGCGGCGACATCACGAGGATGCAGCGACTGTGGATCTCACCGAAGACTCAATATGCTCCGGGCGTCGACCAAGTCGCGCGTGTCGACCCCCTCGGAAAACTGTTCGAGAATGAGCCGTACGGCACTTTTCGCTTCCTGCACGCGTCCCTGGCAAGCCAGAAGCCGCGCAAGGCTGGTGACGCTTCGCAACTCCCACGAAAGCGCTTCCTGCGTCTGAGCAACCGAAATGGAACGCCGGAACAGTCGTTCGGCTTCTCCGTACCTTCCTTCGGCGACGGCTCGCCCGCCCTTGGCCCGGATGACTTCCGGAGCGCACCAGCCGTCTTCGCCCGCGGCGTCAGCTTCGAGACCGACTAGCTGACCCGTCAGCGTCGCCAGCGTCTGGGCCTGAAGGTCACCCTGCGTCTCTATCACCGGAAGGCCTTGGTCTTCGCCCGTGGCGCGGTGCTGCAACACGCTTTCGAACATCCGACCCCACGAATGCCAGTGACTTAGAGTGAAGCGCAACGACTGCTCCAGCAGATCGGTCACGGCTTGTCGTGCGAGATCGTCGCCGCCGCGCCATAGCAAGATCGGACAGACCGCGAGCGCGAGCGCCTGACAGAGGGCGAGCGGCCCGTCCGCGCGGGCGATCTCCTCCGCCTTTCTGACGACCTCGATCGCTTGATCGGGCTTGCCTGTCATCCAAAGGGCGCGCGCCAGGATTATCCGCATCGAGACGCGCCGGTCCGTCTGGAGGCCACCATACGCAGTCGGGATGTTGACCACAGGATGGGCAAGGACGGCCTTCGCGAGCTTCGACGCCCTTGCGTGATCGCCGTTGAAATGGTTGACTTGCGAAAGGATGCGCTGCGATGCGACAACCGCGAGGTCGTCGCCGACGCTCTGCCCGAGCCGCTCGGCCATCTCCGCGTGTGTGATGGCCGGCGCGTACTTGCCCATGCCCATGTTGAACGCGGCGAGCACGATCTGGGGCTCGATTCTGTGACGATCCTGTCCGATCTCTTCGGAAAGGAGCGCGGCTCGGGTCAGGCCAACGATGTTGTCGTCCGTGGGCTGGTGCTGGTTCTGAACGAGAATGCCGTAGATGATGTTGAGGCGCATTTCGGACACGAGGTCTGGCTTCGGCAGACTTGTAGCCGCTGCTATAGCCTTCCTTGCCCGCTCCCTGAATTCGTCGACCAGACCGAGCTGCAGTCCGAGCGGCATTGCGAGCGCCGTCAGCCTGACGCCCACGGAGTGGTCTGCCTCGGGATGGAAGCAGTGGGACATCGCATCGCGTATGTCGTCGAGGAGGGGAGAATAGCGTTCGATCCAGATGGATCGTCCCGTGTCCTTCCACTTCGCGTCGGCTTCGATGAGCACGTCGATGACATACTCTACGTGGAGCCGCTTCGATCTCGACGTTTCGGACATATCGGCCAGCTTCTCCCGGCCATAGAGTTTCGTGCTCTCGAGGAATCGGTAGCTGACTGTCTTCGGCCCCATGCTCGAGTAGAGAAGCGATTTCCGGACCAGCCCGGAGACGCCCTCCATTACGGCTTGCGGCGTAAGCATCTCGCACGCAGCCACCTGTACGGCCGCATCCATGGAAAACGAGCCTGCGAAGACCGAGAGCCTGCGGAGGACGACGCGCTCGTCGGCGTCCAATATTTCGTAGCTCCAGTCGAGCATGCTGCGAATCGTACGATGCCGGTCGACCGCTGTGCGTCTGCCACCGTTCTGGACGTCGAGCCGATCCTCTAGGTTCTCGAGAAGTCCGGCAATGCCGAAAACCTCGACGCGCGCAGCCGCGATCTCGATCGCCAGCGGGATGCCGTCTAGCTTGCGGCAGATCTCGACGATGAACGGAACGTCCGCTTCTCCGATCGTCATTGCGGGATTGTCCGAGGTGGCCCGTTCGACGAAGAGTTCGACGGAAGGGTAGCTTATCGCCTCCTCAAGAAGCAGGTCGTCCGCAGCCTTCGGCACTTCGAGCGGCGACAGTCTGTAGAGCCACTCGCCCTCGGTGCGAAGGCGTTCATGGCTGGTGGCGATTATTCGCAGGCCCTTCGCGCCGCGGAGAAGGCCTTCCACCAGTTCCGCAGCGCCTCCGATCACATGCTCGCAGTTGTCAAGAATGATAAGCGCATGGTGCTGCCGGACGTGGGCAACAAGACTTCCAATAGGATTGGCGGCCTCTGCCGATATGTTCAGTTCGGCAGCAACCGCGAACGGTACGAGCCCGGCGTCGGAGACGGCCGCCAGATCGATGAAGAACACGCCGTCGTTGAAGCTAGCCGAGAGCCTCTGGGCAGCAGCAAGTGCAATCGTCGTCTTCCCGATGCCTCCCGCTCCTACGATGGTGACCAGGCGCTGTCTGCTGACAAGCTGAACGATACCGTCGATGGCTTCCGCCCTGCCAACGATTCGCGCCAGCGGGGCAGGGAGAGTGTCGTTGGAGAGCTGGTCGGGAAGGCGGAGCTGGATGGCGTTGGCGCTCACCGGCCCCCGCACCTTCGAAACCCTGCCGGTGAACTGATATCCCCGACCGACGATGTTGGATATGAACTGCGTATTTTCGCGGTCTTGGCCGAGGGCCTTGCGGAGGGCGGCGATATGAACGCGGAGATTGCCTTCATCTACGAAGGTGGACGGCCACACGGCGCGAATGATTTCTTCCTTGCTGATAACCTCGCCCGAACGTTCCACCAGCGTCGCCAGCACTTTGACGGCCCGCCCGCCGAGCTTCACTTCCTTCCCGTTTTCGAGAAGAGCGCCACGGCCAGGATAAAAGCAAAAGCGGTCGAACAGGTAGCCCTCGTCCAAGCTCGCGTCGCTTGGCCGCATTGAGCCCGAACGACGCCCGAGCGAGGCAACATTTCCGTCAGCGTCCATCAATGGAATCCGCGCTTTCCCAAGCTCAATACCCGAATGTCTAGCACGCTTATGTTATGCGTCACAATAAAAACAACAAACAGACGGCGATAGGAGCCACATCATAGTATATCGGATGGGCGCGAACGTTACTTAACGTTGCGCGGCAAATATCTCCTATCGTATAGAGCGACGAACACGGCAAATGCGATCAAAGTCACCGCTATCGCCGAAAACATTACAAGACCGCCGAAGTTCACTAGGAGCGGAAGCAGGACCAGTGGCACCAGCGCCGATCCAAGTCGGTTGGACGCCCATGCCCAAGAGGTAACGCCCGCGCGGTGCAGCGTCGGGACCGATTCTGTCGCGAAGAGCACCAGGACCGGCATGTAGAGGGTCACCATTAGGTTGAAAGCCAGTCCGCTCGTAATGAGCACCCAAGGCTCGTTCGAACCGCCGAACGCTATGCCTAGGACAGCCATTGCGATCGAGCAGACAACAAGGAATGTTCGACGCTGCATCTTGTCAACGAACGAACTTATAAAGACGGCGCCGAAGATTGGGGCAAGCGTCGATATTCCGAGGTAGAAGAGTGAGTCCCGGACATTGATGCCCTTCTGAACCAGAACCGCGCCCGACAGAACGGTGAACCCGACGGCGGCCCATGGCGATAGAAAATACAACGCCACAAGGCTTATCGCGCGCCCAAGCACCGGGCCGTCCTTGACTTCGACGGGGGCATCCTTTCGACCGGGTCGCGGTGGCATAGACGCCAGCATGACGGCGGATCGGCGAAACTTCTCGAGTGCCTGCTCCATTTCTGGCAGCCGTCCTTTCATGGCAAGCCAGCGAGGCGATTCCGGTAGACAGATGAAAAGAAAGAAGCACAGGAGCGAACCAGCCCCAGCGATCCAAAAGCCCCATCGCCAAGCTTCGATACCGAGAGGAGAAGATTCCCCGAGGCTGCGCACGAGAAAGATAAAGGTCGGCGGGCCGATATAGCCGATGGCGGTGCTGGCGACCGCAAGCTTGCCACGCCTTGCGGCCGGTAGGATGTCCGTGAGGTAGGCGAACATCAGCGGCGGATAGGCGCCGAGCGCGATGCCGCCAAGAGCGCGCGACGCAGTCAATGCCCCGATGCTAGCCGCGGTCGCCGCCAGTGCGGAGGCGACGGTCAAGAGAAGCATGATTCCCGAAAGAACCGGCCGCCTTCCGAACCGGTCGGCGAGAAGTCCGAGCAGCGGTGCGCCGACCACCGCGCCGATATAGACCGAGGCAAGCAGAACGGAGAGTTCCGAACTTCCGACAGAGTAGGGCGGAGCGGAAAAGACGGCGGACAGGGTATTCCCGAAGGCTATCTCAGCAAGGTCAAAAGAAAAACCAAGGCCACAAACCACCAGGGCAAAGACGTGCAACCTTGTTACAGGTTGATTGTCAAAGTCTTCGAATAGGCGATCGGTGTCCTTGCAGTCGCGTGTCGTCGAATTCACTCGCCTCTCCTCGCGATAGCGCTCTTAACACCGGTTATAGGAGTCCATGCTCAGGGGAAAGTTACGCAGTGTTAATTGCGGGCGGCAATTGAAGATTCCCGCCGACGTATAACATTCCGACCTCAAATTTGCTTCGACGAATCAATTGTGTCGCGGCACTCCGACGCCCTGTGGTAGTGCTCAATTCTGGTAAGCACCGCGAGGTTACAATCAGAATGCCAACTGAACTGGCCTTTCACCATGTGACGGCCGTTTGCTCGGACGAGGAGCGCACGACCGAGTTCTATACGGCCGGCCTCGGAATGCGCCTGCTACGCCGAACGGTGAACTACGACCAGACCACCATGCTTGAGATCCAGCTTGGGGGATCGCTTGGCGTTCCGGCCTCGATCATCACGTTCACCGTCAATCCGGCGTCACCCCAGGGAGTGCAAGGTACAGGCCAGATCAGCAATCTCGTGTTCATAGTCCATGCCGGTACGCTGGAACAATGGGCGGAGCTGCTGGCTAGGCGCGACGTCGACGTCACCGGGTTCGCCTCCAGCTTCGGCGAGCGTTGCCTCTGCTTCTCCGACCCGGATGGTCTGTCGATCTCGCTCGTCGAGTGCGACCGCGGCGGCCATTCCGCCATAGCCGACAAACGCCTCGCTATCGGAAAGCTGAAGTCAGTAGAGTTCCATCTGCAAGGTTTCGAGCATACGGCGCGGTTCATCAGGGAAATACTCGGCTTCGCCCAGGTCGATCGGCAGGGCGCGGTGACGCGCTTTGCCGACACCACGACTTTTGGCGGACCCGTGATAGACCTGCTGTCGGCGCCTGGTCACGGACGGGGGACGCATGGCGCGGGCGTCGCGACGCACGTCGCGTTCAAGGTGAGCGACTTGCAGCGGTTGAAGATGTTCCGCGACCGCGTCGTGGCGTTCGGACTCGACGTGACGCCGGTGCTCGACCGATACTATTTCAAGGCAATCTATTTCGAAATCCCGTGCGGTGTTCGTGTCGGGCTGGCGGCAGACACGTCGAGCGGCCTCATACTGGACGACAATCCCGCCGGACCGTCGATCGTGCTGCCGCCGTGGCTTGAAACCCAGCGGTCGCGGATTGAGCGGAGGCTCGGAACGATGCGTCCCAAATGAGGTCTCAAGCGGTCCCATGCTGTTTCGACGTTTGCGCAGGATCTCACAAAACGGCTTAGAACGTCCAATCTCCCAGTGAAGCTATGTGTTTTTGTCAGGCGACATACCGGACATCGTCATGGTCGCGCGCCCTCCCTCGATCATGACCGGCCGCTCTCCGCCGCGCCATGGTCTCCGCGTCGCGGTGAGCGGCCGCCACTACTTAGCGGATGCCCAACTGGAACATACATGAGGCCGCCGTGACTGCAGATCCAACGCCGGAAAGACGATTAGCTTGCGACGGCCGTTCCCTGATTCTCCATCCGCGTGAGGAACAGCTTCAGAAGTGGCGACGTGTTCAAAGTATTGTATCCGAGCATCAGATCGATGGAGGGGACCTCGCCCTTCAAAGGACGGCTGACGACCGACCACGACAGGAAGTTTTCCGCATAAGCCGGAAGCAGGCAGACGCCGCGCGTCGAGGCGACGAGCGAGATCGCCATCGCGAAATTGTCGATGAGATGCGTCGGCTTGATCGAGATTCCGACCTTGTCGAAGTAGCGGCTGATCACGTCCCGCAGGACGTGCGGGATGTCCGACATTCCGATGAAAATCTCGCCCACGAGCTCGTGGGGATCGATTGCGTCCTGCGCGGCGAGCCTATGATCGCTCGGAAGCATGACAACGAGCGGCTCGCTTGCGACCACCTTGTACTCGACGTTCGGTTTTCCCTCGGCACGCAGGAAGGCGACGTCGAGCTTTCCGCGATGCAGGTCTTCGGCGAGCTGAGGCGAGTACTGACTTACGACGCGGATCTCGATGTTCGGCAGCTCGTCGCGAAGGATGCGCGAAGCGATCGGGAGCCACTCGACCTCCATGCCGGTGAGGAACCCCATCGAGAAGACGGGCTTGTCGGGCTCGGCGGCACGCCTTGCGGCTTCGACGGCGGCTTGCGCTTCGGCAAGAGACTGCCGTGCATGGTCGAGGAACGCTCTTCCTGCAGGCGTCATCTCGATGCCCTTCGCGCTGCGCGAAAACAGCGGGACGCCGACTTCATATTCGAGATCGCGGATTTGGCGCGACAGGGAGGGCTGCGCCGTGTGTAACCGTTTCTCTGCCGCCAGCGTGAGGCTGCCTTCTTCGGCGACTGCCACGAAGTATCGAAGATGTCGTAGTTCCACTTACTGTTCTCCCATGCCTGGCAGGTATATCTACCAACTTACAAAGTCTTTTTCAATAGCGAGGAAGGAGCTTAAACCAATGCCCAACGGAGGCGATAACAACTCGCAGATGGAATTCGCTCGGGTCGTTCAGAGCTAAATTTTTCAAGGATTTGATCCAATGTCAGAACGTGTTGTACTCATCACTGGAGCGCTAACCGGCATTGGCCGCGCGGCCGCAATTGAAATCGCCAAACAAGGCGATAAGGTCGTCATCTCTGGCCGCAATGAACCTGCAGGGCATGCCCTCGCGGAAGAAATCAAGGCAAGCGGCGGTACCGCTACATTCATTCGCGCCGACGTCCGCCACGACGAAGAAGTCCGCAACCTTGTCGACCAGACCGTGGCCCTCTACGGCGGGCTTGACGCCGCCGTCAACAACGCCGGCACGGAAGGGCAGCCGGGTGTGATTACTGCTCAGACCGCAGAGTCCTATGCGGCGACCTTCGACACGAACGTCCTCGGCACGCTGCTTAGCATGAAGCACGAAATCCGCGCCATGCAGGAGAAGGGCGCAGGGAGCATCGTGAACATATCGTCGACCTACGGTCATGAAGGCGCCGCCTACGCGTCCATCTACTCGGCGAGCAAGCACGCCGTCGAAGGCCTGACGAAGTCGGCGGCGTTGGAAGTCGCGAACTCCGGCATACGCGTAAATGCGGTGGCCCCTGGCCCGACCGACACCGGCATGCTCGACCGCTTCACCGGTACCGATGAGAACAAGGCCAAACTCGCCTCCGGCGTTCCGCTCGGCCGCATAGGCAAGCCTGACGAGATGGCGCATGCGATCGCATTCCTGGCTTCGGAACAAGCGTCGTTCATCACCGGACAGGTTGTCACCGTGGACGGCGGCAAGACCGCCGGCTGACAGATAGACCCAGCAAGAACTCAACGAGGAACACTGCTATGACCAATACGCATCAGACCGCTCCGACACAGTACGTCGAAGCTAACGGTATCAAGTTCGCCTACCGCCGCTTCGGGAAACCGGAAGGCGTTCCACTTGTGCTCAACATGCACTTCACCGGGACAATGGATCATTGGGATCCGCTGGTGACCGACGGTCTCGCGAAGGGCAGGGAAGTCATCCTGTTCAACAACGCCGGCATCTCGAGCACCTCGGGAGAAGTCCCCACGACGATCGAGGGTATGGCCGCGGACGGAGTCTCCTTCATCAAGGCCCTCGGCCTAAAGAAGGTGGACGTCCTCGGTTTCTCTCTGGGCGGTCTCGTCGCCCAGGAGATCGCGCTGGCCGAGCCTGACCTCGTCCGCAAGCTGATCCTGGTCGGTACCGGTCCCCGCAGCGGCGAGGGCATGGCGACGTTGACTCCAGAAGCCCAGGCAGTCTTCGGTGCGGCGTACGAGAACCCCGACGACCTTTGGCTGGGCGTCTTCTTCACGCCGTCCGAAAATAGCCAGGCTGCAGGCCGCGAGTTCCTCAAGCGCTTTCGTCTGCGTAGCGAAGGCCGCGACCCGGAAGTGAACGAGAAAGTCGCTCCCGCACAGATCGAAGCTCTCGGCAAGTGGGGAGCACCGCGTGAAAACCCCTACGACTACCTGAAGGCCATTAAGCAGCCGACCCTGGTTGTCAACGGCGGCACGGACGTAATCATCTACTCGGTGAACTCATACATCCTGCAGCAGAACATCCCCGACGCCCAACTCATCCTGTATTCGGACAGCAACCACGGCTCGCAGTACCAGTACCCGGAACTGTTCGTGACCCACGTCTCGACGTTCCTCGACGCCGCCTAAGAGCCGGCCCCACTAGCAAGTCTTAGGCAGGACGCCCTGGCCATCCACGCGGATGGCCAGGAAGGCTTGGTGCGTCCCACAACCAAGGAAGGAGCGCGCAATGGCAAGAAGTCTTCTAGGGAAAACCGTTGTCGTGACCGGCGCCTCCCGTGGTATCGGAAAGGCGATCGCCCTTGCTCTCGGCAAGGAGGGCGCGCAGGTCTTGGTCCACTATGGCAGGCATGCGAGGGAAGCCGACCAGGTGGTGGCAGAGATCCGCTCAATGGGTTCGCGATCTGAGAAGATTAACGCGGACCTGGCCCAGCCAGACGGTCCCCACAAGCTCGCGAAGCGGGCAAAGGAGATTATCGGTGGTCGCCTGGACATCCTGGTGGCGAATGCTGGCGTCTTCTTGCCTTCGTCGATCGACGACCTGGCCGTCGAGGAGTTCGACAAGCTCTTCGCGGTCAACGTCCGGGCTCCGCTCTTCTTAGTGCAGCAGCTCAGGCCCATTATGTGCACCGGCAGCAACGTGATCTTCGTTTCGTCTCTCGCCGCTAGGGCGACCATTGGCGACTTCGCGGCCTACGCCGCCAGCAAGGGCGCTCTCGAGACCACGGTAAAGTATCTGGCCAGGGCCTTCGGTCCGCACGGCATCCGCGTCAACGCGGTCGCTCCCGGCGTCATAGAAACCGACGCCGCCGCCTTTGTGAAGACGGGCGAGGGCCGTGAGCACACACTCGCCATGCAGACGTTCAAGCGGATCGGCAGTCCAGAGGACGTCGCCCGCGTCGTCGCATTTCTCGCCTCAAACCAAGCCCGCTGGATCACCGGTGAGGTCGTTCCGGTCGATGGAGGTTCGCAACTCTAGCGAATTCCTCGAACGTCAAAAAGGAAAGGATTCTGCTATGTCGCAGGAGAAAGAATCAAACTGGCTCGGCGTCTTCGCCGTAGCCCTAAGCGCCACAGTTTTCTGCACCACCGAGTTCCTTCCAGTCGGCGTGCTCCGCTATATCGGAGAAGGCCTCGGCGTCTCGGAGGGCACGGCGGGCCTGATGGTCACCGCGCCCGGCGTGCTTGCAGCGGTCGCAGCCCCGGTGGTGACGGTCGCCGTCAAGAATCACGATCGGCGCCTGGTGCTGCTCGGCCTGTCCCTCCTGCTGGTCCTGTCGAACCTGGTTTCGATGCTCGCCCCCAGCTTTGCTGCGCTCATCGTTGGCCGCGTGCTGTTCGGCATCGGTCTCGGCGGCTTCTGGGCCATTGGCGCGGGTCTTGGCGGCCGTCTCGTCGCCGAACGCAGTGTCGGGCGGGCCACTTCGATCATCTTCGCAGGCGTCTCGCTCGGGATGCTGATAGGCGGCCCGGCCGGCGCGATCATCGGTGATCTCGTGGGCTGGCGCGCGGCCTTCGGTGCAGCACTTGCGATTTCAGTGCTCGCGTTCCTGGCGCAGGTCATTTCTTTGCCCAAGCTCGAAGTTCAGCAGCGCGTTCGTCCGTCTGACCTCCTCGGCATTGCGCAGACACAGCAGGGTCGCATTGGATTGATCGCGATGTTCCTCGTGCTCACCGGCCAGTTCGCAACGTACACGTACGTCACGCCCTTCCTCGCTCAGGTTTCCGGTTTCAGCGGCGCCGCGATCTCTTCCATCCTTCTCGGCTACACCGCGATCGGGCTTCTCGGCAACTTCGTCGGCGGGGCGGGCGCTTCGCACAGCATCCACAAGACCTTCATGGTCACCATCGTCTTCCTGATGCTGCCCATGCTTCTTCTGCCGGTCGTCGGCGTATCTCAGGCAGGTGTTCTCCTGCTACTCGCCATCTGGGGCCTGTCCTACGGAGCGATGCCCGTCGCCCTGCAGATGTGGATGGCCAAGGCGGCGCCCCACGTCGCCGAAGGCGGCATGGCCCTCTTCGTCGCAAACTTCCAGATCTCCATCGCGGTCGGTTCGTTCGTTGGCGGTCTCGTGGTTGACGGCTTCGGTCTCTTCGACGCGATGTACTTTGGCGGCGTGATGTCCGCGCTCTCCCTGGTCTCGATCCTTCTTTTTGGCCGAGTTCACACTCACGCCCAGGCAGACGCCACGGCCTGAATTGCGAGGACGCCGTACACCCAAGAGGCGGCGTCCATTTCATGGTTAATAGAGGCCGGGTACGGCCGGAGGAATTCGAATGACTAGCAACTGAAAGATCCATCGCGGCGTCGCGACCGGCAACAAAAACGGAAAGTCGGTATTCGTCCGGGACGAAAGCCGAGAAGCGTACTTCTTCCAGACCGTGAAGGGCTTACAGCAAGCTTATGTCTGGTCTGCAAAGGGGATCGCCGAAGGAGAGCCGCTGACCGGGGACGAAGAAACCCAGAAGTCCGCACTTCGTCGAGCCAACGGTTCCCTCGCGCAGATAGTCGACTTCCCGCCGCCAGCGGAGCGGACCAAGACGACGGCGGCGCCGGCCGAGATCGGGCAGGAATAGGCGAACGGACTTCCGGGCCTCGCGGACACTTTCGAATACGACGGCTCGAAGATGCACACTACGCCGATGCTGGACTACGCGATTGTGCGGGAAGGCGTGCTGATGTTGGAATTTGACGGCGGCGACCGTCGCGACATCCACGCCGGCGACATCGTCGTCCAGCAGGAGCGCGTCACGGCTAGCGAAACCTGGGCGACGTTCCAGCAACGATAGTCTTCGTAATGCTCGGCTGATCACTTAGCGTCAGCTTTGTTCCAAGGCGTTCTTTTTCTTCAATTTCAAAAGCCACTCAATCGATAGATTTCGAGCCCTTGAAAGGTTTCTTTATGTCCAGCGGCTACATGATCCTGAGCGCCTTCTTCTTCAACCCCCAGGGCGACCACAGGATGTCATGGCGATATCCGGAAGCGCCGACCACCGAGATCTTCGACCTCTCGTTCTATCAGAAGCTCGCGACGGCCGCCGAGGACGCGAGGCTCGACGCAATCTTCATCGCCGATCACGTGGCCATTTGGGACATACTCCCGAGCGGCCTGGCGCATTTCGCCAACCCGCGCCTCGAGCCGATCACGCTCCTGTCTGCGCTGTCAGCCGTCACGAAGAACATCGGCCTGATTTCCACAATATCGAGCTCATACTGGGAGCCCTACAACGTCGCGCGCCAGGTTGCCTCGCTAGACCATCTCAGCAGTGGCCGTGCTTCGTGGAATCTGGTGACGTCCGCAATGCCGGAAGAGGCGATGAACTACGGACGCGACGGCAATGCAGAGCACGCTACCCGCTACCAGCGAGCCCACGAATTCATATCGATCGTGAAGCGCCTTTGGGATAGCTGGGAAGACGGCTCTATGCTCTTCGACAAAGCGTCCGGAGACTTCGCCGACGTCGAAAAGGTTCATTCCCTGAAGTTCGAGGGCGAGCACTTCAAGGTGCGGGGACCGCTCAACGTTCCACGGCCCCCGCAGGGTCATCCGGTCGTGGTGCAGGCAGGCTCTTCGGATGACGGCAAGAATTTCGCTACCCAGCATGCCGATCTCCACTTTGCGATCCTCAAGAGCAAGGAGGAGGGTGCCGCCTATCGCGCCGACATCGACAGGCGGCTCGCCGCCCGCGGCAGAGCGCCGGAGAGCTTCAAGGTTCTTCCTGGGATCCTGCCAGTGGTCGCGAAGTCCCGTTCGGAGGCGCTTGAGCGCCAGGCGTTCCTCGAAACCTACATTCCGGACCGGATGCAGCTCGATCTCTTGTCTAGCTGGAGCGGCATGGACCTGAGCGGCTATTCGCCCGACGACCAGATGCCGAAGCTCCCCGACGACGCCACCTACAACGGCGGCCGCACCGCGCTCGACCGGGTTCGAAAGATGGCCGAGACCGGGGCGACGATCCGGGAGATCGCGACGACCCTCGCCAACACGGGCGCGGTACCGACGATCGCCGGCACCGCGATCGAGGTCGCGGATCAGCTTGAGGAATGGTTTGTCAGCGGAGCGGCCGACGGCTTCAACCTCATGTTCCCTCTACTGCCTGGCGACTGGCTGATATTCTGCCGGGAGGTCGTGCCCGAGCTGCAGCGTCGCGGCCTGTTCCGCACTGAGTACGAGGCCGGAACTTTCCGGGACCGCCTCAGGCTTAAGAAGCCTACCAATCTTTTCGACAGTTCCGACAAGTGAGAGTCACCATGAACATCAAGCACGTATTGACGATCGGGATCGCGGTCCTTGCCGCCGGCGTCTCGCACGCCGCCGACGCGGTGAAGATCGGCAGTAAGAACTTCACCGAGCAATTCATCGTTTCCGAGATCTACGCTCAGGCGCTTGAAAAGGCCGGGGTCAGGGTCGAGCGCCGCTTCAATCTCGGGACCACCGCGATCGCGCACACTGCGCTGCTGTCCGGCGACATCGACCTCTACCCCGAGTACACGGGAACGGCTCTCGCGGACGTGGTGAAGGGCGATCTTTCGGGAAGCGCCGAGGACATTTATGCGACCGTCAAGAAGTACTACGAGGACCACTTCAAGGTCACCCTGTTGAAGTCCTCGAACATCGACAACGGCTACGCAATCATGATGCTGCCGGCGACCGCTCAAAAATATCATTTGAAGACCCTGACCGATCTCGGTCCCGTGTCTGACAAGCTCGTCTTCGGCGCAGAGGCCGGCTACGAGGATCGCAAGGACGGCCTGATCGGTCTGCGCGACATCTACGGCATCAAGTTCAAGGACTACAAGGTTCTGGCGAAGCTCGGCCTCAGGTATTCCGCTCTCCAGAGCGGCGACCTCGACGTTTCGTTCGGGTTCGGTACCGACTGGCAGATCAAGGACCAAGGCCTCGTCGTCATGGAAGACAACAAGCATCTGTTTCCGCCCTACTATCTCGTTCCCTTCGTGCGGCAGGACGCCGTCGCAAAAGACCCCAGGATCGCGGAGGTTCTCGACAAGGTCGACCCGTTGCTGACCAGCGAGAGGATGCGCGAACTTAACGCCGAAGTTGATCGCGACGAGGAGGAACCGGCGGATGTGGCTGCCAAGTTCCTTTCGGAAAATGGCTTCTAACAGGGCAATGGGCGCATGAAGTGGACCTTGGGCCATATCCCGGAAATCCTGCTGGCGACTGCACAGCATCTCTGGCTTTCCGGGGTGTCGGTGGTGATCGGCTTCGTGGTCGCAGCAGGGATCGCAGTTTATTGCGCCCACCGACCGCGCGCCTACGCAGTCGCGCTGGTGCTGACCAACCTTCTATTCGTGCTCCCTAGTCTGGCGCTCTTCGCCTTTCTCATCCCATTCCTCGGTTTGGGGCAGAAGCCCGTTATCGTAGGGCTCTCCTCGTACAGCCTGGTTATACTCCTCCGGAACATGGTGACGGGTATGAACGCCGTGCCGCAGGACGCCATGGAGGCGGCGAGGGGGTTGGGATTTCGCCCGAAGGACTTATGGCTTCGTGTCGAACTTCCGCTTTCGGCGCCGTTCGTCATTTCGGGCCTTCGCATCGCGTCCGTTACCGTCATTGGCATCGCGACGATCGGGGCGTTCATCGACGGCGGCGGCCTAGGCACCATCATTCTCACCGGCCTCGACCAGAACCGGGCCGAGAAGATCATCGTCGGCTGCGTGCTCATTTCGACGCTTGCGTTGCTCTTCGACAAGGCCTTGCAACTTGCCGAGCAACTGTTCGTGCGCTGGCGATGAGGTCTAGCCGATGTTCCTTGCCGCGATCGAGTGGGTACGAAACCATCCTGACGACTTCCGGATAGCGCTCACGCGTCACCTGGAGATGTCCGCAATCGCCATGCTGATAGCGCTTGCGATCGGCGTGCCAGTGGCGGCCGCGATCGTCCGCTCGGCAAAGATCGCGTCGATAGGGATCGCGGTCGTGAATGGGCTCCGCACAATTCCGAGTCTCGCCATCCTCGCCCTTACCATGCCGCTGATGGGCATTGGCCTTGCACCATCGGTCGTCGCGCTGACGGTCCTGGCACTGCCGCCGATCCTAATCAACTCGTTCATTGGACTTCGCGACGCCGACCCCGCCGCAGTAGAGGCGGCGATCGGCATCGGCATGACGAGGCGTCAGACCACGATGAAGGTTCGGTTTCCGCTCGCGTATCCTGCCATCTTCGCCGGAACGCGGACGGCGGCGGTTCAGGTCCTTTCGGGCGCGACACTCGCACCCTTCATCGGTGGAGGCGGACTTGGAGACTTCATCGCCACGGGCATCAGCGCAATGGATCCGGTGAAGCTCCTCGTCGGCGCAGTCCCGATCGCTTCTCTGGCCCTGGGCTCCGAACTTCTTTTCTCACTCGTGGAACGCCTGGCGTTCAGCCGGAGGGCTTCATGATCAGACTTACGGACGTCTTCAAACGCTACGGCGAGGGCTCCCCGCCTGCGGTCAGAGGGGTCACCCTCTCGGTGCCGGAAGGGTCGACTGTGGCGCTCATCGGGCCATCGGGGTGCGGCAAAACCACTCTGCTCCGGATGATCAACCGGCTCATCGAGCCGACGTCCGGCCGCATCGAGATCGACGGCGAGGACATTTCGGCGGCGGACCCGTCCGAGCTGCGACGTCGGATCGGCTACGTTATCCAGCAGGTGGGTCTCTTTCCGCATATGACGGTCGCCGAGAACATTGGCGCCGTCCCGTCGCTGCTCGGATGGAGCAGAGCGCGGATCGCCGAGCGTGTCGAGGAACTATTCGAGACGATCGGGCTCGACGCACGCGAATTCGGCTCGCGCTATCCCAAGCAGCTCTCCGGCGGGCAGCAGCAGAGGGTCGGCGTGGCGAGGGCCCTCGCCGCAGATCCACCCGTCCTTCTCATGGATGAACCTTTCGGCGCCATCGATCCCATTGCCCGGACGAAGTTGCAGGAGGAGCTGACCCATGTCCTCTCGAAGGTGCGCAAGACCGTCGTTGTCGTTACGCACGATCTCGACGAAGCCATCAAGCTGGGCGACCGAGTGGCCATCCTGAAGGCGGGTGAGCTCATCCAGTACGATACCCCCGAGGCGATCCTCTCGAAGCCGGCCAACGATTTCGTCGAAGACTTTGTGGGAGCTGACCGTGCGGTGCGAAGGTTGAGCCTTTTCAGGGTCGTGGACGTAATGTCTCAGAATTCGATCGAAAACAGCGGACGCCCGATCACGGCGAACTCCAACCTTCGGGAAGCGCTGTCGCGCATGATCTCGGACGGCGTCGAAGAGCTGGCGGTCAACGTCGATGGCGCCATTCGTGGATCGATTTCGAAGCGCCAGATCATGAAAGTCTAATGCTCACTCCGGCCAGTATCGATCGTCCGTTTTGACGCTCGGAATATTCTACGGCGCGACTTTCAGACAATCCAGGCGCCCCTGCTTCCACAAGAATTCCCGCGGTGTCGTGCCGAGGGCACGCATTCCCACCAAAAGGATTCGACCAATGACAAGCGATAGTACCACGCATCTCTTCTCGCCCGTTCGTATCGGCGAAATGGATCTTCAGCATCGTGTCGTGATGGCCCCGTTGACGCGCATGCGTGCGGACCATGACAGTGATGTGCCGACCGACCTCATGCTCGAATATTACAGCCAGCGCGCCACAAAGGGCGGGCTAATCATCACCGAAGCCACGACGATCACGCCGGACAATAGGGGTTACCTTGGCGCCCCTGGCATCTACAGCGACGCACAGGTCGCAGGCTGGGCGAGGATCACCGACGCCGTCCACGCGAAGGGCGGGTTCATCTACCTACAGCTTTGGCATGTTGGCCGTACGGCCCATTCTGACATCAGCAACGGTCATATCCCCGTCGCCCCAAGCGCCATTCCGTACGACGGTCTCGCGTTCACCAGGAACGGCTGGGTTCCGGCCACGCCTCCACGCGCGCTCTCGGAGAAGGAAGTCGGGGAAGTCATCGAGCTCTACCGCTCCGCGGCCATTCGAGCGAAGGCCGCGGGCTTCGACGGAGTCGAGATCCATGCGGCGAACGGCTATCTGCCCGACCAGTTCCTGCAGGACATCTCGAATAAGCGCAGCGACCGCTATGGCGGCTCGATCGAAAACCGCGCCCGGTTCCTCCTTGACGTTGCCGCCGCCGTGAAGTCGGTCTGGGGCGCAAACCACTATGCCGTCCGGCTCTCGCCCAGCGGCGTCTTCAACGGAATGGGCGACAGCGATCCGGACGCGCTCTTCGACTACGTTGTGCGGAGCCTCGATCAGCGCGAGCTTTCCTATCTTCATATTGTCGAGCCGCGCGTAGTTGGATCGCAGGACGTTGAGGGGATGGAACATCCGATCGCCACCAACCGACTGCGCAAGCTCTTCAAGGCGCCGATCATATCGGCCGGCGGCTACGACGGTGCGAAGGCCGAGGCAGTCATCGGGGCCGGCGATGCCGAGCTGGTGGCGTTTGGCAGAAGCTTCATCGCGAACCCGGACTTGCCGGAGCGCCTCCGCACCGGCGCAGCCCTGAACCGCTATGACCGCGACACCTTCTACGGTGGAACGGAAAAGGGGTATGTCGATTACCCGTTCCTGCAGGCGGAAGCCGCAGAGTGAAAGAGATGGGCCGCTTCCTGCGGCCCTACTCGTAAAGATATTCATCGAAGACTGTTGAAGCCGATTTTGATTGGCTGAAAGATTTGCGGATCAGACGCTTGCGGCAGAGCGGCTTTGTCCGGACGAATTTTGGTTCGACAACAAGTGATCCGGATGTTGGCGACTAGGTGAATGTGAGACGGCCCGGGTGCCCCCTGCTTTCGAGTCGTAGATCCACGACCTTTCGCTTTCGTCAAAGCCTAATTCGAGCCTCGATGCGGCTTCCATCAAACCCAATTTTGGCCACGTCTAAAAGAGATCGTCCGACCTTGCATGTGCCCCCAGGAGCGCAACGAGACGGCACTTGGGAGCGTGCAACACCGTCGACCCATCACTGTGGGTCTGCCATCACGAAAACGGCCGCCAAAGCCGCTTTTGTTCGCAAAGTGAGCCGATGCTCATTTAACGGACGTTAGCGGGCATTAACTTGGCTCGGGTCGGCGTTGGTCCGATGCTGCGTCGCAATCCGAAGAGGTGCTGCGATGCTCGATATACTAGATGCTCCCCAACCGACGAACATTGGCGCAAGAACGCCTCGGCGAGCATCAGTGTCTCTGGTCGGGAACGCTCCGCGGCAACAGCCGGAGATGGAGCTCCAGGACACCGGAAGGCTTCTGCAGCGCCGAACGCAGACGTGGGGACTCGGGAAGGTTACTGTCGACGACATGCAGTGTGACGGCGAGACGGACATGAGCATCGACGCCGTAGGTCCGACGCTGGTCTTCATGATGGACGAGGTCGGCGGGAAGCTAGAGTTCCATGGCATGGACCGGGGCGACCCGGAGGCAGCGGAGCCAGGAAGGGGACCCGTGACGTTTCTGCCAAAGGGCTTCTTCGCTTCCGGAAGCGCGGCGACCATCAGGCTCTTCAGGAGGGTCGTTATTGAGCTCGACGCCGGTGAGTTGTCACGAATTTCTGATGCGGGCGGACCGTCTTCGCGCAGGGAACTCGCGCTTCCGCATCATATGGTTTCAGATGAACGCATCGAGAACCTTTGCCGGCTGATTGCGGAGGAGAGTTGCGATCCAGGCACGAACAGCGGCCAGTACGGGGAGGGTCTCATCCTTGCGCTTATGGTAGGTCTGACACGCTGGCGTCGGAAGCCGTTGAAGCAGCTTTCGCGAGGCGGACTGGCCCCATGGCAGCTCCGTCGCTCGCAAGGCTTCATGATCGAGCATATTGCCGATTCTATATCGCTACAGGCGCTCGCCGAGCTGACGGGCGTCTCGCTGGCGCATTTTTCACGTGCCTTCAAGTCGTCGACCGGTCAGTCGCCATATCAGTGGCTCATCGCCGCTCGCATCGACAAAGCCAAGCAGTTGCTACTCGACAAGACGCTTCCAATAGCGGAGATTTCGATAGCCTTGGGCTTCTGTGATCAGGCGCACCTGACCCGGACATTTCTGAAAGCGGTCGGAACGACGCCTCTGGCATGGCAGAGGTCGCATTTGACCTGAAAATATGCCATGAAAGGTTATGACCGGGATTCAGCTCGACGTTAGCGACAGAACCGAAAACCAGGCTGGCGATAGCCTCGCCGACGGCGACCGCTTGACGCGGGATAGCGGGGTGGGCGAGCTTGCCGTCAGGAGGTTTGGTGTAGCGTTGTCCGGAAGGCTCAACGCAAAGTCTGCTACGGGCGCGGCGGTCGCATTCGCAAGGCTCATCGCCCCGCCAAGTTTTTCGCTCGGGGACATCAGCGCCGAAGACGCCTACTCGTTGCACGTCAATTGCATCTCCCACGGGCTTCTCCGGATCGCACCGGGCCGGGCGAACGAGCAAAAGCACCACATCCCATTGTCCGGTATCGCGATCTACGACCTCGCGGATCTCCAGATGATGGAGATGGACACGCGGTTCGATATGATCCGTTTCCATTTTCCTCGCCATAGCCTTCAGGACGCCGCTCGCGAGATGGGGCACAAGCAGAGCGTACGCATCACCCGTCCGCCGATCGGCACCATCGATCCGATCATCTCTGGGATCGCTTCGACCGTCGCGGCCTGCTTCCAGTACCCCGACCGGGCGCCGCAGTTGTTCCTCGATCAGCTCGGCATCGCCGTACAGACGCATCTGCTTCACAACTACAATGAGACTGCCATTGCAAGTCCTCGCAAGAGGGGCGGGCTCCTTCCGTGGCAGGAGAAGCGTGCAAAAGAGCTCATCGCGGCGGAGCTTTCCAAAGTCTCCATGGCAAAGGTCGCCGAGGAATGCGGGCTGTCATCGAGCTACTTCGTCAGAGCCTTCCGCGAAACCATGGGAATGCCGCCGCACCATTGGCTGTCCGAGCTTCGGATCGCGATGGCCAAGGATATGCTCGACCGCACCTCGGAGCCGCTGAACGCCGTTGCGCTGGCCTGCGGCTTCTCGGACCAGAGCCATCTTGGACGGGAATTTGTGCGCAGGATCGGAATGCCGCCTGGGCAATGGCGGCGTCGGCATCAGCGGGCGAGATAATCGCAGATCCGTTTTGTATTGTTTCATTCTAAAGCTTCAAAAATCTTCTAAACGGCCTCAGCAGGCTGTGAGAAAACGCCTTCAAGCGGCGGTATTCTCTGGAAAAAGTGGCGCAGGTGGTTTCTTGCGCAGTCCCCAGACCAGATGATTGTTGGACATATGGCGAGTTGCCGGCGTTCCTCCGCCTGTCAAGGAGACTGCGGTGGCGGAAGAGTTCCGGTTCGGACCTTATGTTCTTTCAGTTCCGGGGAGGCGGCTCCAGCATGAAGGCAGACCGGTGCCGGTCGGAGCGCGTGCGTTCGACATCCTCGTCACTCTGATCCGCCAGGGCGGTGCCGTCGTCAAAGCCGCCGAACTTTCTGAAGCCATCTGGCCTGGGGAGCCAATCTCTGAAGGATTGTTGCGCGTCCACGTCGCGCGCCTTCGAAGAGCTCTCGAGCAGGACGACCTGGAGACGTCCTATGTCGTGACCCTTCAGGGCGAGGGCTACCGTTTCTCAGGCGAAATCCAGCAGTTCGACGTAGCGCCGCCGATCATCCTCGAGCAGGCTCCCTTGACTCGACTTGTCGGAAGGGAAGACGACCTTCAGGAAGCCGTGGCGAACCTCCAAATACGTGGGAACGTAACCTTGAGCGGAGGCGGTGGCGTTGGGAAGACAGCGCTTGCGCTCGCGGCAGCCGAACGGATTGCGAGCGAATATCCAGACGGGACGATTGTCTTCGATTTCGAAGCGATGTCGGTTTGGCGTTTGGATGGGAGGCAACAGGACACCCTCAAAATCGAAGACGCCTACGACAGCGGCCGCTTGGACGACATGGAGACCACTCTGGCTGGGAAGAGGGCGGTTTTTGTCCTCGACGGCTGCGAGCATGTCGTACCCATCGCCGTGCGCCTGGTCTCGGCGATCCGTCAACGATCCCCGGAATCGATCGTGATTGCAACCAGTCAAGTCGCATTGGGTTTCGACGGGGAGGTCGTGCAAATGATCGATCCGTTGCCCGTCGACGACGACGGGCCGGCTGTCGAACTCTTCCTGGAAGAAGCCGCCGCGGTGGTGGGGAGCAATTCGTTCACGGACGAGGAGATTACTGCAACGTTGGAGATCTGCAGACTGGTGCACGGGAACCCGTTGGCTATCGAACTTGCAGCAGCAAGAGTTCTGGAGCTGGGCTTCGATGGAGTGCTTGCTCAGGCGGAGGGTGGCATCGATGTGCTCTCAGGCGGCAGGCGAACTGCGCATCCGCGTCATCGGAGCATGAGCGCGGCTCTGGAATGGAGCTATGCGATCCTTCGGCCGGCGGATCGGAAGGAGCTGCTTATGCTTAGTCGAGGAAAGACTTCCAGCGACCACGCCGCTATCACGAGATTGATCTTCGCTGGCCTAGTGCGACGGGCCGGAGGCGCGGTCAGCGTCCCGCATCTCGTTCAGCTTTTTCTCCGTGAAAAAGACCGTAACCTCTACGATCGGAACGCGTAACTCCGAAGGCCTGCCTGGGATACCCTGTCGATGGATTAGATACGCCCACGACGTCGCGCTCCTTCACGATGGCCTCGCCTTACTACCAAAAGAAGCCGGCACGTTCCGGGTGACCTGATGGTTCGGATAGGGACGGACCACGTCCTGATCCGACTTGTGGTTTCCAATCACCGTGAACTGGGCGATTCCGCTCAAGCTATGAAGGCGCTCATAAAAATGCGCAGCGAGATTAGCGTTCCGAAGTTACATTTCTTCCGGTGAGATCCCCCGTACCGGGTTTGCTCCGCCAGTCGGTGGGCCAGAGGGCGCATCTAGTATCATGAAACCGAGATGCGGCCGGCCAGCAGATTTGCAACTCGGCTCGGAAGCGACGACTGCCGCTGCTGGGCATGGCCGTGAAGTCCCGACTGTTTCCATCGGCTTTCCACAAAATGAGCTCGAATCCTTCAATGCCTTCAATGCAGTTGCGCCTATCCTCGTTTTCGTGGCCCAGGCTACGCGGCGTCCCGAGGCTGCCCCCCTCGACCTCCAAGGATTCGGCTCGCTCGTCCGCCAACGGAGCCGTGATCGCCCGGCGCCTTGCCGGTAGGACAGGACGTCCGTGAAACAGGCGCCCTCCCGCATGTGGAAGGGCGCCTGTTTTTGTTCTTTCAGATCAGAGCTTCGAGCCGCCGTCGACGCGGAGCGTATCCCCCGTGACCCACTGTGCGTCATCGGACGCCAGGAAAGCGATAGCACCGGCGATGTCTGTCGGCTGGGCAACGCGCTTCATCGCCTGGATGCTTAGCGTGAAGTCCTTGCCGGCGTCGGTTTTCGCGAAGCTCGACATGTCCGTCGCCACGACGCCGGGAGCAACAGCGTTCACTCGGATGCCGCGCTCGCCCAGAGCCGACGCGAAATGCTTGACGAGGGTGTCGATCGCGCCCTTGGTTGCAGCGTAGGCCGAGAGAGTGCCGACCGCCGCACGCGCAGCCAGCGAGGACACGAGCACCACGCTCGAGGCGTCGCTAAGGATCGGAAGGAGCTGCTGCACGAGGAAGAACGGCGCGCGCACGTTCACCGCGAACTGTCTGTCGAAATCCTCGACCCGCGTCTCCTCGATTGAGGCGGCCTTGGAGATACCCGCGTTCGCGACCAGGATGTCGAGCTTCGAGGTCGCCTTCTTTACCTGCTCGGCGAGCTCGTGCGGTCCATTTGCGGCGGAAAGATCAGCCTTGAACTTCTCTGCTTCGCCGCCCTTGCTGCGGATCTCGTTGACGACGGCCTCGGCCTCGTCGACGCCTTGGCTGTAGTGGACGAAGACCTTCGCGCCACCTTCGGCGAGAGCGAGTGCTGCTGCGCGACCGATGCCACGCGACGCGCCCGTAACGAGCGCAGTCTTACCTGAAAACTTAGCCATAGCGATAGTTCCTTTCTATATATGGAGGCAATGCCGGAGTGGCTTCCCTGAACAGAAAGGTATGACTTCGCAGACAGTTAGTGAAAGACTTTGTATGTTTGTAGCCATGCTTCACGAGCATGATCGAAGAGCGTGGCAAGGTTTAGCCCAACAGCCGGCCCCCGTTCACGCCGAGCACTTGGCCAGTGATGAAGCTCGCCTTGTCGGACGCAATGAAGACGCATGCATCCGCCACTTCCCGTGGCGTTCCTGCACGACCAAGCGGAATACCGGCGGTCATCTTCGCGATGCCGTCCGCACCCCCGGTAAGACGGTGAAGCATGTTGGTATCGGTCGGTCCGGGAGCGACCGTGTTGACCCGGATACCGAACGGCGCTCCTTCCAGGGCGGCCGTCTTGGTGAGCGCCTCGACCGCATGCTTGCTCGCCGCATAGACGCCCTGGTTTGGGAACGAGGTCCGGCCCATCGTCGACGAGATGTTGATGATGCTTCCGCGCTTCTGCTCCATCATTGCCTTGAGCTCGTACTTCAGGCTCAGGAGGACGCCGACGACGTTCGTCTCGAATACTGAGGTAATGGACTCCCGCGTCTGCTCGACGATCGGTCCCGGCTTGCCCTCCGTTCCAGCGTTGTTGATGGCGATGTCGATCGAACCGAAACGATGGACGACCATGTCCACCATCTTTCGGACGCCCTCGTCGATGGAAACGTCGGCGAGCACGAACTCGGCCGCCGCGCCCAGCCGGCGAAGCTCGGTTGCAAACTCCTCACCGGCCTCCTGGCGACGGCCGGAGACGGCGACGTTGTAGCCTTCCTGTGCGAAAGCGATGGCGGTTTCGCGGCCGATGCCGGAAAGGGCACCCGTGATGAGAACTGTCTGGGACATAGCAGTTTTCCTGATATTTCGAGGTTGAGGTGAAGGCGGACCGTTGTGTAGGTCCGCCCGTGCTAGTAGGCGCTGCTTCTGCCCGGGCCGGTCGCGAGCGCCAGGGTGATAGTTGCAAAGGCGATGACCCCAAGGACCGCGGCTCCGGCTTCGATCGCGATGGTGAGGCCCGCTGCCGTGGCCAGTAGGCCGAGTACGAAGGCCATGCAGCCCTGAACGAGGTAGGCCGACAGGAGAAGCGCGGATATGGCGCCGCCACGGTGATGGGCGGGGGCATGCGCCGAGATCAGGCCGAGCCCTCCGGAGAACAGCATGCTGTAGGCAATGCCCGCTGTGATCATCGACGACGTGAAGAGGGCCAGCGAATGGGAGAGCGAGGAGAGGACAAGAAACCCGCCGCATAAGATGCAAGCGATCGAGCCCAGCAGGATAGCGAGGCTGGGAGGCAGCTTGCGCCCTGCGACCGAGACGACCGCCGACGACGAAGAGAACAACGCTATGATGGCGCCGTTCACGAGGGAGTTCGTCGATCCTACCAGTTCGATGGCGATCTGCGCACCCAGGGAAAGCGTGATCGCGCCCAGGGCATACGACAGCGACATCGCAAAGGCTGAAACCGCAAAGACCGGCCGCAGCGACTTCGGCACCGAGACGGGCCGGATTTTCCACGGCCCTTTCTCTTCACTCGGAGTGTGCCTCGGCAGACCGGCCGTGAACGCAAAGATCGTGGACAGAACGGCAAACAAGACCCAGAAGTTTGAACGGGTGGGGTAGGGCGCATATTGGATCAACGCACCGCCCACCAGTGCCGCAGCCACGAGGCCGACCCCCTGACAGGCGGCTATTGCGGCGCTGGCTGAAGACTTTCCGCGCAAGCTGGCGAACTCGACCATGGCGGCGGCGGACGGCGTGGCCGAAAGCCCGACGCCGACCCCCATCAGCGTGCGGCCTCCATAAATCCAGACAACGTTCGGACCGAGTGCAAAGAGCAGCACTCCCGCTATCGAGAAGAGAAGGCCGGAAAGCATCGTGGCCCGCAGTCCGATATAATCCGAGATGTCGCCAGATAGGATCAGCACGAGGACGACCACGACCGGATAGATCGCGAAGATCCCGGTGGTCACCGCGGGACTAAGGTGCCATTCCCTGGCGTAGATTGGGTACGTCATTGCAGGGGCGGCGCTCGTCCAAAGAGTATGGGCGACAACCGCTCCCGAGATGAGGAAGCTCGCGGAGCGTCCGAAAGTGATGTTCATAGCAAAGCTGCCGGTTACAAGAGCGAGATCATTCGCATGAACCCTGTTGGTTGCTAACGCGAAATATGGGCCAGACGGTCGTCCTTATTGCGCAATGCTGACATTCGTAGAACAATTCGAGCATGAAGCCTGCGCGTCGGCGAGAAGGCCTGAGCCTTCGTCTGGACTTCACCTCAGAATGGTACAAGAAGCCGGCCCTCGAACCGGCTTGGCTTCACCAATCGAACGAGGGACGCTAACATGATCGAGATCGTTGCGACTGTTCGCGTCAGACGGCAGAGAATGGGGGTGGTGCTTCGGTATCTCGAGGCGGTCGTGGAACCTGTCCGGCTGGATCCGGACTGCTTGCACTTTGGATTCGTCACCGACGCCTTGAACCCGCCACTGGAACATGGCCCCGAAATAACCATCGTCATTCGTTGGGCCTCGAAACTTTCATTAGAGACGCGCCGGCGAGATGCCCGTATCGCAACATTCCTGTCTGCGCTCGGAGAACACATCGCCGTCGCGACTGTGAACGAACGGCAGCTATCGGACGATCTCGGCGCGGTCGAGTGCAACGCTCTGCTGGAAAACCAGGACCTCGAGGTCGCCTGAGGCCACGCCTTTGGATCAAGAACCTGCAATCCACGCGCGGTTTCTACAGGTATAGGTGCACGCGACCAATAACTGAAGGAACGCCTCAATGATACACGTCGTCGCGACGCTTGCTGCCAACCCCGGAAAACGGGACTTCATTCTCGAAGAATTCAAGAAGATGCGCCCAGCGACGCTGAGGGAAGACGGTTGTATCCAATACGAACCCGTCGTCGACGCCGACGGTGGAGACAAGATTGGGCCGGACAGGTTCTTGGTGATCGAGAAGTGGGAAGCGCCGGAAAAGCTCGACGCCCACATGAAGTCCGCTCATCTCAACGCGTTTCTTGCCACAGTCAAACCGGCCCTGGCGAGAATTACTGTCAACGTGCTGACTGCGGCCTGACGGCCGCTTTTACAACCGCTGCCATGCCAACGGCGTCAATCCGGTGCTCTTTCGGAAGGCTCTCGTGAAATGGGCCTGGTCGCAGAAGCCCAACTTTAAGGCGATCTCCGAAAGAGCCATTTCTCCCTCGACCAGGAGGGCCTTGGCCTTCGCGATCTTGCGCTCGATGAGCCATTGATGCGGAGATTGCCCAGTTGACATCTTGAACGCTCTGGAAAGATGCGCTTGGGATATGTCGAGCTCCTTGGCGACGTCCTGCAGTTTCAGCGGCTGGGCGTCCTCTTGAAGCATAAGTTCCTGGGCCCGACGCAAATGTGTCGGAGCCAGGCCGCCGCGGACATAGCGAGGTTTCGTCTTTTGGGCGTCTACGCGCGATAGCGCCACCAGCAGGGCTGACGTGAGACTCTCCAGATAAAGGGTATCGTTCACCCCTGGCGCGCGAAGTTCTTCAGCAATCAGTTCTGCCAGTGCGAGGCCGTCGTGATCGCCGAACGACAGTCTGGTTTTATTCAGGAACGAGACCGCGTCGCGAACCGGGCGCGTGAACATCGAAGGGTCCACGCTCAAAGTGAGAAGCCGGAGATAGCGCAATTCCTTTGTCGCGATGTCGACCTGCGCCCCTGCCGCAACCACGCTGATCGTACCATGTTCAGCCGCCGTGTGACGGGGAACCGACGCTCTATCCAAGAGCTGTAGAACCCCTCCGACCTCTTCAAGAACGATGACGATGACTGGATGCTCGCTGTCGAGCGATACCCCGTAGCCGCCCTCGGCGACGACGTTGTCGAGCGATGCGGAAACGCCGTCCCATGAGTGCGCGTGCCGCTTCTCGACGGTCGCTCCCTGGTAAGTAGGCCCACTGTGGCGACAAATCTCGCGATACTCGTCAGACGGAGCAGAGAAGACGTAACCAAGGGAGGGCGGCAGGACCATCGCGCGTGGCGAAGTGTTTCTCGTAACGACGTTCATCACACCTATCCTCTCAGGATGGCATGCCGCGAGAGCATCACCAGCGGTGCCGGCGATCGTGCGTGCGACATGGTGTCTATAAGCCGGGGAGAGGTTTAGGTCGTCTCCTATACGTTGAAAAAGACTTTGTAAGATGGACCGGCATGCCCATCAGGCATGGCGAGCGAAGAATCGCGTCAGCGGCCGGCCGCTACGCCTCGTAACCCCAGGCATGAGGTCGAGGAGCGTGTTTTCGCCATCTCAGCGCGGATCTCGTCGAAGTCGTCGGCCATGCGCTGCCACTCGAAAGCGCCGCGAGTGCGGGCCGTGGTCAAGGCGATCGTCGCGACGATTTCGGGTCCCGCCTTGCGGTCACAGCCTGGTAAGGAAGATAGGCGAGGCACGGTTCGCGATGGATTTCTGCGGAAGGTCAGCCGATGGTCGCTTTCCGTCGCCGGGGTTTCAAGGAACTCGAACGCCGGTAGAATCACCGAATGTTTGGCTGCGACCAAATGGTTGCGGTTGACGCGGGCGTCGATGTGGACAGCGAGATCAAGTTCCGAGCTATGGGCGTCGACAAGCATTTTGCCGGCAGAGCGCTCCCCCACATGAAAAACAGCCCTTACCAGATGTCGATGGCGTGGCTCCAGAAGCTGAGTATCCCGCGTGTCGACGGTCGGTGGCACCGATCGCCATCTGAAAGCCCTGAGGAAGATCTTGAGCAGGAACGCAGTCTCCTTCGAGATCGCGGAACCCGCGAAGACGGAGAGCTGATCAGGGTTTTCGAGAGCGTCGAGTTCGTCCCCGACGACGCGCACCGCCTCAGCCCAGGTGAGAACCTCGAACCGGTCCGTTTCGGCGTTGTAGTTCATGGGAAGAGGTATCTCACCCAAGGCGTCCAAGGCATCATCCGACCAAGTGCGTAGTTGCGTCACTGTTTGGACGGCAAAGAGCTCGGGCCCCGCCCGCCATCTACGGATACGGTCCTCAATCTCGTATTTGGCCGGGCGCTGCCCGCCGATCGGAAACGACAACGGCATATGATTCATCTACTTTCTCCGGATTGCGTTTCGTTCGCCCCCCGGCGCCGATCGCAATTTAGTTCCCCTCAAGTCTAGGCAAGCGGCCCGAGATCAAGCAGACGCCTTGGCGTGCCCGGTCTGACGAAGGCGGCGATGTCGCTCATCGCTTCGTCGACCCTGCTCGCCAAGGCTTCCGATCGGACGGTGTAAGCTTCGAAGTCCTTGTCGGAGGCGTAGATAGACGTCGCCACGGTATGGGCCATGAAGAAGCCAAAAAGCGGCCTGAGCTGGTGTTCGACCATTAGGGCGTGTCGGTCGCCGCCGCCCGTACCCGCGATAACGATCACCTTGCCACGCAGACTGGCTGGATCGAGCAAGTCGAACAGATGTTTGAAAAGGCCAGGATAGCTGCCTTTGTACGTCGGCGCTCCGACTACGAGAACGTCGGCAGCCAGCATCAGATCGACGGCGAACTGCGCCTGTGCGTCGAGGTCGCCAAAGCTCATCGACGTCCCGAGGGAGGGACCGACGCCCATCATGTCGAACGTCGTCTTTTCAAGACGGAACTGGGTCTCGGCTCTCGTGCAGATGTAGTCGACAAGTGCCAGCGTCTTCGACGGTTTGCTGTGGCTGCCGGCGAGACCGACGATCTTCATAGGCTGGTGTGCGTTCAAAATCGGCATTCCGAGAAATGGGCGGGGTCTTCCCGCGACAACTGAGATGTTCATCGCATCGCCTCCAGGTATCAGCTCGCGCTGAACCGCATTCTGTGTAACGTAGTTAGTCTAACGGGGCCGGGCCTGATTGAAAGAAACTGCGGATTTTGAAGATGGCCGACATCCATTGTGAGACACTGGAAGCACCGACTCACTGGAAGAACACAAATGGCATCGCAACGAGACCAGTCCACCATCACCGCCTACCATGAAGCTGGCCATGCGGTTATGGAATGGCATGCGGCTTCCATGTCACCGTAATGAGCATCGAGGAAAGCGAGCATGGCCGCGGTCATGTGAGGTGGCAGACCGCCGAAATCCTTACTAAGGAATCCCGCTCGGCCATGGTTCTCGTCTTCAGCGCCGGAATGGCTGCTGATCTGCTGCACTGGGGTAGCGTTAACGGGGGATCGGACGAGATGTCCCTCGGGCATTTTGACGATCGCCTGCAAGCGCAGCCACACCTCATTGAGCTGGGGCGAGAAGGGAGCTTCGACACTTACACGGCAGTCTCGGCCTCCATACTCAAGCGCCCGGAATTGTGGGCCTGGGTCGTGGATTTCGCGGACCTCATGCTGACCGCTGGGACTGTCAACGGCGTCGAGGTCTTACGAAGGGCTTTCGAGAGAATTCCGAAAATCGGAAGCCGCGAGCATGCGCAGTTGGAATTAGTCATCGAGAACACACCGATGCTTTTGTCGGGTAGGTAGGGCGCCCAATAGTTCGCCCCCTTTCTTCGAAAAGCGCGGTTGATCTTCAATCGCAAGTGTTCAAGCTCCCGCGCTTGCTCACTTTTGAACAGTTCGAGCTGATTTGCCAATTTCTGATCGATCCACTTTTCTCGCCGAGCCACTTGAAGAGGCCATATGCTACCGTTGTAGCGGTGCCTATCGTGAGGCTGCCTACACCTAGGAGCGCCATCGCAGGCTGTCCCCACTCGACCAGCGCCCATAGGGTGGTTGAGAAATTGTCCATGCTCGAATCCTCAAAAGTCCTAGTACGGGATAGTGCCGTGAGGTCGAGTAAGCAACGATTGCAGTCGTAGTGCTTTCGTTTTCCGAATTTTGATCGCGAAACTTCAAAACCTGCACAAGCTTTCAATAAAACAGTGCCGTCAGGGCCTACATCGTTCATCGAGAATACCTGACGACGCGTCGCGTCATGTCCGGATTCTGCTTCCAGATCGATCAGAAAGGACCGAGGAATGGACATGATCTCGACCACCAAGAACACGCTTGAAGTCGTGGACGCCTATTACCAGGCCGGCGTCGAAAAGCGCCTCACGGACTTCGGTTCGTATCTCCACGATGACTTCGTCACCACTGCACCAAATTACCTCCCGTGGGGCGGCGTCCATCATGGAGGCGCGTTCTTTCGCGAGCAGGTGCTCCCCAACCTGCCGGACGTTCTCGACTTCGGCCGCTTCAGCTACGACGTCTTCTTCGCCAACGGCGAGAACGCCATCGCGCTCGTGAACTTCGGTCTCACCGGTCGGGACGAGATGATTAAGATCTCGGAGCACTGGACAGTCCGGGACGGTAAAGCCATAAACATCTGGGTAGCGTACTTCGAGCCGCAGGCTCTTCTCGACAGCTTGAAGATTCCCCACGGCCTGACCCGCGCCGCCGCCTAAGCCAACCTCATCACGATCGGAACGGAAAACAGCTTGCCTCATGAGGCGGCCACCCCCGATGGGTGGCTTCCTACCAGTTCGAGAAACTCCCTGACAGTGCTGGTGAGCATCTTCGGCAACAGTATCGACTTTGTCGACGCCTCTATCGTGAACGTCGCGCTGCCGACCATCCAGTTGGATCTTGCCGGGCCGCTTTCCGCCGTGCAATGGCTCTCGAGCGTCTGCCTGCTCGCTCTTGCCTCCCTCGTTGTTGGCGGTGGAGTGCTGAGCGACCGGTTGGGAACGATAACGAATCCCTAACTCAAGGTGTCAAGGCCACACTCAAACGTACGACATGGCGGAACTGCGAAGTATTCCGACAGAGGGCCGTTTCAATCTTCAAAAGGCTCGATGCAGAAAGCTCGCAATCAAAACGAGCTATATTGTTTTATGCAATGCAAGCGCGTGTCTCGTGCTGCGCTGACTTCCTTGGATGTCGAGAGGTCGGACTTTTTGCGTACGCCGACCAACCTCCCGACAGGACCACCGACTAGGCCTGCGATGAGGGACGTGCCGCGACCTTTTCGTACCAGGCCCTCACCGCCACCGCGGTCTCCGGGATTGGCATCGAGATTGCGTTCGTCGCAAAATCGATCGTCACGAGTGTTGTAATGTCGGCAACAGAGAAATCAGCGCCGGCGACGTAGGCAGACGTCTTGAGTGACGCTTCGAGGTCGGAATAGAAGTTCGCAACACGCTGCTTGCTGCGAACAATTAGGTCGGGAATCTGAGCGTAGCTGTGCGGGCCGGCGATCGCCCGATCCTTGAGCCCGGCCACGGTGTTTCGGATCGCCTCCATGACTGAAGCGAAGCCCTCCGCCTCGATGCGGCGGTCAGTCATGCCGACCACGGCCCGTTCTTCCGGCGTCGTTCCAAAGAGCGGCTTTTCCGGAGAAACTTCCTCAAGGTAGCGCTGGATGACCGGTACTTCGCCGATCGCGATGCCATTGTCGAGAAGGAGCGTCGGGACGACCTGACGCGGGTTGATCGCCTTATAAGCGTCTGACGCCTGCTCCCGGATCCCGAGATCTACTGGCACAAGTTCGACGTCGAGACCCTTCTCAGCGATTAGGATGCGGACGCGACGTGAATTGGGTGAACCCTTGGAGTGGTAGAGTTTCATTTCATTGTTCCTTTCTGATGCCACGCTGATGCGAAGCAGGTATGACGAGAGGTGACCACAGACGAGCGGGCTGCGGGCCTCTGGAGGGTGTGAGTACAAAAAAGCTGATAGCAGCAGCGAAACCACAGATGATTGAAGAAAAATGATAATTTCCCTTTCTCTGCGTTAGGGGGCATCGCTATCTCGACGCCCTGTAAGCATCAACATAGGCAGCCGTGTTTGCGTTGGAAAAGACTTTGTAGGTCGATCGTCCATGCTTTCGGAGTATGGTATCAACCACGCCGGTAGACCCAGCTGGAACGTAGGTGAGTTGAAGCTGGCTTGGCTCAGCCCGCTGATCAACTCGGAACATGATCCTCCATCGGTTGGAAGCGGTTCGGGCGTTCACGTTGACGTGGACGCGCCGCCGCACCAGAGACGGTACCGGCGGTCCTTTCAATGATCGGTAAATCTCTTTACGTCGGCGTTGTCGGTTTCGGGAGCGAACATGTAGGCCTTCACTGCACAGAACTGGGTGCGGCTGATGATGAGACGATTGGCCAGCACGCTTGTCACGCGGCCACGGGCGAAGCTTGATCCACGGCCTTTATCGGACGTGGTCTTGCCGGACGGCGCGACCATCATAGCTTGCGCTCAGTCAGGGGCGGCCCCGTGGGCGGCCGATCTGTCCTAAGTTGCCAAGCAGCGGCGCGGCAACATCGAAGCTCATCGAAAAATTGGAATCTCCAACACGGAGTTTGAATACCTGTCTGCTAATCGGTCGTCATATCGACCAGCCCCGATTCTTAAGATCGCTCGAGTGTACCATTCCAAGGTTGGCGGCTCAGCTTTCGCCGCGATCCACCCCTCCCTCAGGTCGGAGGGATAAGGATCTTCTCCGGGAATGCCTTTTCGATCACGTCCAGGAAAGCACGAGCCTTAGCGCCGATGAGACGGCGCGAGCTCTGGAGCGCCCAGATCTCGACCAATGGGCTGGCATGTGTTCCCCAGTAGGCGGGTCGGCCCGCCTCGATGTCGTCAGCGGCTACGAACTTTGCCAGCAAGGCGGCGCCTGCGCTCGCCAGAATGGTATCGCGAAGAATCACAAGCGATGGCAGGCGCACCTTCCCAATGTGAAGATCGCGCCCTTTTCGTCCCTCTATCCGTTGCTCGGCCGATAATAGCGTGCAATCGGCGCGTGTTCCGGCTGCCTTCCTCGGCGACGGCAATGAAATATCAGGGGGCGGCGTAAATCCACGATCATACCTCTCAGGCATGGAGTCCAAGAAACAAAGTCTTTCTCACGGGAGCCTTCAAGTCCTATTTCCTTTTCACCGGCAAGGTTTTCCAGCCGAATTTACTCACGTCCCAAACCACGCGGCTACCAATCCAGACCACTCAGGCATGGCCACTAGAACGCCGCTTCGAAAGGAAATGAATATGAATACGCCCGTAGTCCTGATCACCGGCGCCCTCACAGGCATCGCTCGCGCCACCGCCTTCGCCTTTGCACAGAAGGGAGCTAAGATCGTTGGTTCCGGCCGCCATGCCGACGCCGGGGCGGCTCTCGTCGCCGAGTTGCGTGCCGCCGGTGCGGAAGCCGAGTTCGTTCGTGCCGATGTGCGCCATGAGGACGATGTTCGTGCGCTCGTCGATGCGACCGTCACGCGCTTCGGCCGGCTGGACATCGCCGTCAATGCCGCCGGCACCGAGGGTCAGCCCGGCCCAGCTGTCGAGCAGACCGCGCAAACCTATGCCGCGACTTTCGACACCAATGTCCTCGGCACGATCCTCAGCATGAAGCACGAGTTGCGTGTGATGCAGGCTCAGGGCAGTGGGAGCATCGTCAACATCTCGTCGACCTTCGGTCATGAAGGTGGTGCTGGCGCATCGATTTACTCCGCTAGCAAGCATGCCGTGGAAGGCTTGACCAAGTCGGTCGCGCTGGAAGTCGGGACGCAGGGAATCCGGGTTAACGCGGTTGCGCCGGGGCCGATCCAGACCGGCATGCTTGACCGCTTCACTGGAGGCGGCGAGGACGTCAAGGCGTATCTCGCCAGCCTCAATGCGCAGAAGCGGGTCGGCCAGCCTGACGAGATCGCACGGGCCATCCTCTACGTGTCCTCGGGCGACGCCAGCTTCGTCACCGGCCATATCCTGACCGTCGACGGCGGTAAGTCAGCAGGCTGACCCAGAAAGCCAGGGCCGGGCTGTAGCCCGGCCCGCCATAACCGCACACTCGGCTTCCCAAGCCGGGTAGCGAGTCGAACTCCAGACGACTCAGTAACAACGATTCCCCTTAGATTTGAAGATCGGAGAACGAAATGAGTGCTTATGTTGTAGTCGAACTGACTGTGAAGGACCCCGAGGCAAAGGATCGCTACTCCACCGCAGCGGGTCCCGTTCTGAAGGAATATGGCGGCGAGTTTATCGCTGGCGGCGCTTGGGATGTTTTGACCGGCGAGCCAGCCTTTACGAACGGTGCCATCATTCGTTTCGCTGATCGCGAGACCGCGACGGCTTGGTACAACTCTCCCGGCTATCAGGCGACATTCGGCGACCGCGCGCTCGGCATCGACTGCCGTTTCCGGCTTCTGGGTTGATGCATCTAGAAGCACGGCTGAATTAGGCGTGGTTCAGCAGCGTCTCCGCTTACGCTACGCCCATGTCCGGTCGCCCCTCAGGGAACGCAAGAGCCAAGGATCGGCGAATTTGAGTTCGCCGATCTTTGATTCGATGGCTTTTGGAAGGGGCGACGTGTTGGCTTCTTTGTCGCCGAGTGAGAGGTCGATCGTCGGCGGTACGCCGGCAAGCGGTCTACTGACGACGGTGGAAGGCGACAGATCGAGCGCGTAGAGCGGCATCGGAGCAATTCCGCGGGTCAAGCTCGGTATTGATCAGAGGTGAGATCAATACCGAGCTTGATCCGCTAGGCGTCAGCCACCGCTCTCAACGCTGGCGATTTGTCATGGAGAACACCGACAAATTGCCCGCCCGTTACGTTATCGGGGTGATGGTGCTGCGCTCCGTCAGATGGTACTCCACTGGCATCAACACGATAGGCGGCTCGTCGGTCAGCCGAGTGGAGACGATTCTCGGCGCATTGCGCTCATGCCGGGGGAGGCAAGATCATTCCTGCCCCGCATCAGTCGTCTACAAGATCGGGCGATGAGGGGCTGAGAATGACAATCTCAACATGGCGTAGCTCGTCATACATGATGCGGATGATCGCGGGCAGCCAGTCAAATTCGTAGCCGGTTAGGAAGTCGAGACCCAAAGACGCTTTGGCTGGCACCGCCGCACGTCGCGTCGCCTCGATCGTCGCCTCAACTTGAACGAGCGCTGCGCGCGCATGGTCGAGAAACACCTTGCTGGTGGCGGTTTGGTTTTGGTGCTTCGTCTTGGAGCATACCCCGTGCTCGGCGAGCTCACCGTCTTCCATTCGAACGATATCGGCGGCGGGTCGGGCGTTGCCCTAGAACCGGCCGTGGGCAATCACGTAATTGCCCACGGCGACGATGAGTTGGTTCTCGTCACGCAGCGTGTCCGGGAGCATGCCGATCAGGTTGAACAGTCCCCCGTGTCCGGGCGCGATATGGGCGCTATACCGGATGTAGTGATCCGATCAACAGCGTTCGGAGGCTGCATAGTCGCGCTTGTTAAAGAGCGTGTCGGAGGCTTCGAACATAAGCCTCTTGTTTTCTTCCGGTGTGGTTTTGGACATGGTCAATTCCTTCCGTGTTCGGATTGGGTGATGGTTCAGAGGTTCGCCGGCTGCAGAGCCGGGTAATCGGAATAGCCGTTGGGACCCGATGCATAGACGGTCGTCCAGTCGATCTCGGCGAGCGGCGCGCCGGTCCCCAGACGTTCGACTAGGTCCGGATTGGCGATGAACGGCCGACCGAACGCCACGAGATCGGCGAGGCCTCCGTTTATCAGCCGATTACCGCGCTCGGCATCCATCTGGACGTTCGCGATGAGCGTTCCTTTAAAAATCGGGCGGAAATGACGGAACATTCCATCGCCCATCAGCGGCTCAAGCGGCGTGCCAGTGAAGTCGGTGGTGGCGCCCATCAGAAGGAGATGCGAGAGGCCATAGCCGTTAAGTTCGCGAATGGCGTATTCTGCCATCGGCAGCGTCTCGTCATTTGCGGCAAAGGGGCCCCCTTCGTGCATCGGGCTGATTTTCACTCCCACACGCGACGGCTCGACTTCGTTGAGGACGGCCTCGACAACCTCGAACAGAATGCGAGCACGGTCCTCAATCTCGCCACCATAATCGTCGGTCCGCCGATTGGTCGTCTTGTTCAGGAATTGAGCCAACAGATAGAGATAGTTGGCCAGAATCTGCACGCCATCGAAGCCGGCCTCCAGCGCGTTGCGCGCCGCTCGGGCATAGTCGGCGGCGGTCTGCCGGATCTCATCTCGGGTCATTGGACGCGGTGTCACGGTCGGCACGCGCCCGGCAGCGGTGACGGATACTTGCTCCGGATTGACATCAGAGGCCGACAGTGGGAGCGCTCCGCCGCGTAAATTGGGATGAGAGATAGCGCCGGTGTGCCAGAGCTGGGCGACGATACGCCCGCCCGCGGCATGGACGGCGTCGGTGACGCGGCGCCAGCCACGAACCTGATCCGAGGTCCATAAGCCAGGAGTGTCGGCCCAACCGAACCCGTCTGGGCTGATCGCGGTCGCCTCGGTGACAATTAGGCCCGCTTTCGCCCGCTGGGCGTAATGTTCCGCCTGTAGGGCCGTCGGTACATGGTCGTGTGTGCCAGCCCGCATGCGGGTGAGTGGCGCCATGACGATCCGGTTCGGCAAAACGAGATCGCCCATGCGATAATGAGTGAACAGAGGCTGGGTAGTCATCAGAGATTTCCTTTGAAAGCGAGGGGTCAGAGGGTGATCACGATCTTCCCGATCTGCTCGCCGGCTTCCATGAAGCGGTGAGCATCGGCGATCTGGTCGAAGGTGAAGGTGCGCGCGATCGTCGGATGGAAGGCGCCCTGGACTAGGCCTTCGCTGACGAACTGCTTCAGCGATGCGAGTTTTGGGTCATCGCGCGTGAGGGCGGTCAGGGCGAGGCCCCGTATCGCCAGATCGCGCGCGAAGATCTCGAAAGGCGGCACGATCGTCGGCCGTATGTCGAGAGCGCCGTAGACCACGAGGGTGCCACCAGCGGCGGTGGCTTTGGCAAGCGTCGCGAACTCAGGACCGCCGACCGGATCAAAGACTAGTTCCGCGCCCTTGCCCCCAGTGAGGGCTTTGACCTCGGCCACGACGTCTTGCTCGGTGGTTGCGATGACCGCTGAGGCACCGAGGTGGCGAAGATCGTTCGCTTTCGCCGAGGTGCGGGTCAGCGCGATCGGACGCGCACCCAGCCGATGAGCGATCTGGATAGTAGCTAGGCCGACGCTGCTAGAGGCAGCGGGAATGAGCACACTCTGGCCGGCCTTGAGCGCGCCGACAGCCACCAGCCCGCCCCAGGCCGTGCCATAGGCGGTCCAGGTCGCGGCGGCCTCGGTGAAGCCTACATCGTCTGGGATCATCACTAGCGAGCGGGCCGGCGCGATCGCGGCTTCGCCATAGAGCGCATACTGCGCGGCGCCGTAGGCCGGCACGAGGGCAACCCGATCGCCAACCGAAAATCCGGTGACATCCGGACCAAGCGCCTCGATGACGCCGGCCGCTTCGAAGCCAAGACCGGTAGGCAACGGCGGTTTCGCAGGCGACCGACCGGAACGGAGAGTAATCTCTGTGCGGTTGAGGCCGATCGCGCGGATACGAAGGCGGACTTCGCTTCTGCCCGGCTCCCCGACCTCGACATTTTCGATGCGGAGGACGTTGGCATCACCGAAATCGTGGATGCGGACGGAGCGGGTCATAATCGAAAGCCCTCACTTTGATTGTTGGTGAGGGCGAACATCGTCTGTGGCGGTTCTGGCCGGTAGCTTCAAAATTCCGCTAATTTCTATGCATGAAATACATCAATCAGAAGAGGAGCGCCCAGTATTTGCGCCATTGCCGTCCAATCTTGAAGGCATTCAGTCGGGCACGACCGATGGACTGCGTTCGAAGGCAGAGACGAGATGATCGATCGCGGCACGCGCTGCGGCGCGTGTCGCTCGCCCCATCGGGAAATAGGCGTGGACGGGGATGCCGGCCAATGTCCAATCGGGAAGCAGGCGCACCAGCGCCCCACTCTCCAACTCGCGGCGGCAGGCCCAGCCGCTTGTCGAGGTGATGCCGAATCCCGCAACCGCTGCCGCAATGGCCCCTTCATTCTCGTCGGTCAAGAAATGCGGATCGAGCTTTATGGCCGATTCCTGGCCATGTCGTTCGAACCGCCAGGCTGTCGGCACTGCAGCGGCGGTGCCGCCGACAATGCGATGCCGAACGAGATCGTCTGGTGTCTCGGGCGCACCGAATCGGTCAAGATATTCAGGCGAGGCTACGACCACACGCGGAATCGTCGCGATACGCTTCGCCGTAGCAGTGGCATCGGGAAGCCGACCAAGCCGTATGGCGACATCCACGGCATCCCGGACGAGGTCCTGCCGCCGGTCGCCGAGCTGAAGCTCGATACGCAGATCCGGGTGCCTTTCGGCGAAAGAGGCCAGGCGCGGGATGACATCGCGAATGCCGAAGCTGGTCGGCATGCTCATCCTCAGAAGCCCGCGCAGTTCGCCCCCCTCGCGCACGCTATGCTCCGCCTCGTCTAACGCTGCGAGAATGGGCTCGACCCGCGCGAGGAATTCTCCGCCGGCTTCGGTCGGCACGACGGCCCGCGTGGTACGCGACAACAATCTGACACCGAGCTCGGCCTCCAGATCGGCCACAATCCGCGACGCCTGGGATTGCGACAAGCCGCACTCCCGCGCCGCGGCAGAGAAGCTGCCGAGACGGGCGACGCGCGTATAGAGGCGAAGGGCGAAATTATCCTTGATCAAATTACATCGGCTCCTTTCAGAGCCCGCCAACTGCGGCTCCACGCGATTAATGTATTATATACATAGAAGTTAGCCTAAATCAGCCGCTAGCGGATCTATTTTGTCCCGTCCAAATTGACTGTGCAAAGCAGAACGCCGTGCAGGTGGCCTCTATGACGGCCTCGGCGCGACGACGTTCCGGCCGCCAGTACGGCGCCCAGTGCAACGATCTTCAGGAGAACGGGATGAGCGCTTCTTCCGACTGCGCAGTCACAGCAGATACCTCGACCAGCGGAAGCGCCAAGCATTGCCGTAACCAGGCTACGCTGGCCAAACCGGACTATGATCGCGGCACACTCTACACGCTGGCGCTTGGCACTTTCGCCGTTGGCACAGAGGGTTTCATGATTGCGGCGATCCTGCCGTCGATCGCGACCTCCTTGGGCACGAGCGTTCAAGCTGCAGGCCAGCTCGTGACGATCTTCGCTCTGACCTACGCCTTGAGTTCACCGATCCTGACCGCGCTGACGGCGGCCTGGCCGAGGCGCCGCCTTCTGATGGTATCGCTCGCCGGGTTTGTCGTTGCCAATCTGATTGCGGCAGCGGCCCCCGGCTATTGGTGGCTGGCGGGCGCTCGCGTCCTGCTTGCATTTGCGGCCGGACTCTATGTGCCGAACGCCAATGCCGTCGCTAGCGCGCTGGCGCCTGCCGCATATCGCGGCCGAGCTCTGGCAATCGTCAATGGCGGCATTACCGTCGCGGTCGCGCTCGGTGTTCCGGCCGGTGCCCTTGTTGGCGCACATTTTGGCTGGAGGGCGACGTTCGTCGGCGTTGCCGGCCTTTCGGCGATTGCTCTCTCGGTGCTCGGCATCAGGCTTCCACGCGAAATCGCAGCCAGCGCGCCCGCTGGCCTGAGGGAACGCCTCTCGGTCGCCGTGATGCCCGGCGTGTTTTCGGCGTTGCTGACAACGACTCTTTGGGCGACCGGCGCCTACGTTGTTTACACCTATGTGTCGCCTTTCCTGGTGTCTGCTGCGGACCTGGCACCCGAACAGGCTGGTCTCGTTCTGACATTGCTCGGCATCTGCGCCATTGGTGGGGTGACGCTCGGTGGCCACGCCAATGATCGGTTTGGCACTCGAAGGGCTCAGGCTGTTGCCCTGCCGATATCGGCATTGACCTTCGCGAGTCTGACAATGGTAGCGCTGATCTGGGCGCCCCACGCACTCCTGGCGATCCTGCCGCTGGTCGCGTTATGGGGTCTGAGCGCCTGGAGCTTCTTCCCGCCACAGCAGGCACGGCTTGTCGGCGTTGCCGGCCTCAGCCATACGCCGGTCGTTCTCTCGCTCAACGCTTCATTCATGTATCTCGGCTTCTCACTCGGCGCAATCTTGGGGTCCGTTGTTATCACGCTGGCTTCGGTAGCCTGGATCGGCGCCGCCGGCGCGGCCTGCATGCTCTGCGCTATAGCCGTGTCGGCCTTCGCTTGGCGGCGCGACCGGACCTGATCCACCAACCCGGCCCACTCTCGCCGACATCGCAATGGCGACGCAGCGTTCGGCTCATTTCTTGATTTGTTCGATTCGCGACAGGAAGAGTGCAAGGGTTGGGGAAGCGTTGGTGCGTTTGCAGCCGACAACACGGTCAGTTGTAGTGGCCTAGCAGCATCGTGTGTTGAATTCTTTCTCTTTTCGACCATTGCGTTTCGCTGTGACCCAACCGGAACTTGGAATTGTCAATCTTTTCAAAGCATTGAATCTATGCAGGTGCGTTAGGGCAAGATGGCAATCAGGATCAACCCCCCGGAACTCACCATGCCGGTTCTCCTTCCTAAACCGTCCGACCGGCAGCCCTAGCTCAAAAAGGCACTTGACAATAAGTAGGTCTGTTCTGTATTTGTTCCGACCATGACAAACATTGGCCGCCTCATACGCTTTCGCGAAAACATATGACCCACCACCGGGTGGTTATGTATTCTCGTTTGTCGTATCGGAGTGGCAAAAATGGGCGAACTGCTGTCCCATCGCGCGGAAGCCCGCGCTTTTCTTCCATCAGGTTTGAATACCGTCCGATCAGTCGGTCCGCTCAGGTTTAGGAGTGAGCTGGCTCGTGATTACGCGTGTCTCCTTGACGTAGACGACCAGCTTGGAAGCTGGACTTGCGGCCCGATCTTCCACGACGGGGAAGGGGAGCAATTCACCGCCGATTTCGAAGTCAATTATGGCACCTCCATCGAGATCGTCACGATCGAGGATGCCAGTCAGCGGCTCCCTACTTGGCTGCCGCAGCGGATCCACGATCTCGGGCATCGTTATCGCCACGTTGATCGGTCTGCGATCGCGCCGGTGCGTTTGCAAAACGCCAAAGACCTCTTGCAATACGCCAGGGTCACCGTGTCGCTTTCTGATCGAGTTCGATTGTTGTCCGCGCTCGACGAACAAGGAAGCTTGAGCCTGGCCGATTGCCAGTCAATCAACATGACAGGAAGGGCTGTGCCCGTAGTCGCAAGCCTTTTCCTCCATCGGTTCATTGTCTTCGACGACATAGACGAGCTTCCGCTCGGGCCGGACAGCCGCGTTCGGCGCCGCTGATCTTCATATCCAAAAATCGAAACTCTGTTGCAACCTCCGATGAAAGGTGGGTTCGTGATGACTCGCAAGCAGGACGTTTTACGCGCGGCCATGAAGTCTGCAGAGACCTTCGCTTATTACTGCGCAATCCAGAAAGCACTCAGATTACATCGAAAGATTAATCCGTGGCTTCATGGAATTACAATTCTCAAGGCCCCGCTGGGACAGTCAGCCGAGCCTTATCGAGAGGCCGCCGAGGCCGTGCTCTTTGCGGGCAGGAGACCGGCTTATAACGAAAAGGAGCGGCGCGTAATTGTTGACGACGACAGCTCGGCGTTTCACAAGGTCTTGGATAGCGACGAGGTACGTTCATTCGGGTATATCTTGGTTGTGGTCGTCCACGACTTCAAAATTCCGCCCGAGTGGCAACTGGCCGCGTCCTTCATCGGCGATATCGAGAAGCTGACCGTCCGACAGGTGCGTTGCGCGCTCCTGAATTGCTGCGATGTTGTCGCGACCGACACGCAGATTGCCGAGGCTCTCCACATCGGTGCAGATTTGATGTGGAAGGCCGTCGCGCGAGGCCGAAGCTTCAACGAGAGTCTCAGGCGATTGAGGTCACTTGGAGCCTCAGACTCCGCGCCAGCAAAGCGAAAGTCGCAGCCGAATGCGAGGGGTCTGGAGGACATGGCCGGGTACGGCCAAGCGGCTGAATGGGGCATGCAGCTCACGGAAGACTTGAGAGATTGGCAGGCTGGCAAGATCGGGTGGTGTGACGTCGATCGCGGCGTCCTGCTTGAAGGCAAGCCGGGAACTGGAAAGACCACCTTCGCTCGCGCTCTTGCGACGACAGCGAATGCACATCTCGTTACGGCATCTCTGGCCGCCTGGCAGCGGCGCGGGCATCTGGGCGACCTCCTGAAGGCCATGCACCGCGATTTTGAGCAGGCGAAAAGCAAGTCACCCACTATCCTGTTCATCGACGAGATCGACGCGTTTGGCGACCGGGAAAAGCTCGACGACGATAACCGCGACTACAGCATCCAGGTCGTGAACGCGCTTTTGGAAGAAATCGATGGTTCCGATGAACACGAAGGTCTGATTATCGTTGGCGCTTGCAACAATGCGAGCCGAATTGATTCTGCGCTACGTCGCCCTGGTCGCCTCGATCGCTTCATCCAAATCCGACTGCCTGGCCCGACCGAGCGGTTGCTTATCTTGTCGCAGTATTTGGACCAAGCATTGACGCAAAGCCAGTTGGCTCCGGTGTCGGACCTATCGGAGGGAATGTCAGGTGCTCACTTGGAACAGTTGGCACGAGACGCGCGCCGGTCTGCCAGACGTAGCGGCCGTCCTGTGTCAGTCGATGACGTACTTGCACATCTGCCACCGCGTGTGATCATTCCGCGCGAACATCGCCGTGCGATGGCTGTGCATGAGATCGGTCACAGCCTGGTAGGCCTTAGACTGGGAGCTGGAAAATTTGTCGGGGTCAAGATTGCCGACTGGTTTAACCCCGGCGACCAAGTGATCGAGCTGGGTGGGGCGCATTTCAAACAATCAGTGCTTCAGCGGCGTGATCGCGACTACTTTGAACGGGAGAACGCAATGCTCCTCGGAGGAATCGCTGCGGAAATCGTGATCCTCGGCGGTCACTGTGACGGTGGCGGCTTGATCGTCGGTTCGGATTTGCAGAGAGCAACAGATCGGTTGACCGAGATGGAGGCGGCGACCGGACTAGGGCACAGGTTAACGTTCTCAGCGGCAGCAGATGCCGAAGAGGCCGATCGAGTACGGCGCTTCTACCCTCGATTGGCGGAGGCGGTTGAGGCGGGTCTGCTGCGACAGCTCGAACGCGCCAAAGCCATCATCGTCGAGGAGCGCGTCTTGTTCGACGCGATGTGCGACGCGTTGGTCGAAAAAGGCCGGCTAGACGCGCAACAAGTCGGCGAAATGGTTGCTGCTCATGCCGTGTCGTTTCAGACCGTGCCAGTTGCCTTGGAGCCCGACAGCTATTCCGGCATAGCCGCTCAATAGCGGCACTTGCGGACTATTAGACGCCCGCACAATCAGCCGCCGGTTTGGCGGCAATCACCAATCAGAAGCCATTAGGTGTACCATGCCGACGCGAGATCAAGTTCGCGCGCGATTGACCATTCGCGTGCAAAACCGGCTCCAATTCTACTGGGATTGCCACTTTCACGTATATGGGTTGATGCGCAATTGTGTGATGCCTGTCATCGTACGAGGTATCTTGCAGCGTAGGACAAGACGTCTTCTTGACCAGGATATCGAACGGGTTGTTGAGTGGCTGCACGATGCCGTCTTTCATGAGGCCTATTGGCTGCAGAAAGTTGACGAGGCAAATAGACCCAAGAAAATTATGAAATGCGCTTCGATCGAACAGCTGCTTGTCGAAGTCGCGAAGACAGAACGGCAATCAGGCCGGAAACTCGGCCCACCGGCTGCGTGTTCGGGCGAAGAGTGCATCGCAGAGCTCGATGACGGTTACACCATTGTGAGGCTGGTCACGGTGGAAGCACTTGATTGGGAAGGTCTTCGAATGGATCACTGTTTGGGCTGTGGGCGATATGATTACTGTCTTCAGAGCCCTGGCAGCGCCTTCCTTTCCCTGCGCGACCGTTTCGGAAGGCCGCATGTCACCATGTCAGTGGTGAACGGGAAATACGTTATCGCTATGCAAGGAAAGGGAAATCGGCCGCCCATCGATCGATATTTCAACATTCTCGCTCCCTTCTTTTCGCGCGAGGGCTACAAACTAGGCTTGGCAGCGTTCGAACTGGGACGGGTACTTGACGAGAACGGTGTCTGGCACAAGCTAAGCGAGCTTCCACCAGACCTCCGCGTTCCGGGCAGGTTGAACCTTGGTTATACCGCTCTGCGGAGCCTTCCGCCGGGACTGTATGTGAGCGGTTGTTTGCTCATCGGCTCCAGTCTGATTGCGGAAATTGGCGAGGGGCTGGATGTAGGCGGCCTTATCATCGGCAATGCACCTTTGACTACCTTGCCACAGAATACGCGAATTCGAGGAAACCTCGACCTTCGCGGCACCCAAGTCTCCCAGCTATCAAACGGCTTGTACGTGGACCGCGACGTTCTGATCGGTGGGACATCAATTTCTAAGCTGCCGGACATCATGAGTGTGGGCGGTAAGATCAGTCTGAGCAACTCCGCCATCAACTCTTTGCCAAATTGCGTCCCAGATGATCAGGTCATCATCACGAACGATCGAACGATGTCGGCGCGAGAGTTCAGGACCCACTAAAAATAATGTGCTTACGGTGAGTTGTCCGGCGCCATTGGCGGTGCGGGCGTCGAAACGTTGCTCGCAACTGCTGAATGAAGAAGCACACTGGGACGCTGAGTTCGCTTATCCGGGGACACCCGAAGAAGCTGCTGAAGTTCTCGACCATCGAGCAAATACCTCGCGAAATCGGCAAGTCGCAATGGGTGGCCCGGCCGCCCGCGAGCGCTGAGCGAAGCTCATTCTGTCACCGGAACACGAGGAGCTGTTCGCGGACATTGGTGGGATGATCGATATTTCCAATACGAAGATCACCACACTTCCCGAAGCGTTGGCGATTGAGCCATCATCGCAATGTCAACGGGGCGAATGTCGGCGAGGGAGTTTCGAGAACGCAATCGGCATGCTCAACACTTGATCGACGATACTACTAGTGGCAAATATAATACTTTGGGTCAACCAGAAGGATAGCGCTAGAAGTAAATCCGGCGTCTGAGATAAGAGAAAAAATGGCCGCAAAATAAAGGTCGCTGAAGAGGGATTTTCCATGGCAGTTGTGAGCATCACGATGGATACAAGGAAATCAGCGGAAGGAATCCTTCTGCCTCAGGATGTTGAGCTAAACATCCTTGCAGTCGAATTATTTTATTACGCTTGCTCAGTTTTCGATAGAGGTGGTGGTCCGCGTGGGCCGGTGGATGACATGGGAGATTTGGTACAAGTAGACCAGATATCGTTCACTAATCCGTTTGAGATATGGGCAGTACTTAGGAAGATTCCTATTTCCCTCGCCAGGAAAGTACTTGATAGGGTGTTGTTTTATCAAGAAGAACAAGACAAGCGAGCGATAGCAAACGCAAAGGCTTGGCAAAGTGTTGTCTCTGACAAGCTTGACAACATCCGTAAAGCAAACAAGGTTCGCAGAGAGCTTCTGGCTTCGGGTCTTGGCGAGGAAGAGGTTGCGGAGGTGCTTGGAAGGATTCTAAGCGATCAGCTTGCCGTGATTGAAGTACACGAAGCTAATAGGCCAAGGGTACTTGCACGCTGATTCTTCATTGGAGGGTGCCTGCTCAACCTTGGGCATTCTCCGACTGAACAGGTCGCGTTGCAGTGGAACGGGCAGAATATGAATATTACTCGCAATGCAACAATTCTCAGTAGCTAGATTATAAAAATATAAATCGCCGTTTCATCAGGTAAGCCGCCGATGCGTCTAGCATTGCTGTGGTGAAACGCAGGAAGTAGCCACGCTACCAAGGCCGAGTCGAAACACCCGCATTCTCATAATTGGCTGCACATATTTTGGGGGCTAAGCCGATGGCGCGCGGTCGCCGTGGCCATCTCAACTGGAATTACGGGATGCGTTCGTCTCCTCATGAACCTAAGTAATTGCATATCTTTATAATTGTATCGAATTGAAACACTATTCTTCAAACGCTTTCCACTTATCTGCGCGTAAGATTATCGTGAAAGCGAATTTTACCGCGGTTTCCTCTACAGCCTAGAAAACCAGGCGCATTGCGAAGCGATAGAACGTTATGTTTCGAATCTCGGATTGAAGACATGCCATTTAAGAGGGTTGACCGGGCTCCTTTCCGGTTTGCGGATAACTGCGACGTTGACGGCAATTTGACGGCGCCCATCAAAGCCTATTTCACGCGCCACGGCGAACTAACCGACACTATGGCCGAAGAGGTCGAGGATTTATTCCATGACCTGAAATTTCGCAATCAATGGCTGGCATGCGATTGCAAACGTTATACAGAATTGAAGTTCGCACCTCTTCTTCATCCGGTGGAAGGCATCATCTTAAGGAGGCACCCGAGCCGGCCTGAACACGATGAGTACTGCGTTTTTGTTCAGTCTCGTGGGAAGTTGAACGCCAACGCTGATAACACTCAAAAATTCATTGATCCTGAAAGGCGGCCAAGGCAGGTAAACACGTTTGGTTTGGTTCGTGCATTTCGAGGCGCATCACCAGTACGCTCCCCAGTCATACCTCGCGACGGGACACGCGACGATCGAACGCGCTCTTCAAGTCACGCGCATCTTTTATTGACGCTTTTGGATCGGGCCAAAATCAATAGGTGGAAATTTGGCGAGCAACGTAGGAGCCTCAAGGAACAATATGAAGCGATCCGCGAGGCCGCGTTGGAACTGCCTCTTGGCGGCGGCAAGTCCGTCGGCGATCTGATTATCTCGTCTCCAAAGTTAATTGGAAGATCAGAGCATTCTTTTACGGCTGTCAGCGAGCCCGTAACCCTGAGACAAAAGATTGCTAGTGCCGCGGAAGGCTGGCCTGGGACTGGGAGACCGCATGGGTTTCTTTGCACCCGGGTCAATCGGTTCGAGAAAGGCACGGTGGTATTTGGTAGCGACCACTTTTCACGCCCAATGGCGAACAAGCCGCATGTTTTCGCGGAATGCAAGGACGTGATGACCGGCCCGTATATTTCCTTAATCAGCTATGCAAAGGGCACTCCCAACGATACGGTTTATGAGCCATACGGGTGTTTCGCTCAACCGTGCCTCTCTGGAACGGATTGCGCACCAGTCGACAGCGAATACGAGAAGCGGACGCTCGGGCTACTATCATGGGTGCAAAAAAAGGAGCGAGAGAAAGGCGGCATTCGCTTTGATATTTGGAAGCCGCTCTTTGATATCGCCGTGCGTATGGAGAAAGGAGACTTGGAGATGTGCCGTCCAGATTTTGTCCTTGAAGTGCGAAACGAAGGCGGACACCTAATGAAAACTATCGTCGTGGAGACGATGGGATTTCAGGAGGACCTGGTTTATGAAAGAAGCAAGGAAATTACACATCCGCGTATGCGGCGTGTGAACGGGGGAGCGATGTTGGTGCCCCATGTCGTGGCCACTATGTCAAAATCCTTAACATCAGACGATAAGGACTTTCTAGCAAAATTGCGACTGGCATTCCTTCGGATCGCGGCGGGCGGAGCCTGAGGCCTCCAAGGTAGCTATTGCATTTTCATAGGCCTCGAGGCTCCATGCTTCTAAGTCTTCGGCTAGCACAGCCGTCAACCACAACGGAAGCGGTTCGAACTGCAGCGAGGTACCAACATGCTCTTCAACCCAAGCGGCTTGCTCAAGAAGGAACTGTCTTAGGTGATCGCCCGCCTCAGCGAGAGAAACTTCTTGCCACCACACCAACGGGATGCCCTCGAAGTCACCGCTGGTAGCTCTCAAATTGATTTTCAAAAAGCCTTCCTCCTGTCCATCGACGCCAATTTCAACCACCGCATTGTTGTTCCAACTCGTCGGCTGCCACCTATGACCCTTCAGTATCTGTTCCATAATTTCGACTATCGACGCAGGCCCGTCGATGGACACGATTGGTTCGTTACACACTTTGGCCTCATGTAGGCAGAGTCCCTGCGATTCTGCACGCGATTGATGCAAGGGACGAGAAATTCTAAAGGCGGGAAATCCAGCGGCGCGAGCAGTGCGAAGGCTATCGCGCCTTACGCTCAGGGGTTTAAAGACGAAATATCTATCTATGCCACTATAGGCACAGAGGGACTGCGATGCCGATGGCATAGGACATGTTCGGCGTTTTTTGGTGATCAGCTCTGCGATCGGGCGAGCGTGATCGCTAAACCCTTTGGCTCTTTAACGTCAGCACCTCTCGCAAGGAGACGTACAACGCGCCCAATCCAGCTTGGGCCTTCGCAATTGCGACGTTAGATAGATGTCCCGCCAAAATGAAACCTACGATTCTCCCCTCAGAAACGCCGGACGCGATAGCGCAATGTGGGAGAGATCTTAACCCGGGCGTCTTTGCCGTTGTGTCTGCGTCCCGATAGATACGCTTCAGAAGACGGGACAAGTTGGCGCTGCTGACGAACGTCTCTCGAACGTCTTTCTTGTCGCTCGAAAGAGGATCCAGTAAGCGAAGATCAAGCAGCTCGATGATTGTGGCAGGCGAACAGCCGAGTACCTCAGCGGCCTGGTGCAGGCCAAGTGGGATACCAGCTCCTCCGAACAGTTCATCAGCGACGGCGGCGTCGAACTTGAAGCTCGAGAGCAAGCAGTCTGATGGGAGGGCCACGCCCCGCTCCTTGAGAAATCGCTCCACGAGTGCAACGGGAACGCAATATTCTTCTGATGCGCTCCGTACCGTATGAGTGCGGCTCGCTCGGGCTTTCCTGGCAGATATCCCACCGGTCGCAAACGATGGATTCCATCTAGCCTGTGATTGGAACAGATCGGCAATCGGGGAGTAATCGGCGTCATCCTTGTGACGCCACAACCATTGCTTCGCGTCTCCATAGATCTTGACCCGAAGTCTGTTGGCGCTGCTCGCGCTTCCCTTCGTCGTGTAGCGCGACAGCAGCTCGGACACCGCATCTGGTCCACGCTGCGCAATTTGGTATCCAGCTTGGGCCAGCTCGAACCTCCCGGTGCCCAGGCATGAACTTTGACGAATTCTTCGATGCAGAGAACCCAGGACATCAAAGAACTCGAGCGCGACGTAGAGCGGAAGTCTTCCGACAAAATCGTCATCGGCAGATCGCAATATCCGATCGGTGAGATATTTGGATAGCGCGATAGCCTTTGGATAGGCGAGCCGCTTAGTGCTTTTGAAGGCTTCGTTAGCCATTTCAGGAACGGCGCCGATCTCACCAACATCGCCAGATGATGACGCTAAAGGTATTCCGTGTACCGGGCAGCAGGAAATAGGCAGCCATTGCCAGGTCGCCCGGATCACCGGCGGACCGAGGCTGGTGTCTGCGACGTAACATTCCGAGCAAAAGCGGAAACCGTCTCGGCAGAAGCCGCGAGTTTTCAAGACCGCCTGGCCAAATGCAAAAAGGTGGCCTTGCTTGAAAGTGAATGCATTGATCTGCGCTGGATCTACACCAGTCCATTCTGCTAGCAATTTGATTTCATATTCGCTGCCATGGATGAGTCGATCGCGGTTCATCCCCGTAATCGCGCAAAATTCCGACCCGGATCGAAAGCCGTTCGCAATCGCAACTCGACTTACAAAGCTGGCAGGAAGCTCATCGTCCTGCATCGCGATCTGGAAGGGCAGCCGAACCGTGTTCACGACTACACCGCTAGCCATCTACATTTTTTATCTGCGGCCCACCGCGCAGAGCCTCAGCGGATGTCATATGATCTAACCCTCCCGTAGTCACGCGCTCAAATAGCGTGCTGCCACACCGGATAAAATACCTCTACTTGATCATGTGCTCACGGAGCTATCAAGTTGATCCATAACTATGAGAACAGCATACGACGGAGTGGACGGAAGGAACCGATTGACCAAAGTACAATCCGAATTGGTCATACGAAGATCGAAAGCGCAAAAACCCCGAGCGCCTTTTGCGATATCTTTGATCTGAAGGATCAAAGATATCAAAATTGGGGACCATTGGGTTCCTCTTCGCCTCGTGAGGGTCGCGCACGCCCACGTGCTTATCAGCAGTGCTCTCCGTACCGGCGAATGGCCCTCATGTTTATTCAATTATGAGGTGTAGGAAGATGTTAACTATATTCGCTCAAATTTACTGAGGGTGTGGAGTAACAAGCGATGAATCAACTTTGGTTTGGGGACAATCTGACTATATTGCGGGAAGAAATCGCGAGCGAAAGCGTGGATCTTGTTTACCTTGACCCACCATTCAACAGTAACGCGAACTACAACGTACTTTTTCGAACTCCGGCCGACGAGGCTGCGAGTGCTCAGGTTGAGGCGTTCCGAGATACTTGGACTTGGGGTAGCGAGGCGCAGTGGGCATTTGATGAGTTGATGCGAACTGGTGGTAGCGTTGCCGCCATTATCCATGCGTTGCACGCAGCTCTGGGCGAAAGCGACATGATGGCTTACCTCGTTATGATGGCGCAACGTCTTCACGAGTTGAGGCGCGTCTTAAAGCCAACCGGATCACTTTTTTTGCATTGTGACGCAACGGCGAGCCACTATCTGAAGATCGTTCTGGATTCCATTTTTGGACCTGAGCAATTTGCCAACGAAATAATATGGCAGAGAAGCACGGGCAAGTCGCTGTCAACCAGACGGCTTCCCAACAATCACGATGTAATTTTGAGCTTTGCAAAAGGGAGAGAATGGACCTGGAACAGCGATGAATTGTACGAGCCATATGATCTGAATAACCTTCCGCCGTCCATTGCGGAAAAGTACGTTCACGACGATGGCGATGGCAGAAAGTATCAGCTTGACAATCTTCTAAATCCAAATCACGACCGCCCAAATCTGACATACGAGTTCTTGGGCGTCACGCGCGTTTGGCGTTGGACGAGAAGCCGAATGGAGGAAGCATTTCTCGCTGGTTTGATTCATCAATCAGCACCAGGAAGAGTGCCACGCCTAAAGCGTTATTTGGACGAGCAACGAGGGATGCCGCTTGGTGATGTCTGGACAGATATTCCCCCGCTTAACTCGCAAGCGCGCGAAAGGCTCGGATACCCCACTCAAAAGCCGGTAAAGCTCCTCAACCGAATTCTGAGTGCTGCTACAATTGAAGGAGGAGTGGTCCTCGATCCTTTCTGTGGTTGCGGGACGACGATAGCCGCAGCGGAGATTGCTAAAAGGCAGTGGGTGGGAATCGATGTTGCCTTTCACGCGATCAAGGTCATTGAGAATCGGATCCGAGGATTGAATCCAAATGCTGCCTATGATGTCGGGGGAATACCGAGAGATTTTCTCAGCGCTGAACGTTTGGCGTTGAAGGACAAGTTTCAGTTTCAGTGGTGGGCGAACTATCTGGTCGGAGTGCAAGCGCTGAAAGAAACAAAAAAGGGACCAGATCGCGGCATCGATGGCGAGATGTATTTTATGAACGGTCCACGCGGCTGGGGCCGGATCTTAACATCAGTGAAAGGTGGGCAGCATGTCGGGGCAAAAGACGTCAGAGAGTTCAAGGCTGTAATCGACCGCGAACGCGCGGAAATGGGGCTCTTTATCTGTCTTCATGAAGCCACTCGTGAGATGAGAGCCGAAGCGGCGTCGTTCGGTTTTGTTGATACAGCTCACGGCCATCTTCCCCGGCTTCAAATCGTCACGATCGGCGAGTGGTTCAAGGGCGTTCGTCCAGCACTCCCATCGCTCGGACACATATCCCGAGAGTTCTTTCAGCCGGAGAAGCGGCAAGTCTCTAAAGCGATCCGGCGACCAGATCCAAATGCTCCGGAATTTGCTTTTTCGTTTACGGGCAGCAAATCAGACGATGTTGTTGTACATTTCAATCCAGCAGCAGCGCGGGAAGCAGAGCAAGATCAACGATTGCTTTAGAGATAGAGGAACTGCCGTGTTGGTTTTCTTGCGTAGACAGGAACTTAAAGACTCCACGGCAGAGGGGCCATCTTTAGATGCTCGCACTGATTGATTATAACAAGCCATGCAGCCTCGATATTGGACACAGGTCATGGATACTGCAGATATCGACCGCCTTGCGAATGATTTGAAAGAGGCCGCGGCAGAATGCGGCGCGCTATTGCTGGAAGCGGTGCTGCCCGTGGAAGGCAGAGGCGGGTTCATCGCATCTGTTTCATTTGGCGAGTTTCTTAATCTTATAAGGCATGCCAAGCCAAAAATCGTCTATCTCATCACCACCAGTTTTGATGCGGCGGAAGAACTCGGCGACAACTTCGAAGAGGACGACATTAGCGACCTTCCAGAAGCCAAGAAGATTATTGCGATATGGCGCAGCCACGATGGCCAGGCCTGCCGTGTGGCCGCGGGCTTGATGTGCGATGGCATCTTACATCGCGCTATTGAACAGACCGATTGGTTGGAGGAATTTGAAGGCGAGATTGAGCAGTTGGTGACCGAACTGCTTCAACAGCAGGAAATCAGCGAGAGGGAACTGCAAGCCGCCAAAGAAAAGACCATTATTCTCAAGGCCAAGCAGCTAATGGGAGATTCTCGCTTTAATGGACCCAAGGTGGGCACTGGCAAACGCACTGCGCTTGCGCAACATCTGTTTCCCGACCTCGACCAGCCGACGATCCGGGCCATCGTTGATCGCGCTATAAACGACCATTGGCTGGCGACGGCGCCGAAATAAGATTCCTTAATTTCCCGAAATATTTGCTACTTCTGGGCACCTGCAAAGGCCCCTCTGTCAACGACGGCGCAATCGGTAGGCACGCCGCGGTGCAACTCTTTGCAAATTCCGAGGCAATCCGCCCCCTGATTCCGAAATGATGTCGCCCCCCAATTCCGAGAATTAGTCGCCCCCTTGTTCCGAGATGATGCCGCCCCCTACGGAGGGATGTGGCAAGGGTGTTCTGCCGGTGTGAAGTTCCTTCCGTCAATGATGACAAGGAAGGAACGGGATGCCTGCGGAGAGACTGGAGATGCGGCGTGTCCGCGAGATACTGAGATATCGGTCCGAGCAAGGGCTGGGCCACAAATCGATTGCGGTTCGGGTCGGAGCAGCAGCCTCGACGGTGCGCGAGACGCTGCGACGGGCGGCGGCTGCGGGGCTTTCGTGGCCGTTGGATGATGACGTGAGTGATGCCGTCCTGGAGGCGGCGCTCTACCGTGCGGCTGGGACGAAGACGGGTCATCGTCGCGCACCGGAGCCTGACTGGGTGCAAGTCCATCGCGAGCTCAAGCGCAAGCACGTGACGCTGCAAATTCTCTGGGACGAATACATAAGCCGTTATCCCGATGGTTACCGCTACAGCCGATATTGTGACCTCTATCGCGGCTGGGCGTTGAAGCTGCCGGTGACGATGCGGCAGGATCATATGGCGGGCGACAAATTGTTCGTCGACTACGCCGGCGACACGGTCACTGTTGTCGTTGATCGGCTGTCGGGCAAAACACGGCAGGCCCATTTATTTGTCGCTGTCCTGGGGGCATCCAGTCTTTCGTTCGCGCAGGCGCGCTGGACCGAGACGCTTCCGGACTGGGTCGAATGCCATGTTCAGGCGCTGGAGTTCTTCGGCGGTGCGCCGGCGTTGCTGGTTCCCGACAATGCCAAGGTGGCGATCATCAAGGCGTGCCACTTCGATCCCCAGGTCAACCGGACGTATTGCGCGATGGCAGCGCATTATGGCAGCGCCGTCCTGCCGACGAGGCCGAGACGCCCCCGCGACAAGGCGAAAGTCGAGGCTGCGGTTCGTATCGTCGAGCGTTGGCTGCTGGGCCGCCTCCGCCATCGCACCTTCTACAGTCTGGCCGAAGTCAATGCGGCGATTGCCGACTTGCTATATGATTTGAACGACAGGCGTGTCCTTCGCCGGGTTGGCGTCACGCGCCGCCAATTGTTCGAAGAGCTCGACCGGCCCGCTTTAAGGCCATTGCCCGTTGAACGCTATGTCTTTGCGGAATGGCGTATCCGGCGTGCTGGATTGGATTACCACGTCGAGATCGAGCGGCATTATTACTCCGTTCCCTATCGCTTTGCTCGCGAGCAAGTCGAGGCGCGCATCACCGCCAATACGATCGAGATATTCCACAAAGGCGAGCGAATAGCCGCTCATCGCCGCTCCAGCGGTAACGGCAAGCACACCACAATCCCCGATCACATGCCCTCGGCCCACCGCCGCTTTGCCGACTGGACGATCGAACGCATTCAACGCGAGGCCTCTTCCATCGGGCCGGAGGTTGCATTGCTGTGTGAGAAGATCCTCGCCGACAGGCCGCACCCGGAGCAGGGCTTTCGAGCCTGCATGGGAATTATCCGCCTGAACAAAAGCTTTGGCCGCGACAGAGTGAACGCTGCTTGCAGCCGTGCGCTTGAGATCGGGGCCCGGACCTACGGTTCGGTGCGCTCCATCCTCGACAATCATCTCGATCGAGCCGCCTCCACCAATGGACCACCTTCGCATGAGCCTATCCAACACGAAAACATCCGTGGACCTCGCTATTACCACTAAGGAGAACAAAGAATGCTTGCCCATCCAACACTCGACAAACTCAATTCCATGGGCCTGGCCGGCATGGCAAAGGCCTTCGGGGAGCTCGTCACCAACGGCGAAGCCGAACATCTCTCGCATGCCGAGTGGCTAGGACTGCTGCTCGAACGGGAGTGGAGTTCCCGCTACGATCGTAAGCTTGCCGCACGCCTCAGGTTTGCCAAGCTTCGCCACCAGGCCACCCCGGAAGATGTCGACTACCGCAGCGAGCGCGGCCTTGATCGCGCGCTCTTCATGAAGCTGCTCGGCGGCGACTGGATCAACGCTCATGACAATCTGGCCATTTGCGGACCCTCGGGTGTCGGAAAAAGCTGGTTAGCCTGCGCTCTCGGCCACAAGGCTTGCCGTGACGATCGTTCCGTTCTCTATCAGCGTGTCCCACGACTGTTTGCTCAGCTCGCACTTGCTCGCGGCGACGGCAGGTATGCTCGGCTGCAACGTACCCTGGGCCATGTTCAAGTCCTGATCCTCGACGACTGGGGTCTCGAACCGCTCAACGAACAGGCCCGGCACGACCTCCTCGAAATCCTGGAAGATCGCTACGGCCGCAGATCAACCATCATTACCAGCCAACTTCCGGTGTCGGCATGGCACGACGTCATAGGAAACCCGACTTATGCTGATGCCATCCTGGATCGCCTCGTTCACAACGCCCATCGCATCGAATTGAGCGGCGATAGCCTACGCCGAAACCTGCCCCGAAAAGCTTGACACCCCGCCTAAATGGACTGACAACAATCATCGCCTGCAGACCCCACTAAACAGGGGGCGAGATCATCCCGGAATCAAGGGGCGCAATCATCTCGGAACAAAGGGGCGGCTTCATCGGAATCGGCAACTCTTCGAGGTGGTGCAACTGCATCGCGGGATTGAGGACCAAAATCATAACGGTTATCTGGATCGGCCTGAAAGCGCGTGAGCGCGACGAACAGCCCACCTTTTCTTTTGTGAATGAGGCCGCGAGATAAGCTCTATCATTGATAGGAGTGGACCGGGATGGTTGGAGATCGCGCTGATGCCATGCTTGAAGTCATGGATGAAGGCATGCATGAAGCCAGGCATGAGGGAAAGTATCGGCGGATCGAGATGATCACCGGTCGGCGGCAGCGGCGGAATTGGACTGACGAGGAGAAGGCGCGGATTCTCGCGGAGAGCGCAGAACCTGAAGTGAACATTTCGGCTGTTGCGAGGCGCTGGGGCGTCAATCGCGGCTTGCTGAATGTGTGGCGACGGGATGCCGGACTAACCTCTCAACGGTCGGCAAAGGCCAGCTTGCCGCCTGCCGTATTCGTGCCGGTGACAGTGGTTGGGGATGGCGCACGACACGAAGGCTCGCCATCGAATGCCTCGGAGGTTCTTGCTGGCCGGATTGAGATCGAGATTGCCGGCGCGCGCATGACGGTTATCGGTTCGGTAGCGCCTGAGCTGGCACAAGCAATGGTGGCGGCGTTGCGAGGACGCCGGTGATCGGAGTTTCGCCAAATGGCGTGAAGATCATGATTGCGACGCAACCTGTCGACTTCCGGCGCGGGATGAATGGCCTGGTGGCATTGGTGGCTTCGGCGCTTGCTGCTGATCCGTATTGTGGCGATGTTTTTGTGTTCCGCGCCAAGCGTCTCGATCGGCTGCGCTGCATCTATTGGGACGGATCCGGCATGATCCTGGCAACGAAGTGGTTGGAAAGCGGAAAGTTCGTTTGGCCGCCGATCTGCGATGGCGCGATGCAGATGAGTGCCCAGGAGTTCTCGCTTTTGCTGGCCGGCATTGACTGGACGAGGGTCAAACGAAACGCGGTGAGAAGGCCCTCAAAAGCAGGCTGATCCTATTGGTTTTGCTTGAAGATTCAGACTCATATGGTAGGGTCTGTCATGCCGCTTCGACCCGATCCCTTGCCCCAGGATGCTGCGCAATTGACCCGGATCATTCTCTCGCTCAACGAAGAGAATGCCGATCTCAAAGCGCGCGTGGCCTTCCTTGAGCGCCAACTCTTCGGGACGAAATCGGAGAAGATGACGGTGCTCGATCCGACGCAGGCAATGCTCGATCTTGGCGATCTAAGCGACATTCCCGTTGCTGCCAATGACGATGTCGCGCCAGTCGATGACGACAAAACGCAGGCACGGAGATCGCCAGCCCGCAATATCGGCCGCTTGCCCAAGCACCTTCCGCGTTATGACGAGGTCATCGAGCCGGAGAGCAAGACTTGCCCCTGCTGTTCGTTCGAACTTCATTGCATCGGCGCTGATGTCAGCGAGGCGCTCGGCATCGTGCCTGCGGTTGTCCGGGTGAAACGGACGATCCGGCCGCGCTACGCATGCCGGGCTTGCGAAAGCGTTGTTGTGCAGGCGCCGGCACCAGCGCGCGTGATGGATGGTGGCATGGTGACCACGGCGTTTGCCGCGCATGTCGCTGTTTCGAAGTTTGCCTGGCATCTCCCGCTCAATCGCCAGGCCCAGATGCTGGCCTCCTGCGGCGTCATCATCGATCGCGGCACACTCGGCGCCTGGGTCATGCGGGTCGCCTGGTGGCTAGAACTTCTCTATAACGAGCTACTCGCCTTCATCCGCTCGCAGCCGAGGATGTTCTGTGATGAGACGCCGTTGCCGCGCCTCGATCCGGGGCGCAAACGAACCAAGCTTTGCCAGTTATGGGCGCAAGCAGTTGACGACCGCCCCTGGAATGGTCCGGCGCCACCGGCGGTGGCCTATACTTTTGCCGAAAGCCGCAGCGCTCGCGAGGTTGAGGGGCAACTGTCGTCGTTTGCCGGCGTGCTTCAGGTTGATGGATACCAAGCCTATAAAACCATGGTCAAACGACGCGGCAAGAGCAACGTTGCCCCCATGCGGCTGGCCTTCTGCCTGGCCCACGCCCGGCGAAAGTTCGTCGATGTCGTCAAGCTGACCGGCTCTTCGGAGGCCTTGTCGATCCTTGCCAGGATTGCCGAAATCTATCGCATCGAAGCAAAACTACGAGGGGAAGATGAAGATACCCGGCTTAGCGGCAGGCGTCGTGAGGCAGCTCCCATCATGAGAGAACTGAAGGTCCATCTCACCGAACTGAGCGACGAGGTGTCGTCGAAATCGGCACTTGGCAAGGCAGTCACTTACATGCTCAACCACTGGAGCGGACTGACAGCCTTCCTGGAGGATGGCCGGATCGAGGTGGACTCCAATGTCGTCGAGCGTTCAATGAAATCCGTGGCTCTGACGAGAAAGAACTCATTATTCGTGGGCAACGAGCGGGGTGGAAAGTCCTTCGCTGTTCTGGCATCGCTCGTCAACACGGCAAAGCTTAACGGCGTGGACCCCGACGTCTGGCTTGCCGATGTGTTGGAGCGCATCATCTCCGGCAAAGTGAAAGCCAACGAGATGGAGAGCCTTTTGCCTTGGGCCTGGAAGGCGGAGCGCGAAGCGATGACACAGCAGGAGCGACAAGCGGCATGACACAGAACAGCCAGGAGATGACGCCGCGACCGAAGCTCGATGACGACGCATTCGAAGCCTTTATCAGGAAACGTCGTCCGCCATCGCCTATCTGGTCAATGAGCGGTCTCGATGGCTATCTCACGGCTCTCATCATCGGCCCAAAGTTCATCGACCCACGCAAGTGGATCCCGGAACTGACCGGTCCGGACGCCCTGAATCTGCCGATGGAAACAATCGAACATCGGGCCGTGCAGACGATCGTTGCAGAGTACAACCGTATCTCGGCAAGCCTCTCCGAAACGCCGAAAGACCACCGGCCCAAGTTCACCAGGATCGATGATCAGACCTTTGATCCATTCGATTGGGATCTCTGCTTTCTGCTGGGAACAGGATACGCGCCGAGGCTTTGGCAGCCGGTCCTTCGAGGTCATGCCGTCACTGGCGATATCATCGCGCCCATCCGCAAGCTCGGCGAGACAAAACGGAAAGCCACCCGCCAGGATGCTGCTGCCGTCGCCGAAGCGCTCGTCAATATCCGAACCTACTTTATGCCGAAAAGGGCAAAGCAGAAGTTCTGAAAGAAAGTGCTATTGCGATCCCGTCAACGCCGAAAACAGTGGGCTGTTCGTCGCGCTCACGAAAGCGCCAACTTTCGCAGACCGGGAGTGCCCCCAACGTGGTGACATCCTTGCCTTCCTACACCGATCCTTTCACTGTTTTTCGTTGTATTTACCGGTTTGATTGATCGCGTTTTACGCGTATATTTCGGCCGGGAGTTCGGAGGCAGGATATGATTGAACAGATATCCATCGATGGCGTGGCGAGTTACACTGGAGGTGCTGCGGTTCTTTCTGAATTGAGGTCGGTGAACTTCATATTCGGCGCCAACGGCTCGGGAAAGACTACACTCTCACGAGTGATAGCTAAACCAGAGACCTATGCCAACTGTGCCGTCAGTTGGGCAGGTCGGTCGCCGCTCCAATGCCTTGTGTACAATCGCGACTTCATTGAAGAAAACTTCACTGCTCGGATGCGAGGCATATTCACTCTTGGTCATGAAGACGCTGCGGTTCTACAAGCGATTGAAGACCTAAAGAAAGACATCGATGACGTCTCGAACACTATCCGGGCCAGAAAGCATACGCTAGAGGGGCCGGATGGCAATGGAGGAAAGCGCAAAGAACTGCACGATTTAAATACCAATTTTCAAGAGGCATGCTGGAAAACCAAGCTTAAGCACGAGGACAAGTTTCGTGAGGCGTTTCGCGGGGTTCTGAATTCCCGAGCCAATTTCGCCGACCGCATGTTTGCTGAGTTCGAAAGCAATTCGGTCGACCTCAAATCGCAAGATGATTTGGAGACCCGAGCCGCCACTATTTTTGCTGATGTCAAGCTGCGCCAGGATCGCCTTCCGGACATCCCGGGATCGGAAATTGTGGCGCTAGAGGCTGCTGCTATTCTCGACAAGCGTGTGGTTGGCAAAGAGGACGTTTCCATAGCAGATATGATCAAGCGCCTTGGAAACAGCGATTGGGTAAAGCAGGGCCTCGGATATTTTCATCAGAACGGGGACTGCTGTCCCTTTTGCCAGCAAACTACAGATGATGCCTTCCGCCACGATCTTGAGGCGTATTTCGACGAAACATATCAACGCGACCTTGATGCTATTGCCGGCATAGCCACCGCTTACGACGAACATTCCAAAAGCATCATCCGCCAACTTGACGCGGTGCTTCTCGTCCAGTCGGAATATCTCGACAGGCCATTGTTCGAACAAACCGCGGAGGCACTTCGCACCAAGCTCAGCTTGAACGCACAGCATATTGGCAGAAAGCGAGCTGAGCCGAGCGTCAAGATAATCTTGGAAGGGGTTGCAGCAACAATCGACACCCTTAACGCTATCGCCGCTGAGGCGAACCAGAAAATTGATGCTCACAATGCGCTAATCGATAACATCGTCTCTGAGCGCGAAAAGCTGATTTCGGAAATTTGGCGTTATATCGTTGATGAAGCCAAGCTGCCTCTGGAGGCGTACAAGACTGCTCGATTGGCCCTGACAAATGCCATTTCCGGCCTGACAACCGGCATTGCCGCAAAAGAGCGAGAAAGGAATGAGAAATCGGCGAGGCTGCAGGAGCTTGAAAGGCAGGTAACCAGCGTCCAGCCGACAGTGAACGCTATTAATAGCCTGCTGGATTCGTTTGGCTTCCGGAACTTCAAACTCGCCACAGCTCACGAAGGCGACCGATTTTATACGGTTATCCGGAGTGATGGTTCAGAAGCCCGAGAAACGCTCAGCGAAGGTGAGAAGACCTTCATCGTCTTTCTCTACTTCTATTATCTTATCAGCGGCAGCGTTTCCGAAAGCGGCATAACCACGAACCGGATCGTGGTGATCGATGACCCGGTTTCCAGCCTGGACAGCGACATTCTGTTCATCGTGAGCAGCCTGATCAAGAAGCTGTTCGCGAAGGTGCAAGAACCAGCTTCGACGTTGAAGCAAGTTTTCGTCCTGACCCACAACATCTACTTTCACAAGGAAGTCGCATTCGATCCGAAGCGCTCGGGTGGTGAGAGGCGAAATTTCGAGACGTTCTGGGTTGTCAGGAAGAAAGACGATTATTCCGTCATCGAGGGCCACCTCCATAATCCGATACGCACCTCCTACGAGATGCTTTGGCAGGAGGTTCGAAATGAGAACCGTTCGATGCTCACAATCCAAAACACGCTCAGGCGGATCCTGGAAAACTATTTCACGATCCTCGGAAATATGGACAAGGACAAGATTATCGACAAATTCGTCGGTCAGGATCAACAGATCTGCAATTCGCTGTTCTCTTGGGTAAACGACGGATCACACAACGCCTACGAAGACCTCTATCTTGCTTGTGATTCCACGACCGTCGAACGTTTCTTGGCTGTCTTCAAACAGGTTTTCGCTGTTACGGAGCAATCCGCGCATTACGACATGATGATGGCACCTCGCTGAAACTATGGGCCAGTTGCCCCGAGCATACTGTCGCCGCACGAGTCTTGCTCAACGGGCAAGTATGATAATATTCAAAGCTGGCAGCAGCCCATGGCTGTAAAATTCACTCTAGCTCCACAAGCACAACTGAGCTACATTTTAGAATAATTAAGGGCAGAACACCGCAATACAATCCATCAGCCTAAGCGTCTTCAACTTTTGGAGAGGATAAAATGCGCATGGATGCTAGCCGAAAGCATTATTTTCTCGCAATAACACTTCGGTTATTCATGCCGATTTCTTTAGGCGGCCTGTGCCTCATTGGCGCCGATGGTATTGCGCAAGCTGACAATATTGTTGACCGCGCGATTGCGGCCGCTCAGCCGTGTAGTTCGCTCAAGGTGAAGGCAGGTTTCGTTACGGTTGGCGTCGATAAGTTCGAATCCGTAGATGTGAAAGCTGCGTCGGTCGATATCCAAGGGAATACCGCGAATGTTAGTCTGAACGCATCACTGGCATGCAAGACGTCAGATCAAGCTGTTATGAAAGGTGATGTTTCGGCCACGTTCGCCATCAAAGCACAGGTCGATCTTGGAACCTGCGTGGTTACCAGCAACGATGTGCAAATTATCGACACCGGCGGAACTTTCAAAAAATTTATCGACGCACTCAAGCCGCAAATCCAGGAGGGGCTCAAAGGCGGGTTGCCCCAGCAACTGACGAAATTGTGCAAGCAATAACCGGAGAAGACGACGATGGCGCAGATTGAACCGACCGGCAATGCCAAATCCGCCTCGGCAAAGGCCATATGGAAAATATCCGGAACCGTTCTTGCCTTGTTGGCACTTTCCGCCTTTGTATCGCGCGCGCCGACAACATTCACTGGAACGTTGCCCTTGGTCAGTCTGCCGCTTAACCTCAATGTCGTTTATCTAATCGTCTTTGGCCCGCCCGCCGCGGTGATCGTCTCAGTCGTCATATGGTATCTGTCACGACAGCTCAAAGTTCCAGTCGCATCGGATATAGGTCAGCTTCCTCTAGCCGTAATTTTTGTGCTGATTACGGCCCTCACGGCTTTTTTGTCCCTACAGTATTTCGTTGTTCTTGCCCCTGCTGGGCACTGTAGTGATGGGGGCGGCTTCTCCCTTCTGTTCAACAATCTGGATGGAACGACGCAGATCAATCATTGCATGAGTGGTACTGAAGAGATCAACAAGGCTGCCCCATTCTATATGTACCCCCAAGCCGCCGAGTCCTGGGGAATGATAATCTGGCCAATTTTGACTGGTGGCCTCCTTTATCGAGCTTGGACTTCGATTGGGCGCAAGACGCTCTGAACTCCAGGGGGGAGAAGAGTTCGGCTCATCAGGCACTTGCAAGCGCATTTCCCTCAGTTTTCAAGCTCGATTAGGAGGATACGTCGTCATGCCACCGGATCTTTTTATTAATCAGCGTCACCGCAAAGAGATAGATGATGAGCTGGACGAACGCGAAGCAGCACATCAGAAATTGGTGGCTCGCCATCAAGCATTGTTCGAAGCCACGGAAACGCTTACTGCCGACAGCAACATCCTGGGAAGCGTCCGCTGGAATGTCACCAATATTCGCCACGTTGTCGTCAATCGAATCCGCGATGCGTTGAGTGCCGCAATTTCTGCGAGGCTCAATATAGGCGACGTTAGGCTTCTCCGAGCCGGCTAAAACGCGTTCAAAGCGAAGGAGATTAATTGGCATAGGAAGCCAGCAAGACGAGGGAACATCCCGCCGTTTTGTAATGTGAGTCATTTGCTTGCGCCTTCCATGAATATTCCGTGGCGCAATGAACGCGATCGATCGTGAGTCCCCGTCTGTCGGCGCAAGCGAGTCCACAGCTCTGCTCTTCGCTCGATATGCAGGTTTTCACATGTCACCTGACCGAGTGGTGGGGCTTCACCTAATTGCGATATGTTGCTCCCGAGCCTCGTGGGCTTTCGTTTTTGCGCGACAAGGGTCGACCCGGCCTTTCAAAGGTCAGGAAGAGCGATTTAGGGCAGATTCTGCCGAGATGGAAAAAACAGATGCCGCGGATGGAACGACCAAGCAGCATTCCGGAAGATTCAGATCTGCATTTTCAACGGGGATCGAGAAAAGTGCCGTCATACCGCTTCCTATATGCTTCCTACCTTTAAAGTTAAGGCCACTAGCTTTGTAATAAGTTATTGAAATTGTTGGCGCACCCGACAGGATTCGAACCTGTGACCTTTGGAATCGGAATCCAACACTCTATCCAGCTGAGCTACGGGTGCATGCCTTTGGCGATCTGACTCGCCTGTCCGATGAGGTGGTTCTTAGCCTAGGAAGCGTTTGGCTTCAATGCGGAAAATGCGGGAAACCACATATCGATTTGTTTGAATGCAAAAGGGCCGCGATCGTTTGATGTCGCGGCCCTGTTTGTTTGTTTGCGATTGCGGGCTCAGCTCTTCATCGCGCCGGGGCCGGGGATGGCTTTGGGCGGGACCTTGCCGAGGATGATCATGCCGAGGACTTCGTCCTTGGTGACGTCTTCGGTGCGGGCGTGGCCGACGACCTGGCCGTTCTTCATCACCGAGACGCGGTCGGCGAGGTCGAAGACGTCGTGGATGTCGTGGCTGATGAGGAAGATGCCGATGCCGTCCTTCTTCAGCTCCTTGATCAGGTCGCCCACCTGCGCGGTTTCCTGAGGGCCAAGGGCCGCCGTCGGCTCGTCCATGATCAGGATGCGGGCGTTGAAGAGGATGGCGCGGGCGATCGCCACCGACTGGCGCTGGCCGCCGGAGAGCGCCTTCACCGGCTCCTTGAAGCGCTTGAAGTTGGGGTTCAGGCGACCCATCACCTTGCGGGCGGAAGCCTCCATGGCGACGTCGTCCAGCGTGCCCCAGCGGGTCTGCAACTCGCGGCCGAGATAGAGGTTGGCGGCGGCATCGACATTGTCGGCGACGGCAAGTGTCTGGTAGATCGTCTCGATGCCGTATTTCTTGGCGTCGCGTGGCGTGCGGATATCAGCCGGTTCGCCGTTGATCAGGATTTCACCGCTGTCGCGCTTGTAGGCGCCGGAGAGAATTTTGATCAGTGTCGACTTGCCGGCGCCGTTATGGCCGAGCAGCGCCACGACCTCGCCGGGAAAGAGGTCCACCGAGGCGTTGTCGACAGCGTGAATGCCGCCGAAGGAGATGGAAATGTTCTTCATTTCCACAAGCGGAGTGGTTTGATCCGTCATGGTTCAGAATTCCTTTTACTTGGCGCGCGAGCGGTAGACGATGTCGAGCCAGACGGCGACCACCAGGACAATGCCCACGACGACGTTCTGAATTGGCGTATCGACATTGGCGAGACCCATGCCCGATTGCAGCGATTGCATGACCAGGGCGCCGATCATGGCGCCGGCTACCGTGCCGCTGCCGCCGGCAAGCGAGGTGCCGCCGATGACGGCCGCGGCGATGGTGAAGAGCTCGTAGGTCGTGCCCTGCGAGTTGACCGCCGAATTCAAGCGCGCCGTCGATATAGCGGCCGCGACGGCGGCTAGGAAGCCCATCAGCGCGAAGATCCTGACGATGACCCATTTGGTCTTGATGCCGGCGAGCTCGGCTGCTTCCGGGTTGCCGCCGATTGCGAAGACATAACGGCCGAAGCGCAGGCGCGTGGCGATGAAGGTCATCACGATGCCGATGAAGACGGCGATGAGAACCGGAACGGCAATGCCGTAAGGAATGTCCAATCCGGTCTCCGGCCAGGGAATATTATGGTCCGTGGCGTAGCGCTTGGCGATACCGATCGGCCAATTGTAGCTGTTGAAGAGATAGACGGTGCCGAGGACGATCAGGGAGCCGAGGCAGGCAAGGAAATATTCCGCCCAAAGCGGACGGCGCGGAAAGTGAAAGCGCTTTCTTTGCTGGCGCGAGCCGATGATGCCGGCGATGATCAGCAGGCAGGCGGCCACACCTACCACCCAGCTCCAGGTCGCGCCGATCGAACCGGTCGCGCCGCCGCCGCCCATGACGACGAAGGTGGAATCCATCGGCGCCACGGTCTGGCCGCTGGTGACATACCAGGCAAGGCCGCGCCAGACGAGAAGTCCGCCGAGCGTCACGATGAAGGAGGGAACATTCATGAAGGCGGTGATCGCGCCCTGGAAGGCGCCGATGGCCGTGCCGATCGCAAGGCCGCAGATCAGCGTGATGACCCAGGTCCAGGAACTGTCGAAGCCGAGATATTGCGGCAGCCATTTGGCCTGCATGACGCCCATGATCATGGCGACGAAGCCGAGCAGCGAGCCGACCGAAAGATCGATGTTGCGCGTGACGATGACCAGCACCATGCCTGTCGCGAGGACCGCAATTTCGCAGGTCTGCACCGAAAGGTTCCAAAGGTTTCTGGCGGTGAGGAATTCCCGGCCGTCGAATATCCGGAGATAAAGATCGAAGCCGATCCAGATGATCAGCAACGCTCCGATCATGCCGAGCAGGCGGGTATCGATTTCGGTGGCACGCAGGAAGCGGGTAATTGCGCCGGCTTCCGCGTCGCGGGGACCGCTCGATGTTGTGGACTGTGTCATGTCGGCCATCGCTTTGCCGTTCTCCACTGTTGGGCGCGGTCTGCGATACCTTCCAGGCTATCGCTGGCGAAACCGCGCCAATCTCAAAAATGCGTCATCGCCGTGCGGCCGGTCTTCGTACCGGTCCCGATGACCGTCATCCGACGGGCCAGCGGGATATGCGATGGCGCAGCACGATGCGGGAAGCTCCGTCTCCAGTTGCAAGGGAGAGTTGTCTGCTCCTGATCCGCATTCGACGCCGCAACGGAGTGCCGTTGCGGCGTCGGTATTATGATCGGGTCAACCGTTCAAGGACAGCTTATTTGCAGGCTGCAACGCTGCCGGCCTTTACGCCCTGGCAAGCTTCAGCCTTGGTGATCCAGCCGGCGTCGATGACGACGCTCAGGTTGTCCTTGGTGATCGGCTGCGGTGTCAGGAAGACCGACTTCATCGGCACGTGCTTCGGGCCGCCGCTGAAGGTCTGGACGCCGCTGATCTGGTCCATGGACTTGCCGTTGGCGAGATCGATGGCGATTTCGGCGGCGCGCTTGCCGAGTTCACGCGAGTCCTTCCAGATGGAAACGGTCTGCGTGCCGAGCGCGATGCGGTTGAGCGCTGCCTTGTCGGCGTCCTGACCGGAAACCGGAACGGAGCCGGCGAGGCCCTGGGCGTCGAGAGCGGCAACGGCGCCACCGGCGGTGCCGTCGTTGGAGGCAACGACCGCATCAACCTTGTTGTTGTTGGCGGTCAGGAACTGCTCCATGTTGCGCTGTGCGTTCTGCGGCAGCCAACCGTCCGTGTAGGCTTCACCGACATTCTTGATCTTGCCGGCATCGATGGAGGGCTTCAGCACTTCCATCTGGCCGGAGAAGAGGAAGTCAGCGTTCGGGTCGGACGACGAGCCCTTAATGAAGACGTAGTTGCCTTCCGGCTTGGCCTTCAGGATTTCGCGAGCCTGCATGCGGCCCACTTCCTTGTTGTCGAAGGTGATGTAGAAGGCGGCCTTATTTTCGATCAGGCGGTCGTAGCCGATGACCGGAATGCCTTCGTCGGCAGCCTTTTCAACAGCCGGGCCGATGGCGTCGGAGTCCTGAGCGAGAATGATGAGTGCGTTGGCACCCTGGGAAATCAGGGATTCAACGTCGGTCAACTGCTTGGAAGCGGAAGACTGGGCATCAGCGGAAATATACTTGGCGCCAACCGCAGCGAGTGCCTTCTTGATGGCAGCTTCGTCGGTCTTCCAACGCTCTTCCTGGAAGTTTGACCAGGAAACGCCGACGACGAGATCCTTCGCGAAGGCCGCTGTCTGCATGGTCAAAACGATGGCCGCACCAGCAGCCAGCTTGATTAAAGCTCTCATATTATCCTCCCGAGTGAATGCGACCGCACGTGCCCTGAGCTCCCGCCGGCCGCCGCGATAACGCTGACGAGAAAGGTTCGGATTTTTTTCTCGACAGTCGAGAAATTTAGTGTCAGAGATTTTTTCAACTGTCAACACCGCACTGCCAGGTTTAATCGGCCGTTTAAGAAGAGCGGACTAGAGTTGCGGACGGAGGGATGGAATGAGCGGGAGGCTTGATGATGCTGGCCAAATCGAGCACCGAATTGGTCCGCCAGAAAAACAGTGTTCTGGTGTTGACGGCGCTACGCCGCCACGGTCCGCTCGCCCATACTGAACTTTCTGATTTCACCAAGCTTTCGTCGGCGACGATATCGGTGATCACCACCGATCTGGAGCGGGCGCAGATCATCGAGAAGGCGGAGCAGCAGGCAGCAAGTGGCCGCGGCCGCCCGCGCGTGCTCTTCTCGCAGCGGCGCGATTGCGGCTATCTCATCGTCGTCATCATTTCATCCGATGCCGTTCAATATTCGCTTGTGGATTATGCCGGCCGGCTGATCGACCGCTTCACCGAGGAGAGGCAGCAGAACGTTTCGGGTGTCGGCTCTTTCGTCACGGGGCTGCGCGATGCCTTGAACCGGATCGTCGCGCGCTCGCGGTTGTCGCGCGACAAGGTCCTGATGATTTCCATCAGCAGCAAGGGCCTGGTCGAGAGTTCGGAGCCGGTGCTGCGCTGGTCGCCGATCTTCGGGCGCGAGCAAATCGATTTTGCAGCGGTGTTACGCGACGAATGGTCGGCAAAAGTTATCCTCGGCAATGAGACGCTGCTCGTCGCTGCTGCCGTCGGACGCCAGGAGGAGAACAAGAAGGGCCGTGATTTCCGGGCGCTTGCGGCACTCTCGCTCGGCCACAGCATCGGTCTGGGCGTGGTGCGCCGCGGCGATGAGGGAAGGCTCCAAATATCGGCGCCGAATTTCGGCCATATGCTGCATCTGCCGGGCGGCGGCCTCTGCCGCTGCGGCTCGCGTGGCTGCATAGAGGCCTATGCCGGCTTCTACGCCATCCTGCGCACGGCCTTCGACGTGCCGCTCGACACGATCCCCGCTAAATTCGTGCCGATCGCCGAACTCGACAAGATCGCGGCCAGCGCCCGGCAGGGCAGCCGCCGCAACATCCACGCCTTCCGTCAGGCGGGGCTGGCACTTGGCAACGGCCTCTCGCGCGTGCTCAGCCTGCACGAAAGCATGCCGATCGCGATCACGGGTCCGGGGACGCGCTATTACGACCTGCTGGTGGAGGGCATTTCCGAGGGGCTGGCGGAATCGCATGTCGTGCGCATGGAGGGCATGCCGGAGCTGCGGGTGGTGGCGGACGAACCGACGCTGGTGTTCGAAGGGCACCTCAACCGCGCTCTGGCCATGATGGATGACGATATCGTCAGTTCGGGTGTCGTTGCGGAGTTGAATAGCCAGACTGTTTGAGGAGGGGACTATGAAACGAATGGCACTCGCGTGCCTCTGTCTTGCCGCGGCGGGATTGCCCGCGATCGCGGCTCAGCCTTGGGAGGAGAAGACGGCGGCGCTGGGACAGGCCGGCACGGAGGTTTCCGGCCATCTGACGCTCGATCAGCTCAAGAACCTGATCAAGATAGGGGAGCAATTGTTCACGGCGCGCTTCACGGTGGAGGATGGGGCAGGGCGCCCCGGCGCGACGCAGGCGATCGTGCCGACCAAGCGCAAGCATCCGGTCATGAACGAATTCAGCCGAACGGCGGGTGTCGATGCCAATGCCTGTTCCTCCTGCCATAACATGCCGTTTCCGGGTGGCGCGGGCGATTTCACCACCAATGTCTTCGTATCCGAAGGGTTTGAGAGCGCGGATTTCGACACGACCGATCCGCAATTTTCCAATGAGCGCGGCACCAACAGCCTATTCGGCGATGGTCTGATCGAGCTTCTGGCGCGCGAGATGACCGTCGATCTGCAGCGTCAGCGCGCCGAGGCGATTACGCTTGCGGCAAAAACCGGCCAGCCCCAGCGCGTCGCGCTCGAGACCAAGGGCGTCAAGTACGGCTGGTTGACTGCGCAGCCCAACGGCCTGGTCGATATGCAGGAGCTCGATGGCGTCGACATGGATCTTGTCATTCGCCCGTTCAGCCAAAAGGGCGTGATGACCTCGCTCCGGCAGTTTACCGTCAATGCGTTGAACCAGCATCACGGCATGGAGCCGGTGGAGCGCTTCGGTGGCCGCTGGACGGGGACCACGGATTTCGATGGCGACGGACATGCCGACGAGATCAGCGACGGCGATGTTTCGGCAATGGTCGCCTGGCAAGCAACCTTGCCTGCGCCCGACCAGAAGGTGCCGGACAATGCCCAATGGCGTGACATGGCGGCCGCCGGCGAGAAGCTGTTCGATGGGATGGGCTGCACGGCCTGCCACAGGACAAGCCTGCCGCTCGATAGTCTCTCCTTCTCCGATCCCGGTCCGAACGACATGTCCGGTACGTTGAGCACGAGCCAGGTAAAAGACCCGGCTGTCTACGACCTGTCGCAGCTCGACTGGACGAAGAAGCTGAAGCGCAATGACAAGGGGCAGGTGCTGGTGCCGCTATTCGGCGATCTCAAGCGTCACGCCATGACCGACAGCACAGTCGACCAGCTCGGCAACGAGCTTCTGGCGCAACGTTTCGTCGATCGCAATATCTTCATGACGGCGGAGCTTTGGGGCGTGGCTTCGACACCTCCCTATGGTCATCGCAACGACATTACGACCCTTGACGGCGTCATTCGTGCCCATGGCGGCGACGGCCGCACCGCCCGCGATAGCTACGTCGGCGCGTCCGAAGACGATCGCGCCCGTATCATCGCTTTCCTCAAGACGCTGGTCATCGAGCAGGCAGGGGTGAACCAATGAAGAAGATAGCAGCCCTCCTTGCCGTCGCCGGCTTGATTTCCTTCTCGTTCGCGCCCGGCAGTTTCGCCGAGGACACGCCCGCGCCGGCACCTTTCCTGATGGATGTCCCGCATTTCCAGGAGGAAGCGGTCGCCGCCGGCATCGACCATCAATATACCGGCGGCTGGGAATATTTCGTCGGTGGCGGGGTCGCCAGCTTCGACTGCAACGGCGACCGCAAGCCCGACCTGATGCTGGCCGGCGGCACCAGCCCGCTGGCGCTTTATGTCAATGAAAGCGAGACGGGTGGCGCTCTGAAATTCAAGGAAGTGCCTATCAATCTCTCCGATAAGGATCTCCGGTCCGTCCTCGGTGTCTATCCGATCGATATCGACAATGACGGTTACACGGACGTCGTCCTGTTGCGGCTCGGCGAGAATATCATCCTGAAGGGCGGACCGAACTGCACTTTCGAAAAGGCCAATCGCACCTTTGCCTTCGACGGCGGCAAGGACTGGACGGTCGCCTTTGCGGCCACCTGGGAAGCCGGCAACAAATATCCGACGCTTGCTTTCGGCAACTACGTCGATCGCTATGCGCCAGGCACGCCCTTCGGCACCTGCAGCGACAATGTCTTCGATCGTCCCGTAGGCAACGACAAGCCGGATTATTCCAATCCGCTGCCGCTGAAGCCAAGCTATTGTACGCTGTCGATGCTCTTCACCGACTGGAACCATTCGGGCCAGGATTCGTTGCGGGTTGCCAACGACCGGCAATATTATCGCGGTGGACAGGAGCAGCTCTGGGATATCTCTCCCGGCAGGCCGCCGCGGCAATATACGGCGAGCGACGGCTGGGCATCGCTGAAGATTTGGGGCATGGGGATCGCCGAAGCCGACCCCAAGGCCAACGGCCGGCCGGAATATTTCATCACCTCCATGGGTGACAACAAGCTGCAGGAACTCAATGACGAGGCGGCTGACGAAAACAGTCCGACCTATCGCGACACGGCTTATGAAAAGGGTGTCGCTGCCTATCGTCCTTATACGGGCAACGATCACCGTCCCTCGACGGGCTGGCACGCGCAGTTCGCCGACATTAACAACGACACGAACATGGATCTCTTCATGACCAAGGGCAATGTCGAGGCCATGCCGGATTTCGCCAGCAGTGATCCCGACAACCTGCTGCTTGGCGGTTTCGACGGAAAGTTCACCGAGAAGGGGGACGAGGCCGGCATTGCACTTCCCGGCAAGGGGCGCGGCGCCGTGGTCGAGGACTTCAACAATGACGGCATGCTCGACATCCTCGTCGTCAACCGCAGCCAGCGCGCCTTCCTGTTTCGCAATCTCGGTGCAAAGACCGATTGGGGCTATCGTCCGCTCGGCAATTGGACCGAAATCGAATTGGACAATGGCCCGATCAACCATATGGGCATCGGCGCGACCATCAATGTCAGGGCCGGCACGCAGACGCAGGTGCAGCGTGTGCAGGTCGGCGGCGGTCACGCGTCGGGCCATGTCGGCTTCACCCATTTCGGCCTCGGGACCAATGAACGCGCCGTGGTGCGGGTGCAGTGGCCGGACGGGGAGTGGAGTCAGCCTTACCGCATCTTCGCCAACCAGCATGTGGTGATCAAGCGCGGCACCACTTCGGCGAAATACTGGTTCCCGCCGCCTCAGAAAACCGATCAGGCCACAGCGCAGCCGGCTGCCGCGACGCCGGTACCCGCCGGGCAACAGACGAGCAATCAACCTGTGACGAAATAGAAAATCGGGAGAGAAGGCCGGGCAACCCGGCCTTCAAACCGAATGCGCAATCTTATTCATAAAGCGCCGCAACGCCGCTATAGAAATCAATCCACCAAGCCCATGTGCCGATCTTCTTCGCGGACGTGCAGAATACGATCGATCAATCCCCATTCCAGGGCTTCTTCCGCCGTCATGAAGTGGTCTCGATCCATAGCGCGTTCGAATTCGTCATAGGAACGGCCACAATGCTCTGCATAAAGCCGCGTCACGCGGTGCTTGGTGCGCTTGATTTCCTCGGCGTGGATGAGCATGTCGGAGGCCTGGCCCTGGAAGCCGCCCAAAGGCTGATGGATATGGATGCTGGCGTTGGGCAAGGCGACGCGCTGGCCCGGTTCGCCCGCCATCAGCAGGAACGATCCCATCGAACGGGCAGTCCCCATGCAGAGCGTGTGCACTGGCGCGCGGATGTAACGCATGGTGTCGTACATGGCGAAGCCGCTGGTCACGACGCCACCCGGCGAATTAATGTAGAGGCTGATCGGCGTCTTCGGATTTTCAGCCTCGAGAAACAGCAGTTGCGCGCAGACCAGGGCCGAGACGTCATCGTTCACCTCACCATTCAGGAAGATGATCCTCTCGCGCAGCAGACGGGAATAGATGTCGAAAGACCGCTCTCCTCTGCTGGATTGTTCTACGACCATAGGCACGAGTTGCATCGCTTCGCGCATCGGCGACCTCCAATATCACTGAAATTGTTGGCGGATTTGGCGTGTTAGGCGGCGCGCATGACGGAGACGCCGTTGTTGTTCGCCGCAGCTTTTGCAGTCCTTCGAAGCCTCACATCATCAAGCTCGTGGATGATCCTCAGGCTCGTACCGCCGCTTGCGTTCGGGGCTATCCTGAACGTCACGGTGCTTTCGAGGAATGGTGGCTCGTCATCGCGCAGCCTGTAGCGGACCTCTTCGCCCGGTTTGACCGATATCGCGTCGGGATTGGCCAAAGCTTCCTTCGGCAGCCAGTTTTCCCGGAGTTCAGGGGTGCTGACCGCGCGCCAGACCTTTTGCGGCGGCTCGTTGAGGTCGTATTCAAGTTCGATACCGTTTTCACGCGTGGGGGTCTTCAGGTCGTTCATTGGTCCATATCCTTCAACAAGACCTTGAGAGCTTCGATCCGGGCAGGCCAGTAGGCGCGGTATTTCGCCAGCCACTGGGCGATGAGGGCGAGTCCCTCCGGATCGACTTCGTAATTCACGAAACGCCCCTGCCGTTCTTCTCTGATCAGCCCGGCGCCCCGCAGGACCGCAAGATGCTGGGACATCGCTGGCTGGCTGATCTCCATGCCTTCGCGCAGGCCGCTAGCGTTCATGCTGCCCGCAGCCAGCTTTTCAAAGATGGCGCGGCGGGTAGGGTCCGCCAAAGCCCGGAATATCTCGTTCTCTATCATGGCGACAGATAAGCACGTACTTATGTGATTCGCAAGAGCTTTCCGCAACAGCTTGCGACTGATGATTCTCTGGTTGCCGACGGCAGACTCTCGAACGCTTGCGGAGCGGCCAAAGAAAAAGTCCGCCGCGAAGTCATTCGCGACGGACTCATTGGACGAAACCATATCCCTTGGTGGGATCGGCCAACTGCTTAGCTGAGCTTGACCAGTCGGCCTTCCTTGACGGATTGAACCGCCGCGTCCGCAAGTTTGAGCGCGGCGAGGCCGTCAGCGCCGGATGGCGTGATCGCAGCGCCCTTTTCGACGGCGGCGATGAAGCTCGCGATCTCGTTGGCGTAGGCCTCGGTGTAGCGGGTCATGAAGAAGTCGTGCAGGGGCGGGCGGGTGTAGCCGTCGCCGTTGGCGACTTCGATGGAGAAGGGACGCTGGTTTTCGGCCGCGACCATGCCCTTCGAGCCGTGAATTTCGATGCGCTGGTCGTAGCCATAGGTGGCTCGGCGGGAATTGGAGATGATCGCCTGCTTGCCGGATGCGGTCTGCAGGATGACCGAGACGCTGTCATAGTCTCCCGCATCGCCGATCGCTTTGTCGACGAGGACTGCGGCGGTGGCGGTGACTGCGACCGGCTCTTCGCCGAGCAGGAAACGGGCCATGTCGAAATCATGGATGGTCATGTCGCGGAAAATACCGCCCGAGCGCTTGATATAGTCGACCGGCGGGGCGCCGGGATCGCGCGAGGTGATCGTCACCATCTCGACCGTACCGATGCGGCCGTCGTCGATGGCTTTCTTGACCGCCATGAAATGCGGATCGAAGCGGCGGTTGAAGCCGACCATCAGCTTGCCCTTCACCTCTTCGACCACCTTGATGCAGGCCTTGACGCGGGCGACATCGAGATCGATTGGCTTTTCGCAGAAGACCGCCTTGCCGGCGCGGGCAAAGCGCTCGATAAGATCGGCATGCGTGTCGGTCGGCGTGCAGATCACCACTGCGTCGATGTCCTTGGCGGCTTCGATGGCTTCGATGGTGCGGACTTCGCAGCCGTAAGCCGAGGAAATCGCTTCCGCGGCGGCCGGAAACGCATCCGCCACTGCGACGAGCTTGGCGTTGGCATCGCCACTCACGGCCTTTGCATGCACCTTGCCAATGCGCCCGGCGCCAAGCAAACCAAATCTGACAGTCATCTCTACCTCCCTAATTCGGAACAAATGAACCGAATAATAATCCATATGGAATTTTCATTCCATTTTCCGATGGCGGCGTCAAGCTGCCAGCGTTTCACAATTCCGAAATTCATGTTGCGAAATTGGCTTATCCTCAAATCGCCGTCCTGCGCTAGATTGACCGGCTTGATCTTGTACGAAAACCCCTTCGCACTTTTCGGGATCATGCGCTAAAGACAAGATCTCTCCAACAGGCGAACGAGGCCCATGCAACTGATCGACCCCAACCATCCCGTCTATAAGCCGCTTTGGGTGCGGGTTCTGATCGTAGCCGTCTGCTTCGGCTGGGCCGTTGTTGAGGCCCTGGGGCCGCAACCCTTCTGGGCTGTCCTTGCGGGCGGTCTTGGCGCCTACGCGGCCTGGATGCTGCTTCTGAGCTTCAATCCGCAGCCGCCCAAGGCTGAGGCTGAAAGCGCTGCGGTGAGCGACGAAGCAGAAGATGACGAGCCGACAGACGAAAAGAAATGACCGAGCGCGGTTCAGCGTTTCACGGAATCGCTTTCCCGCTCTATCCCTTTGTTTTTAGGCATTCCGGACGGAAAACCGCTTGTCTTATGACTTTGTCTTGTTTTGAGGCGACAATGGATTGCCGCCTGTGGGCCTGAACACCCACAGACGGCGGGAGGGGTGGGATCGAGAAACCGCTGGTTTGACAGAACCGTTGCGCAGTAGGATCGCCCCTTTCTTTTCCATGAGGCCTGAACGGATAGCCGGGCTTTGACGGCCCGCATGACAAGCATGGGACACGGAAAAGATGGCTCATACGATAGCACGAACCCTCGGTATCGACATCTCGAAAGATCGCCTCGATGTCCATCTCCTGCCGGACGGCATCGACAAGCAGTTCCCCAACGACGCCAAAGGGCTGCGGGCATTGATCCGCTGGCTGTTGCCTTACGCGCCCGAGCGCATTGTCTTCGAGGCGACCGGCGCCTACCATCGGCGCCTCGAACGCATGCTGGCAACGGCGGACCTGCCCGGCGTCAAGGTGAACCCGCAGCGCCTACGCGCCTTCGCCAAAGCCTGTGGCCGGCTGGCCAAGACGGACCGCATCGACGCGCGCGTCATGGCCCGGTTCGGCACATTGATGGCCCCGGACATCCGGCCAATGCGCAGCCAAGTGCTTGATCTTCTCGCCGAACTGCTCGCCGCTCGCCGCGCGCTCGTTAAGGACCGGAACGCTCTCCTGCATCGGCAGAAGAATGTGACCATCCCCCTGCTGCAGCGCCAGGCCGAGCAACGGCTGCGGCAGGTCGACGCCCAAATCGAGGCTGTCGATGCCGAAAGCCGTCGATTGATTGCCGCCGAGCCGCAATTGCAGCGCCGTCTCGACATCCTCACCAGCATTCCCGGTATCGGGGCAACCTGCGCCCTGGCGCTGATTGCCGACATGCCGGAACTTGGAACACTGGCCAACAAACAGGCCGCCAGCCTGGCCGGTCTCGCGCCGGTCGTGCGACAGTCCGGCCAATGGAAAGGCAAAAGCTTCATTCAAGGCGGCAGGACCCAGCTTCGCCGCGCCCTCTATATGCCGGCCCTCGTCGCCATTCGCTTCAATCCACCCCTCAAGAGCAAATACCAGCAACTCACCGCCGGCGGAAAAGCCGCCAAGGCCGCCATTACCGCCATCATGCGAAAGCTCGTCATTCTCGCAAACGCACTCATCCGAGAGGATCGATTTTGGACACCTGAACACGCTTGACTAAGACGGATACTTCGCACTTTTCCTGAAATTGCTAGCGCGTGAGACGCCGTATGGCCTCGTCGATCAGTTGATTGGCAATCATCATGCGTGTCGTCGCCTGTTCGCGGAAAGATGGAGCGACGCCGTCGGGATGATTGGCCTTGGCGAAAGCGCGGCGTTTTTCATGGAGGGACTGAAGCGTGCTCTGCGAAGAGATCGCCAGTTCGGCCGCCACCTCTTCTCGCGAGGTGCGCGCCAGATAGTCAGGCATTACCGGCGGCTCCGGCTCTTTCTGTTCTGGCTCCAGCATTGGCTCAGGCGAAGGGATCTCGTTGCCGAGATTGTCGACGTAGGCGTCGTCTGGACGAGCAGATGCCGGCGGCTCGCCTCCGAAAACGGTCGCGGCAAAGCTCACATTGAGGCCGCGGATGCGATGCGCCGCCTCGTCCTTCCCTGACTTATCTTCTTCTTCCGCGTCGAGACGATCGAGGACGGATTGAAACAGCGATTGCCCGAACAACATGCCTGCCTCCAGAAGCATCTAGAATAGCCACGCAAGTTGGCGCGGAGCTTATGGCCGCAGGTATGATCATGAACTGGAAGAGGCGGCTTTTTCGGCAGACTCAAGCGAGATCGAGGCTCCTGCTTTCCTCCAGGATCATATCGTGCAGCAACCGGGCACTGGGCGGCATGGCGCGCTCACGGGCGGTAATCAGGCTGTAGGGCTTCACTTCAATATCGAAATCGATGGGCAAAATGGAGGATTCGCCGGCTTGCGATGACTGCCCGCACATGAAGTGCGCCATGTCGAGCGCGACCGGAGTGATGGCGTCCGTCTTGCAGACGATGGCAAGCGTCAGGAGCAACGAAGAGGTATTGATGATGTTTTCCGGCAGGGGCACGCCAGCCGTGACGAAGATATCCTCCACCTTGCGCCGGAGCAAAGTGCCCGGGGGCTGGAAGACCCAATCGTAGCCCGGCAGATCATCGAGACTAGCCACGCCCTTCTTCAGCAGCGGATGGCCGCTACGGACCACGAGACAGGCTTTCTCCACACCGATCTCATAGGCGGTGAACAGGCGCGGATCGAGCTCATCCGGAATGCGGCTGATGATGAAATCGTGGCGAGCGGCGAGCAGTTCGCGCGCGAGCACATTGCTGGTTTCCACCTCGATATTGATCTCGATGCCGGGATAGGCGCGCGTCACGCGTTGAATTGCCGGTACGACAAGGCTGATTGCAGGCGCGGTCACGGCGCCGAGAAAGACCGAGCCGCCTTTGCCGGTTCTGAGCTCGCCGATCTCGCGGCTCGCCTCACGCAGCTCAAGCAGGATCTTGCGTGCCCGCTTGGCGAGCGCCAAGCCGAAAGGTGTCAGCACAACGCCGCGGGCGACACGCTCGTAAAGCGGGCTTTTGACGATCGACTCCATTTCCGAGAGCATGCGCGAAGCCGCAGGTTGTGAGATGTTCATAGACTCAGCGGCCGCCGAAATCTGCCCGTGGTCCTCGATCGTGACGATCATACGCAGGTGATTGAGCTTCAAACCGGCCTTGAGCAGGGTATCGTCGCGAAAACTGTCCGAGTGAATCTCGATGCCTTCGCTCGAATAATCGTTATATATTTTCTCCATGACGGCCAAATTTCCCGTTCGTCGGCAAAAAAGTACTATTTTTTAACATTATACCAAACTAGGTATATGTTGCGCCAGTTATTCTATTTGACAGTTATACGAAATCGTACGAGTTTGCCGCTCGTGCGCTGGGTGCAGCTCATGCACGTGAGAGCGTGGAGGAGACCTACTTCGTTTCTCACAATTAGAAGTAACCATTCCTTCTACGGAACCTGCCGCAGTCTCGGGCGGGCTTTTTTAGTCCGCCGCATTATTAACTAAGGGAGAGAGTAATGAAATCCATTATCTCATTGATGGCCGGCGCAGCGCTCGGCGTCGCTACGCTGGTTGCGCCTGCCTTCGCGGCAGATAAGGGTACCGTTGGTATCGCCATGCCGACCAAGGCTTCGGCTCGCTGGATCGATGACGGCAACAACATCGTCAAGCAGCTTCAGGCAGCTGGCTACGGCACCGACCTGCAGTATGGCGACGACGACATTCCGAACCAGCTGTCTCAGATCGAGAACATGGTCACCAAGGGCGACAAGGTCCTCGTCGTTGCTTCGATCGACGGCACCACGCTGTCCGACGTTCTGCAGAAGGCTCACGATGCCGGCATCAAGGTCATCGCTTATGACCGTCTGATCCGCAACAGCCCGAACGTCGACTACTATGCGACCTTCGACAACTTTAAGGTCGGCGTCCTGCAGGCTGGCTCGATCGTCGACGCTCTTGGCCTCAAGGATGGCAAGGGTCCGTTCAACATCGAACTCTTCGGCGGTTCTCCAGACGACAACAATGCCTTCTTCTTCTATGATGGCGCAATGTCTGTCCTGAAGCCCTACATCGACAGCGGCAAGCTGGTCGTGAAGTCCGGCCAGATGGGCATGGACAAGGTCGGCACGCTGCGTTGGGATCCGGCAACAGCCCAGGCTCGCATGGACAACCTGCTGTCGGCCTACTACACCGACGCTAAAGTCGATGCTGTTCTGTCTCCTTATGACGGCCTGTCGATCGGCATCCTCTCCTCGCTCAAGGGCGTTGGCTACGGCAGCGGCGGCGTGAAGCTCCCGATCGTTACCGGTCAGGACTCCGAAATTCCGTCGGTCAAGTCCATCATCGCCGGCGAGCAGCACTCCACGATCTTCAAGGACACCCGTGACCTCGCAAAGGTCACCGTCAACATGGTCAACGCTCTGATGGAAGGCAAGACGCCTGAAGTCAACGACACCAAGACCTACGACAACGGCGTCAAGGTTGTTCCGTCCTACCTGCTGACCCCGGTCGCAGTTGACAAGACCAACTACGAGAAGATTCTCGTCGAGGGTGGTTACTACAAGGCTGATCAGCTGAAGTAATCTTCCTGCATACCGGTCAGGGCTCGCTGAAACGCGAGCCCTGGCTTTGATATTTAAGACGATCGCCCGGTCTGCTATGTTCGACTGCGGCGTTGGATACGGACAATGGACAATACCATCCTCGAAATGCGGAGCATCACCAAGTCGTTTCCTGGTGTGAACGCCTTGGAAAATGTCAATCTGAAGGTCCGCCAGGGCCAAATCCATGCCTTGGTCGGGGAAAATGGGGCAGGCAAGTCCACCCTCATGAAGGTGCTTTCGGGCGTCTACCCGGCCGGCACCTATGATGGCGACATCTACTACGACGGCGCGGTCCGTCAGTTCAAAACCATCAGGGACTCCGAAGAGATCGGCGTCATCATCATCCATCAGGAGCTGGCGCTTGTGCCGCTGCTGTCGATCGCCGAAAACATTTTTCTGGGCAATGAGGTCATCGCCAATGGCATGATCAATTGGCAGGAAACTTTCACTCGGACCAAGCAGCTCCTTGCCAAGGTAGGCCTCAAGGAATCCCCGAATACGCTCGTCACCGACATCGGCGTCGGCAAGCAGCAGCTCGTCGAGATCGCCAAGGCCTTGTCGAAGAGCGTCAAGCTGCTCATTCTCGACGAGCCGACGGCATCGCTCAACGAAAGCGATTCCGATGCGCTGCTCAACCTCCTCATCGAGTTTCGCAATCAGGGCATCACCTCGATCATCATCACGCACAAGCTCAACGAAGTGCGCAAGGTGGCCGACGAGATTACGGTGCTGCGTGACGGCATGACGGTGAAGACGCTGAACTGTCACGAAGAAGAGATCAGCGAAGACATCATCATTCGCAACATGGTCGGCCGCGAGCTGGCGGATCGCTATCCGCCCCGTTCGGTGCCGATCGGCGAGACGATATTCGAAGTGAAGAACTGGAACGCCTTTCACCAACAGCATCGCGATCGCCAGGTCCTGCACAATATCAATGTCAATGTGCGCAAGGGCGAAGTGGTCGGTATTGCCGGCCTGATGGGTGCCGGACGCACCGAATTTGCCATGAGCGTGTTCGGTAAGTCCTACGGTCACAGGGTCAGCGGTGAAGTCTTTGTCGACGGCAAGGCGGTGGACACCAGCACGGTGCGCAGGGCGATTGATGCCGGTCTCGCCTATGTGACCGAGGACCGCAAGCAACTCGGCCTCGTGCTGTCGAACAGCATCCTGCACAATACGACGCTCGCCAATCTGATGGGCGTTTCCAAGGCGACCGTCATTGACGACGTTCGGGAGCTGCAGGTGGCGACAAACTATCGCGCCAAGCTGCGAATCCGCTCGGCAGGCGTCTTCCAGGAGGCGGGCAACCTGTCCGGCGGCAACCAGCAGAAGGTGGTGCTGTCGAAATGGCTGTTCTCCGATCCGGACGTCCTAATCCTTGACGAGCCGACGCGTGGCATCGACGTCGGCGCCAAATACGAAATCTATTCCATCATCAACCAGCTTGCCGCCGACGGAAAGGGCGTTCTGATGATTTCATCGGAGATGCCGGAGCTTCTCGGTACCTGCGACCGCATCTACGTCATGAATGAAGGTCGAATCGTTGCCGAGCTGCCGAAGGCACAGGCAAGCCAGGAGAGTATCATGCGCGCTATCATGCGCTCAGGGGAGAAGCATCAATGAGTTCGGCCAACCCAGCCACAGCCACGGAAACCAGCCACGTCGTTTCCATCGGCGACCATATCCGCAACAATATTCGCGAATACGGCATGTTGATCGCGCTCGTCGTCATCATGCTGCTGTTCCAGTATCTCACGAACGGCGTTCTGTTCAGGCCGCAGAACCTGACCAACATCGTGCTGCAGAATTCATTCATCGTTATTATGGCGTTGGGCATGCTGCTTGTGATCGTGGCGGGCCATATCGACCTATCCGTCGGCTCCGTCGTCGGTTTCGTTGGTGCGGTTGCCGGCGTGCTGGTCGTGCAGATGCATATGAATCTGGCGCTTGCGACGGTCATTTGTCTTCTGATGGGTGCCGCGGTCGGCGCTTGGCATGGATATTTCATCGCCTACCACCGCATTCCCTCGTTCATCGTCACGCTTTCGGGCATGCTGGTTTTCCGCGGCCTGACCTATGCCATCATCAATACGACCGGCAACGGCAGCAGTATCGGCCCGTTCCCGCCGGCATTCCAGATCGTCGCAACGGGCTTCATTCCCGACTTCGTCGATATGGGCACCATTCGCTCGACGTCGATTTTCCTGACCATCGCCATCCCGATCGTCATGTTCCTGCTCTCGTGGCGTCGCCGCAATGTTAACGAGCAGCACGGCATCGACGTCGAGCCTTTCAGCTTCTTTCTCGCCCAGAATCTGGTGGTTGCCGCCGCGACCATCTTCATCGGCTATCAGATTTCCTCCTACAGAGGACTGCCGAACGTTCTGGTTCTCATGCTGCTGCTGATCGCCCTTTACAGCTTTGCCACGCAGCGCACCACCATCGGTCGGCGCATCTATGCCATGGGCGGTAACGAGAAGGCGACGAAGCTTTCGGGTATCGATACCCGCCGCCTGACGTTCTACACTTTCATCAACATGGGCATCCTTGCCAGCATCGCCGGCATCATCATCGCCACGCGCTTGAACTCGGCAACCGCCAAGGGCGGCGACGGTCTGGAGCTCGACGTGATCGCGGCCTGCTTCATCGGCGGCGCTTCGGCGTCCGGCGGCGTCGGCAAGGTGACGGGCGCCGTCATCGGCGCCTTGATCATGGGCGTGCTGAACCAGGGCATGTCCATCCTTGGCTATCAGACCGACTCCCAGAAGATGATCAAGGGTGCGGTGCTGCTCGCTGCCGTGTTCATCGACGTCTACAACAAGAACAAGGGTTGATCGCAGCGCGATCAACCGAGGCTTTAAAACCAAATCCATGACAGAGTCCGGCTCTCGACGAGAGCCGGAACGGTGAAGTGCATCCGATCTCTGTCTGTTAGGAAAGGATGAAAGATATGCTCATCTCCCAGATCAAGGGTTCGAACGGCGAGATCGTCGTTGCGGTCCGCAACAGGCGCTGCGATGTTGCCAAGGCCGTCGTCAACGGCGGCAGCGTTTATAAGCTCGCGATGGAAGCTGCCGATAGCGGCAAGTCCCTCGTTTCCGTCATCGAAGCGCACGGGTTCGGCGACGTGGTCGATTTGGAAAAAGCCTATACCGAAGGCCGTTTCCTGTCGCCGATCACTCATCCCGATGCGGCTCACCTGCATCTGACCGGCACTGGCCTGACGCATCTCGGTTCCGCCGCGACCCGCGATTCCATGCACAAGAAGACGACGGAAGCTGCCGAGGAAACGCTTACCGACTCCATGAAGATGTTCAAGATGGGCATCGAGGGCGGCAAGCCGAAGGCCGGCGAAAAGGGTGTCCAGCCTGAATGGTTCTATAAGGGCAACGGCTATGGCGCAGCCGCTCCTGGCGCTGCGCTCGTTTCTCCCTCCTTCGCGCTCGACGGCGGCGAAGAGCCTGAGATGGCCGGTATCTATGTCATAGCCAAGGACGGTTCGCCGTTCCGCATCGGCTTTGCGCTCTCGAACGAATTTTCCGATCACGTCACCGAGCGGATCAACTACCTCTATCTTGCCCACTCCAAGCTGCGTCCGGCAAGCTTCGGTCCGGAAATCCGTATCGGCGCCGCACCTGAGGATATCAGGGGCACTTCGCGCATCAAGCGCGGCGACAAGGTGATCTTCGAAAAGCCCTTCCTCTCGGGCGAGGCGAATATGTCGCATACTTTCGCCAATCTCGAATACCACCATTTCAAGTATGGCCTGTTCCGAATTCCCGGCGACGTCCACGTCCATATGTTCGGTACGGCGACGCTCTCCTTCGCGGATGGCATCAAGCCGGAAGCCGGCGATGTCTTCGAAATCGAAGTTGCTGATTTTGGCCTGCCGCTGCGCAATCGGCTCGCTGTTGCCTCTGAGGAGAATGTAGCGGTTCGCCAGCTCTAATATATGTCGAGGCCGGCTGCCCCATGCGCGGCTGGCCATTTCCAAGAAGATCCAGGGAGGCATGAAGCCATGACCATTCATCAGAATCTGATCGCCGGCGAATGGACCGGCACGACCGGCGCCGAGAATATCAATCCATCTGATACCAACGAGGTCGTCGGTCTCTATGCCAGTGCCAGCGTCCAGGACGTGGCGGATGCGATTGCGGCGGCCAAGGCCGCGTTTCCTGCCTGGTCGCGTTCGGGTATTCTCGAGCGCCATACCATCCTGAAGAAGGCTGGCGACGAGATCATGGCGCGCAAGGATGAGCTCGGCGCGCTGCTTGCTCGCGAAGAAGGCAAGACCTTGCCGGAGGCGATCGGCGAGACGATCCGCGCGGCCCAGATCTTCGAATTCTTCGCCGGCGAAGCATTGCGCCTGGCGGGCGAAGTGGTTCCCTCGGTCCGCCCCAACATCGGCGTTGAGATCACCCGCGAGCCGCTCGGTGTCATCGGCATCATCACGCCCTGGAACTTCCCGATCGCCATTCCGGCCTGGAAGATTGCGCCGGCGCTCTGCTACGGCAATACCGTCGTCTTCAAGCCGGCCGATCTCGTGCCCGGCTGTTCCTGGGCGATTGTCGATATTCTCCACCGCGCCGGCCTGCCGAAAGGCGTGCTGAACCTCGTCATGGGCAAGGGTTCGGTCGTCGGCCAGGCGATGCTCGACAGCCCGATTCTTTCGGGCATCACCTTCACCGGCTCGGTCGGCACCGGAAAACGTGTGGCACTTTCCTCCGTCGAGCACGGCCGCAAGTACCAGCTCGAAATGGGCGGCAAGAACCCGATGGTCGTGCTTGACGATGCCGACCTGACTGTTGCCGTCGAGGCCGCGGCCAATTCCGCTTTCTTCTCGACCGGCCAGCGCTGCACCGCTTCTTCGCGTCTGATCGTCACCGAGGGTATCCACGACAAGTTCGTCGCGGCTCTGACCGATAGGCTGAAGGGGCTGAATGTCGACAACGCCGTCAAGACCGGCACGCATATCGGTCCCGTGGTCGACGCCAAGCAGCTGAAGACCGATACGGACTACATCGAGATCGGCAAGCAGGAGGGCGCCAAGCTCACCTTCGGCGGCGAACTCATCAGCCGCGAAACGCCCGGCTTCTACCTGCAGCCGACGCTGTTCACCGAAGCGACGAACCAGATGCGCATCAGCCGCGAAGAGATCTTCGGACCGGTCGCTTCGGTCATCCGAGTGAAGGATTACGAAGAGGCGCTGGCAACGGCCAACGACACGCCGTTCGGCCTATCTTCCGGCATTGCCACGACGAGCCTGAAGCACGCGACGCATTTCAAGCGCAATGCGGAAGCCGGCATGGTGATGGTGAACCTGCCGACGGCGGGCGTCGATTTCCACGTGCCGTTCGGCGGCCGCAAGGGTTCGTCCTTCGGCCCGCGCGAGCAGGGCAAATATGCCGCCGAATTCTTCACCACGGTCAAGACGGCTTACACGCTGGCCTGATCATCGATTTCAAAGCCCAGGCGCGAACGAGGCGGCCTGGGCGACGCAAAGGGTATTAAGACATGAAAAAGAAAGCAGAATGGCCGCGCAAATTGCGGTCCTACGACTGGTTCGGCGGCACCGGCAAGAACGCGATCATGCATCGCTCGTGGATGAAGAACCAGGGCTTGCCGGCCGACACGTTCGACGGCCGACCGATCATCGGCATCTGTAATACCTGGTCGGAGCTGACGCCCTGCAATGCGCATCTTCGGGATCTTGCCGAGCGCGTGAAGCGCGGCGTTTACGAAGCTGGTGGTTTCCCTGTGGAATTCCCGGTTTTCTCGACCGGTGAAAGCACGCTGCGCCCGACGGCGATGATGTTCCGCAATCTCGCAGCGATGGACGTCGAAGAGGCGATCCGCGGCAATCCTGTCGACGGTGTCGTGCTGCTCGGCGGCTGCGACAAGACCACCCCAAGCCTTTTGATGGGTGCCGCCTCCGTCGACATCCCGGTCATCCTCGTTTCCGGCGGCCCGATGCTGAACGGCAAGTGGCGGGGCAAGGATGTCGGCTCCGGCACGGCGGTCTGGCAGTTTTCGGAAATGGTCAAGTCCGGCGAGATGACGCTGGAGGAATTCATGGATGCGGAGCAGGGCATGGCCCGCTCGGCCGGTAGCTGTATGACGATGGGTACTGCCTCGACAATGGCGTCGATGGCCGAAGCACTCGGCATGACCCTGCCGGGCAATGCCGCCATCCCCGCCGTCGATGCGCGTCGCCGCGTCATTTCGCAGCTTTCCGGCCGCCGCATCGTCGATATGGTCAAGGAAGACCTGAAGCCTTCCGATATCCTGACCAAGGAAGCCTTCGAAAATGCCATCCGCGTCAACGGTGCCGTCGGCGGTTCGACCAATGCCGTGCTGCATCTCCTGGCCCTTGCCGGCCGTGTCGGCGTCGGTCTGTCGCTGGACGATTGGGATCGCTTGGGCCGCGAGGTGCCGACCATCGTCAATCTGCAGCCTTCCGGCAAATATCTGATGGAAGAGTTCTATTACGCTGGCGGTCTGCCTGTCGTCATCAAGGCAGTCGGCGACATGGGGCTGCTGCACAAGGATGCAATCACCGTCACCGGCGATACCATCTGGGCCGGCGTCAAGGATGTCGTCAACTACAATGAGGACGTCATCGTCTCGCGCGAGAAGGCGCTGACGCAATCCGGCGGCATCGCGGTTCTGCGCGGCAACCTGGCTCCGAAGGGCGCCGTTCTCAAGCCGTCCGCCGCTTCGCCGCATCTGATGCAGCACAAGGGCCGCGCCGTCGTCTTCGAAAGCATCGAGGACTACCACGCCCGCATCAACCGCGAGGACCTCGACATAGACGAGAACTGCATCATGGTATTGAAGTACTGCGGTCCGAAGGGTTATCCGGGCATGGCCGAAGTCGGCAACATGGGCTTGCCGCCCAAGGTGCTGAAGAAGGGCATCACCGATATGATCCGCATTTCCGATGCGCGCATGTCCGGCACGGCTTACGGCACCGTCATCCTGCATACGGCTCCGGAAGCTGCCGATGGCGGGCCTCTGGCACTGGTTCAGAACGGCGACATCATCGCCGTCGACGTTCCGGCCCGCACGATCCAGCTCGAAATCTCCGACGAAGAACTGGCTAAGCGCCGCGCCGCCTGGGTTTCCCCGGTCAAGCCGCTCGTCGGCGGCTATGGCGGCCTCTACATCAACACCGTCATGCAGGCCGACACTGGTGCCGACCTGGACTTCCTGGTTGGCTCACGCGGCTCCGACGTCCCGATGAATCGCGACAGCCACTAAGTTTAGCGTTTGGAATTGGAAAGGGCGGGACGAAAGTTCCGCCCTTTTTGCATATTGCGGCCGTTGGTAAGTATGCGGCGCGTTCCGGTGCATGGTTCCGGCCGCACTGCTTTGATCAGCAGTTCATGATATAGTCCCTTCCGGATTGCATCCTTAATTTGGCATCCGGGGGGCGCTATGTCAGCCTTGCAGGCCGATACCTATCATCTCTTTGGCAACCTTTTTCGTTTTCACGCTCACAGCGTCGATACAGGCGGGGCCTATTGCCTTGTCGAGACGCTGACGGCGCCAGGGGCGGGCACACCGCCGAACAGGCATCCCGATGATGATGAAGCGTTTTACATCCTGGAGGGCCTGTTTGAATTCATGATCGATGGCGAGACCGTCCAGGCGCAGGCCGGTAGTTTTGTCAAGATACCGACCGGCGCCATTCATGCGTTCCGCAATATCGGTGCGGCGCCGGGACGGCTGCTGATCATCAATTCGCCCGGTCGCGTTCACGATGGCTTCTTCACGGAAGCAGGCGAGGCGATGCCGGTCGGCACATGCGACTTGCCGCCACCGTACGGAAAGCCGACGGATATTCCGCGTGTGGTTGAGATCGGGCGGCGAAACGGGCTGGAACTCCTGTTGCCCGATGGCGGGGTGCATTGAGGAGGCACGTCCCAAAAATGACGCCTATGCTCCCGACCGCCGGAAGCGGCGCGCGCTCTTTGGTCGCCAAAGATTGTCGTTTGGGCGCAGCTAATTCCTGAGATGCCGATATCAGCTCTGGCTCTGGCTTTGTTCCTGGCTCGCCACCGTCACCTTGACTGAAAGGCTTTCCCCTGGCGTGCCAAGGCGCATGCCGGAGACCGGGGCGGCGTCGCGGTAGCAGAGGCCGGTTGCGATGCGAACGTAGCGCGCGTCGGGGCAGACGTCGTTGGCCGGATCGAAGCCGACCCAGCCGAGGCCGGGAATATGCACTTCGGCCCAGGCATGCGTGGCGGTCTGCTCGGCCGTGCCTTCCATCAACAGGTAGCCGGAGACATAGCGGGCCGGGATGCGAAGTGCGCGGGCGCCGGCAATGAAGATGTGGGCGTGGTCCTGGCAGACACCGCTCTTCTTCTCCAATGCCTGTTCCGCGGTCGTTTCCGTGTCGCTGCTGCCGGGCTTGTATTCCACCGTCTGATGGATCGCGCTCATCAGTGCATGCATCTTGCCGAGTTCGTTGTCGCCCGAAAGGCCGCGCACGAGTTCCTTCGCCAGCTTGCCAGCCTTGGTGCGCGGCGTTTCCCTGAGGAAGAGCCAGAGCGGGCTGAAACCGCTATGCGGGCCGACCACGCCGTTCAGGTCCTGCGTTTCAATCTCGCCGGCGGCGACGATCCGGGTCGCTTCCTGTTGGCCGTCGAGCGAGACGAGTGTTACGCGATTGGCGAACTGGTCCTCATATTCCACCTCCGGATGAGCGCCCTCGACCGTCAGTTTCCAGTCGAGGACGGTCTGGCCCGGACCGGTGAGCGGCGTTAGCCGTAGGCGCTGCAATGAAAATTGCGCGGGTTCGTCATAGCGGTATTCGGTGGTATGGCTGATCGTCAGTCTCATAATGTGATCCGCTTACTCATAGAACCTGTAGCCCTCGGAGATTTCCGCGCCGAGCTTGTTGTTGCGCGAAACGAAATCCTCCAGGAATTCATGCAGTCCCTGATCCATGATGCTCTTGACCGTGAGCGTCTGCAGCATCTTGCGGATGGCATCGGCGGTGTCGTGCGCGGGGAGCCGCTGATCGTATTCGGTCCCGAGATAGCCGATATTGCTGACGATCTTTTCGTAGCAATAGGCAAGCGAACGCGGCATCTGGCCATTGAGGATCAGGAAGTCGGCAATGTTGGCCGGCTTGTACTCCGGATCGTAGGCCCATTTATAGGCGCGATGGGCAGAGACCGAACGCAGGATCGATTCCCATTGGGCATTATCGAGCGAAGACCCGACATGCGAGATCGACGGCAGCAGGACGTAGTATTTCACGTCGAGTATGCGCGCCGTATTGTCGGCGCGTTCGATGAAGGTGCCGATGCGGGCGAAGTTGTAGAGCTCGTTGCGCAGCATCGAACCGTGAAACGCGCCGCGGATCAATCCGGCGCGGCGCTTGATGACCTCGATCATCTCCGGCACCTCGGCCGTCTTCAGCCGCTTGCCGAGCAATGTCTTCAGCTCGATCCAGCATTCGTTTGTCGCTTCCCAGGTGTCGCGGGTGAGCGCCGTGCGTACCATGCGGGCATTGTTGCGGCCGTAATCGATGCAGGACATTACGCTCGACGGATTGGAGCGGTCGCGCATCAGATAGTCGATGGCGTCGGCGCCGGTCAGCTTGCCATGCACCTCGTCATAGGCTTCGCGCACGCCGGCGCTCTGCAGCACGCCGTCCCAGTCATCGTCCTCGTTTGCGCCGCTGCGGGTCAGCGACATGCGCTGGCCGGCATCGACCAGACGGGCTATGTTTTCGGCGCGCTCGATGTAACGGAACATCCAGTAGAGGCCATTCGCGGTTCTTCCAAGCATGTCCGTCTTAGTCCTCCAGAACCCAGGTATCTTTTGTGCCGCCGCCCTGGCTGGAATTGACCACCAGCGAACCTTCCTTCAGTGCGACGCGGGTGAGGCCACCGGGAATGATCCGTACCTTGTCGGAAACGAGGACGTAGGGGCGCAGGTCGACATGGCGAGGTGCTATGCCCTTGTTTACCAGGATCGGCACGGTCGACAGGGATAAGGTTGGCTGAGCGATATAATTGTTCGGCTTGGTCTTAAGCTTCTCGGCGAATTCCGCCCGCTCCTTCTTCGAGGCGGTTGGCCCGACAAGCATGCCGTAGCCGCCGGAGCCATGCACTTCCTTCACGACGAGATCGGCCAGGTTCTCCAGCACATATTTCAGGCTGTCCGGCTCGGAACAGCGCCAGGTCGGCACGTTTTCGAGGATCGGCTTGCGGCCGGTGTAGAATTCAACGATTTCGGGCATGTAGGAATAGATCGCCTTATCGTCGGAGATGCCGGTGCCGGGCGCATTGGCGATAGTGATGTGCCCGGCGCGATAGACGTCCATGATGCCGGGGATGCCGAGCGCCGAATCCGGGCGGAAGGTGAGGGGATCGAGGAAGTCGTCGTCCACCCGGCGGTAGAGCACGTCGATCGCCTCATAGCCGCGTGTGGTGCGCATCTTCACCTTGCCATCGATGACGCGCAGGTCCGAACCCTCGACCAGCTCCACGCCCATCATGTCGGCAAGGAAGGAATGTTCGTAATAGGCGGAATTGTAGATGCCGGGGGTCAGAACAGCGACGCGCGGCTTGCCGTTGCAGCCGCGAGGCGCGAGCGAGGCGAGGCTCTGGCGCAGCAGTAGCGGATAGTCCTCGACGCGCTGCACCTTGTTCTGATGGAACAGCTCCGGGAACATCTGCATCATGGTTTCCCGGTTCTCCAGCATGTAGCTGACGCCGGAGGGCGTGCGGGCATTGTCCTCCAGCACGTAGAACTGGTCCTCGCCGGTGCGCACGATATCGGTGCCGACGATGTGGGTGTAGACGCCGCCCGGGGGACGGAAGCCGATCATCTCCGGCAGGAAAGCGTCGTTCCTCTCGATCAGCTCGCGTGGGATACGGCCGGCGCGGATGATTTCCTGCTTGTGGTAGATGTCGTCGAGGAAGGCGTTCAGTGCGATGACCCGCTGCTCGATGCCTTGGGCGAGTTTGCGCCATTCACGGCCGGAAATAATGCGGGGGATGATGTCGAAGGGGATGAGTTTCTCGGCGGAGTCCGCGTGTCCGTAGACTGCGAAGGTAATGCCTGTCTTTCGGAAGATGTTTTCCGCGTCGCGGGATTTGGCAATTAGGTGGCCTCTGTCCTGGCCGGAGTACCACTCGAAATATTTCTCGTAAGGCGCGCGCGGACTTTCATCCGCAGTTATCATTTCATCAAATGCCAAAGGTGCGGTCCCCATTTTTTCTCATTTGAATACAACCGTTTTGACAATGCAAGAAGTATGCGCGTTTCAGGGCATGAATTTCGGAGCTGGCAAAAATGCTGGATTTCCAGGCATTTTGGGTGGCCGCACCAGTAAATGAAAGATTACTGCTGCTGGCCTGCGATCAAAATCTAAGCATTTGCTTATTTTTGTCGTCACGATGCCTGAACGGCATGCTGAATTTTCTCGAGCGTGGGTGTTCGGGGCCGACATGAAGAAAATTGATGGTTGTTTTCAGCGGTTCGATTTTGACGCTTTGACTGTCTTCGGTTATCAGCAGCTGCCCCTTGCACAAGGGACGTTCCGGTTTCAATTCTGGCCCGGTTCGAGCCTGCAAAATCAATTTCAGTCTGAGCCCCCATGTCCCTCGATACATTCGCGCCGGCGATCTTCGTTTTTCTCTGGTCTACAGGCTGGATCGTTGCGAAATATGCAGCGATGCACTCGGGTCCGTTCACCTTTCTTGTGATCCGCTACAGCTTGTCCGCGCTTGCTTTCGTCCTGCTCTGCGCATTTACCGGTGCGAAATGGCCGCGCGATTGGTCCAGCGTCTTCCGCGCCATTTATTCTGGCATCTTTCTGCACGGATTTTATCTCGGCGGTCTCTGGTGGGCGATCGCTAACGGCGTGCCAGCAGGGATTTCGGGCATTATCGCCGCCCTGCAGCCGCTGATGACGGCGATGGCCGCGCCCTATCTGGTCGGGGAGCGCCTGCAGCCGGCACAGCGCCTTGGCCTGCTGCTCGGCTTCGTCGGCATTGCGATTGCCATCTCGCCGAAGCTTTTGACATCGGATACCGCCAATCTCTGGCAGTCGGCGATCCCGCTCGGCGTCAATCTGTTGTCGATGGTTTCGGTGACGTATGGCACACTTTATCAAAAGCGTCATTTGCAGACAGGGGATCTCCGGACCATCGCGACGCTGCAATATGTCGGCGCGCTCATCGTCACTGTGCCTCTGGCGCTGACGGTCGAGAACCTGCATTTCGACGGCACGCCTGAGGCCATCCTTGCGCTGCTCTGGTCGGTCTTCGGTCTGTCGATGGGTGCCGTCGGCCTGCTGCTCTATCTTATCCGTCGAGGGCAGGTGTCGCGCGCTGCTTCACTGATCTATCTGATACCGCCCGCCGTCGCCATCGAAGCGGCGATCGTTTTCCGTGAGCCGCTGACCTTACCGATCATCATCGGCACCCTGATCGTGGTGATCGGCGTTTATTTGACCAATCGGCGCACGGCGGCCGTGGTACCGGAATAAGGCGGGCTGGGCTCATCGGCGGTATGGCACCCGCCGAAGCTCAAATCGCCGGACGACCGCTTTCTCGGCATGGTCTCGCGGGACGTCTACGGGGCGTCCTTAATATCAAAGCGAGCGATTTTGCCGTTCTTCATGCGAAAGATATGCGTCACCGTCTTGTCCTTCAGCCCATGGGTTTGCCCCGTCAACGGCTGGCCGTTGAGGTCAAACACGGACTGGATTACCTCGACAGCGATGACACCGTCATCGGTTGTCTGAATTGCCACGGGCTCAACGTGTGGACTGACAACCGCCCATTGCCGTGTCCAATAATCGCGCACAGCCTCACGCCCATGAACGTGGCCGCCATCCATACCGTTCGCCCAGGCAACATCATTGGCAAGCTCGGTGAGTACGCCGTCGATGTCTCTGGCGTTGAAGCGGTCGTAGATGCGCTCGATCAATTGCGTATGGGTCTCCGACATATCGTTTCCTCAAGGTTGGTTAGAAGGATCGTTGCTCGGCATGGAGTCGAACTTGCCAGCTTGCCCGAATATATATACGTACATATGTAGTTTGCGGTCAACACAGGCAAAGGATAAGCGGAAGATGGAAAACGACGTGCTTTCTACGCCGGGGCATCTCATCAGTCTTGCTGCGAGAGGATTCGCCCGTCTAAGCGAGGCACGCCTGAGGCCGCTTGGGTTCGGCGTCGGTCACTTGCCGGTGCTGGTCGCGCTGCAGAACGGGAAGGCAAGCACGCAACGCGATCTGGCTCGCTTCGCCAAGATCGAACAGCCGCCGATGGCCCAGATGCTCGCTCGCATGGAGCGGGATGGTTTGATCCAGCGAACACCCAACCCGGAAGACGGGCGAAGTAGCCGCATCGTTCTCACGAAGGCCGCGCAGGCCCGCATGCCTTACGCGATTGAGACCTTGTTCAAAGGAAATCGTGACGCAATGGATGGGTTCACAGAAGAAGAGGCGCTACAACTCGTCGCCTTACTCACCCGGCTGATCGCAAATCTGGATCAAATCACAAGCGCGGAGCCATCGTCATACACATCCTAAGCTTCAAATGGAGCTTGCAATGATTTGGCGGCTGGGTTTTGCTGTGTCGCAAAATAGGCATTCCGCAGCAAGAAAAACCGCTTGCAGTGTCTGTACTGCAAGCGGTTCGACATCAATATCGACTTTAGTTCGACATTTCGATTAGGGGCCGGGCCATTCGGGCCCCCTTTCTTCATTTCATCAAGCGCGTTCGCGACGCTGGCCGTTGCCGTTGCGCGGCCCGCGGCGCTTCATCCCGCCATTGCCGCCTTCGCGGTGTTCGCCATGGGCGTGGCCTTGGCCGCGCTCCTCATTATGGCGGCCGGAGGGGCGGCTATGGGCGTGGCGCTGGCCGCGATGGGCGCCGGCTTCGTGGGCTGCGCCATTGGCGTTTGCCGGGCCGTTATGATGCGGCTTCTTGGCCGGACGGAAATCGGACGTCGAAGCGAGATCGTAGTCCACTTCCGGGCGCGGCGTGCGCTCGTTGCGGCGCTGGCCGCGGAAGTCGGCATTGCGATTGTTTTCGCGCTGCGGACGACCTTCGTGTGGACGGCCCTCCTGGCGCTCGCCGGCCTGGCTTCGGGCCTCGCCGTTTTCTTTGTCGAAGAAGGGACGACGGGCCGGGCGAGCCGGACGACCTTCGGAGCGACCCTGGCCTGCGCCACGGCCCTGACCCTGGCCGCCACGACCGCCGCCGCGGTTGTTGCCGCGAGCCGGACGGCCACGGTCCGCCGGAGCTTCGCCACTGGCAACGGCGATTTCGATGCCCATCAGGCGCTCGATGTCGCGCAGCAAGCGGATCTCATCCGGCGAGCAGAAGGCGATGGCGATACCGTCACGGCCGGCGCGCGCGGTGCGGCCAATGCGATGGACATAGGCGTCCGGCACTTCCGGCAGATCGTAGTTATAGACATGCGAAACGCCGGGAATGTCGATGCCGCGGGCGGCGACGTCGGTAGCGACGAGAACTCGAACCTCACCGTCACGAAAAGCCTTAAGCGCGCGCTCGCGCTGGCCTTGGCTCTTGTTGCCGTGGATGGAGGCCGCGGCAAAGCCGACGTGGTCGAGATGCTTCATCAGCTTCTCGGCACCGTGCTTGGTGCGCAGGAACACGATAGCGCGGCCATCCGGATTGGCGGATATCGTTTCCTTGAGGATCTCGGTCTTATGGTTCTGGCCGGCAACGAAGTGGACATACTGCTCGACCTTGTCGGCCGCCTTACCCGGCGGGGTAACTTCCACCTTGACCGGATCGGTCAGATAGTCGGAAGCGAGATCCGCGATCGACTTCGGCATGGTGGCTGAGAACAGCAGGGTCTGGCGCTTGGCGGGCACGAGCTTGGCGATCTTGCGCAGGTCGTGGATAAAGCCGAGGTCGAGCATCTGGTCGGCCTCGTCGAGGACGAGATAGCTGACCTGGCCGAGCGACAGGGCGCGGCGGTTGATGAGGTCGAGCAGGCGGCCAGGGGTGGCGACAAGGATGTCGGTGCCGCGTTCGAGCTGGAGCTGTTGCTTGTTGATCGAGGCGCCGCCGACCACGACGTTGATTCTCAGCGGTGTCTTGCGGACGAAGAGCTTAAGATTGTCGGCGATCTGGTTCACCAGTTCGCGGGTTGGCGCAAGGATGAGCGTGCGGACGGTGCGGTTGTCGGGTCGCTTGGCGTCCTTAAGCAGCATTTCGATGATCGGCAGGCCGAATGCAGCGGTCTTGCCGGTGCCGGTCTGGGCGAGGCCGATGAGATCGCGGCCCTGGAGAACAAGCGGGATGGCCTGTGCCTGGATCGGCGTCGGCGTCGCGAAGTTGTTCTGCGACAGCGTATCGACGATCTGCTTGGAGAGACCAAGCGAATGAAAATCGGTCAAATCAATACCTTTCGGGGGCGCCAAAGCAAATAGGCCGGATCGCACCATGCGGCCCGGTCTGTCTCTGGCGTCAAGAACCCCGCGTGAAGTGGGAACTTGTTAGTTGGAAAAAGCTTTCCAGCGCATCCGACCGCCTTGGTTGCGGTCTCATTTCAAAAGCGCTTTTGTCCTTCTCTTGCGTACGTCTAGTCCCGCAGGGCACGCTCACGCGGCGGCCGGAAGGCGAAAGCTGACGCGCATTTGGTCTTATTCCACGCTAATGTCAAGGGGTGTGGGCGAAAGCTTGTTCGCAGGTGCAACAAAAACGCCGCCGGAAAGCCGGCGGCATTCGCAAACTGTCGGCACCTCGCGGTCCCATCATGCTTCAGCGGCAGACCTCGACACGGTAGGGCCGGCCCCAACCGTCATGGCGCCATGCCCAGTAGCAGCTGGGGTAGGCGCGTACATAGGCAGGAGCGTAATAGGTTCGATAGGCCGGATAATAAGCCGGATAGACGGGGTAGGCCGGCCGTACCGCCTCCGCCGCCAAGGCACCACCGACGACACCAGCGGCAAGGCCGCCGAAGAAGGCGCCGCGTTCGGAGGCGCCGGCATTTGTGGTGGTTACGGCAGCGGCGCTGCCAAGCGTCAACGCGATCAAACCGGCCGTCGTTAAAGTGCGAAGCACAGACATTGACATCCCTTTCCCAAAACACAGGGGCCTCAAGCCGAAGCCGAGTTTGAAGGTGTGTGGAAAAGGGGGCGAAGTCGCGGCCAAAAAGACGGCCGCAGCATTAAATTTTGTCCATAATAAACAGGAAAAACTGGTTGATTTCACTCTAGAAATCAGTGGGAACGCCGCCTTCCTTTTTGCGCTTGGCGACAAAGGCATCGAGCTCCTCCTCGATTGCCGGATCAAGCGGAGGACGCTCGTAATGAGCGAGCGATTCCTTGAAGACGCGGTTGGCGTGATCATAGGTCGTCGGTCGACCGGCTTCGGTCCAGGTTTCGTGGTTGCGCCAGTCCGAAAGGATGGGCGAATAGAAGGCGGTTTCGTAGCGAGCGAGCGTGTGCGCCGTGCCAAAATAGTGGCCGCCGGGGCCGACATCGCGCACGGCGTCCAGCGCCAGCGCGTCCTGGCTGACATCCAATGGCGTCAGGAATTCCGCGACCATTTGCAGCATGTCGACATCGAGGATGAATTTTTCAAAGGAGGCGGTGAGCCCACCCTCGCTCCAGCCGGCGGCATGCAGCACGAAATTGCCGCCACCCTGGGTCAGCGCCCACAACGACAACGCCGATTCGTAGGCTGCCTGGGCATCCAGCGTATTGGCGGCGTTGGTGTTGGAGGTGCGATAGGGGATGCCGTAGCGGCGAGCGAGCTGACCGCCGGCGATCACGGCCTTCATATATTCCGGTGTGCCGAAGGCCGGCGCCCCGGTCTTCATATCGACATTCGAGGTGAAGCCGCCATACATGACGGGCGCTCCCTTGCGCACCATCTGCGTGAAGGCGATGCCGCACAGTGCCTCGGCATTCTGCTGCACCAGCGCGCCGGCGATGGTTACCGGCGCCATTGCGCCCGCCAGCGTGAAGGGCGTGAGGATCACGACTTGGCCCCGCGACGACATTTCGATGATGCCCTGCAGCATCGGTCCGTCGAGGCGCAGCGGAGAAGAGGAATTGATGACAGTGAAAAGCGACGGCTCGCGCTCCATCTGCTCGATGCTGATGCCGCGGCCGATGCGGGCGATCTCGATCGCGTCGAGATTGCGCTGCTTGCCGAGCGAGTAGCAATGAAACGCCTTGTCGGTGAGCTTGACGATGTCGGAGAGGCAATCGAGATGTCGCACCGAGGCATGGATATCGACGGGCTCGACTGGATAGCCGCCGGTCATGTGAATGATGTCGTAGGATTGAGCAAGCTTGATCAGCTTGCGGAAGTCCTCCTGATTGCCAGCTCGTCTTCCACCTTCACGATCCGCGACGAACGGCGCCGAGGCGACCTGGGCAAAAACGAGGTTCCTGCCGCCGATCTGAACGTTTCGGAGCGGATTGCGGGCATGCAGGGTGAAGGTCGAAGGGACAGAGGCGATCAATTCGGCGATCATGCTGCGGTCGAAGCGGACACGTTCCGTGCCGGGCGTGATGGTAGCGCCGGCGGCCTTCATGCGCTCGCGCGCTTCCGGCAGGATGATGTCCATGCCGATCTCTTCGAGAATGGTCAGCGACGCTTCGTGAATGTCGTCGAGCGCTTCAGGCGACAGGAGCTCGGTGTGGGCGAGATTGTTGACGAGATTGAGATATTTTGCGCCGCTTGGCTTGCGACTGCGCTCGGCCCCGCGACCTCCGGCCCGGCGGCGGCGCTCGACCGGGATCGTAGCAGTTTCGATCTCGTGCAGGGCCATGTTCCTATCGTCGCTCATACTCTCGCTCCACCATTGTCCTGATATGATTCTTGGCAGAGTTCGACGTCGGATGCTGCCGTCGTTTGCGACCTAGGGGTGACCGTTCTGGGATAGTCAGTGGCCTGAACGCGACGTTCAGCGAACTGGCAATATGGTTAACGGCTTGTTAAAGCGATTCGTGATAAAGCTCTGGTCAGTAGACTGTTGTGCGTGGTGAGAAGAGGGGTCCTGTTGAACTCGGACGGGGAATTGCTGGAGATGGCCTGTCGCCGGATCGCCGATCTGGATCAGCCGGCTTATGTCAAGAACAGCGATCTGCGCTATGTCGCCGTCAACGAAGCCTATGCGCGCTTCTTTGGGCGCGATATCTCCGATTTCATCGGCAATCGCAGCCGCGACCTTTTTGATAGCGGCGAAGAGGCCGATCGCGAAGACAAGGAGCGCCGGGCGCTGGTCTTCGGCTCCGAGGAAATGGCGCTTTGCTTCGATCCGACGGGCCATAGCCGTTCGCGGGTGCAGATTGAAAGTTTTTCGCCCTCCGAAGACCGCCTCTACGTCTTCGGGATGTTTCTCGATGCGCCGGCCACGCCTTCGCGTTCGTCCTTGGCTGCCAAAGAGGACGATAGTCCGGGCAATCACGTCGATGAGATCGGACTTTACCGCACCATTCTCGAGGATCTGCCGGTTGCCGCTTTCGTGCGCGATGCCAACCATCGGCTGATCTATGCCAACGAGGCCTATGCGGCGATCACGGGGCTGAGCCGCGCCGAGGTGCTGGGCAAGACGGAACACGAGATGTTCGAAACCGGCGCCGATGATTTCTTCAGGGAAAACGAGAAGGCGCTGAACGAAGGGCGCGGGCTCGAATTCGAAGGTGAAGTGGTTGATCGGCTGCGGGTGAAGCATCCGATCATGACGCGCGTCAACCGCGTCGTCACCTCGGACGGCAAGCGCTATGCCGTTGGGTCCATGATCGATATTTCCGTGTTGAAGCTGCGAGAGACCGAGTTGATCGACGCGCAGGCGCGCGCCGAGGTCCTGCATCAGGATCTGGAGAATATCCTGCGCTCGATGCCGATCGGCGTGATGATCCATGACGGCAATTATGACGTGGAATATACCAATGATGCCTTTTACGACATCTGGGAATTCCCCAAGGACGAGCGCTTCGAGGGCCGGCCCTATCGTGACCTCGTTGCCAAGCATTTCGAGGTCGGCCGCTACGATGCCGATGCCGGCAGCATCGACGATATCTACCAGGCGCGACTGGACGCCTTCCGCAATGCCGGGCCGCATCTCCAGACCGAGCTGAATTTTGCCGACGGCAAGTCCGTCATCATGGACGCACGCCGCATTTCGAACGGCCGCACCCTGGTCGCCTATGCGGATATCTCCTCCGTGCGCCAGCAAGCTCGCGAAATTACCGAGGCTCGCCTTGCGCTCGAGCGCCTTGGCGAGCTGATGACGGACGCCACGCATGCCATGTCGCAAGGACTGCTCATCGTGCAGGACGGCATCATCATGCTGGCAAGCGACGCATTGACGGACATGCTGCGTGTTCCTGTAGATTATCTCGAGGTCGGCAAGCATTGGTCCGTCGCCTTCGATCATTGCGCCGCCCGCGGCGATTTCGGCGACGAGCCGGAGGCGCTTCGGCTTGCGTGGCGCGAAAGCATGGCGGCGAACAAGCCTGTCTCGGCGGTGTTCCAGGTCGCCGGAGAGCGCTGGATGCAGCTCGAAGCGACGATCAGCGAAAGTCGCCGTTGGACGGTGGTGCTGACCGACGTCACCGAGATGAAGGAGCGCGAAGCAGAGCTGCAACTGCTGCTTTCCCGCAGCGAAACTGCCGACCGCGCCAAATCCGAGTTCCTCGCCAATATGAGCCATGAAATCCGTACGCCCATGAATGGCGTTCTCGGAATGGCGGAACTCTTGGCCAAGACCGATCTCGACGCCCGACAGAAGACTTTCATCGATATCATCGTCAAATCGGGCAATGCGCTCCTGACGATCATCAACGATATCCTGGATTTCTCGAAGATCGATGCCGGGCAGATGCGTTTGCGCAAGGCCGCCTTCGATCCGGCGGAGGCGGTGGAAGATGTCGCGACACTCCTGTCGTCGCCGGCGGCGGAAAAGGATATCGAGTTGCTGGTGCGCACAGCGCCCGATGTGCCGGTCATGGTGTTGGGAGACGCCGGCCGCTTTCGCCAGATCGTCACGAACCTTGTCGGCAATGCGGTCAAATTCACCGAGCGCGGTCATGTGCTGGTCGAGGTAAACAGTCAGCCGATCGACAACGGGGAGATCATGTTGACGCTCCGTATCGAGGATACGGGCATCGGTATCCCCGACGAGAAGCTCGATTCCATTTTTGAGAAGTTTTCGCAGGTCGACGCTTCTTCGACGCGCCGCCACGAAGGTACGGGACTCGGCCTCGCCATAACAGCCGGGCTGGTCGATCTCTTCGGCGGCTATCTCGAAGTCGAGAGCGAATGGGGCAAGGGCTCGGCCTTTACCGTGCATCTGCCCGTTTCTCCGGCGGCCATGCGCAGCGAACCGCGTGCGGTGCCGGTCAATGTCAAGGGCGCCGGTATCCTGGTCGTCGATGACAACGAGATCAACCGGCGGATATTGACCGAGCAGTTGGAGCAATGGGGTTTTGACGGCTATGCCGCCGAGGACGGCAAGACGGGGCTCGCCATCCTCCATGCCGCTTTCGATATGGGCGTCCCGGTCGATGCCGTGATCCTGGACTATCACATGCCGGACATGAACGGCGGTGAGGTCGCGCGCGCCATTCGCGCCGATTCTCGCTTCGAAGGCGTGTCGCTGATCTTCCTGACATCCATGGACGTCGCCGGCAGCGACAAGGAATTTGCGGCGCTAAATGGCCAGGCGCATCTGATGAAACCCACGCGCGCCAATGTGCTGCGCGGCACCATCATCGACGTTTTGCGCACGGCACGGCGGCAGCGGGTGAGTAGCGACGAACCCACAGCCTCTTCGCAGTCACCGGTAGCAGCCGAAGCAGCGACCGCTATCGACACCATCGAACGCGGGTTGGCTGCGAAGCCCGTTAGCGCCATCGATATCCTCGTCGCGGAAGACAACGAGGTCAATCAGATCGTCTTCACACAGATCTTGCAGGTCACGGGCCTGCGCTTCCTCGTAGTTCAGAACGGTCAGGAGGCCGTGGAGGCCTGGCAGCAGCTTCGGCCATCGCTGATCATGATGGATGTTTCCATGCCGATCATGAACGGCCATCAGGCGACGCGTATGATCCGGCAGTTGGAAGCAGATGCCGGGCAGGGCTGGCGCGTGCCGATCGTCGGGGTCACCGCCCATGCGCTCGATGTCGACCGCGACATGTGCCTGGAGGCGGGGATGGACGACTATATGTCCAAGCCGATCAGCCCCGAGCTCCTGGAAGCCAAGGCTCGCCGTTGGCTGGGCGATGCGGCGCTCCAGACCGAGCGTTCCACAAATTAAAACTGTTTGACTCCGCAGAGCATCTCGCGTTTTCCCGCAAACCCCTTGCGTCGTTCGACCGTGAAGCCCGCTGTCTGCAGGTTGCGGCGCACGAAGCCAGCGGCGGCGTAGGTGGCGAAGGTGCCGCCGGGAACTGTCTTGTCGTGGAGACGCTGCATGAGTTCCGGCGACCACATATCGGCGTTCCGGGAAGGGGCGAAGCCGTCTAGATACCAGGCGTCGAAGCCTGTTGCTGCCTGGCTCACGCCGTCGATCGCCTGGCCGCAGACGACGCTGAGGCGCGTCTGGGCGTCGAGTGCGAGTGCAACGAGGTCTCGCGGTTCTTTAGGCCAAACGGCGACAAGCGCCTGTCGTTCGGCTTCGATTTCAGGCCAGTGCGACAGCGCGCGATCGATCTCCTCGGCGCGCATCGGGTAGAGCTCGAAAGACATGAAATGCAGTTGCGAATTCGGCGCGCGGTGCTGTCGCCATTGCCGCCAGGTCTCGCAAAAATTCAGACCGGTGCCGAAGCCGAGTTCGCCGATCAGGAAGCTCTGTTGTTCATTCCAGCGCGCGGGCAGACCGTTGCCGGCGAGGAAGACATGGCCGCATTCCAGCCGGCCGTCGGTCTGGCAATAAAAATGGTCGCCAAAGGCGGTCGAATAAGGCATATCGCCATCGCGCCATTCAAGCGCTTGGCCCGCATTGGCCTCGGCTGCTGGCGTCCGATCGGAAACTGGATCTGTCATGGGAACAGCCGATAATCTTCCGGGGCTTGCCGGTCAATCGTCCGTCGAACTGCTGATCGTTGGCGGCGGCATTATGGGCCTATGGGCGGCGGTGCATGCGGAGCGCTTGGGCGTCGAGGCCTTGCTCGTCGATGCCGGTCGGCTGGGGCAGGGGGCAAGCGGCGGCCTGCTTGGTGCGCTGATGCCGCATATGCCGGACAAGTGGTCCGAGAAGAAGCAGTTTCAGTTCGATGCACTCGTATCTCTGGAGCATGAGATCGCGGCGCTGGAAGCGGCAATCGGGCTTTCCGCCGGATACCGCCGTTCTGGCCGGCTGATGCCGTTGCCGAAGCCGCATCTGCGCAAGATTGCGCTGGGCCACTCGCAGGATGCCGAAACGCATTGGCATCACGGCGAGCGGCGATTTCATTGGCATGTGCTCGACGCTGCCCCGGCAGAGGACTGGATTGATCCGGTCGCCGGCGAAAGCGGATTTGTTTTCGACACGCTCGCCGCTCGCGTTGCGCCCCGCGCCGTCGTGAGGGTTCTTGCCGAATATCTCAGCAAGGCGAAACATGTTCGAGTTGTAGAAGGACTGGATGTCCAGAGCGTCGAGCCGGACAGAGGCATTGCGGTGACCCGCGAAGGCGTCATCCGTTTCCGCCGTTGCATCCTCTCAGCCGGCCATCGCTCCTTTCCGATGCTGGATGGGTTGACGCCCGGTCGTCATTCGCCCCTCGGCGTGCCAGTCAAGGGGCAGGCGGCGTTGTTGAAAGCGGATGTCGATGCAGGTTTGCCGGTGATTTTCCGTGACGGGCTCTATATCGTTCCGCATGAGGGCGGATTGGTTGCGGTCGGCAGCACGAGCGAGAACCGTTTCGACAATCCGTTGTCGACCGATGCTCAACTGGACGATCTCCTTACCGCTGCGCGGATGATGGCGCCGGTGTTGGCCGATGCCGAGGTGGTCGAACGCTGGGCCGGTTTGCGGCCAAAGGCGATCGATCGGGATCCCATGGTGGGAGCGCATCCGGACCATCCACATCTCATCGCGCTGACCGGTGGATTCAAGGTCAGTTTCGGTCTGGCGCATCGCTTGGCCGAAGCGGCGGTTCGGGAGGCGTTGGAAATTCCCTGTTCTTTCAAGCTGCCCCGAGGTTTCGCACTTTCGAACCACATTACGGTAGCATCACATAAAACGTGAATATAAACCTGTCCAGGTCGTCAATTTGTCACGCAAATCACCTATCTCCTTGCCCATCGGCCGCCGGTTGGGTTGGCCGGTTTATCGCGCTCTGGAGGAGATTTTATGCGCTACGCCATTTGCTTCACGCCGTCTGCCAGCGATCCGCTGACGCTGGTGGCCGCAAATTGGCTGGGACGCAATGTCTACTCCGGGGAGATGGTCGACCCGCCAGCCATTCGCGGGCTCGGCATTCATGAAATCGCCTTCCATACCGCAGTGCCGCGCCGCTACGGCTTCAACGGCACGTTGAAAGCACCGTTTCGCCTGGCCGAAGATATGTCCGAGGCGACGCTGCTGCGCGATCTCATGCGTTTTTCCGGCACGGTGACGCCATTCGAAATTCCGCGGATGGAAGTCGCGCGCCTCGGTGGGACGTTCGGACTGGTGCCGTCGGAACCCTGTCAGCAAATGAATTTCCTGGCCGCGTCGCTGGTCCAGGCCTTCGACCACTATCGGGCACCGCTGACCGAAGCGGAAATCGAGCGCAGCGACCCAGACAATCTGTCGGCTACGCAGTTCGCCAATCTGCACCGCTGGGGCCATCCGCATGTCATGGATGAATTTCGCTTCCAGATGATGCTGACAGGTACGGTGAGCCCCGCCGACCTGCCACGCATGGAGCGGGTATTGCGCGATTTCTTCGAGCCGGCGCTTGCCGAGCCGGTGCCGGTGTCGAACATTGCACTGATGGTGGAAGAGGGCAGCGGCGGGCCGTTCCGAGTGCACTCTCTTCATCCGATGGGCAAGGTCAGCGCTCGCAAGATCGCCTAACTGCTTGCAGGCGAAAGGAAAGTGGGTTTCGCACTTTCCGTCTCGACTTTCCGGCCATGAATGCTACCGTCTTCACGCAGTTGAGAAGGTGCTTTGATGTCCGATACCTATCCCCGCAATCTCGTTGGCTATGGCCGCCATACACCGGATCCGAAATGGCCTGGCGATGCGCGCATCGCGGTGCAGTTTGTGATCAATTACGAAGAGGGCGGGGAAAGCTCCGTGCTCGACGGCGATCCCGCCTCCGAGAATCTGCTGTCGGAAATCGTCGGTGCGGCACCCTGGCCGAACCAGCGCAATCTCAACATGGAATCGATCTATGAATATGGTTCGCGCGCCGGCTTCTGGCGATTGTGGCGCATGTTCTCCGAGCTCAAGGTTCAGGCGACCGTCTACGGCGTGACGCTTGCCATGGCGCGCAATCCCGAAGCGGTCGCTGCCATGAAGGAAGCCGGCTGGGAGATCGCGAGCCACGGCTATCGCTGGCTGGAATACAAGGACTTCTCCGAGGATCTGGAGCGCAAGCACATCCTCGAAGCCGTGCGCCTGCATGCCGAGCTGACCGGTGAGCGTCCCTACGGCATGTATCAGGGAAAACCTTCCGACAACACGTTGCGACTGGTGATGGAAGAGGGCGGTTTCCTCTATTCGTCGGATTCCTATGCCGACGATCTGCCCTATTGGGTCGACGGCCTCGAGGGCAAGCCGTTCCTGATCATTCCGTATACGCTTGAAACCAACGACATGCGGTTCGCCACACCGCAGGGCTTCAATTCCGGTGATCAGTTCTTCACCTATCTCAAGGATGCCTTCGACACGCTCTATGAAGAGGGCAAGCAGGGTAGCCCGAAGATGATGTCTGTCGGCCTGCATTGCCGTCTGGTCGGCCGGCCGGGTCGTGCGGCGGCGCTGAGGCGCTTTATCGACTATGTACTGAAGCACGACAAGGTCTGGATACCTACGCGCATCGATATCGCCAATCACTGGTACCAGCATCACCTTCCCGTGGGTGCGCCCTGAATGATATCGCGCGACGATTTTGTGACCCGCTTCGGCGGCGTCTTCGAGCACTCTCCGTTCATTGCCGAACGAGCTTATGACGCTGGTGGCATTGTCGAACCGTTGACGTCAGTCGGCGTACATGGCGCTCTGGTTGCGATTTTCCGCAGGGCCAGTGCTGACGAGCGGCTTGGCGTTTTGCGGGCGCATCCCGACCTCGCCGGTCGGCTGGCCATTGCCGGCAAGCTCACTGAGGACAGCCGCAAAGAGCAGGCAGGCGCCGGACTTGATCGGCTGACACCGGCTGAGCATGCTCGCTTCACCGAGCTCAACACGGCTTACGTGACGAAATTCGGCTTTCCTTTTATTATTGCGGTCAGGGGGCTCGGCAAAGACGATATCCTCACCGCCTTCGAAACGCGGATCGGCAATGACCGGGACGCGGAATTTGCGACCGCAACGGCGCAGGTGGAGAGGATCGCGATGCTACGCCTGCAATCCATGCTTCCGGAGACTTGAATGACTGACACTGCCGATACCAGCCTTCCGTCCTTCGCGCTCGGTGCCATTAACCTTGCCTCCGCCCGTCTCGGCGCCAAAGGGCTCTACGCCACCGACGAGTTCTTCGCGCCGCTGGATCGGATGCTGCAGGATGTACCGGCAAGCTTCGATCCGGATCTCTATGATGACAACGGCAAGTACATGGACGGCTGGGAAAGCCGGCGCAAGCGTGTACCGGGGCATGACTGGTCGGACATCCGCCTCGCCATGCCGGGCCGCATCTTCGGGTTTGATGTCGATACCAGCTATTTCACGGGCAATTACCCGCCGCATTGCTCGATCGAGGCCGCGTTCGTTGAAAATGGCGATCCGACCGACGCGACCGCCTGGACCGAGATCCTCGTAAAATCGCCGCTCGGCTCCAGCGCACATCATTTCTTCGAAGTGGCCGATAAGGAAAAAGTCTGGACGCATCTTCGGATGCACATCTATCCCGATGGCGGTGTTGCACGTCTACGCGTCTACGGCGCGGCCTATTTCGACTGGTCGAAGGTGGGTGGCACCGAAGAAGTCGACCTTGGCTATATCTTCAACGGCGCCAAGGCGCTTGCCTGGTCGGATGCGCATTATGGCCACCCCGACAAGATGCTCGGACCGGGCCGTGGTCTCAACATGGGCGACGGCTGGGAAACAAAGCGCCGGCGTGGCCCCGGCCATGACTGGACGATCATCCGCCTAGGTCATCCCGGTACCATCAACCGCGTTATCGTCGACACCGCATTCTTCAAGGGCAATTTTCCGGATACGTGCGAACTGCTTGGCGCTTATTTGCCCGGTCACGGCGACACCTTCACCGATGCGGAGATCGCCGCCTCGGAGAACTGGAAGCCGATCCTTCCGCGCCAGAAGCTGCAGATGGATCACATCCACGAATATGGCGCCGATGTCTTGGCGTCCATCGGCCCGGTAACGCATGTGCGATTCGCCATGCATCCGGACGGCGGCGTCATGCGGCTTAGGCTTTTCGGGAACAAGGCCTAGGACATGACCGGTAGAGGTCCTGTCCATTACCTGGATCACATGCAGAGGGCCGCGTCCGAAGCGCGTCTTTTTGTTCGAGGAATGGACAGGGCATCGTTCCTGGCCGATGATCGTACTCAATATGCCGTCGCATATAGCCTCTGTGCCATTGGTGCGGCGGCAGCCCAATTGCTGCGTGAATATCCGGAATTTGGCCCGGACCATCCGGATCTACGTTGGAATGAGATGCAAGCCATGAGCGAGCTCCTGCTAGCCGACGGCGTCACGGCAAACGTCGAGGACGTTTGGACGACGGTCGGGCATGTGATCCCGGAATTGCTCACACAGCTCGAATCCATCCGCCGCTGGCGAGCGGAAGGAGAGTGACGCCCATGACCAGAACTCTCGATATCTTCCCTCTTACCAAGGCCGCGTTCGCGCCCTTTGGCGACGTCATCGAAGCGGACCCAGCGACGGTGAGGCTGATCAATGGCGGTACGACGGAGCGGTTTCATGCCCTTTCCAGCGCTGAGGCCGCGGGCGACGAAGCGCGCGTGATCATCAATCTGTTTCGCGGCCAGCCGCGGGCCTTTCCATACGCGGTCGAGATGATGGAGCGCCATCCCCTCGGCAGCCAGTGTTTCGTACCGCTGAACGATCGGCAGTTTCTTGTCATCGTTTCGGAGGATGAGGACGGCAGGCCAGGCACGCCGCGGGTTTTTTTGGCACGAGGTGACCAAGGTGTGAACTATCGTCGCAATGTCTGGCACTACCCGCTGATGACCCTTGATCAGCCGAGCGACTTTCTCGTCGTTGATCGCGACGGGCCGGGCAACAATCTGGTGGAATTCTTCTTCGACACCCCCTTCATCATCGGAGCGCCGACCCTATGACCGGACTGACCACCCATGTGCTCGATACTGCCCTTGGCAGACCGGCCGAAGGCCTGGTGATCGATCTCTTCAAGATCGAGGGCGAGACGCGGCAGCATCTGAAGACGGTCACGACCAATTCGGACGGACGCGTCGACGGTGGGCCGATGCTGGTCGGCGACAGTTTTGTTGCCGGTATCTATGAATTACTCTTCCGGGCCGGCGATTATCTGCGTGCAACCGGGGTCAAGCTACCCGAGCCAGCATTCCTGGATCTTGTACCGATCCGTTTCGGTATCGCCGATACGACGGCGCATTACCACGTGCCGCTGCTGCTCTCGCCCTATGGCTATTCCACCTATCGCGGGAGCTGAGAATTGCGTTTTGCGGCGATTGCGGATGTGCATGGCAATCATCTGGCGCTGGAGGCGGTGCTGGCTGATATACGGGCGCAAGGCATCGACGACATCGTCAATCTCGGCGACTGCTTTAGCGGGCCACTAACGGCGGGGGAGACGGCCGAAATCCTGGTTGCGCTCGACGCGGTGACGGTTCGCGGGAACCACGATCGGCATCTGATCGAACAGGTGCCGAAAGAGATGCATGCTTCGGACAGTGCCGCCCATGCGGAATTGTCCGTGCATCATTTCGACTGGCTGAGGACCTTACCCTTCAGCACCGTCTATGGGGACGAGGCCTACCTTTGCCACGCGACGCCCAAGGACGATCATACCTATTGGCTCGAAGCCGTCTCGCCGCAAGGCCACATTTATCTGAAGCCGATCGAAGAGATAGAGGCGCTGGCCACCGGAATCGATTTTCCGCTGTTGTTATGCGGCCATAGTCACATCCCGCGTATGGTTCGCCTCGGTGATGGGCGCCTGATCGTCAACCCCGGCAGCGTCGGCTGCCCCGCCTACGATGACGATTTGCCCCATTATCACAAGGTCGAGGCCGGCCATCCCTTCGCCTCCTATGTCATTCTGGAAAAGGTGGACGGCATATGGCTGCCGGCATTCCGGCAGGTGGCCTACGATCATCGAGCGATGGCGGCGTTAGCTGGGCGTGCCGGCCGCGCCGATTGGGCGAGCGGTTTGGCGACAGGGTGGCTGCGCTAAACCTCGGCGATAATCTCCCGATTCACGGTCTTGATATCCCGCTTGCCGCACAGCGCCATGGAGATGTCCAGCTCCCTGCGGATGATCTCAAGCGCGAGCGTGACGCCTTCCTTGCCCATGGCGCCGAGGCCGTAGAGGAAGGGGCGGCCGATGAAGGTGCCTTTGGCGCCAAGCGCCACGGCCTTCAATACATCCTGGCCGGAGCGGATACCTCCGTCGACATGCACCTCGATCTTGTCGCCGACAGCGTCGACGATTTTCGGCAGCACGCTGATGGAGGAGGGGGCGCCGTCTAGCTGCCGGCCGCCATGGTTGGAAACGATGATCGCGTCCGCGCCGGTATCGACGGCGGCTTTGGCGTCCTCGACATCGAGGATGCCCTTGATGATCAGCGGCCCGCCCCAGCGCTCCTTGATCCAGCCGACATCGCTCCATGAAAGCTTGGGATCGAATTGCTCATGGGTCCAACCCGCCAGCGACGCCAGGCTGGTAACGTTCTTGGCATGACCGATGACATTGCCGAAGGAATGCCGCTTGGTTCGCATCATGTCCAGGCACCAGCGCGGCCGCGTCGCCACCTGCCACATATGCTTCGGAATGAGTTTCGGCGGCGCCGTCAGGCCGTTGCGCAGATCGTTGTGCCGCTGGCCAAGGATCTGCAGGTCGGCTGTCAGCACCAAGGCTGAACACTTCGCGGCTTTTGCGCGATTGATCAGGTCTATCACGAAGTCGCGGTCCTTCATGACATAAAGCTGGAACCAGAAGGGTTTTTTCGTCACCGAGGCAACGTCCTCGATCGAGCAGATGCTCATGGTCGACAGCGTGAACGGAATGCCGAACTCCTCCGCCGCGCGCGCCGCCAGCATTTCACCGTCGGCATGCTGCATGCCGGTCAGCCCGGTCGGAGCCAGCGCCACCGGCATCGACACCGTCTGGCCGACCATGCGCGTTTCCAGAGAGCGGTTGGCCATATCGACGAGGACGCGCTGGCGCAGCTTGATCTTTTTGAAATCCGCTTCGTTCGCATTATAGGTGGACTCGGTCCACGAGCCGGAATCGGCATATTGGAAGAACATCTTCGGCACGCGCCGTTTGGCGAGCTTCTTCAGTTCGGCAATGGTAAGCGGCTCGGTCATGGCAGTATGCCTTTGAATTTAAATGAGACATTCGCCAATAGCATGATTTTGACGAAGATGTGACGAGGAATTCGGCTCAGACCGAACCCTCCTTGGGTGGGGAAGCGGCTTCGGCAGCTTCTTTGGAAGCAGCCCATTTAAGGAGCGCGTCGAGCGCTGGGCACAATGCCTGACCCCAGCCGGTCAGGCCATATTCGACCTTGGGTGGCACTTGATGATGGACGATCCGCCGGACGATACCGTCGGCCTCCATCTGCCGAAGCTGCTGGATCAGCATCTTTTGCGACACAGCCGGGATCGCCTTTTCCAGTTCCGAAAAGCGCAGCAGCTTGCCGCCGAACAGATGGAAGAGGATCACCAACTTCCAGCGGCCCTCGAGAATTCGCAGCACGTTTTCAACACCGACGGCCGCCGAGGAAGGCGTCGAGAAGGCCTCATACTGACTTTCAGGTAAGTACCCTACTTTTTCGTGCGTTCTTGCCATTTCGATTGTCCTCCGCCACCTATGCCTGGACACGGTGGCGCCTCCGTTTCCCTGATACAACAGAAGGATTCGAGATATGACAATATCACTGCCCGAAAAACTGGCAGCCTATTTCGCTGCAGTAAACAAACGTGATGTCGCCGGAATGCTCGCGCAGTTTGGCGAGGATGCATTCGTGCACGACGAAGGCGAAGAGATGCGCGGCCATGCCGCCATTCGCAGCTGGATCGTGAAGACGACCGGAAAATACGGCATCACGGCCGACATTCAGGGTGTCGATGCAATAGGTCAAGCGCTGCGGGTATCCGCGCAAGTCGCCGGTACTTTCCCCGGTAGTCCGATCGTATTGCACTACGACTTTACGCTCGGAGCGGACGGCGAGATCATCCGCCTGGAGATCGGTCTATGACCTTTGTGCAGACGTTTTCGATCGATCCCAATGAATTTTCCGGCAAACACGTGCTTGTGTCGGGTGGCACCAAGGGGGCGGGTGCTGCCATTGTCCGCCGGCTGATGGCGGCTGGCGCAACGGTTGCGACGGCCGCTCGTTCGCCGTTGCCGGAGGATCTTTCGCCCGCGCTCTTCGTTCAGGCCGATCTTGTGACAGCAGAAGGTGTTGCCCAAGTGGCGAACGCAGTTCTGGGCAGGTTCGGCGCCGTCGATGTCATCGTCCACAATCTCGGCGGTTCCGCGACGCCTGGTGGCGGTTTTGCGGTGATCGACGATGTCTTGTGGCAACAGGAGCTGAACCTCAATCTCATGGCCGCCGTTGGCCTGGATCGCGCTTTGCTGCCGCAGATGATTGAACGCCGCGCCGGCGTCGTCATCCATATCTCGTCGATCCAGCGCCGTCTGCCGTTGCATGAATCGACCATCGCCTATGCTGCGGCCAAGGCCGCGCTGACGACCTATAGCAAGGTCCTTTCCAAGGAGGTCGGGCCGAAGGGCATACGGGTCACATCCGTCGCGCCTGGCTGGATCATGACGGAGGCTGCAGAACACATGGTGAGCCGCATCGCCGAACACGGCGGCATCGACGAAGCCGTAGCCCGCCAAAGCATCATGGACGCACTCGGCGGCATCCCCATCGGCCGCCCCGCCTTTCCCGAAGAGGTCGCCGAGTTGGTGGCGTTCCTCGCCTCGGGCCGCGCGGCGGCCATCCATGGAGCGGAGTATACGATCGACGGGGGTACGGTGCCGGTCGTTTGAGACCCACTCAGTGCTGGCCAAGAACACTCTTGGCCGGCTCGCCCGCCACATAGGTCTCCACGATCGCCCGATCATCCCCCATGGTCTGCAAGAGGAACAGTTCCTCGGCGAGGCTCTTCACCACTTCCATCTTCAGTGCCATGGCCGGCGTTGCCGAGGCGTTGAGGATCACGAGGTCGGCGTCGGTGCCGGGATCGAGGGTGCCGATCTTATCGGCCAGCGACAGGGCCTCGGCATTGCCAAGGGTCATGTAGTAGTAGCTTTCCAGCGGGTTCAGACGCTCGCCGAGCAGCTGCTGGATCTTGTAGGCCTCGTCCATCGTGCGCAGCATCGAATAGCTGGAACCGCCGCCGATATCGGTGGCCACGCCGATGCGAACGGGCTTTTCGCGGCGTGCAAGAGCCTTCAGCGGAAAGAGGCCCGAACCGAGGAAAAGGTTGGAGGTTGGGCAGTGGACGGCGATCGCGCCGGCCTCGCTCATGGCGTCTGCTTCGCGTTCGGAAAGATGGATCGCGTGGCCGAACAGGCTCTTGCGTCCGAGCAGGCCGTAATGCGCGTAGATATCGGTGTAGTCGATCGCATCCGGATAGAGCTCGCAGGTGAACTTGATCTCGTCGTGGTTTTCGGAGAGATGCGTCTGGATGTGCAGATCCGGGAATTCGCGAGCAAGGGCTGCTGCAGCCTCCATCTGCTCCGGAGTCGAGGTAATGGCGAAGCGTGGAGTGATGGCGACATGATTGCGCCCCTTGCCGTGCCAATCGGCGATCACCTGGCGCGTCTCGTCATAGCCCATTTGCGGTGTGTCGAGCAGGCCCTGCGGTGCGTTGCGGTCCATCATCACCTTGCCGCCGACCATACGCATGTTGCGGTGCATGGCTTCGGAAAAGAAGGCGTCGGCGGAGGTCTTGTGCACCGAGCAATAGGCGACTGCGGTCGTCGTGCCGTGGCGGACCAACTCGTCGTAGAAGTGGGTGGCGATGCGCTGAGCATGGGTGCTTTCGACGAAGCGGCATTCCTCGGGGAAGGTATAGGTGTTCAGCCATTCCAGCAGGTTGGCGGCATAGGAGGCGATCACCTGCATCTGCGGGAAATGCAAATGCATGTCGATGAAGCCCGGCAAGATCAGGTTCGGCCGGTGGTCAGCTTCGGCAACATGCGCGGGCGCTTTCGCCTTCACCTCCGCATAGGGGCCGATGGCGGCAATGATGCCATTTTCGATCAGCAGGCCGCCATCGTTCTCATACGAATAGCTGTCCGTATCGCTCAGGCTCTGCGGCGCGCGCTTGAAGGAGAGCAGGCGGCCGCGCAAAAGGGTTGTCATTGGTCTTTTTCTCCGACGGAGCTTTCGAACCAGGCGACCAGCAGCTTGCGTTCCTCCGGCGTCACGTCGGTGACGTTGCCGGGAGGCATGGCATGGCTGCGGCCGGCCTGAATATAGATCTCGCGGGCATGCATAGCGATTTCTGCGTCGTTTTCCAGCATCACTTCCTTCGGCGCGCGGGCAATGCCTTCAAAAGCCGGCTCGGCGGCATGGCACATCGAACAGCGCGTCGAGATCATCTGCTTCACCGCCGGAAAGTGCGCATCAGCCGCGAACTGCTGGAATGCGGGTGCGATAGCGTTGGCTTCCTTCTCGCCGGTAAGCACCTTCGGCACTGTCGAAAGCCATATGATCAGAATGAAGAGGATAACGGTGACGATCCAGGTCCAGGTCGGCCGGCCCTTACGGGCATGGATCGTGTTGAACCAGTGGCGGATGGTGACACCCATCAAAAACACCAGCGCCGCGATGATCCAGTTGTAGGTGGTACCGAAGGCCAGCGGATAGTGGTTCGACAGCATGAAGAAGATGACGGGCAGCGTCAGATAGTTGTTGTGCAACGAACGCTGCTTGGCGATGCGGCCATATTCCGGGTCCGGCGTGCGTCCGGCAATCAGGTCGGCGACAACGATCTTCTGGTTGGGAATGATGATCATGAAGACATTGGCCGACATGATCGTCGCCGTGAAGGCGCCGAGATGCAGGAAGGCGGCGCGGCCAGTGAACAGATGCGTATAACCCCAGGCCATGAAGACGAGGACAACATAAAGCACCGCCATCAGTCCCCAGGTATTGTTGCCGAGGGGCGACTTGCAGAGCAGGTCGTAGACGATCCAGCCGCCGGCCAGGGACGCGAGCGAAATCAGGATGGCGACGGGAACGCTGACGTCGAGCACGTGCCGGTCGATGAGGAAGAGATTGGCGCCGCCGTAATAGACGATGCAGAGCATCAGGAAGCCGGAGAGCCAGGTGAAATAGCTCTCATATTTGAACCAGGTCAGATGCTCGGGCATCTGGGCGGGAGCCACGAGATATTTCTGGATGTGGTAGAAACCGCCGCCATGCACCTGCCATTCCTCGCCATAGGCGCCGGGCGGGAGATGCGGACGCTTCACCAGCCCGAGATCGAGCGCGATGAAATAGAAAGACGAACCGATCCAGGCAATCGCAGTTACGACGTGGAACCAGCGGGCAGCAAAAGCCAGCCATTCCCACGCAATGGCATATTCATACATTCAGTTCCCCTTTTTCTTCCTCCGACTCGACACCTTGCAAAATGTTGGACGCAGAGGGAAGGGGAGTTTGATTGGGGAAGTGCTTTTCGTGCCGGGATCACACACTTCCGTGACCGATATACTGCCGCTCTTGCCGAGCGCCAACTTCGACATAGATCAAAATTTCGACGCTTTTTTTCGGTGTCGTCGGTGATAGGTGGGCCACAAAGCCCGCGGTGTGCCGTATCGTCGGAGATTTGCCCATGCGTGGTATACTGGCGTTTGCACTATTCCTTCTTGCAACCTCTGCCATGGCGCATGATGCGCCCTCCGGCTGGTCCTACGATCCTTATTGTTGCAACGGCGACAGCAAGACGGGCGATTGCGAGATGATCCCCTCGCGCACGGTTACCGTTGTGCCGGGCGGCTATCGGATTGAGCTCTATCCCGGCGATCATCGCTATGTGACACATGCCCATATCTTCAACCTGCCACAGCGCAAGACGATGCGTTCGCCCGACGGAGCCTATCACCTCTGTCTGTTCCCGGACGAGAACACGCCGCGCTGCTTCTATGCACCGGATATGGCTTATTGAGCGGCGCTCACTCCAAGGGCATGCCGAACTCGCCGAGAATCCAGTTTCTAAAGGCACGAATTCTCGGTGTGTGACGTCTGTTTTCGGGGTAGGCAAGCCAATAGTTCGTGCCATCGTTACAGAGGATATCGAAGGGCTGGATAAGCCGGCCGGCGGCTAGGTCGTCGGCATAGAATTCGGGGGTTAGGACAGCGACGCCCTGTCCGGCGATGGCTGCGCTTGCCTCGAAGGATTGTGCCCCAAGCCTGCTTCTCGGTCGGCCCTGCAGGCCGGGATCCGGAACTCCAGCCGCTTCGAACCATTGTGCCCACCAGGGGTCGCCGGCATCGATGATCCGAAGTTTGAGGAGATCAGCCGGCGTATGGACGCCGCCGATACTGGCTGCGAGCGCAGGGCTGAGCATGGGCGTGAAGTTCATTTTCATCAACAGATGCGCGCGCAGCCCGGGCCAAGTGCCGCGCCCATTGCGAATGGCGATGTCGGACGGCTCGCGAGAGAAGTCGATGAGCGCGTCTGAGGTAGCGAGCCGCACCGCGACATTCGGATGCTGTAGCTGAAATGATCCGAGGTGGCGTGCAAGCCATTGCGATGCGAAGGTCGGCGTTGAGTGAATGAGGAGCGTGGTTTCGGCGTCGTCGCTGACCGAAGCCATCGCCTCATGCAGCATGCTGAAGGCTTCGCTGACCTTCGGCGCCAGCCGTTCGCCGACCTCGGTCAGCGCGATCTGACGCGGACGCCGCAGGAATAACGGCTCGCCGACATTCTCCTCAAGAAGCTTGATCTGATAGCTGACGGCCGTCTGCGTCATGCCGAGTTCCTCGCCGGCGCGGGTGAAACTGCCGTGCCGGGCGGCGGCCTCGAAGACGCGCAGCGCATTCAGCGGAAACTGTTTCGAGAGCTTCATAGATAAGTTCTCTTTATGTATGCAGATGATAGTTCGATTGGAATTTCAGCATTTTCAGCGGCAAACTGCAATCCATATCACCGATTGGATTGAGGTATTGTCATGAATAGCTGTGCTACCATCGAGCAGATGAACGCGGCCAGACCGCCTGTCTTGGCCCGCCTGTTGGAGACATTGGCGCACGTCTTCACAGGACGCACGGAACCTTCGCCCCGCCTGCATCTCGATGAGATGCCCGATCGGTTCAAGCGCGATCTCGGATTTCTCGACGGGCGTGAGCCGCGTTACGAGGATGATCGGATGCGGTAGGCGGCGAAAGCCGTTAGCAATTCGGCGGCCGTCATGGCGGCGATGACCTCGGGGCGCTTGTCCCTCACCGCCGCGCCGCCGATCGGCAGCGTCAGCCGTTCAAGCGAGGCCTTGTCGCCGCCCTCCCGCACGAGCCAGCGGGAGAAAGTGGCGCGCTTGGTCGCCGAGCCGATCATGCCGACATAGGCAAGGTCGGTGCGGGCGAGGGCTTCCTTGGCGATCAGGAAATCCAAGGCGTGATCATGGGTCAGGATGATGATTGCCGAGCCTGCCGGCATATCCCTTACCAGCGCTTCCGGCATTGGCGAAAGCACCGTCTTCATCTCCGCCGGCAGGTTTGCCAATTCCTCCTTGCGGGTCTCGACTACCGTCACGGAAAGCGGCAGAGGTGCGAGTGCAGCGGCCAATGCATGTCCGACATGTCCCGCGCCGAAGAGATAGGCTTCCGGTCGATGTTCCGCTTCGCTCGCCCGTTTGGCTTCGAGCTCTTTCCGCAATTGTGTCGTCATCTTCCGAAAGCGCAGTTGCGTGCGGCCGCCGCAGCATTGGCCGATCTCCGGCCCGAGCGGGATGTCCATCGCTTCGACGCCACCGCCGGTCAGTAAATCACGGGCGTTCTGGATCGCCAGGAATTCGAACTGTCCGCCGCCGATCGTGCCCCAGGTGGTATGTTCGGAAACGAGCATGAAGGTCCCGGCCTCGCGTGGCGTCGAGCCCTGTGTTCCGATGATCTCGATGAGGATGGAGGAGGGGTGTGTCGCGAGAAATGCGCGGAAGTCGCTCCTGGGTATGACACCGGAAAGCACTTCGCGGATCGCCATGGTCACATCCCCTTCAGCCGCTCGACCGCCATTAGCACCCGTTCCGGCGTTGCTGGCGCGTCCAGACGTGGGCAGATGCGATAGTCCGCGACGCTCGCGACCGCCATGGACAAGGCTTCGAGCACCGAGATGCTGAGCATGAAGGGCGGCTCGCCCACGGCCTTGGAGCGGCCGATGGTGGCCTCGGCATTTTCGGACCATTCGGCGAGGCGGACGTTGAAGATCTTCGGCCGGTCGGAGGCGAGCGGGATCTTGTAGGTCGACGGCGCATGCGTGCGCAGCCGCCCTTTATTGTCCCACCAGAGTTCTTCGGTCGTCAGCCAGCCCATTCCCTGCACGAAGGCGCCTTCGACCTGACCGATATCGATGGCCGGGTTCAGCGAACGGCCGACATCGTGAAGGATATCAGTGCGGTCGATCAGATATTCGCCGGTCAACGTATCGATCGAGACTTCGGAGCAGGCGGCGCCATAGGAGAAATAGTAGAATGGCGTGCCGCGGCCGGCCTTGCGGTCCCAATGGATTTTCGGCGTCTTGTAGAAGCCGGCAGCGGAAAGCTGCACGCGGGCAAAATAAGCTTGCTTGATGAAATCCGGGAAGGGAATTTCCATGTCGCCGACGCGCACCCGGTTCGGCAAAAATTGCACCTCTTCGGCAGCGACGCCCCATTTCTCGACAGCGAAGGCGACGAGCCGTTCCTTGATCTGGCGAGCGGCATCGAAGGTAGCCATACCGTTAAGGTCGGAGCCGGAGGAGGCCGCGGTCGCCGAGGTGTTAGGCACCTTGCCCGTGGTCGTGGCCGTGATCTTCACGCGGTCGATATCCACCTGGAAACTGTCGGCCAGGACCTGCGCCACCTTGGTGTAGAGGCCCTGACCCATCTCGGTGCCACCATGGTTGAGGTGGATCGAGCCGTCCTGATAGATATGCACCAGCGCGCCCGCCTGGTTGAAGGCGGTCATGGTGAAAGAGATGCCGAATTTCACCGGTGTGAGCGCAATGCCCTTGCGGATGAAGCGGCTGGAGCGGTTGAACTCGATAATGGCGTTACGCCGCGCCTGGTAGTCGGAGGACTCTTCCAATTCATCGACGATACGGTGGATGATGTTGTCCTCCACCTCCTGATGATAGGGCGTCAGCGTCCGATCGGAGCCCGGCTGGCCGTAGAAATTGGCGCGGCGAATCTCCAATGGGTCCTTGCCGAGCGCATAGGCGATCTCCTCGATGAAGCGCTCGCCGCCGACCATGCCTTGGGGGCCACCGAAACCGCGGAATGCGGTGTTGGAAACCGTGTGCGTCTTCAACGGTTTCGAGACGAGATGCACATGCGGGTAGTAATAGCTCGAATCCGCATGGAACAATGCGCGGTCCGTGACCGGGCCGGAGAGGTCGGAGGAGAAGCCACAGCGGGCGGCATAGGTGGCATCGACGGCGTGGATGCGGCCATCATCGTCGAAGCCGATCTCGTAATCGACCAGGAAGTCGTGGCGCTTGCCGGTGGCGGCCATGTCCTCGTCGCGGTCGGGACGGAATTTGATGGCGTGGCGAAGCTTCTTGGCAGCGACGGCGGCGAGCGCCGCAAATTGGTTGCCCTGTGTCTCCTTGCCGCCGAAGCCGCCGCCCATGCGGCGCACATTGACGGTGACGGCGTTGGACGGGATGTTCAGGACGTGGCCGACGATATGCTGGATTTCGCTCGGATGCTGGGTGGACGACCAGACGGCAACTTCGTCGTCTTCGCCGGGGATCGCCATGGCGATGTGGCTTTCGAGATAGAAATGCTCTTGGCCGCCGATGCGCATCTGCGCCTTGATGCGGTGCTTGGCATTGGCCATCTCAGTTTCCGGCTCGCCGCGCTTCAGCGTCATCGGCTCGTAGACCAGCGGCGCGCCGTTGGCGAGCGCGCCATCGATGTCGCTCCAATGCGGAAGATCGCGATAGTCGATCTTGGCGAGCCTTGCGGCCTGGCGAGCCGCTTCGCGGGTTTCGGCGATAACGGCGAAGATCGGCTGACCGTGGAACTCGACCTTGGTGTCGGCGAGCAGCGGCTCGTCGTGCATGCCGTTGGAACTGGTGTCGTTGGCGCCCGGGATATCTTTGGCGGTGAATACCCAGACGACGCCCGGATGGGCTTTCACGGCGGTGAGATCGATATCAGCGATTTCGGCATGGGCGCGGTCGGAAAGGCCGAGTGCGCCATGCAACAGGCCAGCGGGTTCCGGCAGATCGTCGATGTAGTCGGCTGCGCCAGTTACGTGTTTGTGCGCCGAGTCGTGCTTCAGCGCACCATGCATCGAGCCGTTGATAACCTTGCGTTCTTCGAAGGTGGATTTATCCATGGTTCAAGCCTCCACCGTCGCAAAGCGCTTCAATTCCTGCGGCGCGCCGGCCGTCTCCAGATAGAAGCGGATAAGCAGGTTCTTAGCGGTCAACTGCCGGTATTCGGCGGTGGCGCGCCAGTCGGTGAGCGGCGTGTAATCGGCATCGAAGGCGGCGCGGGCGGCTTCGACCGTCGTCTCGGTCCAGGGCTTGCCGATCAGTTCGGCTTCGACCGTGCGAGCGCGCTTCGGCGTGCCGGCCATGCCGCCGAAGGCAATGCGAATGTCGGCGACGTTGCCGGCCGCATCCAACACCAGATGGAAAGCGCCGCAGAGCGCCGAAATATCCTCGTCGCGACGTTTGGAAATTTTGTAGACGGCGAAATGGGCACCTTCGGCCGGGTAAGGCACGAAAACGCTTTCAACGAATTCGCCGGGATTGCGATCCTGCTTGCCGTAGTCGATGAAGAAGTCCTCCAGCGGCAAGGTGCGGGCGCCGGTCACGGAACGCAGCTTGACGGCGGCGCCGAGCGCGATCAGCGGCGGCGGCGTGTCACCAATGGGCGATCCATTGGCTATGTTGCCGCCAATCGTGCCCATATTGCGCACCTGTTCGCCGCCGATGCGGTTGATGAGGCTTGCGATCGTGGGGATCTTTTCGGCCATAGCGGCGAAGGCTTGGCTGTAGGTGACGCCGGCGCCGATGGTCAGGCCGTTGTCGTCCACGACAATCTTTTGCAAGTCGGTCAGATGGTTGATGAAGACGACCGGGTCGAGCTTGCGCATCTGCTTGGTCACCCACAGGCCGACATCGGTGGAGCCGGCAACGACCGTCGCTTTGGGTTCGTCGGCCATCACTTGCGCAAGCGCTGCAACAGAGCCCGGCACGATCAGGCGATCCTCGCCGGAAGTCACGCTGATGGTATCGCTGCCCTGCATGGCCCAGAGGCGGGCGATGATGTCGGCTCTGGTCTTTTCAAGAGGATCGAACAGAGCGCTCGGACGCGTCCGGCTTATCTGTTCGGCTGCCTTGACGATCGGCTCATAGCCAGTGCAGCGACAGAGATTGCCCTGCAGCGATTTTTCGATCTGCGCCCGGCTCGGCTTTTCGGTCGTAAGCCACAGGCCGTAGAGCGACATGACGAAGCCCGGCGTACAGAAACCGCACTGCGAGCCATGACAGTCGACCATGGCCTGCTGCACCGGGTGCAGCGTCCCGTCCTTGGCGGCCAGATGTTCGACGGTAACGACATGGGTGGCATGCAGCGAGCCGACAAAACGGATGCAGGCATTGACCGATTCGTAATGCAATCCGCCATCGATCAGGCGGCCGATCAGAACGGTGCAGGCGCCGCAATCGCCTTCCGCGCATCCCTCCTTCGTACCCGTCAAACGCCGGTTGAGCCGCAGGAAATCGAGGAGCGTCTCGGTCGGGCGCAGACTCGATAACGTGATATCCTCGCCGTTGAGGATAAAGCGGATGCTGTCGTTCATGTCGTTCCCGTTTATCATCTGTTGGTCGGGGCCGGTCATGCTCACACGAATCCGGCCCTAACCGTCTATGGTTATTCCGCAGTCCAGCCACCGTCAATCGAGACGTGTGTGCCGGTGACCTGGCGTGCATCGTCGCTGGCAAGATAGATCGACAATGCTGCGATTTCCTCGGCCTTGACGAATTCATGCGTGGGCTGCGCCTTGAGGATGACCTCGTTCTTAACTTGCTCTTCAGTCATGCCGCGCGCCTTGGCCGTATCCGGGATCTGCGCTTCGACGAGAGGGGTCAGGACATAGCCGGGACAAATAGCGTTGACGGTAACGCCGAATTCGGCAAGCTCGAGCGCTGCCGTTTTAGTCAAACCCATAATACCATGTTTTGCGGCCACATAGGCGGATTTGAAGGGCGAGGCAACGAGGGCGTGGGCCGAGGCGATGTTGATGATGCGGCCGTATTTCTTCGCCTTCATCAGCGGAATAGCGGCGCGGATCGTGTGAAACGAGCTGGACAGATTGATGGCGATGATCTGGTCCCACTTCTCGATCGGGAAGTCTTCGATCTTCTCGACATGCTGGATGCCGGCGTTATTGACGAGGACGTCGACGCTGCCGAAGGTTGAATTGGCGGTCGCGATCAGGTCAGCGATCTCTGCGGGCTTGGTCATGTCCGCTGGATGGTAGATCACCTTGCCGCCACCAGACGCTTCGAGCGTGTTCCTGATGGCGTCGATCTCTTCGGGCTTGCCGAAGCCGTTGAGGACGATGTTTTCACCCTTGGCGGCGAAGGCGGTCGCGATGGCGAGGCCGATACCGCTTGTAGAACCGGTGACAACGACTGTTCTTGCCATGATCTTCTCCTTGAACGGCGCGTCTTGTTGCAGCGCAATAGCGGCTTGAGGTTAGTCCCAAACCGTCGGATATGGCAATCGCACCGCTGCAAGACTCTTTTGCGACAGTTCGCTTCATATATTCGCGAGGAGGAATGAAGCGTTTTCGGCATAAAATTTCGTTTTGCTTTCTTTTCACATTCGTTTTGGTGCCGTATCTGTTGATTTGGGACAGGAACAATCGGGAGGAATGCATGAGCGGTTATGTCTTGGCGATCGACCAGGGTACGACGTCGACGCGGGCGATCGTTTTCGACGGTGACATGAAAATCGCCGGCGCCGGGCAGCAGGAGTTCGCGCAGCACTACCCGAAGCCCGGCTGGGTCGAGCATGATCCGGAGGAAATCTGGACTTCCGTCGTTTCGACCGTCAATAAGGCTATCAAGGCCGCCGGCATCACTGCGAAGGACATCGCCGCTCTCGGTATCACCAATCAGCGCGAAACGGTCGTGGTGTGGGATCGAAAAACCGGCAAGCCGATCCATAATGCCATTGTCTGGCAAGACCGCCGCACAGCGAGCTATTGCGAGAAACTGAAGCGGCAAGACCTGGAAAAGCTCTTCACTCGCCATACCGGTCTTTTGCTCGATCCCTATTTCTCCGGCACGAAGTTGTCCTGGCTGCTGGCCAACGTGAAGGGTGCTCGTGCGCGCGCCGCCAAGGGCGAGCTTTGCTTCGGCACCGTCGACACCTTCCTGATCTGGCGTTTGACCGGCGGCAAGAGTTTCGTCACCGATGCGACCAACGCTTCTAGGACGCTGATGTACAATATCGGTAACAATGCGTGGGACGAGGATCTGCTCGATATCCTGCGCGTTCCCGCCGCGATGCTGCCGGAGGTGAAGGACTGCGCCGCTGATTTCGGCATTGCCGATGAGTCTATCTTCGGGGCGGCAATCCCCATCCTTGGCGTTGCCGGCGATCAGCAGGCGGCCACCATCGGCCAGGCTTGCTTCGAGCGCGGTATGATGAAATCCACCTACGGCACTGGCTGCTTCGCACTGCTGAACACCGGCACGGACATGGTGCGCTCCAAAAACCGCCTGCTGACCACCATCGCCTACCGGCTGAATGGCGAGACGACCTACGCGCTGGAAGGCTCGATCTTCATCGCCGGAGCGGCCGTGCAGTGGCTGCGCGACGGGCTGAAGGCGATCAAGCGCGCCGCCGATTCCGACGGGATGGCGGAAAAGGCCGATCCGATGCAGGAGATCTATCTCGTGCCGGCCTTCACCGGCCTCGGCGCACCGCATTGGGATCCGGATGCGCGCGGCGCGATTTTCGGGCTGACGCGCAATACCGGCCCCGCGGAAATCGTCCGCGCCGCGCTGGAGGCGGTCTGCTATCAGTCGCGCGACCTGCTGGATGCCATGCACAAGGATTGGAAGAATGGCAGCGGCCGGGAGACAGTGCTGCGCGTCGATGGCGGCATGGTCGCTTCCGACTGGACGATGCAGCGGCTCGCCGATCTGCTCGACGCGCCGGTCGACCGTCCCTTCATCCTGGAAACCACCGCGCTCGGCGCCGCCTGGCTTGCCGGCAGCCGCGCCGGGGTCTGGCCGGACCGCAAGAGTTTTGCCAAGGCCTGGGCACGTGACCGACGCTTCGAGCCGGACATGGACGAGAAGACGCGAACGGTGAAGCTGAAGGGATGGCGCGACGCGGTAAGGCGGACGCTAAGCACAGAGCATGCGGGATAATATGCAGCTCACCTAAGATTAGAGTGTGTAAAATTTCTTTATTTTCCTAAAATAGCACCAAGCAGCGATAGTAAGCTGAGGCGCGATTCAACGACCGATATCGTTGAATCAGTTGTTGTCGGCTCAACTATGTTCGGGTGGACGCCTTCAAGAAATCCAAGGCGAGACATGGCTGCTACATTTACGGATGTTAAAAGACACATCTATCGAAGCGTAAAGTATTGGCTTTCCCGGCCGACGCCCCCCACGCTCGCCGAGAGGTTTTCCGGCCCCGTTCTCGTGGTCGGCTCGGCGCCGGCGTCGCACAAACCCGCTGGTTTTGACGGGACATTCAAGGTCATCACGATCAACGGCTCTCAGGTCGTGACGAAGGCATGGGGCATCGAACAGCCGGATGTCACGTTCGTTCAATTCAACCAGATCGAGGGAACGAATACGAACGCCGTCGAAGTGCGCCGCGTTCTCAATGGCGAGCGAACGAAGAAGCTCTACGTTCTGCTCTGGCGAAAGGGCCGCGAGCGGCTGGAGAATGGGCTGAGAGCCTTCAACTATCGATACGACGATCTTGAAATTGTCGATCGCTATAAGCGCATGGCACTTCTCGACCGGGTTGGCGGTGTAAAATGCAGCGAACTGGGTGCGGGCGACAAATGCTCGAACGGCATCAATGCCGTGCTCTTCGCGCTCTATAACGGCGCCACCGCGGTGATTATTACCGGCATCAACCCGGATTCCGGTGGACACATCTACAATCAGGTAAATCTGGCTCGGCTGCATATTCAAAGAGACAGGGAAATTCTACTGCGGCTGATGGAGCGCGGTCATCCGGTCTTTACGGCCGATCCCACCGTATCGGAATCCCTCGGACTGCCACTGTGGGACGGCAAGGCGCCGGCTCGGCAGGAGTCGCCAACCCCTGAAAAGGCTGCGGGGGCGACCACAAAAGGGGCTGGCCTCTTGGCTCCGTCGCTGCGTTGATCACGTAATCATTCGCCTTCCCGCCGAACGAGGAGATCGGCCATGGTGTCCGTAACGGTTGAATTGCGCAACGTCGAAGGCACGCGGGCGGCGTTGGGCTGGGCCGGCGGTCACACTATCGTCGTCGATCGTCCGCAGGGCCGGGCCGGCGGGCAGGGGCTCGGTTTCAATGGCGCGCAACTGCTGGGATTGGCGATCGGCGGATGTTTCTGTAACGACCTGCATTTTGTTGCAGCCGAGATGGGTGTCGAGTTGACAAAAATCTCGATCTCCGTGCGTGTTGAATTGGAAAGCGATCTGTCTTTTACCAAAGCTGCGACGGTGACGGTGTCATGCGAGACATCAGACGGTTCCGACCCGCAGCCCGTGATTGCTGAGGCCAAGGCGCGATGTATGGTCCACAATTCGTTGAGGAGGGGAGTTCCAGTCACAGTCGAGGCGGTTGCATAGGCGTGCGACCGGGGACTAACGCCCGTCGTCGTTCCATGCCAAAATTCGGGCATGGAATCATTTGATCGAACCGAAGCCGATTGCGTTCTGCCGCCGCCGCTCCGGCCCGGCGACAAAATCCGTTTTGTTTCGCCCGCAAGTCCGCCCGACCAGGACCTCGTTTTGAGGCAAGTCGAGATTTTGAAGAGCTGGGGGCTCAACGTCGATTTCGGTGAGCATGCTTTTTGCAGGCACGACTATCTTGCAGGGACGGATGAGGAGCGATTGGCAGATTTCAACGCCGCGCTTCGTGATCCCGAGATTCGGGCGATCTTTGCTACGCGGGGCGGCAAGGGGTCCTACCGTATCGCCGACCGGCTGGATTTCCTGGCTGCGCAGCGCGATCCGAAGTTTGTCGTCGGTTTCAGCGATATTTCCGTGCTGCATTTCAGCCTGTGGAAGCATTGCCGACAGGTCAGTATCCACGGCGCGCTTTTCGTCAGCGAGGGCGAACAGACTGTCAGCACGGAGACCAGCGGCTCCCTTCGCGGGGCGCTGATGAGTTCGGAGGATATCGTCATCCGCTCGCGCCCGGAGGAACCGACATCCACCCTGACGACTGCGGGAGCGGTCACCGGGCGATTGATCGGCGGCAATCTCGATATGGTTGCTACGGCGGCCGGCTGGGCCCTGCCGGATTTGCGCGGTGCCATCCTGTTGCTTGAGGCCGTCAACATGTATCGCGGGCAGGTGGACCGGCAATTGACGATGTTACGCAAGGCGGGGCATTTGGATGGTCTAGCTGGCGTTGCGGTCGGCCAGTTCACGCGCTTTGAATTCGATCGCCGTTTCTCGGTCATCGATATCCTGCGCGAACACCTCGATGCGCTCGATGTTCCGGTCCTCGGCGGCTTACCGTTGGGCCATGGGCATAGCCCGTTGAGCGTGCCGATCGGCGCAGTCGCTGTCCTGGATGCGAAAGCGGGGACGCTGATGGTCCAGCGCGGCGGTGCATAGCCTCCAGCATCGATAATTTTTTGACGCGGCCTGTCGGCGCAGGCGATATTTCCTCGTCAATACAAGAGAAGGACATTCTCATGCTCTATGCAATCCTATGCTACAACGACGAAGACACCGTGTTTTCCTGGTCCAAGGAAGAGGAGCAGGCGACGATGGACCGGTTGATCGCGGTGCAGGCGCCGCTCCGTGAGGCCGGCAAGCTCGGCCCGGTCGCTCGGCTGATGCCGACGACGGCGGCAACGACGTTGCGCAAGGGCAAGAACGAGCCGCTCGTCATCGATGGACCCTTCGCGGAGACGAAGGAGCAATTGCTCGGATTCTATGTCATCGACTTCGAGACACTCGACGAAGCAATTGAATTCTCAAAGAAACTGGCCATCGCCAATCCCGGTGCCGGCTCCTATGAAATTCGCCCGCTTCATGCGTTTAGACCGGGGACGATGGCAACATGACCGATCTTGCCTGGATCGATATCGCGTTCACCAATGCCCGGCCGCAGGTGCTCGGTGCGCTGCTGCGGTATTTCCGCAACCTTGATATCGCCGAAGAGGCATTCCAGGAGGCTTGCCTCAGGGCGTTGAAGACATGGCCAGACAAGGGGCCGCCGCGCGATCCCGTCGCCTGGCTGATCTTTGTCGGCCGCAACAGCGGTATCGACGCGGTGCGCAAACAGTCGAAAACGCAAGGCTTGCCGGACGAGGAGGTGATCTCGGACACCGGCGACGCCGAAAGCGATCTTGCCGAGCGGCTCGACGGTTCCAATTATCGTGACGATATTCTGCGGTTGCTGTTCATTTGCTGTCATCCCGACCTGCCGGCGACACAGCAGATTGCGCTGGCTCTGCGTGTCGTCTCGGGCCTGTCGGTGACGCAGATCGCTCGTGCGTTCCTCGTCAGCGAAAGCGCGATGGAGCAGCGCATCACCCGCGCCAAGGCGCGTGTTGCCGCGGCCGGCGTGCCTTTCGAGACGCCGGGCGCCGTCGAACGGACCGAACGTATGGCGCTCGTCAGCGCCATGATCTATCTCATCTACAACGAGGGCTATTCCGCCGGCGGGCCGGGCCGCGAGGCGTCTGCCTTTGCCGATGAGGCGATCAGACTCGGTCGGCTGCTGCTGCGCCTCTTTCCGGCGGAGCCGGAAATCATGGGTCTGCTGGCGCTGATGCTGCTGCAGCAATCGCGAAATATGGCCCGCTTCGATGCGGACGGCCAGATCATCTTGCTGGAGGATCAGGACCGGTCGCTCTGGTGCCGCACATTGATCGACGAGGCGCTCGCTCTGCTCGACAAGGCAATCCGCCATCGCCGCCCCGGGCCTTATCAGCTTCAGGCTGCGATCGCGGCGCTGCATTCCAGGGCCAAGCGGGCCCAGGATACCGATTGGTCGGAGATCGATCTGCTCTATCAGACGCTGGAGCGGCTGCATCCATCCCCCGTTGTCACGCTGAACCGCGCGGTCGCTGTTGCCAAGCTCAAGGGACCGGAGGAGGCGCTGGCCTTGGTCGAGTCGCTGGCGGATAAACTCGATGGCTATTTTTACTTTCATGGGCTTCGAGGCGGTCTGCTTGCGCAGTTGGGCCGGTCGCACGAGGCGCACATAGCCTTCGACCGCGCAATCGCGCTTGCCCATTCGCCCGCCGAAGCTGCTCATATCCGTCATCAGCTCGACCGGCTCAGCGTCACAGCTCCGGCAATCGCAAAATAATCGAAAAATCCGTCCTTCCATGTCGGAAAGGGGCTGCAGTCGGCGTCCTTGAGACGCAGGCGCGCTGGCGCTGAAGATCTGATTTTCCGATTCAATTCCGGGGGATGCCGCAATGTCTTATCTAACAGAATCACCATCCAGCTCGCGGGTGCAGCGCGTGGCCGGCACAATCCTCAGCGGCTTGATTGTCGCCTTTCTTGTTTTCGACGGCGTGATCAAGCTCGTTCCTCTGCCTGTGGTTACGGAGACAATGGCGGTGCTCGGCTATTCCGGCGATCCGGCTTTGGCGCGGCTGTTGGGCGTCATCACGCTTGGCTGTGCCGTTCTCTACGCCATTCCGCAGACATCGGTTCTCGGTGCGATCCTCCTCACCGGTCTGCTCGGCGGAGCGATGGCGACACATCTGCGGGTAGGCAGCCCGATGTTCTCGCATTTGCTGTTCGGTCTCTATCTCGGCGTCATCGCCTGGGGTGGACTTTATCTACGCTATGAAGGGGTTCGCAGAATGATTCCATTCATGCGCGGAAGCTGTTGATTTTGGTTTCGATTTGATATGGCTCACTCTCTCATCTGTTCGTGGAGTGAGCCATGCCGCAAGTCACTATTGCACCGGTCAGGCAATCGGACGCCGGCGAATTGATCGCGGCGAATGTTGCGAGCCGCGCTTACCATGCGCCATGGGCTTATCCATTCGTGGATCGGGATGGCTTCGATGTTTGGTTCGGCCAGACCGTGACGGGATCCAATGTCGGTCTGGTCGCGCGCGACACTGGTTCGGGCGGCATTGTCGGGGTGGTCAACATCAGCCAGATGGTGTGGGGCGGTTTCCGCAGCGCATTTCTCGGCTATCACGGCATGGTGGCCTTTGCCGGTCAGGGATTCATGACCGAGGCGTTGCGTCTGGCCATCGCCCATGGTTTCGACGACATCGGCCTGCATCGGCTTGAGGCCAATATCCAGCCCGCGAACCATGCTTCGATCGCTTTGGTGCAAAGGCTCGGTTTCCGCAAGGAAGGCTTCTCGCCCAAATATCTGAGAATTGGCGGCGTCTGGTGCGATCATGAACGCTGGGCGCTGCTGACGGATGATCAACGCCTTTGATGTCCAACATCAAATGCTTCTGAGGTCGATTCCGAAGTGGCGGGCAAGCTGTTGATTTCGGATTCGAATTGCTTATTTTTGTATATGTAGTAACTTCTCTACAAATGGAGTTCTCGCGATGACGATCATGAGCAGCCGAGAGTTCAATCAGGATACAAGCGGCGCCAAGCGTGCTGCTTCGGAAGGCCCGGTTTTTATCACGGATCGCGGCAAGCCCTCGCACGTCCTGCTCAGCATGGATGAGTATTTGAAATTGGCGAAGAAGGGACCGACAGTCGCTGAGGCTTTTTATTCTCCCGGGGCAGACGAGATCGATTTGGAAATACCAAAGCTGGACGGCGATTTCGGTTTCAAGCCGGCTGATTTCTCATAATGTATCTGTTGGACACGAATGTTATTTCCGAGCTCAGAAAGCTCAGCAATGGAAAAGCCGACCCGGTTTTTGCCCGGTGGTTCGATACCATCGCGGTGGATATTCTTTATGCGTCTGTCATCACGCTTTTTGAAATTGAAAACGGGATATTGCTGCTTGAGCGGCGAGATCCCTTGCAGGCTCGAATTCTGCGAGATTGGTCCGATAAGATAAAAGCCGCTCTGCGCGGGCGCATATTGTCAATCGACGAGGCCGTGGCCATGCATTGTGCGGCTACTTTCGTCCCCAATCCCAGGCCTTGGCGCGACGCATTTATCGGATCGACGGCCGCTGTTCACCGTTTTACGCTCGTCACCCGTAATGTCCGCGATTTTCAGGGACTGGATATCAATCTCATCAATCCGTGGACTGAGGGTTCTTAGTTCTTACTTATCTACATTCTCGAACAAACCGTTCGACAATTCATATTTGCGGTATCAGCCTCGTCTTCCTATTTCGTCCATCAACGACAGATGGGATTTTTATCATGGAACTTGGTCTCTATACCTTCGCTGACGTCGATCCCAATCCCGCTCTCAGCAAGGGTGCGGAGGCAGCGCGTCGCCTGAAAAATTTGATCGAGGAAATCGAGTTGGCCGATCAAGTCGGTCTCGATGTCTTCGGGCTCGGCGAGCATCATCGGCCGGATTATGCCGCATCGGCACCAGCCGTCGCCCTCGCGGCAGCTGCGGCAAAGACAAAGAATATCCGCTTGACCAGTGCCGTGACGGTACTGAGCTCGGACGATCCAGTGCGCGTGTTTCAGCAGTTCTCGACGCTCGACCTTATTTCCAACGGCCGTGCCGAGATCATGGCGGGACGAGGCTCGTTCATCGAGTCCTTCCCGCTCTTCGGCTACAATCTCGAAGATTACGACCAGCTATTCGAGGAAAAGCTCGACCTTCTGTTGGCGATCCGCGAGAGCGAGCAGGTGAATTGGAAGGGCGAACTCCGCGCGCCGATCCACGGGCGAGGGGTTTATCCACGCCCGCTCCAGGATCCATTGCCGATTTGGGTCGCAGTCGGCGGCACGCCGCAGTCGGTCGCGCGCGCCGGCGCTCTTGGTTTGCCGATGGCGCTCGCCATCATCGGCGGCGAGCCGCGCCGGTTTGCGCCGCTCATCGATCTCTACCGCGAGGCCGCCCGCCGCGCTGATCAAGATCAGGCCAAGCTGAAAACCAGCATCAATGTCCACGGCTTCGTCGCCGATACGACCGAGGCTGCCGCCGATCAGTTCTATGGCCCTCAGGCCGAGGTGATGAACCGCATCGGCCGCGAGCGCGGCTGGGGACCGACGAACCGGGTACATTTCGACCAATCGCGCGGACCTCACGGGGCACTTTTCGTCGGCGATCCCGACGTCGTGGCGGAGAAGATCGTCGCTCATCACAAGCTGTTCAAGAACGATCGCTTCCTGCTACAGATGGCGATCGGCACGATGCCGCACGAGCAGATCATGCGCGGCATCGAGCTTTACGGCACGAAAGTCGCGCCGCTTGTCAGAAAGGCATTGACTGAACAAAGCGGAGAGGCGAAAGCGACTGCTTGAGCCTTCGCGTCAGGAGTCTGCGGGGCGTGTACGCCAGCCGGAAGCCGTGAATGATCATCTCGAACGACGACGAACTGACCAAGCTGAAAGAGATCGGCCGCATCTGCGCCAACGCCATACAGGCGATGGCGGCGGCGCTGGAGCCGGGCATCACCACACTGGAACTCGACAATATCGGCCGCAAGGTGCTGGACGATGCCGGCGCCCGCTCGGCGCCGGAACTTGTTTATAAATTTCCCGGCGCCACCTGCATCAGCGTCAATGAGGAAGTGGCGCACGGCATTCCCGGTCCGCGGGTGATCCAGGCCGGCGATCTGGTCAATCTCGACGTTTCCGCGGAGAAGGACGGTTTCTTCTCCGATACAGGGTCTTCCTTCGCGGTGCCACCGGTCAAGCCGAAGGTCGAGCGTCTCTGCCGCGACGGCAAGAGGGCGCTCTGGGTTGGATTGAACCAGGTGCGCAGCGGTGCGCCCTTTTCGAAGATCGGTCATGCCGTCGGTGCCTTCGCTCAGAAGAACCGCTATACGCTGATCGCCAATCTCGCCAGCCACGGCATCGGCCGTTCACTGCATGAGGAGCCGGCGGAGGTGTCTACCTGGGCCGATCCCGATGAGACCCGCATCATGCAGGACGGCCTGGTTTTCACCGTCGAGCCGTTTTTGTCGCTCGGCGCCACTTGGGCGGAGGGCGGCGACGACGCCTGGACGCTTTATGCCGACCCACGTGCGGCCACGGTTCAGTTCGAACATACCGTCGTCACCACCCGCAATGGGCCGATAATCCTGACCCTAGCGGACAACTGATCGGTTAGACCTCAATCTTCCGCCTTCGTCTCACCGCGGATAATATCGGCGGCGGCGCGTTCGAGAATTGCCGCTATGCGGGCGCCTTCGGCCTTGTTCCATGGATATTTCGAGCGCAGCGCCGAGCGCAGAAGTTGGCGTGCGAGGTGAACATCGCCGGCATCGCGGCCGAAGGGGCTGTCGCGGCCTTCATCGTCGCCGGCATCCTCGCCGCCGAAGACCCGCCTGACATGCGCCATCTTCTCGCCGATCGCGCTGAGCTTGGCGAGCGTCGCCTCGACCAGTGCCTGGTTTTCCTCGACCCGCTTCTGACCGCTCTCGGTGATACGGTAGAGTTTCTTCGTGCCGCTCGCCTCGACTTCGGCCAGGCCCGTTTCCTCCAGGTAGGTGAGGGCGGGGTAGATGACGCCGGGGCTCGGCACATAGAAGCCGCCGGAGCGCTCTTCCAGAGTCTTGATCAGTTCATAGCCATGGCGCGGCTGCTCGGAAAGCAGGGCCAGAATGATGAGCTGCAGATCGGCGGCGTCGAATTTCCGGCCGGTACGAAAACCGCCGCCGAACATGCCGCCCTTGAAGCCTCTCATGAAATCTCTCCCGTGCCGCCCGTGTGAATCACGGCTTTCGCGATGTCGTAGGATATATGCCTCGACGGTGTCAAAGCTATCGCCGCACATGCGATCTCTAAAGCCTCTCATAGTGTATCTCCTTTGATGATGAGGTTTATATCGTTCGTCATGTCGTAAGATATATATCGTAAGATAGCTTGTTGCAAGGGGACGTCGAATTTTTGCTGAAAGGGGTTGCCGGATCCCGGAGCGGCGACAGGTTCGCCTTCCTAAAACGGGAAATCGCGGCTGAACAATCGCATCACGATCATGGGATAAGCGATTACATCTCTGTAAGAATACAGCCTGGCTGGTTGCCGCAACTTTCGAAGTGCCTTAGGTTCGCCGCGAATAAACGTCATTGCGGTCGCTGGACCCAATCAAGAAAGCTTGCCTCTCGTGTTTCACTCTTTCTTCCCTCAACCGAAGCTGTTCTTCATCTCGATGGTGGTCTGGACGGTTTTCTGCATAGCAATCTGGTATTCGTCTCTCTCCGATCTGGGGACGCATCTGGGGTTCATCATGCCGCCGGAAGGACAGGAGCCCTACGATCTCAGCTATTTCGTATTGTGGGGGAATCTCTGGTTCTACGGGTTTTTCTTTTTATGCACCGCGATCTTCTGTGGGGCATGGCACATCAAGGCCTGGGATCATCCTTGGAAGATCTGGTCAATCTGGGGCTCGGCACTGATTATTCTGGTCACCTATTTTGGTGTCCAAGTGTCTGTCGTCGTCAACAACTTCCGCCGTCCTTTCGGTGACCTCCTGCAGGCTGCGCTCACGAAACAGCCTGGGGTGACGGTGGAGAGTTTCTACACGCTGATGATAATCTTTGCGCAGATCGCCTTCCTCAGCATGTTTGTCTCCATCCTGACGGACTTCTACACCAGCCATTATATCTTCCGCTGGCGTACCGCGATGAACACCTTCTACATGTCGAAATGGGAAAAGCTGCGCCACATCGAGGGCGCTTCGCAGCGTGTGCAGGAAGACACGATGCGCTTTTCGAGCACGTTGGAAGGCTTGGGTATCAGCCTAATAAACTCGGTGATGACGCTGATTGTGTTTCTGCCGATTCTGCTTGCGCTTTCGGGCTATGTCACCGAACTGCCGATCATCGGCAAGATTTCTCATTCGCTCTTCTGGTTGGCGCTTTTCTGGTCGGCCTTCGGCACGGTGCTGCTGGCGGTTGCCGGCATCAAGCTGCCTGGCCTGAATTTCAAGAACCAGCGGGTGGAAGCGGCCTACCGCAAGGAGCTCGTCTACGGCGAAGACAATGCCGAGCGTGCACAGCCTGCGACTGTCGGAGAGCTCTTCGCAAATGTAAGGCGCAACTACTTCCGCATCTATTTCCACTACGTCTATTTCAATATCGCCCGCTATTTCTATCTGCAGGCCGACTCGATGTTCGTATTGTTCATGCTGGTGCCGACTTTTGTCGCAGGCGCGATCACCTACGGCATATATCAGCAGATCGCGACCGCCTTCGGTCAGGTCAGCAATTCGTTCCAGTATCTCGTCAATTCCTGGACGACGATCATCGAGCTCTTGTCGATCCACAAGCGCCTCAAAGCCTTCGAAGCGGCGATCGATGATGAGCCGCTGCCGAAAATCGACCAGACCTATCTGGAGCGTGAAGCCGGCGTCATACAGGCCGACGGTTGATGAAACAAGGCAAGGCCCCGGAAACGGGGCCTTTTTCAATGACGACGATAGCGGAGAAGTGGGGCGTTAGGGTTGAAGGGTAACCGAGCGGCCTCCGTTTGCTGCATCGCCGGCCCTTCGCTTTGGCTCAGGGCATTCGTCGCTGCAATCGACCCACTCTCATGTTCGCCCTTACAAGATGCAGGAATAGAAAAATCGTCGCCCTGTCGTCAGGGCGTTTCGTTTGGTGTGGATGCATCCTGGGGAAAGCAGGAAGCACGGTCATATAACGACGGTTGATCATGCTCTGATGCGCGGGTTGGTTACCGCCGGACCTGATGCGTCGCGGAGCTTCCTCTGTCTAGTTCGCAGCGTCGGAATGTAACCGGCTGATAGTGGAATCGAGGGTTCTCCTGCCGTGACCGTGCCCCCAGCCTTGCCCAGGCGCATATGGCTTTTTGACTCTTCTGTCCTCCTTGTTGAGTTCAGGATTGAGCTATACTCAACGCGGTGAGACCTGGCATGCAATCGCCCAGACGAATCCGGATAATTCGCGAGCGATCGCCGTGGTTACGGTCGTTGCCGGCTTTCCGGCCTTCGTGAGCTTGCGATAGCGGCCGCACAGCCGCTCCTGCGCCTTCCATGCCGTGTCGCGGATCGCTTTTGGGAGCTGCTCCTGGCGGATCAACTGATCACGGCTGATCTTTGCGGGAAACCGATAACTCCAAGCGGCTTCAATCAGCATTCGACGCGCCGTTGTATTGCCTGCTTTTGTAATGCCGCCCTGCCGCCGAGTTCCACCGCTTGAATGCTCCGATGGTACCAGCCCGAGATAGGCCATTAATTGGCGCGGGTTTGTGAAGCGGCTGAGATCGCCCAATTCGGCAATCATCGTAGCGGCCGTCACCAGAGCCATGCCGCGCAGTGATTGCAGCGCGACGACCACCGGAGCCAATGACCAGTCACTCAACATGGTCTCGATCTGCTTCGTCAGCCGATCCCGCCGCTCAGTTGCCGCCTCGATTGTGGCGATGTGATCCTGGAGAACGATTTGGTGGATTGGCTGTTCAAAGCAAAGACCGGCCAACCAACGGCGGTGCATCTGCGTCCAGGCCGGCCGGCTGTAGTGAAAGCCATGACGAAGCAGAAATCCGCTGAGCTGCTGGCGCGCTTGCCGCAAGCTGCGCACAGCGGCAAGCCGTGCCCGAACCAGATCACGCATCGCCTCATGGGCTGTATCTGGTATCCAAACAGCGCTCAGTTCTCCAGCGCGATGAAGTCTTGCCAGATTGTTGGCATCCCGACGGTCTGTCTTGATGCGATCGCCTGGTTTGTGCGGGATCAAAGAAGGGGCGACGACCACGCAATCATGACCTGCGGCAGACAGTTGCCGCTGAATGCCGTAGCCGCAAGGTCCCGCTTCGTAGCAAAACTTCAATGTCCGACCCGGCTGCGAAAGCTTGGCCAGCATGCGGGTCAAGGCCGTTGGCGTATTGACGATCTGGCCAAACGCGCGCGCGTCACCGCGCCCACCGCCGTCAGCGAGCGCCACCGCGATCGTCTCTTTGTGAACATCCAATCCGACATATGTGATAGTCTCGTCCATGGCCCGTCTCCTATGCATGAGGCTCTACGAGGGCATCGCTCTCGCAACCCTCGATACCTGCATATTGTGAGACGGGTCACCCGGTCCCAGGCGAACATTTAGTCTAGGTCGATTGCTTGGGCTTCGCCCGACCGCTCCTCACCCCTGCTGCGGCTTGCCTCGCATTGCAATGAGCGGGATAGCCTCCGAATAGCTGACGCAGGCGACGCCTTCCTTGTGGCAGACGTCGGTGACGAAGCGGTCGAGGGCACGCCAATAAGCGCCGTCGTTCATTTCGACGAAATGGAAGCCGAGCTGCAGCGGGATGCGTTCGCCGTTATATTGTTTGTCGAAGGCGGCTTCGAACGCGTCGAAGGTGCGGTCTTCGAAGGACTTGGAATCGGCTTTGTCTTCGACGCCCTTCGAATGGTGGACATAGAGATTATAGTCCATGCCGATTACCAGATGATGGTCGGGACCCTCTGGGATCAGCGGCAGGCCGAAGCGATAGATGCCGTCGACCACCTGCGGCAACATCGGTCCTCGGGTCACCAGGCTGGCGTCATACTGGAAGCCCATGGCTCTTTCGGCCGGCACCAGGCCGTCGCTAGTGGAAAGATACGGTGCGCGAAAGCCTTTGACGTCTTTCGTCGCAAACTCTTGCCAGCCCAGCGGTTCTTTGTCGGCTTCCCCGACATTCTTCCAGGCGTCGCGCAGCGCCACGCGCGCATTCATGAATTCCTGCTGCCAATCCGCTGCTGTCCATGCCTTGCCGTCGAAGTGGCCGCAGGCATGGCTGGAAATATCATGACCTTCGAGATGGGCGCCCCAGATATTGGCGATGCGGGTGCGGACGTCGTCCTCGCTCTTGGCGAAACCAACATTCGATTTGCCGGCCTTCTGCCCCGGCGCCTGATAAGCCTTGGCCTGATCGCGGTTCATCAGGAAGGTGCATGAGAGGAAGTAGGTGAAGTGCGCACCGTTGCGTGAAGCGATCTCGCGGCTCTTCGTCCAGAGTGCATTGTCATGCGCCCCGTCGAAGGAGATCATCACAAGCTGCTTCGGTTTTTCATCGGCCTTAGCCGCGACGGGGAGCGCCAGGGAAAGGGCGAGGGAGGCAAAAGAGATGAAACGAAACATGGGCACCGAGATTATTTGATTGAGCATGCTCTCATCCGAAAACCGGGTTACAGTTTTCGCTGCGGATATTCGATTCGAGATCATGCTCTAGCGTTTGGCTCTTCCCTGCTGCTGAAATGCGGCAAAGCTGCGGTCTCGCTGGCAATTTTTCGCCATAGCCGGTACTGATGTGTTCACAAGACACGAACGGGATTTCACTCATGTCATTGCTTATTCTCGGCATTGTTCTTTTCCTCGGCGTCCACTTAATCCGCGTCGTCGTACCTGGTTTCCGCCGCTCGATGATTTCGAGCCTCGGCGAACCCGGCTGGAAGATCGGCTATTCGATCGCCAGTATCGCTACCCTGATTCTGCTGATTTATGGTTTCGGGCAGGCGAGGGATGCAACGCCCATATGGTCTCCGCCGATCTGGATGAGCCATATCACCATCCTGCTGATGCTTTTTGCGCTGATCTGTCTGGTCGCCTCACTGCTGCCGGCGGGGCATATCGCGGTGAGAACGAAGCATCCGATGGTACTCTCGGTAAAGATCTGGGCCTTTGCGCATCTGCTTTCCAATGGCGATGGCGCCGCCATGTTGCTCTTTGCGGCCTTCCTGGCCTGGGGCGTCATCACGCGGATATCGCTGAAGCGACGCGAACGCGCGGGCGAGATTTCTCTGCGGCCCTTCGTTTCGGCGAAATACGATCTTTATGCCATCGTCATCGGTATCGTGGTCTGGGGGTTGATCATTTGGAAGCTGCACGGGTGGATTATCGGGGTTTCGCCACTCGTTATGTGACGATTTCTGCCATTCCCCCTTACAACGGCCGCAAAATGGAGTAGAAGGCCCCACTACCCATAAGCTCTTTGCAATATTTTGGCCTAGGCCGGAGACGAGAATGGCATTCAACGACGATAGCTTCATCCGCGAGGTGAACGAGGAACTGCGTTCGGACCAGTTGCGGTTCGTATGGCGCCGTTTTGGCCGGCTTATCATCGGCGCCGCCGTGCTCATCGTTCTCGGCACTGCCGCCTATAGCGGCTACCGCTACTGGTCGGGTCGTCAGGCCGGCAGCAGCGGCGATCAGTTCATCGCGGCGCTGACGCTGGCTGACCAGAACAAGACGGACGAGGCGCTGGCCGCGTTAGCCACAGTTGAGAAGAGTGGCAGCGGTTCCTACCCGCTGCTGGCACGCATGCGCGCCGCGACGTTGCAGGCGCAGAAGGGCGATACGGCCGGCGCGATTGCTGCGTTCTCGGCCATCGGCAAGGAGTCCGGCGTTCCGGCCGTTATCCAGGATGCGGCTCGCCTGCGCGCTGCTTATCTGCTTGTCGATACGGGCACGTACGATCAGGTTGCCGCGGAAGCCCAGGAACTGGCTGTGCCGGCCAATGCTTTCCGGCATTCCGCACGTGACGTGCTCGGTCTTGCCGCCTACAAAGCCGGTGATTTCGCCAAGGCACGGCAATGGTTCCAGGCGATCGTCGACGATCCTCAGAGCCCACGCAATGTCGGCAACCGTGCTCAGATGCTGCTCGACCTCATCACTGCGTCCGGCAAGGCTCCGGTTGCAAAAGGCTGAAGGGTAGATCGCTACATGAGTTTCACGGTTGCGATCGTCGGTCGCCCGAATGTCGGTAAGTCCACTCTTTTCAACCGTTTGGTTGGCAAGAAGCTTGCGCTTGTCGACGATACGCCGGGTGTGACGCGCGACCGCCGGCCTGGCGACGCACGACTGGTCGATCTTCGGTTTCGTATTGTCGATACCGCCGGTCTCGAAGAGGCCGATGAGGAGACGTTGGAAGGCCGTATGCGTGCCCAGACGGAAGCGGCGATCGACGAGGCCGATCTGACGCTCTTCGTCGTCGACGCCAAGATGGGCCTTACGCATGTCGACAAGGCGTTGGCCGAAATGCTGCGCAAGCGCGGCCGTCCGGTGGTGCTCGTCGCCAATAAGTCGGAAGCGCGCGGTTCCGACAGCGGCTTCTATGACGCCTTCACGCTCGGCCTTGGCGAGCCTTGCCCGATCTCTGCCGAACATGGCCAGGGCATGATGGATCTGCGCGATGCGATCGTCGAGGCGCTCGGGCATGAGCGCGCCTTTCCGCCCAAGGATGACGAGGCGGAGACGAATGTCAGCATTCGACGCCCTGCGGTCGGCGAGGACGGTGAAGAAATCGACGAGGAGCCGGTCTATGACGAGACGAGGCCGCTGCGCGTCGCCATCGTCGGTCGTCCGAACGCCGGCAAGTCGACGCTGATCAATCGCTTCCTTGGCGAGGACCGGCTGCTGACCGGCCCGGAAGCAGGAATTACCCGCGACTCGATCTCGGTCGACTGGACCTGGCGCGGTCGCACCATCAAAATGTTCGATACCGCCGGCATGCGCCGCAAGGCCAAGGTCATCGAAAAGCTCGAAAAGCTTTCCGTCGCCGATGCGCTACGAGCCATTCGTTTTGCCGAGACCGTGGTCATCGTCTTCGACGCCACCATTCCCTTTGAGAAGCAGGATCTGCAGATCGTCGATCTCGTCATCCGCGAGGGCCGCGCCGCCGTGCTTGCCTTCAACAAGTGGGACATGATCGAGGATCGCCAGGCCGTGCTTGCCGATCTGCGCGAAAAGACCGACCGGCTGCTGCCGCAGGCGCGCGGCATCCGCGCCGTGCCGATTTCCGGCCAGACGGGCGAGGGGTTGGACCGGCTGATGCAGGCGATCGTCGACACCGATAGGGTCTGGAACAAGCGCGTGTCCACTGCAAAGCTCAATCGCTGGCTGGAGACGCAGCAGGTTCAGCATCCGCCACCGGCGGTTTCCGGCCGGCGCATCAAGCTGAAATACATGACACAGGTGAAAGCACGCCCGCCGGCTTTCATGATTTCCTGTACGCGCTCGGACGCGCTGCCGGAATCTTATGTGCGCTATCTCATCAACGGCCTGCGTGAAGATTTCGCCATGCCAGGCGTGCCGATCCGCATTCATTTCCGCTCGTCGGAAAATCCTTACGAGACCAAAAAGAAGCGGTGACCGCCTGGGGGATCAGGCGGCGTTCTTGGTAAGCGCTTCGCGCAGCGTAATGATCTCTGCCTTCAATCGTGTCAGTTCGGCCGCCGTGGTGTCCGATGCATCGAGGATGCAAGCGGGAATGTCCGCGGCTTTCTTTTTCAAGGCCACACCTTCGCTTGTCAGGCGGATCAGCACCTGGCGCTCATCCTCCTTGCTGCGGGTTCGTCGAATAAAGCCGGCGGCTTCCAGGCGCTTCAACAGCGGCGTCAGCGTGCTCGACTCCAGGAAGAGCTTTTCACCGATGCTGCCGACGGTCTGGCCGTCTTCCTCCCACAATGTCACCATGACGAGATATTGCGGATAGGTGAGGTTCAACTCATCGAGCATGGGCTTGTATAGCCGGTTCATCGCATGGTTCGCCGAATAGAGGGCGAAGCATATGAAAGTGTCCAGTTTCAATGGATCGTTTGTCATTTCTAACACTCCGTAAGCCGCTGTACTTAAGTCGTGCGATAAATAATCGTATACATAAAAATGCATGACAGCTATGCTTTTTCGCAATTCCATCGAAAAGCAGTCGGGCGTGGTGGTGCAAAAAGCAGCGCCGACCCTGCTCTGGAGCCGAACCCACCAACCGCCAGCAGCTTATGCCCCATTCAAATATGTGGCGGAGTATGCTGTGGAATTCAATGTCGGCCCCAGCCGTCCCTAGCCGGGTGATGACGGTGTCGCTGGTAACATGACGGTGGTGGCTACATGCTTGCCAAGTAACGCAGCCGCGGGCAGTGCGTTCCCTGCGATGGAGTCGATGGCAATATCGAACTCACACGCGCCCTACGCCGCGCGCAGCAATGGCCGCCGTCGGACAACAGCTAAGCTGCGTTCAGTGGTTTCGTGCCAGCATCCGGCCGCGATGATTGGCGACGCGGACGTTGCCGATGAATTGCGTCGTGGCGGCTTCCCAGGAATAGTTGAGCGCGAGAGCGCGAGCAGCTTCGCGGGAGGAGGAGAGTGCTGCATGGCAGGCTTTGGCCAGGTCTTCGTCGACGACGCCTGCCGCATCGTTGCCGCCAAGGATATCGGCGGGGCCGGTGACGGGATAGGCAGCGACAGGAACGCCGCTCGCCAATGCCTCCAGAATGGCATTGCCGAATGTATCGGTCTTTGATGGGAAGACGAAAACGTCGGCTTGCGAATAGGCATGCGCCAGTGCTTCACCAAACTTCGAGCCGAGGAAGTGCACGTTCGGATAAAGTTTCTGCAACTCAGCGCGTGCCGGTCCGTCGCCGACGACAACCTTGGAGCCGGGCAGATCCAGATCGAGAAAGGCCGGCAGGTTCTTTTCGAGCGCCACGCGGCCGACGGTCATGAATATCGGGCGAGGCAGGCCGAAGGGCTTGTCTTCAAGCGGCTGTGGGTGAAAAAGCGTGGAGTCGATACCGCGGCTCCAGGGCAGCAGATTGTGGATGCCCTTCTGCTTGAGCTCATTGGCAAGGCTCGGCGTCGCCACCATGCAGCCGGAACCGGCATTGTGAAACCATCGGACAAAGGCGTAGAGCCAGCTTTGCGGGATCGGCAGCCGGGCCGCGACATATTCGGGAAAGCGGGTGTGATAGCTGGTCGAAAACGGCATGTCGTTTTTCAGGCACCAGCTCCGGGCCGTCAATCCGAGCGGTCCTTCTGTGGCGATATGCACATAGGTCGGTCGTGCCGCTTCGATCTTGGCGGCGACTTTGCGGTAGCTTGCGATCGACAGGCGGATTTCCGGGTAGGTCGGGCAGGGGACGCTGCGAAAACCTTCCGGTGTGATCATGACGACATCGACACCGATGCGCGCCAGTTCGCGGTTGGTATTTTCGATGGAGCGAACGACGCCATTCACCTGCGGATGCCATGCATCGCTGACGATGAGCAGGCGTTCCTGCGTCGCGACCGGCGTTGCCGCCTCAGCCCATGCTCTGTGATCGATGTCCGACAAGCGTTGCAACATGTCCAAAAAATTCCATCCGCACCGCACCCTCATAGTGTCGGTACAACCAAATACGGTGCAGCAAAGATGATTCCCGCGCCTGTTCTATTGTGCGGGGTGTCCATGATGGAAATATTACAGCGCTTACTTCGTGGCTTGGAGCTTTTCCCGCGGCACCAGAGCACCGTGCTCCTGGATGACTTTTGCGGCGATCTTGGCGGCAAAACGGGCGGCGGCGACGGGATCGTCATGTTCCAGATAATGGGCCAGGAACGCGCCATTGAAACTATCGCCGGCGCTGGTCGTATCGACGACCTTGGCAACCTTGGCGGCGGGAACGAGCGTTTCGCCGGCGTCGGCGCCGACGGTCGCACCTTCGGCACCATTCTTGACGACTACCATATTGGCGCCGTGCAGCCGGTAGCGACGGATGGTGCTGGAGATCGAGTCGTCGCCGAAATGCGAGGCCTCGTCGTCGAAGCTCGGCATGACCAGCGTCGAGGCGCGGGCGCCTTCGCCGATCATGGTGTGCATGGCGTCGAAGCTCGACCAGAGGCGCGGACGCAGGTTGGGGTCGAAGACCACCAGCTTACCAATGGCCTTGGCACGGCGGAGTTCGGAAAGCAGCGTCTCGGCGTCTTCATGCGTCAGGATCGCCAGCGTGATGCCGGAGAAATAGAGGACGTTGGAGGCTTCGATCGCTGTGCGCAGCTTGTCGCCGTCGGCTGCGAGCTGGCGTGCGGCAGAGCTGTCGCGCCAGTAGCTGAAGGAGCGCTCGCCATCCTTCAGGTTGATCATGTAGAGGCCGGGCGTCTTGCCACGGAGGCGGCGAATATTCGAGGTGCCGATGTCATGCGCGTTCATGAAATTCAGCATCTCGTCAGACATCGCATCATCGCCGAGCGCGGTAAAATAGTCGACGGACCAGTCGGCCGGCAGGCAGGCGCGGGCATACCAGGCCGTATTGAAGGTATCGCCAGCAAAGCCCTTGCGCAGATGTCCGTCTTCGGCTTGCGACAACTCTACCATGCATTCGCCGATCGATAGAAAATGCCCGCCCAAGACTTCCTCCTGCGTTTCGCTTCGCTGCTGCATACGCGCATGCGGCTGCTTGAGCAAGGTGGACGGCGGGGTGCGCCGTCCACCTCTTGAGCCTTACGGCCTGTCCATATGATAGCACGCCGCGGTCTGGCCGGGGCGAACGTGCTCGGTCGGCGGCATCTTGGTCTTGCAGATGTCGGTTGCCTTCCAACAGCGCGGCGAGAAGACACAGCCGGCCGGCGGATTAAGCGGCGAGGGCGGATCGCCCTGCAGGCGGATGCGTTCGCGGCCACGCGCCCGTTTCGGGTCGGGGATGGGCGCGGCAGAGAACAAAGCCTGCGTGTAGGGGTGAGCCGGATGGTCGAAGACCGTGGCGGCGTCGCCCGCTTCCACCACCTTGCCAAGGTAAAGCACCAGCACGTCGTCCGAAATCAGGCGCACGACGGAGAGGTCGTGGCTGATGAAGATCAGCGTCAGGCCGAACTCCTTGCGCAGCTTGCGCAACAGCGTGATCACCTGGCCCTGGATCGAGACGTCGAGGGCCGAGACCGGCTCGTCGCAGACGATCAGCTTCGGTCGTGTCACAACGGCGCGGGCGATGCCGATGCGCTGCGCCTGGCCGCCGGAGAACTCATGCGGATAGCGATTGATCATCTCCGGCACGAGGCCGACCGCCGCCATGATTTCGCGCACGCGTTCCTGCCGCTGCGCCTTTGTTAGCTTCGGCTCGAACACCGTCAGCGGTTCGGCGATGATGTCGCCGACTGTCATGCGCGGGTCGAGCGAGGCGATCGGATCCTGGAAGATGATCTGCATGTCGCGGCGGGCGGCGCGCATTTCCTCTTCGGAAAGATCCAGCAGGTTGCCGCCCTGCCACATGATGCGGCCCTTCTGTGCCTTGATCAGCCGCAGGATGGAACGGCCGAGCGTGGACTTGCCACAGCCGGATTCGCCGACGATGCCAAGCGTGCGCCCGGTCTTCAGCTCGAAACTGACATCGTTGACCGCCGTCAGGGTCAGCGGCGGTTTGAAGAAGGATTTCGATGGCAGTTCAAATTGCGTGGTCAGATGTTCGACCTTCAGAAGCGTTTGCTCAGCCATGGACGAGGCTCCGTTCCTGATTAGCCGAAAGGGGATGGAAGCAGGCGGCGCAGCGTCGTGGCTCAAGCTGCTCGAGCGGCGGCGGCGCGTCCAGACAGTCGTCCTGCACATGGGCGCAGCGCGGCGAGAAGGCGCAGCCGCGCGGCAGATGCATCAGGTTCGGCGGCCGACCCGGAATGACGGCGAGATCGTCCACATCCTGGTCCGGCCGCGGGATGGAGGCGTGGAGCGCCGCTGTATAGGGATGGGCAGGATTTTCGAACAGCTCTTCGACCGGCGCTTCCTCGACGATGCGGCCGGCATACATGACGGCGACGCGATCGGCGAGGCCGGCGACAACGCCGAGGTCATGGGTGATCATCACTAGTGCCGTATTCATTTCCGCCGTCAGCTCGTTGAAGAGATCGAGGATCTGCGCCTGAATTGTGACGTCGAGCGCCGTCGTGGGCTCGTCGGCGATCAGGAGCTTCGGCTTGGTGAGCAACGCCATGGCGATGACGACGCGCTGACGCATGCCGCCCGAAAGCTCGTGCGGATAGAGGTTGAAGCGTCGCGTCGGGTCGGGAATGCCGACGCGCTTCAGCATGTCGAGGGCTGCGGCGGATGCCGCGCGCGCCGAAAGCCCGCCATGGACTTCGAGCTGTTCGGTCAGCTGCCGGGAGATCCGCAGCGAGGGATTGAGGGCGGTCATCGGGTCCTGGAAGACCATGGCCATGTCCTTGCCGCGCACATGGTCGAGTTCGCGCGGCTTCAGCGTCAGGAGGTCTTTGCCGTCGAGGAGCGCCTGGCCGCTGGTGCGGCCGTTCTTGGCGAGCAGGCCCATCAGGCCAAGGAAGGTCTGGCTCTTGCCGGAACCGGATTCGCCGACGATGGCGATACGTTCGCCACGGCCGATCTTCAGGTTCATCTTCGAGACAGCGGCGACCTCGCCCTCCGGTGTGCGGAAGGTGATGGAGTAGTCTTTGAGTTCGAGAAGCGTGTCTGTCATGTCAGCGATCCTTCGGATCGAAAGCGTCGCGCAAGCCGTCGCCGATGAAGAGCAAGCTCATCAGCAGGGCGACAAGGAAGCCGGCGGGAAAGAACAAGAGCCAGGGTGTGGTCTCCATGCCGGCCGCGCCATCGGCGATCAGCGTACCAAGTGAGGTCAACGGTTCCTGTACGCCGAAGCCGAGGTAAGAAAGGAAGCTTTCCGTGGCGATGATTTCGGGAATGGTGAGCGTCGCATAGATGACGACCGGCCCGACAAGGTTCGGAACGATGTGCTTCAGGATGATCTTGAACGATCGCTGGCCGGAGGCCCGCGCTGCTTCGATGAATTCCCGCTGCTTAATGGAGAGTGTCTGGCCACGCACGATACGCGCCATGGTCAGCCATTCCAGCGCACCGATCGCCGCAAACAGCAAGTAGACGTTGCGGCCGAAGATCACCATCAGCAGGATGACGAAGAGCACGTAGGGCAGGGCGTACATGATGTCGACGAAACGCATCATGATGGCGTCCACACGGCCACCGAAATAGCCCGAGACAGCGCCATAAAGCACACCGATGATAACCGAGACCAGGGTGGCGACGAGCGCGACGGTCAGCGAGACGCGCGTGCCGTAGAGCGTGCGCGCTAAGAGATCACGGCCGTTGCCGTCGGTACCGAAATAATGGCCGGCGGCGAAATCCGGCGGGCCACGGAAGGAGGTCCAATCCGGATCCTCGTAGTTGAAGGGAAGGAAGCTCGGGCCGAAAATGGCGATGAGGACCAGCAGCGCCAGCACAATGAGCGACAGCGCAGCTGCCTTGTTGCGCAGGAGGCGACGCATCGCGTCGCCGGTCAAGGAACGGCCCTTCGGCGCAAGTCCCTCGGCGGAGAGCAACTCCGCTTCCAGCAATTCTCGTTTTGCGGGGTTGAGGATCATCGCATTCTCACTTTCGGGTCGAGCCAGGCATAGGTGATGTCGACGAGCAGGTTCAGGAACACGATCAGCACCATGTAGAAGATGACCGTGCCGAGCACCATGCCGTAATCACGGTTGAGCGCAGCACCGACGAAATAGCGTCCGACGCCGGGAAGGCCGAAGATGCTTTCTACCACCAGCGAACCGGTGAGCAGGTAGCTTGCCGCCGGTCCGAGATAGGAGACGACAGGCATCATTGCCGGCTTCAGCGCGTGGCGCATGACGGTCAGGCGGGGGCCGATGCCTTTGGCCTTGGCAGTGCGTATGAAGTTTTGGTTCATCACCTCGATCATGGAGCCGCGCATCAGGCGCGAAATGCGCGCGGCATGAGGCAATGTCAGAACGACGACCGGAAGGATCAGGAACCTGATCGAGCCGTTACCCCAGCCGCCGACCGGCAGCCAGCCAAGCGTATTTCCGAAGACGAGCTGCAGAATAGGGGCGATCAGAAAGCTCGGCATCACCAGGCCGATGAGTAGCCCCCCGCCCAGCCAGTAGTCGGCGCTCCGGTTCTGGTAGAGCGCCCCAAGACAGCCGATGAATACGCCGATGATCGTGGCAAGAACGAAGGCGGCGCCGCCAATGGTAAGCGTGTAGGGAAAGCCCGACATGATCTGTTGGGTAACGGTGAAATCCTGGTTGGCGAAAGAGGGGCCGAGGTCACCCTTCAGCACATCGCCAACATAGATCAGATATTGTTCTGCCAGCGGCTTATCGAGATTGTAGTGGGCCGCGAGGTTGGCTTTGACTTCAGGCGGCAATGGCCGTTCGCCATCGAAGGGGCCGCCGGGAGCGAGGCGCAGGATGAAAAAACACACTGTCACGGCAATCCACAGAACGGGGATTGTCGACAGCAAGCGACGGAGAGCGTAGCGAAACATGGGTGCGTTGAGGCCCCGCCCGGCAAGAGCAGGCGGGGCCTTTTCCTATTTATTCTTTGATGGACAGCCAGCGAGTGCGGTGAATGTCCTGAATATTATCCACGAAGCCCTGGACCTTCGGAGCTACGATATTCTGGGAAACGTAGTAATAGATCGGGATCGCGGCGCTGTCGTCGAGCGCAAGCTGTTCGGCCTTCTTGTAGGCCTCGGCCCGCTTCTTCAGGTCGGTTTGCTCGTTACCCTCTTTGATCAGCGCGTCATATTGCGGGTTGCTCCAGCGGCCATAGTTCATTTCGACGCCGGTCGACAGGAGGTTCAGGAAATTGATCGGATCGTTGTAGTCGGCGAGCCAGCCGGCACGACCGATTTCCACTTGGCCGCGCTGCATTTCATCGTAATGCACCTTGGTCTCGGTGTTGTAGAGCTCGATATCGACACCGAGCGGCTTCCACATGGCAGCGATCGCAACAGCGATGCGCTTGTGGTTGTCGTTGGTGTTATAACGGAGCTGCGCCTTAAGCGGATGATCGGGGCCGAAGCCGGCTTCCTTGAGCAGCTTCTTGGCCTCCTCGACCTTCTGGCTATAGGGCTCGTCCTTCCAGCTTACATAGGCCGGCTCTCCGTAGTTGGCCGTGCCCGGCGGTACCCAGGAATACATCGGCAGTTCGCCGGTGCCGAGGATCTTCGGCCCGATGACTTCGCGATTGACGGCCATGGAGAGGGCCTGGCGGACACGCTTGTCGTTGAAGGGCGGCTTTGTGGCGTTTAGAACGTAATAATAGGTTCCAAGGAACGGAACCACATGCGCCTGATCAGGAAGGTTCTTGCGAATCCATTCAATCTGGTCGGCGGGGAAAGACGTCAGGATATCGAATTCGCCGGCGCGGTAGCGCTTCAGCGCTGCGGCCTGATCTTCCAGCGTATAGAAGTTGACGTTGTCGATCTTTACGTCCTTGGCGTCATAATACTGATCGTTCTTGACGTTGCTGACATGCGAGCCCGGCACCCATTCGGTCGGCTTGTAGGGACCGTTGGTGACGATGTTGCCGATCTTGACCCAGTCGTCGCCCTTTGCCTCAACAACGTGCTTTGGCAACGGATAGGCCGTGTAGTGCATCAAAGCGTTGAGGAAATAGGGGGTCGGGTTTTCGAGCGTGATTTCCAGCGTCTTGTCGTCGATCGCCTTGACGCCGAGCTGGCTGAGATCCTTGATTTCGCCCTTGTTGATCTTTTCCGCATTCAGGATCGTATATTGCAGGTAAGCGTATTGGGCGGCGGTCTTCGGGTCCATCAGGCGCTGGAAGGCGAAGACGAAGTCCTGAGCCGTTACCGGCTGGCCATCGGACCACTTGATGCCGTCACGCAGCTTGAAGGTATAGACCTTCTGATCGGGAGAAATGGTCCAGCTTGCTGCCTGGCCGGGGATCGGGTTGTCCTTGGGATCTTCCGTCACCAGGCCTTCGAAAATATCGCCGTCGATGCGGTTTTCCCAGTCGCCGGAAATTTTTTGCGGGTCGAGCGACGTAGGGTCGCCGCCATTGTGGATATTGAGGGTCGCGGCATGCGCGGAGACGCTCAACAGGGTGCCTATGAAGGCCGATGCGATGAATTTTTTGGTGAAATGAGTCATATCTTTCCCCACCTTTCTGGTGTTATAGGCCTTGTTTTTCAAGGCTGTTTTTGATCCCGCAGGTGACCTGTACGTGCAGGTCAATGTCGCAAGTTATCCGAAGCAACGTCGCTTTCAAGTCCCAAAGCGAGGCATGGCTCATGGTTGTGAATATCCACCTTGGCAGTTTTCCGAAACCACTTCACAAATTTTTGCTTACGCAATCCTGGGCTTCATGCTTCGTTCGGTTTGCAGCTTGCCGCCCAAGGCTTAGTGTGCGATCTGAAAAGCGATAGGAAATCAGGGCGGATTGTCTCATGAAATCAACGGGCAAAGCGGCGGGAGCCGATTGGTGGCGCGGTGCGGTGATCTATCAGGTCTATCCGCGGTCGTTTCAGGATACCGATGCCAACGGGCTCGGTGATATCAAGGGCATCACCCGGCGCCTGCCGCATATCGCCTCACTCGGGGTCGACGCCATTTGGTTGGCTCCGTTCTTCACTTCGCCCATGGCCGATATGGGTTACGATGTCGCCGACTATTGCGATGTGGATCCAATCTTCGGCACGCTCGCCGATTTCGATGAGATGATGACGGCCGCGCATGCGCTCGGCCTCAAGGTCATCATTGATCAAGTTATCTCGCATACGTCGGATCGCCACCCCTGGTTCGTCGAGAGCCGGGCGAGCCGCGATAATCCCAAAGCCGACTGGTATGTCTGGGCCGATCCGAAACCGGATGGCACGGCGCCGAACAACTGGCTGTCGATCTTCGGCGGGCCGGGCTGGGAATGGGATGGCGTGCGTCGGCAATATTACCAGCACAATTTTCTGACCTCGCAGCCGGATTTGAATTTCCACAATGGCGACGTCCAGGATGCCGTGCTCGCGGCGGTCAAGTTCTGGCTCGATCGCGGTGTCGACGGTTTCCGGCTGGATACGGTGAACTATTATTTCTGCGACAAGAAGCTGAGGGACAATCCGCCGGCCGTGGTTGCCACTGGCGGACTGGATGCGCCGGAAAGCAATCCCTATGGCATGCAGAACCATCTTCACGACAAGACGCAGCCGGAAAACATCGGCTTCCTGAAGCGTTTCCGCACGCTGCTCGATCAGTATGAGGGACGAACGACGGTCGGCGAAGTCGGCGACGGCGCTCGCTCGCTGCAGACGGTGGCCGCCTACACCAGCGGCGGCGACAAGCTGCATATGTGCTACACCTTCGATCTCCTCGGGCCGGATTTCACGCCGAAACATTTCCGTCGCTGCGTCAGCGATTTCCAGGAGAACGTCACCGACGGCTGGGTTTGCTGGGCCTTCTCCAACCACGACGTCCATCGTCATGTCAGCCGCTTTGCCGAAACGGAGGCCGAACAACCGCATGTTGCCAAGCTGGCGATTTCCCTGCTGTCCACCTTGCGCGGTTCGATCTGCCTCTATCAGGGCGAGGAATTGGGCCTGCCCGAGGCGGAACTCGCCTACGAGGATTTGCGGGATCCCTACGGCATCCGCTTCTGGCCGGCGTTCAAGGGCCGCGACGGATGCCGCACGCCAATGCCTTGGGAGGCGAGCCGCGTCCATGCCGGTTTCACCACGGCGGAGAAATCGTGGCTGCCGGTGCCTTATCAGCACGCTGCACTCGCCGTCGACAAGCAGCAGGCGGATGCACAGTCTGTGCTTCACCATTATCGCGAGACGCTCGCCTTCAGAAAGCAGCACGCAGCGCTCGTCGACGGCGACATGACATTCCTCGATACCAAAGAGAACGTCCTCGCCTTCACTCGCAAGAAGGGCAGTGAAACACTGCTCTTTGTCTTCAACCTGTCTCGCAAGCCCGTAAAGGTTGCTCTGCCAAAGGGGATCAAGGTGACGAAGACCGTGCCGATGCCGGGCTTTGCGACGGCCCATGCCAGCGAGGTGGTGACTCTTGCGGCGTTGGATGTGTTCTGCGGGCAGGTGGGATGATCACCCAATCAGCATAAACTTGTCGACATCGACAAGGCCCCGGTCCGAGATCTTCAGATGCGGGATGACCGGTAGTGGCAAGAAGGCGAGTTGCAGGAAGGGCTCTTCCAGTGTCGCGCCGAGGGCGTAAGCCGCCTGACGCAGATGATGCAGCGTATCGCGCACGCTTTCATAGGGCTCGAGGCTCATCAGGCCGGCAACGGGCAGGGCGATTTCGCCGGTGACGATGCCGTTCTCGACGACGACGAAACCGCCGTTGATTTCGCTAAGGCGGTTGGCGGCGCGGGCCATGTCGTCCTCGCTGACGCCGACGACACAGATATTGTGGCTGTCGTGACCGACCGTCGAGGCGATCGCACCCTTCTTCAGGCCGAAACCCTGGACGAAACCATTGGCATGATTGCCGTTCTTGCCGTGCCGCTCGATGACGGCGACCTTGATGATGTCATTGCCGAGGTCGATATCGGTTTGGTTGCCTTTGACCGGCAGGCTGTAACGGCGATGTTCGGTGATGATCTTGCCAGGGGTGACACCGATGACGGAGCTCTCGCCGTCGGTGACCGGCACGCCGAAATCGGCGGCGTTGATCGGGCGTGCCCTGACGCTGTCGAGGCCGACAGGTTCGACCGGCTTGCGGGTGGCGAAGAGCTCCGCGGTGACGCGCCGGCCCGCCGAGAAAACGATTTCCGCCTTGCAGTTCTCCAGACTGTCGATGATGACGAGATCGGCACGCCAGCCGGGTGCCACCAGGCCGCGGTCAAGCAAGCCGAAGGCGCGGGCAGCCGAGATCGAGGCAGCGCGATAGATCGCCAGCGGGCCTACGCCGTGGGCGATGGCCGTGCGGATCATGTAATCGAGATGACCCTGTTCGGCGATGTCGAGCGGATTGCGATCGTCGGTGCAAAGCGCCAGATAGGGCGACAGACGCTCGGTCAGGATCGGCATCAGGGCGTGCAGGTCCTTGGAGACCGAACCCTCCCGCACCAGGATATGCATGCCCTTGCGGATCTTTTCGAGAGCTTCCTCGGCAGTGGTCGATTCATGCTCGGTGCGGATGCCGGCGGCGAGATAGCCGTTTAGGTCGTTGCCGCGCAGCAGCGGCGCATGGCCGTCGATATGGCCGCCCTGGAAGGCGTCGAGTTTGGCCATGCAGATGGGATCTTTGTGTACGACGCCTGGGAAATTCATAAATTCCGCCAGGCCGATGACTTTTGGATGGTCGCGGAAGGGCAGGAGCCGCTCGATCGGCAGATCGGCGCCCGATGTTTCCAGATGCGTTGCGGGTACGCAGGATGAGAGCTGGACGCGGATGTCTATGATGGTTTCCAACGAGGAATCCAGGAAATACTGGATACCTTCCGTACCAAGTACATTGGCGACCTCATGCGGATCGCAGATCGCCGTGGTCACGCCGTAGGGCAGGACGCAGCGGTCGAACTCATGCGGCGTCACCAGCGAGGATTCGATATGCAGATGCGTGTCGATGAAGCCCGGGACAACAATTCTGCCGGAAATGTCGATTTCGGTTTTGCCTTTGTAAGTGCCGCAGGTGCCGACGATACGATCGCCGCAAATGGCGATATCCGAGTCGACGAGGTCCCCCGTCACCAGGTCGAAGAACTGCCCGCCCTTGAGCACAATATCCGCCGGCTCCCGGCCAACGCCCTGGTCGATATAGCGTTCGAGTTTGGTGGTCATGGTTTTTCCCACATCCGCTGTGATTCCGTGTCGCCCCTCACTCTAGCCCTCTCCCCGTTTTACGGGGAGAGGGGATCTGTCCGAATTTGTTGATAGAGCAGTGTTTCTCGGTTCCGCGAGTCTCGACAGACTCCCTCTCCCCGCATGCGGGGAGAGGGCGGGGGTGAGGGGCTATTTCAGAGATGCTGCCGGAAGAAACTTAAAATCGCGAGCCAACACAGCTTCGGTTAATCTGCCATCACAAATAGCCACGATAGTTTCGAGAACCGAGGGCATAGATGTTAACACATCAACATTCCAAAAGCGGGCAACTGACCAGCCTTCGGCAATCATGAACTCATCGCGAACTCCATCGTGTTTATTATCCACATGCTGGCTGCCGTCGATTTCGACAACAAGGCACCGCTCGCGGCACGCAAAGTCCGCGAAATATGGACCAATCGGAAACTGCCGAACGAATTTGAAATTGTTTAGTCGTCGGTTTCGGACTTCCGACCAAAGTTTTGCTTCGGCATCGTTCTCGGCTTGACGGAGGCTGCGCGCGCGGTGTGTCGTCTTTAGCTCCGGCCCCCGCATTTTATTGTCCCCGTGGAAAGCCCCTCACCCTAGCCCTCTCCCCGCAGGCCTATTAGATTCACACATAGTCGCAAGCGGAGAGGAGAAGGGATACGCCGCGCTTGGCTGCTTGGAACTGTTGCCAGCCGTCGAGCATGACGATTGGGCCCGGCTTGCCGTAGTAGCCGGTCCAACCGCCGAGGCGGGCGCAGACCCAGGCGGCATAGGCCAGCGAGCCTTTGGGATGAGGGTTCTTCTGTCTGGCGGTCGTGCCCTCCAGCTTGGCGCTGAAGGCTTCCAGAAGCGGCCGGTCGCTCGGCTCGAAGGCGTCTTCGATGGGGCGCAAGGCGCCGCCCGGAGGAGCGCCGTCGCGCGAATGCACCAGTTGCTGCACAATCACGGCCGCGACGAAGGCGGCCATCACTAGATTGCTCAGCGGCACCTCGTCCTCGATGCGCAGGGCTTCGATATCAAAGCCCTGCGTCTTCAGGGTGCGGAACAATTGCTCGATTGCCCAGCGGCGGCGATAAAGGGCGATGACCGCCGCCGCCTGGCCTGCATCCGACACCTCGTAGGTTGTCAGCAGCCGCCAATGGATCGGCGTCTCGCCCGGCGGCGGTGCGCTCTCGCGCACATCCACCAGAAAGAGGCGCACACCATCCGGGACGTTGTTGTAGATGCCATTCTTCGGGCGCGGCAATGTCACCGCACTGAAGCGGATCGCCAACTGCGCGTCGCGCTCTTTGCGGCCCGGCTTGGCCGGCAGCGTGAAGGCCAGGCTTGCCGCAACCGGCAAGGCGTCCGCCATGGCCAACAGCGACGGCTGGTCCTTACCGAAGCTGCGATCCCAAGCCATCCGGATGACGAGATCGACATTGGCGGGCCGTCGGGTGAAGGCCTCGTAGATATCGCTTTCGCGGTCGGCGATGACGGTGATGTGGCGCGCGGCCGCGCAAACCTGCGCGGCGCGGTCGGCGCCCTCCAGCCAGCGATAGCTTTCCTTCTCCTCGATCGGACGCGCGCGCTGCGTGCCGCGCTTGCCTTTGTCGCGGCTTAAAAACTGCCCATGGATCGCGCCGATGATCGCGCCATCATCCGCATCGACCCCGATCATCGCATGCAGGTAAAGACCGCCACCGCCGCCGGAGCGCACCACCGTCGTATCCTGAATGGCCAAGATATGCCGATCCGCGCAACGGCTGGCCGTGCGCAACGCCGCCGCATCGATCATCGCCTGCGGATCAACCGCATCATTGCGCAAAAACCGGCTCAAGCGGATCTCTCCAGCCCGATTGCCGCCGAGCTTGCGCACCCGCATCCCCTGGCCAGCCGTCTCAACAAGGCGCTCCAGCAAGAACACCCCCCTTTTTCCAAGCGACGGTCGCCAAACCGTCCCAGGCCCAAATCACCCATCGCTTAATTCTCCTGCTTTTTGCAGAAGAATCAGAACTCCACTCCATAGGCAATTCTAAATGTGTGAATGCCATAGCCCCGCAGGCGGGGAGAGGGAATTTTTCGAGTTCGCGGATCGGATAGCGCCCATGAAAAGTCGAACTAGATATTATTCTGCAAGATATCCCTGAGCTTGCCGAAGAGTTCGTCGATATGGTGCTTCTCGATGATCAGCGGCGGCGAGAGCGCGATGATATCGCCGGTGGTGCGGATCAGCAGGCCCTTTTCGTAGGCCTTGAGGAAGGCAGTGAAGGCGCGCTTCGTGGGTTCGCCGGCGATGGGGTCGAGCTCGATGGCGCCGATCAGGCCGGTGTTTCGGATGTCGATGACGTTCGGGCAGTCCTTCAGGGAGTGCAGCGCATCGGCCCAGTAGTCCGAAAGCTCGGCAGCACGCGTCAACAGGCCTTCCTCCTTGTAGGTATCGAGCGTGGCGAGAGCAGCGGCAGAGGCAATCGGGTTGCCGGAATAGGTGTAGCCATGGAAGAACTCGATCATGTGCTCGGGTCCCTGCATGAAGGCGTCGTGAATTTCCGAAGTCACAAAGACCGCGCCCATCGGGATGACGCCGTTGGTCAGACCCTTGGCTGTGGTGATCATGTCCGGCTTCACGTCGTAATATTGCGCGGCGAAGGGGGTGCCGAGGCGGCCGAAACCGGTGATGACTTCGTCGAAGATCAGCAGGATGCCGTGCTTGGTGCAGATTTCGCGCAGCTTCTGCAGATAGCCCTTCGGTGGGATCAATACGCCGGTGGAACCAGCGACCGGCTCGACGATGACGGCAGCGATGGTCGAGGGGTCATGCAGGGTGACGATACGCTCCAGCTCGCTGGCGATGTCGCCGCCGTGCTCGGGTTCGCCACGGGTGAAGGCATTCTTGCCGGGAACATGCGTGTGGGGCATATGGTCGACGCCGGTGAGCAGCGTACCAAACATCTTACGGTTGGAGACGATGCCGCCGACGGAGATGCCACCGAAGTTGACGCCGTGATAGCCGCGCTCGCGGCCGATGAGGCGGAAGCGCGAGCCGTTGCCCTTCACGCGATGATAGGCAAGCGCCACCTTGAGTGCGGTCTCGACCGATTCAGAACCCGAATTGGTATAAAGAACATGGTCCATGCCTTCGGACGCGATATCCACCAGCCGGTTCGCCAGCTCGAAGGCCTTGGGATGGCCGAGCTGAAAGGCCGGTGCATAGTCGAGTTCGCCCGCCTGCTGGCGAATGGCCTCAGTGATCTTCGGCCGGCAGTGGCCGGCATTCACGCACCACAGGCCTGCCGTTCCGTCCAGTACCTGCCGCCCGTCATGGGTGGTATAATACATATCCTTAGCGCCGACGAAGAGGCGCGGTTCCTTCTTGAACTGGCGATTGGCGGTAAACGGCATCCAAAATGCGCGCAGATCGTTGGGGGTGGCATTCAAACGGTCGGACATGCTGTTCTCCATGGCCATTCGGGGGCCATTTCCCGATCGCGGCGTGGAACCGCGTGATTATTTACTGCCCGGTCAAATTATCAGCCGGCCTCTTGGCGTCAAGACAAAGGTGGGCGCCGAAGATGACGGGTGGTCCATCGTGGTTTCATTTTGGTTCTGTCTCGTGCGATATATTGCTGCCCGCAGCGATGCCACCTTGCCGCATGGGCTAATCCAAGGGTGAGCGCCTAACGCGAAAAGGCTGGCAAATTGGGAAATTTGCCAGCCAAATCAATTATATATGTGGTAATGAAAGCGGCCGGATCTTAAGGTTGGAATAATCTTTTCCGAAAAGATCCTGCCTCGGATACTTAGAGCCAATTTTGGCTATTAAGCAGCCGATCTACTTTTTTCCGGTTCGCAATAAATGTCTTCCAGCGTTTCCAGAACCCGAATGACCGAGTCCGAAGTGCTGGAGTAGTAAATCGTTTGGGCGTCACGGCGGGTCTTCACCAGCTTCTGGGCACGCAGCTTCGAAAGATGCTGGGAAAGTGCAGATTGGCTGAGCCCCACCTGGTTGGCCAATACGCCAACCGGAACTTCACCCTTGACCAGGCTGCAAAGAATCATGAGGCGCTTCGGGTTCGCCATTGCAGATAATAATGCTGCCGCCACGTTGGAGTGTTCGGCCAAATTTCTTGTCTTCATCTTCTAATCTTCCTAATGCGGAGCGTACATCAGAAATTGCGATATTTCTAATCGGCGAGTTAATCCGATAAGTAACAATACCAATATAGGCCAAAGATTGTATATACCTAAATTTAAGGTATCGAGTATGCTATTTTAGATATGTATGTATGAGCGTCCGACAGCTCCCCTAAAGGCGGGTTGAATTCCCATCTCAGGGCCTCATCTCCCCAAATTAGGTCGATTCCTGCCATATCTAAGCCACAAATACGCCAATTTTTGCCACCGGAGCCCCTCAGTCTACCCACAATGGTTGTGACGATATCTGGGTAGTGGGCTAGTAATTCTCGCACTGTCGCATCTGCCTGTTCGGCAAGCACCTCGTTCGCTGCCGAAAGAATCATCAGATCGTCACCCGGCAAAATATAGGCCTTTCCGAAACCACCATTCAGGCTGGCGGCAAGCGGTACGAGGCGGAAAAAGCAGAAATCCGAAAAGTCGGCATAGAGCTTCGCCTTGGGATGGCGGGCAAGAAAACGTGAACGAATGCGTCCGTGCAGACGGTTTCCGTGATCGACACGCTCGGCGCTGCATTGAACACTGAGGCGTGGATGGGCGAGCGGATCGCCCTTGCCGGGCTCGCCGAAGAGGGCTGAAGCGCGCGGGTCTTTCGACAATGCCTTGGTATGAGCTGAAAGGCCGGAGACCAGAATGACCGGTACGCCGTCGATATCCGTACCGGTCAACACGCGGCTGACGGATGGGAAGCCGGTCTCCGGATCGATGACGGCGAGGGCCGCATAGCGGGCGGAGCGCAGCAAGATGCGTGCCTGCCTGCGTGCCTCGTCATCGGTTTCCCGCAGCACGGATGGCTTGTCGTTCATGGTGATCTCCGTCATCTGACATTCGGGGAACGTGGCAGGTGTGCTCGCCTCGAGCGCGGTATCCTATCGGCGAGGGTAGCATATGCAAAGCGACGTGTTCCGAGGATAGCTGTATAATAAAGCCGATTATTCCCGCCCGCTTGATCTTAGAGGAGACGCAATATGGATCGTTTTACAGGCAGTTGCCTGTGCGGCAACGTCCGCATTGTGGCGTCGGGACTCCCGTACCGGGTCGGCATTTGCCACTGCCTCGATTGCCGAAAGCATCATGGTGCCCTTTTTCATGCTTCTGCGATCTTCCCTCAGGATGCAGTGACGATCGATGGCGAAACACGCGACTACGCCGGGCGGTTTTTCTGTCCCCGCTGCGGCTCGTCCGTTTTCGCACGTACCGCAGACGAGATCGAAGTGAGCCTAGGATCTCTGGATGCCCCTGACCAGCTGATGCCAACCTATGAACTCTGGACTGTCCGTCGCGAGTCCTGGCTGCCGCCGTTTCCGCTCAAGAGGCGATACGACCGCGACCGTGACGCGACGAGCCGCTTTGAGGAGTAGGGCGCGAGTTGGCGGAGCTACGGCACTTGCTCGATGTGGCCACTGCCTTTGATCTCGGAACGCCGCAAGATCGGGCGACCGAACAGCTCGACATTTCCGCTTCCGGAAATCGAGACGTCTGCATCCGACTGCGCAGTAAGTTGCACGTCGCCACTGCCACGAACTTCAATCTGCGCGGATTTCGCGGTCAAGTTTTTGAGCCGCGCCGCGCCCGAACCGGAGATGTTCAGGCCGACCGTTTCGGTGGCTCCCGTCGCGGCAACGCTGCCGCTGCCGCGGATGCTCAGCCGCAACCGAGGCTGATTGATCTCCGACAAGGTAAGATCTCCACTGCCGAGTAATTTCCATTCGGTTATCGCCGGTCCCGACAAGCTGACATCGAGCCGGGATTCAAGCCAGCCCGGATCACAATCCAAACTCAATTTGCCGCCGTCCATCCGCACGTGGTCGAGAAGGGCGGGATCGCCGCTCACGATCGTCTCCGCCTTGTCCCCCGGCTGGTAGTGGACCGAAGCCGGCAGGTCGATCGCCAGACTGTCGCCGGCGGCGAAGGGCAGGGTAACCTGCTGTCTGGTGGATGCGGTCGATCCGCAGGTGGACGGCATGGCACCCCACAAATGTCTTGCGTTGGCCCAATCCTGTCGGGAAAGTCCGATGCCCAACGCCAGAAAGACGACTGCACCGATTAGTCCCGTCGTCGCGACGAATGCCAATTTCCCAGTCATTGTCCGGTTTCCTTCAGATCGGTGTGATGCAACGCTCAAACGCGGTCGTGGTCCGATTGAGCCAGGCGGTAATGCAAGCGGGCATAGTGTCCGAATATGCGTATGCCCGCGCCCATCCCCAGCAGCAGCAAGGCGCCACCGCCGAGAAGGCAACTCATCAGCCCGGCGCCGATGAAGACGCGGCTCAAAGTCGCCGTGACCGCGCCGCCAAGGTCAAACAGCAGCGTGGTGAGAATGATCTTGAGGCCTATCGCGCCGATGGCCAGTAGCGCGATGGCAAGGCCGAGCACAACGAAGATCGTGACAATGAGCAGCGGCAAGAGGAAAAAGATGTCGACAATGGCGAGGCCAGCCAAGGCCAGCGCGGCCGCCAACATGTTCGAGACGCTCCAGTGGGCTTCAAATCGGCGTAGTCCGGCCTCGGCCCGTAACTCCCGGGCAATCCTGGCCGGGTCGCCCAACGCCGCCGCGACCTCCGTCTCGCTGCGGCCGGAGGCATCGGATTCGGCGAAATGAGCGGAATAGTCGTCAACGATATCCTCGATCTCTTTAGGCGGCAGACCGGCGAGCCCCAGTCTCAGCGTGCGCAAGAAGGCGTCCCTGGTCATGGCAAATCCTCAAGAAGTTTATCGACTGCGCCCGTGAAGGAGCGCCAGTCGCGACGATGAGCTTCGAAAATCGTCCGGCCCAACGGCGTGAGCCGATAATATTTGCGGGGCGGCCCGTTGCTTGACTCGACGATGCGCGTGGCGACGAGGCCGTCATTCTGCATCCGCCGCATCAGAGGATAGATCGTACCTTCCCCCATGCCGACGGCGGCGACCAACGTGCTGGCGATTTCGTAGCCATAGCTTTCGCCTCGCGACAGCACGGCTAGGACGCATAGATCAAGAGCGCCTTTTCGCAATTGGACTTGGATCGAGTCGGTCATGGCGAGCCCCGGTTTACAATCTGAATATAACAAGCTACCTGTTTATGCAAGGTAGTAGTTAGTCTGCATCCGGCGTGGGTCTCAGGCACTCCTGATGCTGTCACGATCATCCACCGCTAGGCTGCATTTTCATGAGCGGACCGACCCTGCCGACGATTACTTCTCGTTAAAGGAGCTATGACAATGACCCGCCTGAGCTTCATCCTTGCCGCTTTCCTTTGTCTTGCGGCCTCACTGGCGCATGCAGCCGGCTTCCAATTCATCGAGGTGCCGGGCAGCGGGCCACTTCAGCCACTGGAAGGGGCGGTCTGGTATCCGTGCGCTCAGTCGGCAAACGAAGTGAAACTTGGCCCCTTCATCATGTCCGTCGCCAAGGATTGCCCGATTACGGGCAAGAGACTGCCGCTTGTCATCATCTCGCATGGCAGGGGCGGCGCCTTCTTCGATCATCATGATACGGCTGAGATCTTGGCGAATGCCGGCTTCATCGTCGTCGCCATCAACCATCCCGGCGACAATGCGATGGACAAGAGCCGTACCGACGAATTCTCGGTCTTTGTGGATCGCCCAGCGGACATCAGGCGGGCGATCGACTTCGTGCTCGGCCCATGGCCTGATTCCGCAAGCGTCGATGCCGCCCGCATCGGCATTTTCGGCTTTTCACGCGGGGGCTACACCGGTCTCGTCGCTATAGGCGCCAACCCGTTTTTCGGCAAGCGCTTGAGGCTATGTGAAGGCAAGGACAGCGCGCCCTGCGATCAGGTTCACAAAGGAGAGCTCCCTGAACTCGCCCACGACCCACGCATCAAGGCTGCAGTGATCGCCGACCCGCTCAGCATCTTCTTCACGGAGGAGAGTTTCAAAAAGGTAACGGTGCCAGTGCAGCTATGGGCCTCCGAACAGGGCGGCGGCGGCGTGACGCCGGAGAGCGTCTTGGGCGTAGCCAACCAGTTGCCGTCAAAACCGGATTTTCACGTGGTGCCCAATTCCCAGCATTTCGCCTTTCTCGCCCCTTGTCCGGCGGAATTGACAAAGATCGCGCCCGAAGTCTGCACCGACGGACCGGGCTTCGACCGAACGGCGTTTCACAAGGAATTTGATGCTGAAGTACTTGCATTTTTTCGCAAATATCTCGCGAGCACGCAATAAGCTTAGGGATACCTGGCATTGCACCGAAATATGCGGTGAAGGAGGGGATGGCCGGGACTTGCATGAGCCATCCGTTCCCAAGTTCTTATAGGGTGTATTGTTGCCGTTCCATGCGCTCGCGAAGGAATTTATCAAGCCCCTCTTGGAGGTGGAGGGGCTTTGAAATCTATTCCTTCCGCCGGTGGCTGGTGAGGCCGGCCACGACATCCTGCGCGGAAATCGTCCCGATAATCGCGCCGTTGTCGACGACGCCGATGTTGCCCGGCTGACGTGTCAGTGCGTCGAGAATATCGATGAGCGGCGTCGTGGCAGTTGCTGTCGCAGTGACCGAGCCGCCTGTTGCGGTGTGGCCGAGGCCCCGCTGCATGACGTCGCGAGCGGTCAGCATGCTGATCGGGTTCATGTGCTGCACGAAGTCGGCAACATATTGATCGGCGGGATTTTTGACGATTTCCTGCGGTGTGCCGCACTGGATGATGCGTCCGCTCTCCATGATGGCGATGCGGTTGCCAATGCGGAAGGCCTCGTCGAGATCGTGGCTGACGAAGAGGATCGTCCGCTTCAGGCGGCGCTGGAATTCCAGAAGCTCATCCTGCAGGCGGGTGCGGATCAGCGGATCGAGCGCCGAGAACGGCTCGTCCATGAGCAAGATCGGTGCGCCCGTGGCAAAGGCGCGGGCGAGACCGACGCGCTGCTGCATGCCGCCGGAGAGTTCGTTGACCCTCCGGTTGGCCCATTGCGTCAGGTTGACGAGTTGCAATTGTTCGTCGACGCGTTTCTTGCGCTCGGCTTCCGTCACGCCGGCAAGCTCCAATCCGAAGCCGACATTGTCGGCGACGGTGCGCCAGGGCAGCAGTGCGAACTGCTGGAAGACCATGGAGACGGTGTGCATGCGCAGGTTTCGCAGCGCCTTGGGGCTGCAGCTATAGGGGTTGACCGGCCCGGTTTTGCTGTTGACGAGGACATCGCCGCGCACCACTGGCGCCAATCCGTTGACGGCACGCAGCAGCGTCGACTTGCCGGAGCCGGACAAGCCCATGAGCACGAGGATTTCGCCTTCCTCGATCTCAAGGGTGGCATTGGCGACGCCGAGCACCAGGCCGGTCATCTTGCTGATCTCATCGCGGGACTTGCCCGCGTCGGCGAGCTTGAGTGCTGCCTCGGGGCGGTCGCCGAAGATGATGCTGACATTTTTGAAGCCGACGGCGGTGGTCATGAATTTTCTCCTTCGCCGGGGGCACGGAACATGCGGTCGAGAATGATTGCCAGGATGACAATGCACGCGCCGGAATCGAAGCTCTTGGCAACGTTGACGTTGTTCAAGGCGCGCAGCACCGGCACGCCGAGGCCAGGCGCGCCGACGAGCGCAGCGATGGACACCATGGAGAGCGAGAGCATGATCGTCTGGGTCAGGCCGGCCATGATCTGCGGCGTCGCGAAGGGGAGCTCGACCTTGCGCAGCACCTGCCGCTGCGTTGCGCCGAAGGACTCGGCTGCTTCGACGAGAGATGGCGGTGTCGATATGATGCCAAGACGGGTCATGCGGATCGGTGCGGGGATGGCGAAGACGACGGTAGCGACCAGCCCCGGCACCATGCCGAGACCAAGCAGGATCATCGCCGGCACCAGATAGACGAAGGTTGGGATGGTCTGCATCAGATCGAGAACCGGCCGCATGAAGGCATAGAGCCAAGGGCGGCGGGCCGCAGCGATGCCGAGGGGAACCCCGACGAGCATGCTGACGAAGGTCGAGGCCAGCACCAGTGCCAGCGTCTCGGTCGTTTCCTTCCAATAGCCCTGATTGATGGTGATCAGCAGACCGATCAAAGTCAGAGCCGTGACAGGAATACTCCGGCGCAGCCAGTAGGCAATGGCCGCAAAAACGACGACGACGATCAAGGGATGCGGCGCCTGCAGCACATATAGCAGCGCGGTGATCACATGGGCGACGACGAAGGAAAGTCCGTCGAAAAACCATGTGACATTGCTCGTCAGCCAATCCACGACGGCCTTGGCCCATGGACCGATGGGGATGCGATAATCGGTTAACCAGTTCACGTCTTTGCCCACCATTGGGGCGGCGATTCCGGACGTCTCAAGTGGTTCCGGATGGGGCCGCCGGAGAATAACGGCCTATGGCGCCACGCGGGTCGCTACCCGATCTGCGGCGCGATAGGAGGGAAGCAGTCTCTCGTTCAGGCAAGAGAAAGGGGCGGTTGAGCCGCCCCTTATCCCCGGATGTTACAGGCCGAGTTTGGACTTGACCGCCGCGAGCCCGTCGCCGCCGTCTTTGGTGGTGACGCCGGCGAGCCAGGGGGTGATCGCCGTCGGATTGGCTTTGAGCCATTCCGTGGCAGCCACTTCAGGATCCTTGCTGTCGTTCAGGATCTTGCCCATGATGTCGTTTTCCATCGGCAGCGAGAAGACGAGGTTTTTGACGAAGGCGCCGACATTCGGGCATTGCTGCAGGTAGCCTGCCCGGACGTTGGTGTAGACGGTCGCGCCGCCGAAATTCGGTCCGAAGACGTCGTCACCGCCGGTAAGGTAGGTCATCTTGTAGGTGTTGTTCATGGGATGCGGGGCCCAGCCGAGGAAGATGATCGGCTTGCCTTCCTTATCGGCGCGCGAAACCTGCGCGAGCATGCCCTGCTCGGAGGATTCGACCACTTCGAAGCCCTTCAGGCCGAAGGTGTTCTTGTCGACCATGTCGATAACCAGGCGGTTGCCGTCATTGCCCGGCTCGATGCCGTAGATCTTGCCGTCGAGATCGTCCTTGTGGGCGGCGATATCCTTGAAGTCCTTGATGCCGAGCGCGGCTCCCTTTTCGTTGGTCGCCAGTGTGTACTTGGCACCTTCCAGGTTGGCGCGAACCGTTTCGACAGACTTGTCTGCGGCAAACGGCTTGATGTTCTCGGCCATGGAGGGCATCCAGTTGCCGAGGAAGACGTCGATGTCCTTGTTCTTCAGCGACTGATAGGTCACCGGAACAGCGAGCACCTTGATGTCGGTGTCGTAGCCGAGGGCCTTCAGAAGGATAGAGGCCGTCGCCGTGGTCGAGGTAATATCGGTCCAGCCCACATCGGCGAAATGCACGGTGCCACAGCTTGCCGCTTCAGCGGCGGAAACGGTGGTTGCACCGAGCGTCAGCGCGGAGAGAGCTGAAGCGAAAGCAAATGCTGTAAAAGTCATTTTTATCATTGTGTAACTCCCAGTCTAGCGTTCCCAAGCAACCACCAATAACTGACATTTTCAAGCGACCTCAGTGTATTTGCGCCGGTTTGCAGGGGCTGAATGCGACTTCTGCATTTTCCGGTCGAATGTGTCCGCCGTTCTGTCCCGCACGCCGCCTCTCGCAATTCCTGTGGTTTTCGCCTACGGCGTCTTTCCTTCCGGCAACGGAGCACCCATGAAGCCCGCAAGGAGAATATCATGGCCAAGCTCTACTTCCACTATTCGACGATGAACGCCGGCAAATCGACCATGCTGCTGCAGGCCGCTTACAACTACCAGGAACGCGGCATGCGGACGGTTGCCTTCATCGCCGCGCTCGATGATCGTGCCGGTCGTGGAAAGATCGCCTCGCGCATTGGCCTGGAGATGGCCGCCACTCCCTTCGACGAGTCGGACGATCTCTTTGCGATGGTGGACAATCTGCACGTCGGGGAGCCGCTTGCCTGCGTCTTCATCGACGAGGCACAATTTCTGTCGCGCGAGCAGGTCTGGCAGCTTGCCCACATTGTCGACCGCCTTGGCGTACCCGTCATGGCTTATGGTCTGCGCACCGATTTCCAAGGCAAGCTGTTTCCGGGCTCGCAGGAACTTCTGACGATCGCCGACGAGATGCGTGAAGTGCGGACGATCTGCCATTGCGGCCGCAAGGCGACGATGCTGGTGCGCCTGGATGGACAGGGCAGGGTGGTGCACGAGGGTGCACAGATTGAGATCGGCGGCAGCGACAAATATGTCTCGCTCTGCCGCCGTCACTGGGAGGAGGCGATAGCCGGGGAGTGAAGTGCCCGCGGCATTGCGTCATCCCGCAAGCGGCAGTGAATTTCTCTATGGTCGCGGCAATTGGGATCGCTTCGAGATGTCCGATCGGGAGGAGCTATGAAATTGCGCTGTCTGGCGGCCGCGGCTGCCGTTCTTTTGTCTGCCTCCGCCGCCCTTGCCGACGGAGACGCAGTAGCGGGCGCGGCAGTCTTCAAGAAATGCGCCGTCTGCCACACGGCGACCGCGCATGAAAACCATGTCGGCCCGTCGCTGATGGGTGTGGTCGGTCGCCCAGTGGCCTCCGTCCCGGATTACAATTATTCGCCCGCTATGAAAGCGTTCGGCGCCGGTGGTAAAGTCTGGGACGAGGCGCTGCTGCGAAAATACCTGCCCAGTCCGCAATTCCTCGTGAAAGGCACGAAGATGACTTTCCCCGGTTTGAAGAGTGACAAGGATCTCGACAATTTGATCGCCTATCTGAAGAGCCCGGCTGTTGCGCCGTAAGGCAGGTTTATGCGTTCAGGCATTTTCTTTGCGCGTTTAAGCGGTTAGTCTCGCCAATGACGGCAATTGAGAGATGCTTTCATGGTCAAGGTCCACTCCTTCGGCGGCGAGATCGACAAGGCGCGCGCGACGCTCGACAACGCGATCAAAGGCATGGATGCGGCTAATGCCGGGCTCAGTCGCCACACCAAGAGCGACGGACGTCTCGACACCATCAATTTCCCGGTTGAAGAGGCGTTGGTGCGTGAGACCATCGAGTTGCTCGACCGCTGGAAGGCCCGGAGCCTGTCGTTGGTGAAAGAGCTCGATCTGGCTACCGCAAGCGCAGACTTACAGCACCGGCGGCTGTTCGATGAAAAGGCCGGGATCGACACTTCCGGGGGACCGGGGCGCAAGGTCGGGATGGGCCATGCCAAGCCGGCGTCGATCGCGGCCGATCTCGAGGCGGCGCTGGCGGCTTCAGCTTCCCTCGACGCCCAGTTCAAGACCGCCCGGCCGGCGCTGGTTCGATCCTTTCGCGACTGTGAGTCGCATCTGGAGCGGATCATCGAGCGGCGACGACACATTGATTTCGATATCGAGCAGCTGCAGCGCCAAACCGATGCCTTAATTCCGAGAATTGCCGACCGCCGCAGTAGCATCCCTTCTGCTCATGATGCCGGTTCCCGATCCGAATTGGAGACCGAATATCACAGGCTGCTTGCCGAACAAGGTGCTCTCCGTGAGCAGGAGCGGACTTTGCAGCCGGGGCGAGCCGCGCTACAGCGGCTCATTGATATCTATGAGGAACTGGCTGACGTCCTGAACGCGGAAATCGCGGCTGTCAACGCGATGACGGGCAAGCTGACTGTCGATATCGAGCAGCGGATTGCTTTGCTGAAGGCCGTGACGTCGGAAGTCGTACCGGCTCTGCCCTCCACCGAAAGACCAGAGCTGGTCGCAGCTCTGATCGCGACCTTCGAGGAGAATGTGCTTGCAGGGCACGATCTCGCAGCGCGCAAGGCTCGCGCCGACGATATCTTTACACGGCGGCTGGACCCGCGTCCGCCGCCTGCGCCAGCGACCATGATCGAGCCGCCGGCAGAGATCGAGCCGGAGAGCTGATCGTCGTCCCAGGTTGAAAAATGACAACAGCCGGTTGCTGTCTCCTCCGGGAACACATATCTGCTGGAGCGAGAATAGCCATAGGCTGCATATAGTTCGAAAATCCCGATCGGTTTTCCGACTCTATGTGGATTGAAGGTGTACTGCGCCCATTGCTCGTCCGAAGGACGCGTGGCGCAGCAAAGGAGAGGTTCATGCTCGATTCGATCACTGCGTTCTTCAAGCGGATCGGCCGTGCCATTGCGCGCGGTTTTGGGCTTCTCGTCGTTTGGATCGTGTGGCCATTTCTTGCCGCCCATGGCTGGTACCGTCAGCGCAATTGGCTGATCAAGTTGCCGATTGCCGCTTTCCTGGCACTGATCGCGACGCTCTACGTCTATTTTATCTGGCAGACGCAGGTCTGGAGTGGCTTCGACGCCAATTATCCCGATGTCTACAAGTTTGCAGATCGTAAGGTAGGGGCAGGGCAGCAACTGCCGGCAGCGGATGGTCAGCAGGCAGCTGCGAATGCGCCGAAAACCTGCCAGACCTCGGGGATCGTCGATGTCACCGCCGACCTTATCGATTTCAATGTCAACCAGAATGCCTGGATCTCCTCGATGCTGCTCTTCAAGCTCGGATTCTTCGGCATGAGCTGGGACGACACGCCGTTCCTCGACAACAAGGCGGCTTTTCAGCGCGGCGTAAACCAGGCGGTGCGGCGCACGGCAGTGGAGTTGGTCGATACACTCGGCCGCGTGCGCGGCACATCCGGCATCAACAGCGACCTGCAGAGCGCCCGCGGCAATCTGCAATTCGACGAAACGAGCTGGTATTTCGGCATGCGACCCTTTGGTCCGAAGACGCCGACGCCGAGCTATTATCGCGCCGCAATCGGCAGCCTGCGCAAGTTCAACGCCGATCTCGGCACCTGTAATGCCGTCTTCGACAGCCGCGCCGACAATCTTCTGCAATTCATCGATCGTGTCGCCAACGATCTCGGCAGCACGTCGGATATTCTGGCGGAGCGATCGGAAAACCACAATTACGGCTGGTTCGACATGCGCGCCGACGATCGTTTCTGGTTCGCCTATGGCCAACTCTACGGCTATTACGGCATCCTGAGCGCCGTGGGCGCCGATTTCCAGCAAGTCATAGCGGAGCGCAATCTCGGCACGCTCTGGACCAGCACCATGAGGCAGTTGCAGGCCGCCTTGCGGATCCAGCCGTTTATCATCTCGAACGGGCGTGAGGACGGTTGGATCATGCCGAGCCATCTCGCAACGATGGGCTTCTATATTCTGCGCGTGCGCTCGAATCTGGTAGAAATGCGCACTGTTCTCGGTGGCCGCTAAAGGGCGGGCCGATCGTCAGGCGACACCATGAGCCAGGCGAATGCAGCTGTTGCGGAGGTCGACGCGAGACCGCCGAAGTGACGATTTTGCGCCTGCTAAAACGATTAACTGATCAGTTTCAAGCGGATGGCTTTGGCGACCAACTGTGTCCGATTAACGCAATCAAGCTTCCTGATCGCGTTGGTCATATAGGCGTTCACCGTATGATCGGAGAGGGACAGGATCTGGCCGATTTCGACCGAGGTCTTGCCTTGCGCCGTCCAGCGAACCACTTCGAGTTCGCGGGCTGAAAGCATATGCGGGACGGAACCGTCGTTGCGCCTGATGCAGTTGTAGGTGTCGAGACCCTGCAGCATGATCATGGTGAGCTCGTTGAGCTCGCTCTGGCCAAGGCTGTTACGGTTACCCATGAACCAGAAGACGAGGCGCTGTCCGTCCGAGGAATTGACGGGAATGACAACGCCCATGGGGCAATTATGGTTGATTAAGAGCGTGCGCAGCTCGCGGGGCGGCTCGATGTCGTGGGCGGCAGCTTTTTCCAACAGATGCCACGGACGCGGCATCACCGAGTCCCGCACACGCATCAGCATGGGGCAACGGCGGAGCAACTGATAACGGTCGAAATCACGCAGAAACTGAGAGGGTATCGAGCCTTCGATGACCAGCGGCGTCAGTAGGGAATCTTCTGCAACCGGAGCGCTCATGAGGGCCGCGTGGCTGAAGCCAAAAGCGGAACTCGTACGCTCCAAAGCCTGCGCAAAAGCCGTTTGTGTCCGGGCGGTGGCCAACTCGGCGGAAAGCAACAGTTGTCTCTCAGCGGTAATGATAAAGGACATTTGGATGTAAGCGCCCATAGCGTGTTATGGCTATCAAATACCGGATTTGCGGGCGAATGCTAGAGACAAATTTGCGACACTAATCAGAAATAATTCCATTTTCATATGTTTTAATATGGTAAAGTTCTGATTTGTATTACTTTTCCGAAATGTGACCTAAACGGGCAGAAATGTTGTTCCCTTGACTTCCTCCATTACGGCATATGTGTGCGTCTCGCGTACGCCCGATACCGATGTCGGTCCGATCATCGACGAAAAGCAGAAGGCGATGCTGGAAGCCCATATCAGCGGTATGGAGAAGACCCAGAAGGTGCGATACGCCGGCAAGGCGCCCGATGGAGGCAGTTTCTTTGCGCCGCACATCGTCGAACTCGACAAGCCGGCGGCACTGACCAAGGAAGTCTTCGGTCCCGTCCTGCATGTCGTCAAATGGAAGGCGAAGGAGCTGCCTCGGGTACTGGCCGATATCGCCGCTTCCGGCTACGGCCTGACGCTTGGCGTCCATAGTCGCATTGAGACGACGATCAAGACCATCACTGAGGCGCTCGACACCGGTAACGTTTATGTCAACCGCAATATGATCGGCGCCGTGGTCGGAACGCAGCCTTTCGGCGGCTCGGGGCTTTCCGGCACAGTGTTCAAGGCCGGCAGGCCCGCCTATTTGCAGCGATTTGCGCCCGAGCAGATGATCTCGGTGAATACGGCGGCCGCCGGCGGCAATGCCAGCCTGATCGCCATGGGTGACGGTTGACGAACGACCATCGAAGCGCGCGCCTTGCGAAGGTCAAAAGTGATTGCTATCGGTCTAGCCACAGCAATCGCTTCCAGGCCTTTATTGCATGACCTTTCGTTTCTTTCCGCAGCGTGTCGCGCGGTGTTGCCAACGGACCTTGTGGTTCCTGACGACAGTTCTTCTTCTGTTGCTTTCCTTCACGTCCGCTGAGGCTGCCGGTTCTGCCGTCGGTCAGCCCATGGAATTCCTGTTGGTGCATGGTGACATGGCTTGGTGCCGTGGCGACAACAGCTGCCCGGACTGGATCTCGGCCGAAGGGCAGATCATGGCGGATTCGCCGAAGAAGTTGCAAAAGCTGCTAAAACGCCTCGGCAACAGGAAATTGCCGATCATCGTCAGCTCGCCGGGCGGTGATGTCCGCGCGGCAATGGAGATGGCCTATGCCATTCGCAAGCAGAAACTTGCGATTGCGGTCGGCAGGACGCGCTCGCGTGAATGTTCCTATGCCGAGCCGATCTGTTCGGCTGCCCGCGCAAAGGACGGCTCCATCAAGGGCGATGCCTATTCATTCGGCGCCATCTGTTTTTCGGCCTGCCCGCTGTTTTTTGCCGGCGGCGTCGAGCGCGTTTCCAGCCCCTTCGCGCTCCTCGGCGTGCATCAAATCACCACGACCTACAGTGAAGTGCGTGTTCAGTATCGCACCGAATATGAGACGGTGGATGGCAGGCGAAAGATCCTCTCCAAGCGCGAGATCGGCCGCAAATTCGTCGGTAAGCACGACACGACCAAACTTGATAAGCAACAGAAGGCGAGGCTGGTCAGCTTCCTGAAGGAGATGGGCATCGACAAATCACTTGTCGATCTGATGCTCGGCACCCAGCCGACCTCGATCCATCTTATTGCGCAGATGGATGCGCTGAAGCTGAAATTGACGACTGAGCTTGCCGCTGCCGACCAACTCGTTGCCGCAAGGGATTGTAAGGACAAACAATCGATTGCCGAGTGCGCCGAGCCGCCATCGGTCTCTGCTGCGCCGGCCTCCGTTGCACCGACGCCCGATGCGCCGGCGGCCGTCGGCGAATAGCTGTGCTTTCGGGCCTCAGGTGTCTTTGCTTTTGGCTTTGGACATGATGATGCTTTCCAGATAGCCGAGCAGGAGCGCGGACACGACGAAGGTCAGGTGCATGATGGTCAGCCACATCAGCTTGCTGTTCTCGTACTGAGTGGCGTTGAGGAAGACCTGCAGCAGATGGATCGACGAAATGGCGACGATGGAGGCGGCGACCTTGATCTTCAGGCTGCCGGAATCGAGCTTGCCGAGAAAGGAGACTTCGTCATCGGCCTGGTCGAAGCGGCTGACAAAATTTTCGTAACCTGAAATCATCACCATGACGATAAGGCTGGCCACCAGTGCGGCATCGATGAGGCCGAGGATGGCGAGAATCATGTCCGCTTCCTCGTATTGGAAGACGCCTGCGACGACCTTCAGGAATTTGTAGCCGAACGAGACGGCATAGACTGCGAGTGCGGCGGCCAGGCCGAGATAGAAGACGACCAGAATCCAGCGGCTGGAGAGAATAATGCGCTCGACCAGCAATTCCAGGGACTTCATGTCTGATCCTTTTCCGTTCATCCTGCAGCTACTCCGCGAAAATAAGTGCGCGTCCGCCTTGCGGCAAGACAGAACAGTTTCATGGAGGACCGCAATCTGAAGCTATTCACAGTGGATATTTATTGAGCTATCCCGGCAGGAGGAATGTGTCCATGTTCAGGGCGGGAACGGGTCTTATGGCAGCGGTGAAATCCGATATAGAAATCGCGCGTGCCGCGAAGAAATTGCCGATCGTCGAGATCGGCGCCAAGCTCGGCATTCCGCCCGAAGATCTTGCGCCTTATGGGCATGACAAGGCGAAAATCGGCGCTCATTTCATTGCCGCGCAGAAAGATAAGAAGGACGGCAAGCTGATCCTGGTCACTGCCATCAATCCGACGCCGGCCGGTGAAGGGAAGACGACCACGACCGTCGGGCTTGGCGACGGGCTGAACCGCATCGGCAAGAGGGCGATTGTCTGCGTGCGTGAGGCTTCGCTTGGACCCTGCTTTGGCGTCAAGGGTGGGGCGGCGGGCGGCGGTTATGCGCAGGTCATTCCGATGGAAGACATCAATCTGCATTTCACCGGCGATTTCCACGCCGTTACGTCGGCGCACAATCTATTAGCGGCATTAATCGACAATCACATCTATTGGGGCAACGAGCAGAATATCGATGTCCGCCGTATCACCTGGCGGCGCGCCATGGACATGAACGACCGAGCGCTGCGCGATATCGTCGCCTCGCTCGGCGGGGTGGCCAACGGTTTTCCGCGTGAGGGCGGTTTCGACATCACAGTCGCCTCTGAAGTCATGGCGATCCTCTGCCTGGCTTCTGATCTGAAGGACCTGGAAAAGCGGCTTGGCGACATCATCATCGGCTATCGTCGCGACCGCACGCCTGTTTATGCCCGCGATCTCAAAGCTGACGGCGCCATGGCGGTGCTGCTCAAGGATGCGATGCAGCCGAATCTGGTACAGACGCTGGAGAACAATCCGGCCTTAGTGCATGGCGGCCCCTTCGCCAACATCGCCCATGGATGCAATTCGGTGATCGCCACGCGCACGGCGCTGAAGCTCGGCGACTACGTTGTGACGGAAGCGGGCTTTGGCGCCGATCTCGGCGCGGAAAAATTCTTCGACATCAAGTGCCGCAAGGCCGGGCTTTCGCCGGCTGCGGCCGTCATCGTCGCGACGGTGCGGGCGCTGAAAATGAATGGCGGCATCAAGAGGGACGATCTCGGCCAGGAGAATGTCGCAGCCCTGGTGAAGGGCTGCGCGAATCTTGGCCGGCATGTCGCCAATGTCCGCAAATTCGGCGTGCCCGTCGTCGTTGCGATCAATCACTTCATCTCTGATACGGATGCGGAGATCGAGGCGCTGAAGGATTATGTGGCGCGGCTCGGCGCCGAGGCGATCCTTTGTCGCCATTGGGCCGAGGGGTCTGCGGGGATCGAAGAGCTTGCCTATAAGGTGGTTGAGCTTGCCGAATCCAACCAAGCGAAGTTCCAGCCGCTCTATCCCGACAATCTCTCCTTGCTCGAAAAGATCGAGATCGTCGCTTCAAAGATCTATCACGCCGGCGAGGTGACTGCCGACAAGGCCGTGCGCGACCAGTTGCGTTCCTGGGAGGATCAGGGTTACGGCCATCTGCCGGTCTGCATGGCGAAGACGCAATATTCCTTCTCGACGGACCCGAATGTCCGCGGCGCGCCGGAAGGGCATATCGTGCCTGTTCGCGAAGTGCGTCTGTCCGCCGGGGCCGGCTTCGTCGTTGCCATCACCGGCGAGATCATGACCATGCCGGGCCTGCCGAAATCACCGGCGGCAGAACGGATTTTCCTCAATGATCATGGATACATCGAGGGATTGTTTTAAGTTCTGATTCTGGTGCAGCTGGCTTGCCGCGATGGTCAAAGTTTCCCAAGGACTGCGCTGATCTACGAATGTAGGGCCGCCACCAGCTTTGAAAGATCGCGCAGCGTATCGAGCGCAGAAATATCGAAATCAGCGGTCGCCAGATCGAGGCCGTAATCCTGTTCAAGCGCGACGATCAGTTCCGTTGCGGCCAGCGAATCGAGGCGACCGGTTGTGAAGAGAGGTTCGGTTTCGGAAAATGGGTTGCGGTCGCCGCGGGCGGCAAGCAGGTTGCCGACGGTGGCGCGCAATTTGTCGATCACCATGATGGTCATCACATCACTCCAAACAGGCTGAAAAAGAAGGCGATGCGATCGTGCATCGTGAAGAGCTCCGGCGTCTCGTTGAAGACAGCGATGAGACAGAAGAACAGGCCGACACCGATGCGCGGCAAGACCTCATAGCGCAGGAAGCCGTCTTCCGGCTTTGGTTTGCGGCCTCTCAACTGCGAGATGATCAATCCGCCGGCAAGCAGCAGCGAATAAACCGCATAGCTTTCGAAATGCTGCATGGCGCCGAGCAAGCCATAATCGAGCGTCAGATTGAGGTTCCAGGTAAAGTGGAAAAGCACATTGCCGAAGGACGCGGCACAGAGCGTCGCGAAGGCCACTCGCAGCTTGGGTTGCTTCTTGAAGTAGCGCAGGAAAGCCGGAAAGAAGAAGAAATCGACCAGCAGTTCCTTGAAGTAGAAGTAATAACGGTTCCAGAATTCGGCGAGCGTGCGGGACGAAAGGGGGCGGGCGGTATTGCGAGGAATGGCGTAGCCCGCCATGCGCACGATCGCCACCACAACATGGCTCCAGCCGGCAATGAAAGCGATATCGAGCAGATAATGGACGGCCAACGCCGCCCAGGCTTCGTAAGCGGGAACCGGCGTGCCGGCTGCATATAATTCCATGGCGCGATGCAGGGTCGGCAAGCCGGCATAGCCATTGATCAGCTTCGTCAGCGCGAGGTACAGGGCGGTGAGCAGCACGCCCCAGACAAGGAGCTTCAGCGCTTTCAGCCGAGTGACGGCAAGGCTGGTTTCATCCTTGGCCTCGAACTTCTTCAGATAGGCCGCGCCTTTGCCCGTCGGCAATGGCGGCCCCTCCCAGAAGGGGTGAAACAGGCCGAGGCGAATGCCGTTGCGTGTCGGGTCCTTCGCTTTCTGATCTGCCAGCGCATAGGCGAGAAACCAGAATCCGGAAGCGAACGCGGCCAGGAAGGTCCAGAGGAACGCCAGCGGCAGCGCCGGCAGCGTGTTGGAAACGGCGATAAGCACAAGCAGCCAGAAGAGGACGACCATGGACAACAGCGGGCGCTTCGCCGCGAGCGTCTCGCGGTAGCGGCCCTGCAAATAAAGGGCGATCCATGCGGCGATCATGAACAAAGCGGTCGCGGCCCAGGCCAGGATTTTCGGGCTGGTGCCGGTTAGGCCAAGACGTTCGATGATGGCAGGCGGGATTTCAGCCAATTCAAAGGCGTGAAATGGCCGGATGATCAGGAACAACAAGGTGGAGGCTGCGATGACCAGAGTGCGCTTCGATGGAAGAAGGGCACAACCGATCAGTCCGGCAATCGCTATCGCGGCCGTGCCGAAACCGATGTCGAGACCGGCGAGAAGGAGGACGGCGAAGAAGGCAGCGTGGATGACCACAGAGCCGCGAAGCGTGCCGGCGAAGCGGATCATATCCGGGTTCTTATCCATCTGCAGCCACGCGCGACGCCAGGCGAGCAATTTGGTTATCTGGGAGGGGCGGGCGACGGCGCCGGAAAGGATGCTGTCGGTCATAGAGCCTTCTCCGTGACAGCAACGGTTCCGGCGTCGAGGCGTGTCACGAGCGCTTTGCGATCCACCTTGCCGTTGCCGTTTAGAGGGAGATCACCGACCCGATGGACGACGCTTGGAACCATATAGGAGGGCAGCCGCTTGCGAAGCTCCTCCTTGATGGTGGCTGCATCGAGTGCCGCGCCCGACACAAACCCGACGATGCCTTTCGCGGAACCATCCGCCAGCGGCCAGGCGACGGCAGCAACATGGTCAGACTTGGATGTTGCGCGCAGATGCATTTCGATCTCTTCCAGTTCGACGCGATTGCCGAGAACCTTGACCTGATTGTCCAGGCGCCCGAGGTGGTGAAGAGTGCCGTCCTCGTCCTCGACGCCGAGATCGCCGGTCAGATACCAGCGCTCGCCGTCGATAAGAGGAAAACGTTCAGCCGTAAGTTCCGGCTGACCGAAATAGCCTTTGGCCAGTTGCGCGCCGGAAAGGGCAATCTCGCCGGGCGTGCCCGACGGCAGGGGTCGCAATCCCATATCGACGATTCGTGCCGCCATGCGTGGATAAGCCCTGCCGATTGCTACGATCTCGCGGTTCGGCGTTATGGCGATGGGTTCGATGACCGGTTGCCGCAGGCAGGCGATCGTCGCCTCGGTCGGGCCGTAAATGTTTTCTATCCGGCTATTCGGCGCCGCTTTCGCCCAGGCGCGGGCCGCGCCCGCCGGCAGCGGCTCGCCACAGAAGAAGGATAGGCGCAGGCTCGGCAACGTATCGGCCTCCAGCGTCCGGTTCTGCCGCATCATGGCGATGATCGATGGTACGGAAAGCCAGCTCGTGATCGCTCGATCGCGAATGAAGCGGGCGGGGGCAACCATCTGCAGAGGGTTCATCACATGCAGGGAAGCACCGGCATGCCACGTCAGGAACATGTTGTGGACGGAGAGGTCGAAGGTGATGTCACAGGTTTCCGCCGCCCGGTCGTCCGGTGTGAGGCCGAACCAATTCTGCATGACCTTGAGGTAATGGTTGACCGCACTCACCGGCACCATGACGCCTTTGGGAGTGCCGGTCGTTCCGGAGGTGAATTCGATATAGGCGAGATGATCCTCGGCGATATCAGCGGGTTTGTCAGGCCCTGGATCATCCAGCATCGAGAACGATCTGATATTGGTGCCATCCGCCGAAGGAATGCCCTCATCGCCGGCAAGGACGGTGCGGGGTGCCGCGGCCAGTACCTCCGGCGTCAGAAGCGCTGCGCCGCGGGCATCGACGATCAGTGCATCGAGATCCAGCGTCGAAAAGAGATCAACGAGCCGCGCCTGGGGAAGCCTAGGATTGAGCGGAACATAGGTGCTGCCGGACCATGCGGTGCCGAGAATTCCGGCGCAGGCGGCAAGGCTGCGGGTAGCAAGAATGCCGACACGCCGGGTTCTTGCCACCGTCTGCAGACAACTGGCAATACGGCGCGACAGGGTCGCAAGCTCACGATAGCTGAGCTCTCTTCCATTGACGGAGAGCGCCAACGCATCAGGTCTTTCGAGACTGTGCCGGCAAAGCGGCAATGCAATATTTTCGGTCATAGCAATTGCGGCCCCTCATTCGGGACCTCCACTTTCGCAATGAGCGCAGTTTTCGCGAAAAGCCCGGTGATGCAACGCTTTTCGGCCATCATGGTTACTACAGGAGGTACAGAGGATTAACGCTCACGCAATTGTGAGCTGCAGTTCTCATAAGCAAGCTGAGGCCTAATGTTCAATGGCAATATCTGAACTCGCCGTTCCTCTTCAGCACGTCCAAATGGAAATGCGTCTCGTGCGCGGCGTCGCTATCCGGGTCGAGAACGGTTGTGAAATAGAGGCAGGCGGAGGCGCTGGCCGTGCGCTGGAATGCGCCTGTTAGCGTCGGGTCTTCGTGGCGGGGCTCGATGGCGACGGTCTTGCCATTTTCAAAGGTGAAGCTGGCGATGTCCACGGCATTGCCGCGGGCATGTTCCGAGATCTTACCGGTGGCGGCGTTGTTGCGGAGGCGGCAGACATAGGTGGAGGCTTGGTTGATCGCGGTGATCTGACCATTGTCTTTCAGCGCCGTCTCAGCGGCGGGTATAACGCTTTCCTTCATCCAGTGGGCAAGTGCTAGAGCGGCCTCGCATCGCATCGTGCCCTCCGGTTTCAATTTGATGCCGGGCAGAGGTTCGGAAAGAGCAATCGGCTTGTCGATGCCGCAGCCGTTGCCGTCATCGATGCGGGGAATGTCCTTGAACACCGCGCCCATGGCGCTCAGCTTTCCAATGCAAGCTTGATGATCTTCGTCCGATTCCGTTGCAACGGTCAGTGGCGGCCTGGGCGGTCCCTGCATTTCCCCGGCGGGCGGTTCGGTCTCCGGAATGGTTGGTTGGGCCTCCGGAACGGTTGGTTTCGGTGTCGGTATCGGCAGTTCGTCGAGCGGTTGACTTTGCTCGCCATCTGGCTTGGGCTGTGGCATCGGGCCGGTTTCGGGGAGGGATGCTGCCGTCAACATGGCGACGGCGGTGGTGACGGAGATGATCCGGAAAAGCATCAAGTATTTCACCCATTTCTAATAGCAACGCCGGGAGAACGCTCGATGCAGCGATTTCGTTGCAATTCAGCAACTTTATCGATCCGCCTTTAAACATGATAATTTTATTCATGATTATCGCGGTTAGATATATTGACAATAATAGTCATGTTTTTTATCGGGCAGAAAGAAGGCGGAAATTGCTCCGCTTCGTTCAACGGAATGAACCCAGCCAGCCCCTTGCGTGCGTCAGAAGGCACCAACCAGCCAGCCCGGTGAAGCAATTCGAAAGGAATGGTTATGGTTGTCCGGCGATCCCGCTCGGTTCTCTTGGCGTGCACTGCGTTTCTGGCCCTCGGGCTTGGCACGGCGTCTTACGCGCAGACGACAAATCAGAATGATGCGACCGCAGACAAAGCGGCGCCGAAGAGCGACCGCGTAACGGAGCTGAAACCCATTGTCGTCAAGGGAAAGGCATCGAAGGATGTACTTGCCGACTCGCCGACGGCCACGGAGACGACGGCTAAGGAGATCGACGACAATCAGATCACCCGTATCGAGGACCTTGGCCGCAGCACTGAAGTCGGCGTCGGCTTCGATCGCACCAGCGGCAGCGTCAATATTCGCGGTCTCCAAGACGATCGCGTGCTGACGACGATCGACGGCATCAAGATCCCGTTCCTGCTTGACGGCGCTCGCGAGGCGGACGGCGGCATCAACAGCTTCGACTTCAACACGCTTTCGACGGTCGATGTCGTCCGCGGCTCCGATTCCAGCCGTGCCGGTTCCGGTGCTCTCGGCGGCGCTTTCGTCCTGCGCACGCTGGAGCCGGAAGACCTGATCGCGCCTGGTTCGACCTGGGGCGGCGTCTTCAAGTTCGGCTACAATGGCGACGACCGCAGTATCGATGGCTCAGCCGCCGTCGCCAAGCGCATCGACAACACCGCCGTTCTTTTCGAGGGCGGATACACGCACGGACATGAGCTGCAAAACAACGGTGACGTTGGCGGCTACTCCACCAAGCGCACCGAGGCCGATCCGGCCGACTACAACCAGCGCAACGGTCTCTTCAAGATCCGCCAGTACACCGATGTTGGTACCTTCGGCGTCACGGCGGAGCACTTCAGCAAGGACACGGACACCGATTGGCGCAGCAAGCAGAGCCCGACGGGCAATTTCCGCCCGGGTAACTACGATGAAACTGACGGTATCGAGCGCAACCGCGTATCGCTCGACTATAAATATGACGCCGACAGCGCCGACTCGCTGATCGATACCGCCAATGCGGTCTTCTATTGGCAGAACCTTCTGCGCGAAAACGGCGCCGAGGGTTATCGCTATACCTCCGTTATCGGCGATTATTGGCGCCGCAACGAGGTCGAGGACCGCAGCATCGGCTTCAACGGCAATGCGTCGAAGTCCTTCGACACGGGCAACCTGCATCACAACGTCACCTTCGGCCTCGATGTCGCCTTCGCCAATACGCATCAATATTCGGCCGGCGGCGATAGCTGCGATCTTCCCCGCTGGGCCGCTTCTTGCGCGTTCCTGCATACCAATCAGTCGGATATGCCCGATGTCGACGGTAAGCGCGTCGGCGCCTTCATCGACGACAAGATCGAGATCGGCTCCAGCAGCTTCTCGCTGACGCCGGGCCTGCGCTTCGATTGGTATGACTACTCGCCAAAGAATACCGACGCCTATCGCGATAGCGCCAACTATTCGGGCCTACCGTCCGGACAGTCTGATACCCGTTTCTCGCCAAAGCTGCGCGCGGCGTACCAGCCGCAGAACAATGTTGAGCTTTATGCCCAGTGGGCCATGGGCTTCCGCGCGCCTGATGTCAGTGAGCTTTATCTGAACTACGGCGTTCCCGGCGGCTACGTCAGCTATGGCAATCCCAACCTGAAGCCGGAAACCAGCAACGGCGTCGAAATCGGCGCGAACCTCGGTGATGATGATTTCGGTGGCCATATCGGCGGGTTCTACAACAAGTACAAGAACTTCATCGACAGCGAAAGGTCTGTTGATCCGACAGGCACTTATCCGCTCGGCATCACGGAATACTTCAATCGCGACAACGTCCGTATCTTCGGTGTCGAGGTCAATGCGCACAAGAAGTTCGACAACGGCATCCACATCAAGGGTGCGCTCGCCTACGCTAACGGCAAGGACTCCGATACCGGCGAGTGGCTCGACTCCGTCGCTCCCGCAAAGGCGGCCTTCACCGTCGGCTATGCCACCGAGATCTGGGGTACGGATCTGACCTTCATCACCGCCACCAGCGAGCCGAAGAAGGATGGCGACAGCTTCCGCACGCCGGGCTATGGCATCTTCGATCTGACGGCATGGTGGGAGCCGGAGCAGGTGAAGGGCTTGTCGCTGCGGGCAGGGGTCTACAACATCTTCAACAAGACCTATTACGACGCACTCAACGTCGCCTCGACCAGCCTGACGCAACCGCACGAATTCTATTCGGAGCCGGGCCGGACCTTCAAGCTGACACTGACGCAGAAGTTCTGAGCGATGTCATCCTCTGCAGCAAATAGGGGGCGGTGCTTCGGCATCACCCTTTTTTCTTTTTAGTCTTTGAACGGTCTATCTCGCCCTTGGCGGGCGAGATAGACCTCGCATTTGCCGTACTGTTGCCCTTAAGCGTTCAAACATTGTCTCCTTCAGCGTTCAATGCTATCAAGACTCTGCAACCTATCGAGAAAGGAGGGCCGAAGATGAGCACGTTTGTCTGGCGCAATCGCCAGTTCGGCCCGAACCAAGCCCTGCAAATGCGTTTGCAGGGCTGATCAGAGACCGCTTCTCATTCACCGTCTTTCTGGTCTGCCCCTATGGGTAATGCAGCGCGCATGTTCGCGCGGCTGCGTGATGACACTCAACCGAGTTTCCGCCGATAACCACAGCGATGGAGCGTCGCGGCTGTGCTCGGATCAGACCGGAAAAGACCATGACTCTGATCAATCTCCGCAATTTTGGCGTCACCCTGGGTGTGCCGCTTATTTCCAATCTCAATTTCACCGTTGGCGCCGGCGACCGCGTTGGCATCGTTGCCGCAAATGGCCGAGGGAAATCCACTCTGCTCAATTGCATCGCCGGCAGGCTGGAGCCGACGGTCGGCGACATCACTCGCTCGCGCGGGCTGCAGGTCGGCTATGTCGAACAAAATGTGCCCGCCAATCTGGCTGCTGTATCCTTTTACGATGCGGTTTTGCGCGCTCTGCCGGAGGAGCAGGCTGAGAGCGAGGGCTGGCGCGTCGACGTCACGCTGGATTCGCTCGACGTGCCGCAGGCCATGCGTGAGAGGGCGCTTGCCGAACTCAGCGGTGGCTGGCAGCGGCTTGCCATGCTTGCCCGAGTCTGGGTGACCGAACCCGACCTGCTGCTGCTGGACGAGCCGACCAACCATCTCGATCTCGCCAAGATCGCCCTGCTGGAGGATTGGTTGAACGCTCTGCCGCGTGACGTGCCCGTGCTGATATCCAGCCACGACCGCTCCTTTCTCGATGCCGTCTGCAACCGCACTCTTTTCCTGCGACAGGAGCTATCGCTGGCCTATTCTCTGCCATATAGCCGGGCGCGGGCAGCGTTGGACGAGGCCGACGCTTCCGACGAGCGGCGTTTCCAGAAGGATATGAAAACGTCCCAGCAACTGCGCAAGCAGGCGGCCAAGCTCAACAACCTCGGCATCAATTCCGGCAGCGACTTGCTGACAGTGAAGACGAAGCAGCTCAAGGCGCGCGCCGAGCGTTTTGAGGATACGGCCCGGCCCGGTCATCAGGAGCGGTCATCAGGCGCAATCAAGCTCGCCAATCGCGGCATTCAGGCCAGGATATTGGTGACGCTGGACGACGCTTCCGTCGAAACACCTGACGGTACGCTGTTGTTCAAGACCGGCAAACGCTGGATTTGCCAGAGCGACCGCATCGTCCTACTTGGTCACAATGGTGCGGGTAAGACCCGTCTTGTTGAAATGATCCGCAATGCCATAGTCGGTCAGACTGGTGTAGCGGCGATCAAGGCGACGCCATCGCTGACGCTCGGCTATAGCGACCAGGCGCTCTCCCATCTCCGCCCTGACGATACCCCGCTCGGCTTGATCACGCGGCTGTTCGAGCTGGGCGAACAACGGGCGCGCACCCTGCTCGCCGGCGCCGGCATGGGCATCGACATGCAGGGGCGCGCTATCGGCAGGCTTTCGGGCGGCCAGAAGGCGAGATTGTCCATGCTGGTGCTGCGATTGACCAACCCCAACTTCTATCTGCTAGACGAACCGACCAATCACCTTGATATCGATGGGCAGGAGGCGCTGGAAGGTGAGTTGATGGCGCGGGAGGCAAGTTGTCTGCTTGTGTCTCACGACCGCAGTTTCGTGGGCGCCATAGGCAATCGCTTCTGGCTGATCGAGAAGAGGCGACTGGTCGAAGTTGACGGGCCGGAGGAGTTTTTTGGGGAGGCTGGGCGGCGCGGCGAGGGGATGGTGGGCGTCAGATAGCTCCACCGATGCCGCACCTAGGTGCCTGGCCCCTTATCCTGGGCTTCTCCCCGCTCCTTCGGGGAAAGGAACGATCGAGCGAACACCGGCCTTACTGCCCTGAGGAAAACCGCTCCTGCGGCCGTGAACTCCCTCGCCCCGCATGAGCGGGGTGAGGGGCCGGGCACAGACTTGCAGCATCGGCAGACTTGCCTGACATGGTGATAAGCTCACCCATTCAAGAACTTTCCCCGTTTATCCCGCTTGCGCATCACCTCATCTCACGCTAACAATTCGCTCCATGAACATGTCCTTGAACAACATTGCTGTTTGGTGGTGGGCTCGCTGAGGCGGCCTCGACCAATCGTGTTCAAAGACGACGAGTGAGCCGCCCGAGATTTCGAGGCGGCTTTTTTGCTATAAAGGCCGCCTGTCATCCGGGCCCGACAACGGAGTGAGGAACAATGGTAACGATCCTTCGGGACGATGGTGCGGAAATCTACGAGACGAAGGGGGGGATCACCGTCACCCGGCAGCGCCGGCCGACTCCCTATGCGGATGCGGTTTCGTCCTATATCGACAAGCTCGACGAGCGCCGAGGCGCGGTCTTCTCGTCGAATTACGAATATCCTGGCCGCTACACCCGTTGGGATACCGCCGTCGTCGATCCGCCGCTCGGTCTGTCCTGCAATGGGCGCAATGTCTGGATCAAAGCCTATAATGAGCGGGGCGAGGTCATCCTCGGTTTCATCGCTGAAAAGCTGAAGACGGTTTCCGAACTGGTGCTTGGCGCATCGACAGCCCGCCGGCTCGACCTGACGGTGAAGACGCCGGATCGGGTCTTTACCGAAGAAGAGCGATCGAAGACGCCGACCGTGTTCACCGTTTTGCGCGCCGTGACCGATCTCTTCTACTCGCAGGCTGATGCGAGCATCGGCTTTTATGGCGCCTTCGGCTACGATCTCGCCTTCCAGTTCGACGCCATCAACCTCAAGCTCGAGCGTCCCGACGATCAGCGCGACATGGTACTCTACCTGCCGGATGAAATCCTGGTGGTCGACAACTACTCGGCCAAGGCCTGGATCGATCGTTATGATTTCGCCAAAGGCGGCGTTTCGACCGAAGGCAAGTCCGGCGAGATCGCTGCCGAACCTTTTCGTCATACCGATGCCATTCCGCCGAAGAGCGATCATCGTCCCGGCGAATATGCCGAGCTGGTGGTCAAGGCGAAGGAAAGCTTCCGCAAGGGCGATCTCTTCGAAGTCGTGCCTGGCCAGAAATTCATGGAGCGTTGTGAGAGCAAGCCGTCCGATATTTCCAAGCGGCTGAAGGCGATCAATCCGTCGCCCTATTCCTTCTTCATCAACCTCGGCAATCAGGAATATCTGGTCGGCGCTTCGCCTGAGATGTTCGTCCGCGTCTCCGGCCGCCGTATCGAAACCTGCCCGATTTCCGGCACGATCAAGCGCGGCGACGACCCGATCGCCGACAGCGAGCAGATCCTGAAGCTGCTGAATTCGAAGAAGGACGAGTCCGAGCTGACCATGTGTTCGGATGTCGACCGTAACGACAAGAGCCGCGTCTGCGAGCCGGGCTCGGTGAAGGTCATCGGCCGCCGGCAGATTGAAATGTACTCGCGGTTGATCCATACGGTCGACCATATCGAGGGCCGTTTGCGCGACGACATGGACGCCTATGACGGTTTCCTGAGCCACGCATGGGCCGTCACCGTCACCGGCGCGCCGAAGCTGTGGGCCATGCGCTTCATCGAAAACCATGAGAAGAGCCCGCGCGCCTGGTATGGCGGGGCGGTCGGCATGGTCGGCTTCAACGGCGACATGAATACTGGGCTGACGTTGCGCACCGTGCGCATCAAGGACGGCATTGCCGAGGTGCGGGCCGGCGCTACATTGCTGAACGACTCGATCCCAGAGGATGAAGAAGCCGAAACCGAACTGAAGGCCTCCGCCATGTTGTCCGCTATCCGTGATGCCAAGGCTGCGAATTCCGGCAAGCAGCAGCGCGACGTTGCCTCCGTCGGCAAGGGCGTAAAAATTCTGCTGGTCGACCATGAAGACAGTTTCGTGCATACGCTGGCGAATTATTTCCGCCAGACGGGTGCGACCGTCTCGACCGTACGCACGCCGGTGCCGGAAGACGTGTTCGATCGGCTGGACCCGGATCTGGTGGTGCTTTCGCCCGGACCTGGCAATCCGAAGGATTTCGACTGCAAGGCGACGATCAAGAAGGCGCGGGCGCGGAACCTCCCGATCTTCGGCGTCTGCCTTGGTCTGCAGGCGCTGGCCGAAGCCTATGGCGGTGAGCTTCGTCATCTGGCGCTGCCGATGCACGGCAAGCCCTCGCGCATCCGCGTGTTGGAGCCTGGCTTGGTGTTCTCCGGCCTTGGCCGCGAGGTCACTGTCGGTCGCTATCACTCGATCTTCGCCGATCCCTCGACGCTGCCGCGCGATTTCATGATTACGGCCGAAAGCGAGGACGGCACGATCATGGGGATAGAGCACGTCAAGGAGCCTATCGCAGCCGTTCAGTTCCATCCGGAATCGATCATGACACTCGGCGGCGACGCCGGCATGCGGATGATCGAGAATGTCGTGGCACATCTGGCGCGCAGAGTGAAGACCAAGGCTGCCTGACGGCGCCGCTTCGCTGATGGATACCAATGGGCCGCTGGGATTTCGCCAAATTGGCGGAATCTAGCGTTCCTTGCCGTCCGCCTGCCAGCATTCCTCGAAAATCAGCTCCTCGAGCGGGAGCCGGTCCCGCCATCCCTTCACGGCGAGCTCCGGCATGTCATAGAGTTCGTCCACATAGCCGACGCAAAGCCATGCAACGATCTTCACATGCTCGGGTATGCCGAGGATCGATTTGATGGCTTCCTCGTGGAAAATGCTCACCCAGCCGACGCCGACGCCTTCGGCCCTCGCGGCAAGCCAAAGATTTTGAACGGCGCAGACCGTCGAATAGACGTCCGTAGCCGGATTGTGCGTCCGCCCAAGCACGACAGGCCCACCGCGCTGAGTATCGCAGGTGATGCAGATGCTGAGCGGAGCCTTCCGGATGCCTTCGAGCTTCAACCGCTGATATTGCGAGCGTCGTCCTCCGTCGAACATCAGCGCGGCTTCTTCGTTCGCCTGGTGGAATGCCTGCCACACCCGGTCCCGCGTCTCGCCCTGCTTGACCAGGATAAAGTTCCACGGCTGCATGAAGCCCACGGACGGCGCGTGATGGGCAGCCTCGAGCAGCCGTCTGACAAGATCCTCGGGCAAGGGGTCGGAGCGGAACTGATCGCGCACGTCGCGGCGGGTTTCGATGGCGCGGTAGACTGCGGCTCGTTCTGTTTCCGAAAACGCGCATGCCGCTATCAGATGATCCCCTTCCTTGGTCGATATGTCGGCGGGCGAAGGGGCGTTGCGCGGATGGGCGGGATCATCAAATGAGGGCATGTTCCACCATGGATTTAGAGGCAGCGGCGACGTTTCATTGGCGGCATGCCGTTCGCTGGGTCGTTGCGGGTTGATGTATAGCTTAGTGCGCGCTTGCGCGGGAAGGTGCCGTTATGATTTTCACAGGCGGGCATGGGATTCGTCCGAAGTTGTCGTGGAAGGTCTATCCGGCCGTTGTTGATCTCAGCGTGAGGCTGGACTGGCGGCCTCCCTGCTTTGTTTAACGGCTATATTTCGGATAAATTGTGATGCGCGAGATCCAGGTCGTCCTTTGACAAACGGCGCGTTCTGCATCATATGAGCCCCAATGAGCCGCCTGCGCGATTTTCGCGTGGGCGGTTTTGCATTTGAACGGCACAGTTTTTGCAATTCACTCGCATAAGCATGGCCGCATCCGCATTGGAGAAACACATGAACGGACAGGGCAACCAGACAATCAAACGGCTGGCCCTCTGGGGCATTCCGATATCGCTCGGCGTCATGGGGCTGAAGATGCTCGCCTGGTGGGTGACGGGCTCCGTCGCGCTGTTGTCGGACGGTCTCGAATCCCTTGTCAATGTCGTGGCCGCTTTCATCGCCTTCTTCGCCATCCGCTATGCGCAGAAGCCGGCGGATCACGATCATCCCTTCGGCCACCATAAGGCTGAGTATCTTTCGGCTGTCACCGAAGGTGCGATGATCATCGTTGCGGCGCTGATGATCGTGCAGGAAGCAGTGGGGCACCTGAGCAATCCGCAGCCGATGCAGGCGCCCGTTCTCGGTCTCGCCATCAACTTTGCTGCCGGTGTCCTCAATGCCCTATGGGCGCTGACGCTGATCCGGGCTGGACGCGAGCACCGCTCGCCGGCGCTGACGGCGGATGGACAGCACATCATGTCCGATGTCTATACCTCGGTCGGCGTGCTCATCGGCCTGTTGTTGGCGATCGGCACCGGCTATCCGATCTTCGACCCGGTACTTGCCATTCTCGTCGCCATCAACATTCTCTATCAAGGCTGGAAAGTGACCTCCAATTCCATTGACGGGCTGATGGACAAGGCCGTCCTGCCGGACGAGGAAGTGGTGATCAAGGAGGCGATCGCGACGCATGCGGAGGGTTCGCTCGGCGTGCACGATCTGAAGACGCGCCGGGCAGGCGCCGTCACCTTCGTCGACTTCCATCTCGTCGTACCCGCAGCGATGCCGGTTCGCGAGGCGCATCGCATCTGCGATCGCCTTGAAGACGCCATACGGGCGATCCATGCGGGCGCGGAAATAACCATTCACGTGGAGCCGGAGGGCGAGAAGGCCCATGGCATCCGCGTCAAGGTGATCAAGGAGACCTAAGATGCCTACAACCGATGTTTCCGGTCTGTCGATGCTCGGCAGTCAGACAGAAACGGCCGCAAACCCCGAGGCTGCCGTTCTGGAAAAGGTGCCGTCCGGCCATGCCGGCACGGATTATGTCGTGCGCTTCACTGCGCCGGAATTCACGTCCCTCTGCCCGATGACCGGGCAGCCGGACTTTGCCCATATCGTCATCGATTATGTGCCGAGCGAATGGCTGGTGGAATCGAAGTCGCTGAAACTCTTCCTGCATTCCTTCCGCAACCACGGCGCCTTCCATGAGGATTGCTCGATCTACATCGCCAAACGGCTGGTGGATCTGCTGGAGCCGAAATGGCTGCGTATCGGCGCCTACTGGTATCCCCGGGGCGGCATCCCGATCGATGTTTTCTGGCAAACGGGCAAGCCACCCGAGGGCGTATGGCTGCCGGATCAAGGCGTGCAGCCCTATCGTGGGCGTGGCTGAAATTGAAAAAAAGCCGCCATCCCAAGGGAAAGCGGCTTTTGCAATTAGAGACGATCCGTGTCACGCGAACGAGCTGTCGTCTCCGCCAGTGTCGGACGAATCATCATCGTAGTCGTCATCCCGATCGTCCGCGGCATAGTCGACATTGGACTGATCGTTGTCATTCTGATCGCTTTTGTCGTCGTTGCCGAAATAGTTGTTGTTGATGATCGTTTCCTGAGCCGGCTGTTCGGCTGCGTTGGCACTACCGCCGAAGAGTCCGCCAAGGCCACCGCCGCCGGTGCCGCCGAGATGGGGGCTGAAGAGGCTAGAGAGCGATTCCGCCAGCATCACGCCGCCAGCGACGCCGGCCGCCGTACCGAGAGCGCCGCGCAGGAAGCTGCCGGTCGCCGAGGGAGCCGCAGCCTGCTGGCTCCAGGGACCGGTCGGCTGTTGCTGGCCGCCCCATGGGCCTGGCTGCGGAGCGTTGCGGGCGTAATCGTCGTAGAGACGACCCTGCTGTTGCGGGGCTTGCGGCGCCGGGCCACGCTGCGGCTGTTGTTGGCCGCCGAAGAGCGAGCCGAGACCGCCCAGGAAGCCTCCGCTCTGGGCTTGCGGCTGATTGCCGGCGCCTTGCTGTTCCAATTCGTGCACGCGTGCTTCGAGCTGCTGGATGCGGTCGGCCGCAGCCTTCATGCCTTGTTCCTGTATGAGCACGGCTTGCGCCAGGAAATAGGGTGCGTAGGGCTGCTCGCGAACCGACTGATTGATGAAGGCTTCTGCATCAGCATCGCGCTGGGTGCTGCCCGTAGCGCGGACGCGATCGAAGAGGGACACAAGCATTTGACGTTCTTCAGGCGACATGATGGCCTCCTTGGCTATCTGTTGCTGCAAATTCGGGGCGCGATTCTCATCGCGCTCACCTGACGTAAGATGGAATTCCGGCTTTTCAAAGCCTCTTCATGTTACTTTTCGGTAATCCGCAACCATACCGCCATGCTTTCCCGAGCTATTCGCGCCTTGCCTTTTTCCGGCATTGTTTTACGCATTGAGTCGCACTATGTGCGGTAGGACACATCTGCTGGAGACTTGCGAATGAACGACGAAGACGAACAGGAAGAAAAGACGAAAGAGCTGCCGTTGGGCAAGGACGCGGAGGCGAATCTTTTCAAATCGCGCTCGATCTTCATTTATGGCGGTATTACGCAGGAACTGGCGCAGAAGGTCTGCTCGCAGCTCGTGGCACTCGCGGCCGCCAGCGATGACGATATCCGCATCTATGTGAATTCGCCCGGCGGCCATGTCGAATCCGGCGATTCCATTCACGACATGATCAAGTTCATCAAGCCGAAGGTCTGGATGATCGGCTCCGGCTGGGTTGCGTCCGCGGGCGCCTTGATCTATGTCGCCGCTCCGAAAGAGCGCCGCATCTGCTTGCCGAACACCCGCTTCCTGCTGCACCAACCGTCCGGCGGCACGCGCGGCATGGCCTCCGACATCGAAATCCAGGCGCGCGAGATCATCAAGATGAACGAGCGCCTGAACAAGATTTTCTCGGAAGCCACCGGTCAGCCGGTCGAGCGCATCGCCAAGGATACCGATCGCGATTACTGGCTGTCGGCCGAGGAAGCCAAGGCTTACGGCCTGGTCTCGCGGATCGTGAGGTCGCAGGCGGAAATCTGATTAGCCGCTTTGCTTATCGAAGCGTCCTCGTTTGCCGGAAAGGCGGGCGAGGGCGCTTTTGTGCGGGACTACAAATGCCACCAAACGCTGAGCCGTTGACATGATCCGGGAAATCATCATCTTTCACACCTAGCTTGGTGAACGACCACCGCTCCAGTGGTCCCGCAGTTCGAGAATTCCTTTCTTACCCGTTCCCATCCCGTGACGGCGGTCTTCGATGCCGGAAAGGCGTTCCGCCGTGACCACCGCTTGTTCTAGTAATGAGAATTCTTCCTCCTCAAGACGAAGTGAAGCGACAGCGAGCCGTCGTCTCCATCGTGGGCCTCTTTCCCAAGCCTCTATCCACGCGGAGCCGAGTTCGAACTCCTGCTTGGTTTCCGATAGTCGAGCGATAAGCGCACTCGCCTGCGCCAGGTCCTTCGTTATCTTGCTCATAGTTCCTGTTTCCACCCGTAGACGTGTGGAGACGATGAGTTTGTGAACAGCGTAGCGCTCGGGTGCAGGGACGACGACCCCCACCCCGGCCTCATGCAGCACGACGGACCGTACCGGCTCTCTTATCAGGAAGTCGAGGTAGGGCAATGCCTGCGCTCCGATACCGCCCAGCGCGGGCATTTTCGTCAGACTCTGGCTATTGGCCGCGTCGCCTCGGTTGGGGGTCAAAAACTCGACTCTTGTTCCATCAGAGTTCCTGTATCCCGCGACCAGGAATGGCGAGTGCGGATTGAAAATCGGTTTGAACGTAGCGTCTACCTTTGTGAGGATTGATCCGATGTCTTCCATCGCATCATCGATCAAAACCGAAATACTGTGGTATTGGGCAATATCGTCATCTTGCGTCAGATAGTTCGCCTCATCGAACCTAAGGCCGAGAAGTCCGCCATAGGTTTGAAACGCATGTGACCCCACAAGAACTGCACGAAGTCTGAAGAGGCCGCTCTTGGCGAGTTGTGAGATGACCTCGCCCTCGGTGCGCGTTCGCGACGGCAGCCCGCTGCGTCTGAGTTGGCTGGCAAGCCGTCGCCGAGAAACATAGTCCGCCTTCAACCTAGTTGCATTTCCACCCTCTTGGCAACTTCGGGATCGTCCGCGGGGCCAACATACAGCGCCTTCAGTTTTGGACGGCCGTCGTCCTGTGGTTCCAATGTGCGATGATACCAATATTCGCGGCTATGGCGCCTGAGCTTCGTGAATGAGCCCTTTTCGCCGAATTGGTCCAAAAACTGCACATCGTGGGCTCTTTCGACCAAATCTGAAAATGCGATTTGATCAAGTCGATTCAGGACTCTCATGACGTGATAACCTTGCTGCAAGTCTGCCAAACTTGTAGCAAGGTTATCATGTCAGCGGCGTCCAACCAAGTTCTTGCTACAAGTTTGGCAGGCTTGCAGCAAGAACTTGCAGTTGCTACCGTTACTGTCTTGTTGGGTGACGAAAGCCGTGATGATGGCTTGTAGCCACTGCGGCCGAATTACCGGGCGACCTGCTATTCCTCGTCCCGAGGTGCCAGAGGCACGCCGGGTGCAAAAAGCGAAATCGGCCTGATTTCGTAGACTGCCGTCGGATTGGCGCGACGGAGGTCGCGCGCCGCTGCAACCGCTGCGTCGAGCGTTGGAAAATCCACGACATAGAAGCCCAGCAATTGTTCCTTGGTTTCAGCAAAGGGGCCATCGGTGATCATACCGGCACCTTTTCCTCGCAGCGTGACGGCGCGTTGCGTGGGACCGAGCCGTGCGGCCGGTCCCAGAGACTTCTCCTGGACTAGGCGATCGTTGATTTGGAGAAGTTCGGTCATCAACGCCGCATCCTCCTCTTTGGTCCAGGATTCGACCACGCCCTCTTCGTGATAGGCCAAGATGGCGTAATACATAGAACGTTCCCCTCATGTATCTGTCAATTTTAGCCGGCCGAGCTTCGGCATGCCTGGGAGCCCCGGCCGGCGGGCTGAAATTTAGAAACCTATTGGACACACATCACACATGTTTGTTGGCTGATGCGCAACCCCGTCCAATCCTTTCCACAATCAATCGGAGTGCCGTTCCGTTCTTTCGCGAAACTGCACTTGCACGACCGCCGCTTGTGATGCTCCATGCGCGTTCCGCCGCTTCCACGAGTTTCCAGCCGTCGTCATGCTTAAAGATTTTTCCGTTCAAAGCCTGTTCATGGGCTGCCTCACCGCCTTTGTCGGCTTTGCCAGTTCTTTCGCCGTCGTACTGCATGGACTGCAGGCTGTCGGTGCAACGGACGCGCAGGCCGCTTCAGCGTTGACGGCCCTGTCGATTTCGATGGGGCTCTGCGCCATCGTGCTCAGCACCGCGACGAAGCTGCCTGTCAGTATCGCCTGGTCGACGCCGGGGGCGGCATTACTTGCTAACGCAGGCGCCGTCGAGGGTGGGTTTCCGGTGGCGGTCGGCGCATTTCTTGTCTGTGCGGCGCTGATCGTGATTGCCGGCCTGTTCCGGCCGCTTGGACGTGCGGTCGCGGCCATCCCGGCGCCGCTTGCCAATGCGATGCTCGCCGGCGTGTTGCTTGGACTTTGTTTCGCGCCGGTCAAGGCGATCGGTTTCAATCCGTTGCTTGGCCTGCCGATCATCATCGCCTGGATCGTGGTCGGAGCGTTCAAGCGGCTTTGGGCCGTGCCGGCGGCGCTTGGCGCCTTTGCGCTGGTGCTGGCATTCGGCGTGAAGGTGCCTGATGGAGCGCTGACGTCGCTGCAGCATTCGCTGCTACCGAGCGTCGAATTGGTCAGGCCGGTCTTCACCGTCGCCGGCCTCATCTCGATCGCGCTGCCCCTCTTCATCGTCACCATGGCGTCTCAAAATATTCCGGGCATCGCCGTGCTGAAGGTGCACCACTATGATCCGAGGCCAGGCCCGCTCTTTGCCGTCACCGGGGTGTTTTCGTTGATGAGCGCCCCCTTCGGCGGCCATGCCGTCAATCTCGCCGCGATCACCGCAGCCATGTGCGCGGGGCAAGATGCGCATGCCGATCCGAAGCGGCGCTATTGGGCGGCCATCATTGCCGGCGTCGTGTACATCATCCTTGGGCTGCTCGCCGGCGCAGTCACCGCCTTCGTTGCGCTGGCGCCGCCGATCCTGATCGAAGCCGTCGCCGGTCTGGCGCTGGTCGGCGCACTTTCCAACTCGGCTTTGAATGCCTTTCAAAAGGCGGAATCGCGCGAGGCCGCCGCTATCACTTTCCTCGTCACGGCATCGGGCGTTTCATTCGCTGGGATCTCCGGCGCTTTCTGGGGCCTGATTGCCGGCGGATTGATGATGGCCTTGTCACATGGGGTGCAACTGCTCAAACGGTAAGCGCATACCCCCTAAATCGGAACCGATTTTGGGGAGGTATGCGCATTTAGAAGTGTTACCGCGTCCTTCGGGTGTGCGGCGCGGTAAGGGGTTGCTTCTTTTTTGCCGCGCAGCTATAAGCGCGACCATGAAGACGACTGGCGCAAAGATTTCCGAACAGATTGCACGTGGGCGCGTTGCCCTGCGTGACAATACGCGCGCCCTTACTTCGCTTCTTCTTCTCGGCCTTACGCGCGGTTGCCGGGTCCTTTGAGGAGCGCTCGGCGGCCGTAGAGCCTGCCCGGCCATCGCTCCTCGCGACATATCCCCAAAATCGACAGGATACCCGCAGCGGGTCCGCATTTGTCATCGCCAAGCCGCGTACGATCGGTTAAGACGCGGGACAAATGACGGGAAAGGAAGAGACGAAACCATGGACGCGAACAGCCATTCCCCCAAAGGCATGCCCGAAGCAGCGGTGAAATACCGGGCTTACCCTCAGATCAACATCCCCGACAGAACCTGGCCTTCGAAAACCATCACCAAGGCGCCGATCTGGTGCTCCGTCGATTTGCGTGACGGCAATCAGGCGCTGGTCGATCCGATGGGCCACGACCGCAAGGAACGCATGTTCCATCTGCTGGTGGACATGGGTTTCAAGGAAATTGAAATCGGCTTTCCCTCTGCATCGCAGACCGACTTCGATTTTGCCAGATGGTGCATCGAGCACGGCAGTGTGCCGGATGACGTGTCGCTGCAGGTCCTGGTACAGTGCCGTCCGGAGCTGATCACCCGTACCTTCGAGGCATTGGACGGCGCCAATAAGCCGATCGTGCATTTCTATAATTCCACCAGCGAATTGCAGCGCCGCGTGGTGTTCGCCAAGGATGTGAAGGGCATCAAGGAGATCGCCGTCGATGCGGCCAAGATGATCACCGACATGGCGGCGAAGGCGGGTGGCGGCTATCGCTTCGAATATTCGCCGGAGAGTTTTACCGGCACCGAGCTGGATGTGGCGCTGGAAATCTGCAACGCCGTTATCGAAGTGGTGAAGCCGACGCCGGACAACAAGCTGATCATCAACCTGCCGTCGACTGTCGAAATGGCGACGCCGAACATCTATGCCGACCAGATCGAATGGATGTGCCGCAATCTCGACAACCGCGAAAACCTGATCATCTCATTGCATCCGCATAATGACCGCGGCACCGGCATTGCTGCTGCCGAACTGGCCTTGATGGCCGGCGCAGACCGCGTCGAAGGCACGTTGTTCGGCAATGGCGAACGCACCGGCAATGTCGACGTCGTCACCATGGCGCTGAACATGTTCACGCAGGGCGTCGATCCCGAGCTCGATTGCTCCAACATCGAACGCATGAAGGAAGTCTTCGAATATTCCAACCAGATGGCGATCGGCGAACGCCACCCTTACGTCGGTGAACTGGTCTACACCGCTTTTTCCGGCTCGCATCAGGATGCGATCAACAAGGGCATGAAGGCCGCCAAGGTCGCCAATCATCCGGTTTGGGAAGTGCCGTATCTGCCGATCGATCCGCAGGATGTCGGCCGCACCTACGAGGCGATCATCCGCATCAACTCGCAGTCCGGCAAGGGCGGCATCGCCTATATCATGCAGCAGGATTACGGGCTCAACCTGCCGCGCAATCTCCAGGTAGAATATCGCGAAGAGATCCAGCGCATCACCGACGAAGAAGGCAAGGAACTGCCCTCGCGGCGGATCTACGAGCACTTCATCGAGCGTTACGTGACCCAATCTGGTGCCCGCATCCGTTTCGTCGACCACCACACTTTCGCTGATCCCGAGCATAAGGGTCAGCGAGTGGTTGCCGCGGAGATCACCGATAATGGCGAGGTGAAGCGTATCGAAGGCCGCGGCAACGGCCCGATCGACGGCTTCATCAATGCTCTCTCGATCTATCTCGGCATTCCGATGTCGGTTGAGGACTATTCCGAACATTCGCTGCAGCACGGCTCCAATGCCTCGGCAATCTCCTATGTCGAAACCTCCTATCCCGGCGGCAAGCTCTTCGGTGCCGGGATCAACACCAATATCGTTGCCGCGTCTCTCGAGGCAATCGTCTCGGCGGCGAATCGCGTGCTCGATATCCAGGCGAAAAAGGGCTGAATTTCAGCCGTTATGACCTGGTGAAGACAAAATCCCCTCGACGTCATCGAGGGGATTTTTTGTTCGTTATCCATCGTTCAAGACAGGGTCATCGTTGCCGATAAAGCCGCCTGATTGACGCGCCCACAATGCGGCATAGATGCCGTTTTGGGCGAGCAGATCGCCATGCGTGCCGTCCTCGACGATCCGCCCTTCATCAAGAACGACGACGCGGTCCATGTGTGCAATGGTCGACAGTCGATGGGCGATCGCGATGACCGTTTTGCCCTCCATGACACCATAGAGCGTATCCTGGATGGCGGCTTCCACTTCCGAATCCAGCGCGGATGTGGCCTCGTCGAGTACGAGGATCGGTGCATTTTTCAGGATGGCGCGCGCAAGTGCAATGCGTTGCCTTTGTCCGCCCGATAGCTGAACTCCGCGTTCGCCGACATGAGCGTCGTAGCCGATGCGGCCTTCGTGATCCCGGAGAGCGGCGATAAATCCGCTTGCCGCTGCCTTATCCGCCGCAGCCGCAATCGCGCCCTCGGAAAATCGAGGATCGCCGTGGGAGATGTTGTCGCGAACCGAGCGGTGGAGCAGGGCTGCATCCTGGGTCACCATGCCGATCTGTCGGCGCAGGCTCTCCTGGGCGATCCGGCGGATGTCCTGTCCATCGATTTCAATGGAGCCTGCTTCCGGATCGAAGAATCGCAGCAGCAGATTGACGAGCGTCGACTTGCCGGTGCCGGAACGTCCCACGAGGCCTACCTTTTCGCCCCGCGCGATGTGCAGGGAAATGCCCGCCAAACCGCCATTGCCCTTGCCATAATGATGCGTCACTGACTTGAAGGCGATGGCGCCGCCACTGACCAAGAGTTGGCGGGCTCCAGGTTCATCCGTAATGGCAAGCGGCTGTGCCACGGTCAGCAGCGATTGCCGCATTGCGCCCAGATGAGCGAATAACGACGATACGGCGTCGAGCATCCATTCGGCCATGCCGGTGATGCGGAAGCTCAAGGCGAGCGAGGCGGCAATCAGACCAAGCGGCGCGCCGCCGGCCTGCCACAGGATCACCGCATAGCCGACGAGCCCGACGATCAGAAAACTGCCTAGGAACAGCATGCTGGAATTGACCATGACTTCGAGCTTCTGCACGCGCACGAATGTTCTGCGGGCAGCGGCGAAGCGCTCCCGGCCTTCGAGGTCTTCTTCGGCCGCATTGGCAAAGAGCTTGATGATGTCGATATTGGCATAGGTGTCGACCAGCATGCCCGTCAGCGAAGCATAGGCGCCCTGAAATTCTTCGGATGCCCTGCGAAGCCGTGGGATGACAAACGCCATCAGACCCAGATAGCAGCAGACCCAGACGAGCAGCGGCCACATGAGACGCAGGTCGATCGACGCCATGAGCCACAGCGAACCGGCGACATAGATCGTAACGAAGGACAGAGTGTGCAGCACTGCGTAGGCGGCCCCGGTCGCGGAGTTGCCCATGTCGCGCACCTGGCTCGCGATGCGCCCGGAAAAGTCCTGGCGGAACCAGCCCACCGATTGCCGCAGGACATGGCGGTGCGCCCGCCAGCGGACCAGTGTCTCGGCATTCGGCCGAAACGCAATATCGTCGAGGCTTTCCCTGAGATAGCCGGCGAGCGGCCGCCCTATCAGTACAAGGACAGCTGCTGTCAGCAATTCGGTACCGTGGGATGCCCAAAGCCGATCCGGCCGGGCGGCTGCCAGAATGTCGACGAGCTGGCTGGTATAGCTGATGAGCCAGATTTCGATGGCAGCGCCGACGACCGTCAAAGCAAGGCTCATTGCCATGACGCGGCGGAACGGGTGCAGGTTGCTTTTAAGATACCGCCATGTATCCGGCGGTGGGTTCAGATCGTCATAATGTTGGAATGGATCGACGAGCTTTTCAAAGCGACGAAACATGAGTGCCCTCCAGGGGCGAGAGATGGCAATTTGATGGATGGGCTGAACAGGCAGCCCGTCACGGCACTGCTTTTCAGCGGTGGTTTCCTGTGCCGTGAGTTCTCATCAAACGCTCTCCTCTAAAGTCGCTTGGCGGTTGTATAACGCATGATGGCTGCAATGTCATGCAAAAATGATTGTCTAAATTAGAGGTCCTGGCGGTTGTGCAAGATGACCTCAACCAGAGGCACGTGCGGTCTATTTCGGATCGGGTGCAAGACCTTGGAGGCCAATCCACCCGATATTGGCCATTAAGCTATATTCCAGAGCGGCAGACCGGCGTGATATTTTAAGAATCTTCGGCAAAAGTCTGGGAGGGAAACATGCCGCGCCTTGCCAATCTGTATTTCAAGACAGCAATCATCTTTCTGATCATCGGAATTGGAATAGGCCTGAAAATGGCAATCACCGAGGATCACAGTGTCATCGGCGCCCATGCGCATGCCAATCTCCTCGGCTGGGTGACCATGGCGCTCTTCGGCGGTTACCATGCGCTGAACCCGCAAAAGGCGGAGAGGCGGCTGGCGATGATTCAGTATTACATCTACACAGCCGGCGTCGCGGTCTTGGTGCCGGCATTGTATCTCATGCTTCTCGGCAATATGGCGATGGAACCGATCGTAGCGGCCGCGTCGATCGTGATTTTCCTTGGCGTTCTGTTGTTCGCCTTCATCATCTTTTCAGCTGAGCAGGCCAACGCAACGATTTCGCCGGCGCGGTCTCACTGATCTTGCAACAAGAGGCGGTAGGGGCATCAGCTCCCCGCCGTTCTCCCGCGGTCATGATTTCTGGTTGGAAAGCTCCTCGCGCCGCTTTAGCAGGCGTTCGAGTTCTTCTTCCTGTTCGGCAATACGCTCCGACGCCAGCTCTTCGTCCGCCGCTCCAGAGTAGGCGGCGGCTTGCTCGATCAACTCGCGAAGATTTTCTCTTATTGCCGCGATGCGCTCGTCAATCTCCGGTATGGTCAGCAGAATGTCGGACATGGTCGATCTCCAGGGAATGCGCCCCGTCGGATGATGCCTCTGGGTACGATGTTGACGAATAGTATCTCCGGCTGAACCGAAGTCGCAAGCAGGACTTTGACTAACGCATCCCGCTTTCAGGCGAAATCACCTGCAAGCGGATAAGATGTTCTGGATTCAAAGGACTAGCGCGGCCTTTGTGCATTCAAAATGAACGCATAAAGGCCTAGCGGCCAACTTAAATTTCTGTCGATACCCGATTGGCGATCTCATCCAGCATCGCATCGGAAGAGGGGCCGACGACGGCATAGGCGGTGCCGTTGCGGCGCCATGATACGACGCTTACGTCGTCCTTGATGGTCTCGTCAAAATTGCCGTCGGCAGCTACGCCTTCATCCTTCATGAAACAGATGGCGATGACATCGCCGTCGAGGTCCTTGTAGATCAACTGGCCCGTCGGCTTGCCGTCGGCGATGAACACGCGTGCGCCTTGGAAGACCAATCCGTCGGCGGCGAGATCCGGCAGATTGAATTTCACACCGACGGTGCCTGTCAGCCATTTGGTTATTTCGTCAATCTCGGTTGCCTGCACTTCGACGACATGGTGCGGTTGATGCGAATAGATGCGGTGATAGGCGGCGATATCGTCCAGCCATGTGCGGCTCGGCGCTGGTGCGGCGGTTGGTGCAACTGGAGCGGCAGCCGGTGTGCCTGACGGCTGGATGCCGAAGAGATAGCCTATGCCACCGCCGACCACGAACAGGACAAGGGCGGCAGCGAGCGCCTGACGGCCGGTCGGAGCAAGCTTCAGGGATGGCGGCGAAAGGCGAGGGGCAGGTTCGCGCGCCTTCGGCGCTTGTGCGCTTTTGATGGAGCGCACAAGCGCCAATGGCACCGGCTCCTTCAGCACCTCGTCGAAAGCCTTGCGGCCAACATCGGAGCCGTGCTTCAGCTCATTGAAAATCCGGCGGGCTTCCGGGTCGGAGGCAATGAGCCGCTCTAGCTCTTCTTTCTCCTCGCGGCTTGTCTCGCCGTCCATAAAGGCGGACAAACGAGCTTCAAGCGGCATTTTCTTCATATCCTGCAATGCTTAAAACCTTCGCGGCGAGCGGCTGTGACCTTGAGTTGCCAGGCGAAGGCGAGCGCTGGAAAGCCGCGACGTCACCATCGACAGGGGAATGCCAAGAATATCGGCCGTCTGCTTGTAGCTGTGCCCTTCGACATCGACGAGCAGGAAGACACTGGCAAGTCCTTCGGGCAAAGATGTGACCATTTGGTGCGCTTCGTTTGCTTCGACCGGATTCGTATGCGTGCCCGATGCAGCCAGCTCGCCTTGCTCCAGTGCGCTGCCCTTGGTGGCGGGCCGCAGTCGGTGACGGCGGGACTCATCGACCCATTGATGGCGGGCCATGGTGTAGAGCCAGCTTTCCAGCCGGCCATCATTGTTCCAGAGATGGAATTTCGCAATGCCGCGTTGGCAAACGCTCTGCACGAGTTCGTCCGCTTCAGCCAGATCGCCGGTCAGCGTTACAGCGAAGCGCCGGAGCTTCGGAAGAAGGCCGACCAGATCGCGTCTGATGTCGATGGCTGCTACCGGCGTGGGCATTGTCTTTCCAAGGAGACGTTGGAGGTTGTCGAGCTGCAGGTGTCTTCCAGCAAAAGATGGCTTTTCTTCGGGAAAAAGCTAACTGGGCCGAAGGATTGTCCTGTGTTGGTATGAACCATTTTCGTGCCGTTTCGCAAGTCTTCAAAAAGCGGTTGTGTGCTTCCTCTCCACTTCTCACATGATCTTGAGGAATGGTGTGTCCGCGCCTCCTTCAATACCTGATTTGACCATTCAGCGATTGCAGCAGCGAGCGATAGGCCCAGGTGTTTTCGCCGCCGCGGTCGCGGATTTCGACAAGCTGCACACGCGCCGCCCGGACATCGCCCTGCTCGAGCAGCGCCTGGCCCATATAGGAGCGTGCGAGGATGTAGTTCTCGTCGCGCTGCAGGGCCTCGCGATAATAGGTCATGCCGAGCTGCATGCGTCCGGCCTTGCGGTTGGAATAACCGAGATAGTTGAGAATGCGGGGATCGTCCTGGTTCTTGGCGAGCTTCAGGACGGTGATGGCGTTGTCATATTGGCCCGCATAGGCGAATTCGCGCGCCGCCTGGAAAAGCTGATCGTCGTTGAAACCGCTTTTCTGCGGTTTCACGCATTCTTTTTTATCCTTGTCCCAGACCTTGCCGTCCGTGCATTTGGTTGTGGTTTTGGTCTTCGGTGGCGGGGCCGTCTCGTCGCTCTCGGAGCCGGCAGCGAGGGCCTGCAAGCTGACGCCGAACAGAAATCCGACGGCAAGCGCCGCCACGGCAGAACTCTTCATCGCTGCACCAAAAGCCATGATATCCTCCAGAAATCACGTCGAAGAATTGTAGCTCCGGATATTCGAAAACGCTACCGAAACGACAGAAGAGCATTCACAAAATGCCACAGATTATGACGGCAGGATATCGACGCCTTGAGGCTGTATGTCGTCGCCTCGTGCATTGAGGCTAAAGCGCTCGGCCTTGAGTTCCCAGGCGCCGGGATGGCCCGCAATGGTGAAGAGATTGTAGGCGGCAGCCGGCTTCAGCCCGCCAGGACCTTGCGAGGCCGACGCGATACCGACGACGGGCACCTGACCGGTCGGCCCCCTCAGCCAATGCAGCGTGTTGAGATGAGTGTGGCCGTGCAGGACCAGTTCGGCGCCGCCGGTCGAGATGACTGCAGCGAATCGGCGGATGCCGATCATGCGCTTATAGAAGCTAGTGGCACCCCGGATTGGCGGGTGGTGGATCATGACCACGCGAAAGAGGCCGGCCTCTCCGGCGGCGCGCAGCATATTCACGGTCTCGCGTGCCTGCCTGGCCGAGTAAAAGCCACTGGCCGCAAAGGGCGGCGTCGCCACCGCCGTCGAGCAGCCGATCAGCGCGACATTGTCGCGAATGCGCAAATAGGGGAAAATGCGCCGGTCCTCCTGCCAATCAGCCGGCGCATGGTCGCCCTGGACATAGGGATACCAGGCGCGCATGGCCTTCTCGTAGGAGCCGGGCACATAGGCATCGTGATTGCCGGGCACGACGGAGGTGAAGGCTGGATCGCCAAGCGTCTTCAGCCATTCGGCGGCGGTGCGGATTTCGATGCCACTGGCGAGATTGACGAGATCGCCGGTCACGGCAAGATGATCGGCCTGCTTTGATTTGATGTCCTCGAGCAGAAGGTCGAGCGTCCCACCAAAAAGATGCTTGCGCCGGTTCCGGTGCCAGTTCACAAATCCGGTAATGCGTTTGGAGGCCAATTCTCTGATCGAAAGCCGTGGCAGGGGGCCCAGGTGAATGTCGGAAATATGCGCGAGCTTGAACATGAGATGAGACATAGCTCAGTCTATTGTCAAAACAAATACATCGGTTTTTCGATAGCCGATCCCAGCACGGGAGCCGGGGCATGAACGACGGCGCTGCTCCCGACGAGGCCCGCGGTTGGCGAGCCAAGCTGTTCGGCAGAATGCTGCATAGCTATTTCGTGCTGACCCGCAGCATGACCATGGGCGTGAGGGCGGCGTGTTTCGATAAGGAGGGGCGGCTTTTCCTGGTACGGCATTCCTACGTCGCCGGCTGGCATATGCCGGGCGGCGGTGTCGAGCGCCACGAGACGGTGGAGCAGGCGCTGACGAAGGAATTGCGAGAGGAGGGCAATCTGGTGATATCGGGCCGGCCGCAGCTCTTCCACGTCTATTTCAACAACCGGATCAGCAAGCGGGATCACGTCGTCTTCTACCGTGTGGAAGTCGAGCAGACTGCGCCACGCAAGCCGGATCTCGAGATCGTCGAAAGCGGTTTCTTTTCGACCGACGCCCTGCCGCCCGGAACGACCAAGGCAACCTATCGGCGGCTGAAGGAGCTGGAGGGCGACGCGCCGCCCTCGAATTATTGGTAGCCTTGCCGCCTCAAGCCGCCTTTGCCAGCCGCTCTCGTGCATGCGGTCGATCGAAATCGAGCTCGGGGCCGATGGGGACGATGCCGGTGGGGTTGATCGTCCGGTGGCTGCGATAATAGTGATTCTTGATGTGCATGAGGTTGGTCGTCTCGGCGACGCCGGGGATCTGGTAGAGGTCGCGCAGATATCCGGGCAGGTTGCGGTAATCCTCAATGCGGCGGATATTGCATTTGAAATGGCCGACATAGACCGCATCGAAGCGGGCGAGCGTGGTGAATAGCCGCCAATCGGCCTCGGTCAGTCGGTCGCCAAAGAGGTAGCGGCTTCCTTCCAGGCGCTTGTCGAGCATATCCAGGGTTTCGAACAGTCGGCGGACATTCTGCTCATAGGCGTCCTGTGTGGTGGCGAAGCCGGATTTGTAGACGCCGTTGTTGACCGTATCGTAGACGATCTCGTTCAGCGCATCGATGTCGCCGCGCAGGTCCATCGGATAAAAATCGTCCTTCGAGCCCGTCAGCCCGTCAAACGCGCTGTTGAACATGCGGATGATTTCGGAGGATTCGTTATTGACGATCGTTCCGGTCTGTTTGTCCCAGAGGACGGGAACGGTGACGCGGCCGGAATAATGCGGATCGGCTTTGACGTATATTTCCCAGAGCGCTTTTGCACCGAAGAGATGGTCGACGGTACCCCCATCCTGGCCTTTGAACTCCCAGCCATTTTCCAGCATTAGCGGATCGACGATGGAAACGGAGATGAGGTTTTCGAGCTTCTTCAGCTTGCGGAAGATCAATGTACGGTGCGCCCAAGGGCATGCTAGCGAAACGTAGAGATGGTATCGGTCTGCCTCAGCCTTGAAGCCGCCCGTACCGCTCGGGCCAGGGGTGCCGTCCACGGTGACCCAGTTGCGAAACTGCGAAGCGACGCGTTTGAAATGGCCCTTAGCTTCTTTGGTGTCGTACCAGACGTCATGCCAAACGCCGTCAACCAACATGCCCATTGCCTATCCTTTCGGAAATCCTATCGAGAAACTTGAATTGGAAAATACGGTATGTTCGCCGAATTTCGAGGCAGCAAACGATGAACAGTGCGTCACAGACATGATCCCGAACCGAAGGACCGCGTAACGAAAAGTGCGAAGCGGTTTTCGGATGAAATCATGGTTGATCAAACGACATGATGCCGACACGATCATGCCTCAAGAAACAACCGCTCGCATTTTACATTGGACGGGCGGAATATTTCCTGCTATCGGGCTTGCCATACTTTGAGGACCACTTGTCATGAAAGCAACCAGAAGCCTGCGACGACGCCGATGATCCCGAACGCTCGACAAGCGTTTTCGAGAACCATTCCGTCTGTCTATCTGGTTTCTTTGGTCTAATGCACAAGCACGATCTCGTCTACCTCACTGAGGACGCGTCGCATGACGCTGTCATCGAACTCATCAACGAAGAAGCATTCGGTCCCGGCCGGTTCACTCGTGCCGCAGCGCGGATTCGTGAGCAGGGGCCGCATGACCGCTCGCTCTCCTTCATCTGCGCCGACGACGGCGAGACGATCGCCTCCGTTCGGATGACGCCGGTCCTGGCCGGTTCGGTCAAGGGGCATCTGCTGGGACCGCTCGCCGTCCGGCCGTCGCACAAGAACCAGGGCATCGGCCGCGAGCTCGTGCGGATTGCCGTCGAAGCAGCCAAGCGCAAAGGGTCGGAAGCCGTGATCCTGGTGGGCGATCCGCCGTATTACGGTCCGCTCGGCTTTGAGAAGGTCGCTTACAATGCACTGGCGTTTCCGGGGCCGGTCGATCCGAACAGGGTTCTCGTCGTGCCGATCGCCGCCGATATCCATGCGCGGCTGACGGGTACGATCGCCTGGCGTGACGCAGCCATCCCGGTTGTCGTCGGCGACAGGGATGACGACGAAGATTTGCCGCTGACGGCAATCGCGGTCTAGCCATCAAGATTTCCACAGCCGCTGATAGCGTGCCGCCTGCACGCTATCAGCGCGGGCATTTTTCATGTGTCTGTCATGTAGCCAACCTAGAGTTTTCTCGGTCCTAATTTAGGACTCTTGCTAAACCTGGGGGTAATGCAATGACCGGAAATTTCACGCAGAAAGACATATTCCCGACCAGTCAGCTGGAAGAGGCCGGCGGGGAGGGCCACAATCGCACCGACAATCCGACGATGGGGGAAATCATCGGACGTCGCTTTTCGCGCCGCGGTTTCCTGCAGGGATCGCTCGCCGTTTCCGCGATCGCTGCGACGGTGGGGCCGCTCGCTTTGGTGAGTGCGGAAAAGGCACGTGCGGCCGGCGGCTCGGCTTTTGCTTTCAAGGAGGTCGAAGCCGGTGTCGATGCCGATCATCATGTGGCGGAAGGCTATGACGCCAACGTGCTGCTGCGTTGGGGCGACGCGCTCTTTGTGGATTCGCCAGCCTTCGATCCCAAGAACCAGACGGCCGAGGCGCAGCGTCGCCAGTTCGGCTACAACAATGATTACGTCGGCTACATCCCACTGAACGGCTCCTCCGAGAATGGGCTGCTGGTGGTCAATCACGAATATACCAACCCGCATCTAATGTTTCCGGGCCTGGTGACGATCGCCGACGGCAAGATCAAGCAGGCACCGCTGAGCCGGGCGCAGGTCGACATCGAAATGGCCGCGCACGGCGGCACCATCGTCGAGATCCGCAAGGTCGACGGCAAATGGCAGGTCGTGCCGGACGGCCAATATAACCGTCGCATTACCGCGATCACCGAGATGCAATTGACCGGTCCGGCCGCTGGCGACGACCGGCTGAAGACGTCGGCCGATGCGACCGGCGCCAAGGTCATCGGAACGCTGAACAATTGCGCCGGCGGGGTCATGCCTTGGGGCACCTACATCATGGCCGAGGAAAACTTTCACGGCTATTTCTCCGGCAAGCTGCCGGAGGGTCATAAGGAAGCCGCCAACTACAAGCGTTACGGCGTGCCGGAAAGCGGCTACGAGTGGGCCAATTTCTACGATCGTTTCGATCTTTCAAAGGAGCCGAATGAGCCGAACCGCTACGGCTGGATCGTTGAAGTCGACGTCTTCGATCCGCAGTCGGTCCCGAAGAAGCGTACGGCACTCGGTCGCGTCAAGCATGAGGGGGCGGCCAACATCGTCTCCAAGGATGGCCGGGTGGTCCTCTATCTCGGCGACGACGAACGCTTCGATTATGTCTACAAATTCGTGACAGCTGGCACGTACAATGCGGCCGACCGCGGCGCCAATCTCGACCTGCTCGACAATGGCACGCTATATGCGGCGAAGTTCTCCGAGGACGGGACGCTGCAGTGGCTGCCGCTGACCTTCGGCCAAGGCCCTCTGACTGCGGAAAACGGCTTTGCCAGCCAGGCCGACGTCCTGATCGAGACGCGTCGCGCCGCAGATCTGCTCGGCGCGACCAAGATGGACCGGCCGGAAGACATCGAGCCCAATGCCGTCAACGGCAAGGTCTATGTCATGCTGACCAACAACACGAAGCGCAAGGCGGAACAGATCGACACCGCCAATCCGCGCGCCGACAACGCCTTCGGTCACATCATTGAGATAAGCGAGGATGACGGAGCGTTTTCGGCAACGTCGGGTAAGTGGGAGGTTCTGCTGAAATGCGGCGATCCTTCCGTTGCCGACGTCGGCGCCTCCTTCTCGACGGATACGACGAAAAACGGCTGGTTCGGTATGCCGGACAATTGTTCGATCGACGCTGCCGGCCGCCTCTGGGTGGCGACAGACGGCAACAACAACAAGGCAACCGGCCGCACCGATGGCCTTTGGGCCGTCGATACGGAAGGCGATGCGCGGGCGACATCGAAACTGTTCTACCGCGTGCCTGTCGGTGCCGAACTTTGCGGCCCGCTGTTCCTTCCCGATAGCCAGACAGCGTTCGTCGCCGTGCAGCACCCTGGCGATGGCGGCGACGATTGGTCCGGTCATGGCCGTCCGTCCTATTATGAGGACCTGTCGACGCGCTGGCCGGACTTCAAGCCGGACATGCCTGTCCGGCCGGCAGTAGTGGCCATCACCAAGACCGGCGGCGGCAAGATCGCTGTCTAAAGCTTTGTAATCAGCCGACTATCGCCCCGCTGCTTCAGCGGGGCGATAGTTTTTTCTGCAGAAAATAGCGGCTGCGGCCGATCGGAAAGTCCGGCAGCTCGCCGAAGATGGCGTAGCCTCGCCGCTGATAAGCGCGCAGCGCCTGCGGATTGAAGGTATCGATCCAGGCGCCATGGCAGCCGCGGACGATCGCTTCCGCCTCGGCGGTTTCCAGCAGCTTTCCTGCCATGCCCTGGCCGCGCAGCGTTTCCGGCACGAACAGCCACTGGGTAAACAGCCAGCCCCAGCCGGTATAGCCGGAGATGCCGCCGATCGTCTTGCCGCTGTCATCGCGAATGAGAACGGCCAGCGGGCGGCGTCCTGAGGGGCCGATATCGACGACGTTAAAGGCAGTCAGGCCTTCGCCGATCGCCGCGAGGTCACCTTCGGAGGGGGCGTCCGTCACATCAAATAGAGGCATGAAATCACCGTCCTTCACGCCACCACATGGCGGAGAAGGCGAAAAGGAGGGCGGAAAGACCGGCAATGCCCGCAAAAAGTGGCAGTGTGTTGATGCCCTTCAAGACGGTCTCATCGGTCATGCGGATGGTTAAACGTTGATCGTCGGCGATGCGCACAGCGCCGCGCACCGGTAGAACGGGCGGGACCGTGACATTGCCGTCGGCACCGGCGACACGGGTGACAAGCCCCTTGGTCTTTTCCGCCAGGGGTTTCAGCGTTTCGGTGGTCGAGATCATCGCCTTGAATTCCGGCGCGTCGACGGCGCCGACATGTACCAGCGTCGAGAGATTGCCGTTGGTGATCTGGTAGAGGCCGATCTCGTCCATGTGCTTCTCAGCCTGATAAAGACCTGGCTGCGCCTGTTTCAACTGCACGGTCTGTGTTTTGCCGGAAGGCGCTTTGATAGTGGCAGGGCCGGGATCGTCGCCGATCGTCTGGCGAGTGACTTCCAGCGAACGACCGGAGGCGCGCGCCGTCAGCGCCTCTTCCTCCAGAGCCGGCTCCTTTAGCAGCCAGTGCGCAATGCGGCGATAGAGCGAGACATGCGGCCCGCCGCCTTCGAAACCGCGCGCCCAGAGCCAGCCTTCGTCAGACAGCAGCATGGCGACCCGGCCCTGACCGACGCGATTGAGCACCAGCAGCGGGTGATTATCGGCGCCGACCATCACGGTCTGGCCTTGCGGCTTCTCGACATCTACGCTGCGGAACCAGCGGCCCCAATGCGGTGGCTCGGAGTCGGATCCGTCAAGACCGCGTGTGACCGGATGCTTGCGGCCCTGTTCCGACAGGCGCGGATAGAAGGGCTTCTCGATCATCTGGCCGGTCGGCTCGGCCGGCAGCACCGAGGAAAGCGGCGTAAGCGCGATCGAGTTGCCAGCCGCATGTTCGGGACCGGCGGCCACCAGCAACGCTCCGCCGTTTTCAACATATTGAGCCATGTAATCATAATAGATCGCCGGCAGAACGTTGGGACGGTCCTGATAGCGGTCGAAGATGATCAGGTCGAAAGAATTGATCTTGTCGACAAAGAGCTCGCGCGTCGGGAAGGCAATCAGCGACAACTCGTTGATCGGCGTACCGTCCTGCTTATCCGGCGGACGCAGAATGGTGAAATGGACAAGGTCGACGGAAGGGTCTGATTTCAGGAGATTGCGCCAGGCGCGCTCGCCGGCATGCGGTTCGCCGGAAACGAGCAGCACGCGCATGTTCTGACGGATGCCTTCAATCAGCTGAACCGTGCGGTTATTGACAGGCGTCACTTCGCCCGGCACTTCGGCAACGGCAAACTCGAGCACGTTGTTGCCGGCGCGCGGCACCTTGAAGCTGAAGGGCGTATCCTGGCCAGGTGTCGCCCGCAGCGTGGCGATCTCATCGCCGTTCATCCGGACGGTCACTGCCGCGGTACCGCCGGGGCTCTTGCCGTCGTCGACGACACGCAGCACGAGCTGCTGTTCGTCGTTGACGATGCCGAAGCGGGGCGCGCGCACCACCTCGATACGCCTATCGAACTCGTCCGGCTTGCCGGTGATCAGACCGTGGATCGGCGCGTCGAAGCCGAGCGCCTGATTGACGCTGGGAATATCGTGAATCTGACCGTCAGTGAGGAAGACTGCGCCGCCGACGCGGCCGGACGGCACATCGGCAATCGCCGAGGAAAGCGCAGCGAAGAGCCTTGTCGAGGGCGATTCGGATTCGGCAGGTTCGCGCACTTCGACGATGCGAGGCTCGATGCGCGGGAATTGCGCCAGCCTGTCCTTCAGCGCTGCCAGTGCATCGTCGGTCATCTTGATACGCTCCGGCGTCTCTTGGCTTGGGCTGCGGTCGACAATGACAGGGACGATGGTGGAGAGCTGGTCTCGGTCCTCTTGCATCAACACGGGATTGGCGAGTGCCGCCAGCAAAGCGAATGCCGCCAGCGCACGGATCCAGCCGCCACGCATGCGCCGGAAGATCGCAAGCGCGGTGATGGCAAGCGTCAGGACCGCGAGGGCGACGAGAACGGGCCAGGGCAGGAAGGGGGCGAAACCGATATTCATCTTATTGCCCCAACCGTTCTAGGATGTCCCCGACATGCACCTGGTCAGATTTATAATTACCGGTCAGCATGTACATCATGATGTTGACGCCGGTGCGGTAGGCATATTCGCGCTGTGTCTCGTCCGGTGGTACGGTCGGCAGCAGCGGCGAGCCATTGTCGTCGGTCGCCCAGGCGCCGGCGAAATCGTTGCCAGTGATCATGATCGGGGTCACACCGTCCGAAGAAGAGACAGCATTACTGTCGCCGCGAGTATCCTGCCGCGCCTCGATCCAGAGCGGGCTGTCGGCGTAGCGGCCCGGAAAGCTCGACAGCAGATAGAACGACTTCGTCAGCACATGGCCTTTCGGCACGGGCTCCAGCGCGGGAATGTCGAGATTGGCGAGGATCGTTTGCAGCCGCTGACCGTTCGGGCTCGGCGTGGTGTTATCGCCCATCGTGTCGATGGCGTCGCGCGTGTCGAAGAGCACTGTGCCGCCGTTGCGCATATAGGCATCAATGCGGTTGATGGCATCGTTGGACGGCATCGGCGCGGTGGCGGAAATCGGCCAATAGATGATGGGATAGAAGGCGAGCTCGTCCTTGGCGAGATCCAGACCGACCGGTGGCCCGGGCTCCAGTGTGGTGCGATAGGTGAGAAAATCGGAGAGGCCGGCAAGGCCGCGCTCGGAAGTATGGTCGACGTCGGATTCGCCGGTGACAACATAGGCAAGATGGGTCTTGTCGAGCCGCGAATAAATGGTGTCGTCGCCGGGCTTGGAATCGTCGGCCCAGCTGTTCGTCGGATGCAGGAAGATAGCAACCGAGACTGCAAGCAGCAGCACTGCGGCACCGCCGGCGATTGTCTTCGTCGATTTTCTGAGGCGTGGGAAGGCGCCATTCATGAAAAGCACGATCAGGCTGTCTGCCAGCAGCACCAGGAAGGCAATGGTGAAGAGGATCGGCTTGGCCGACCAGGCCTCGCCGCCGATAAGACCCTCACGCGCAACCGACAGGCTCGCGCCGGAGGCATCCAGTGGCTTAAGCTCCGCGCCGTCGGGCAGGACGTTGACCGCGGTAAAGCCTTCTTCGGAGCCGTAAAGGCCGGGCGGGTTATCGAAGTTGGCAGCGATTGCGCCTTTTTTGTTCGGATCGAGCGGACGGGCATTGCCGATTTCGCTGGTCAGCACGCCTTTGGCGTTCAGAAGTCGGAATGGGGGCATGGCTTCGCTGGTCCTCGGCGCACTTTCGGTCGAGGTGACCCCGCCGGAACGTGAAAGCTGCACGATACGGCGCAGCATCTCCACAAAGTCGCCCGAGATCGGCAGGTCGGACCATTCGGGTTCGGCGCTGACATGGAACAGCACGATGCGGCCTGCCTGCATCTGCTTTTCGGTCACCAAGGGCGTTCCGTCGGCAAGGCTTGCCCATGTGCGTTCGGCGAGATCGGGTGTCGGTTCGGCCAGCACTTGCCGCTTGATGAGGACGTTGGTGGGCTTCGGCATGCCGGCAAAGGGGCCGAAGGAGGGGAAGTCCGAAAGCGGCTGCGGTTCGGCCCAGGAGAGTGCGCCGCCGAAGTTGCGCTCGCCCTGGCGCAGCGTCACCGGCACCAACGGGTCGTCGGCGGGAGCGGCGGCAAGGCGTGGACCGGCGAAGCGCACCAGCGTGCCGCCATTCTGGATCCATCGCTGCAGTGGAGCGTAGCTTTCCTGCGGCAGACGGCCGACATCAGCCATGATGATGACGGAGGGATTGCCGTTGAGCAGCTCGGGGATCGACTTTGCCAGATCCGCGCTGTTCGGCTGGACCAGATCGGCATAGGGCTGCAAGGCGCGCTGGATGTAATAGAGTGGTGACAGGATCGGCTGGAATTCGTCGGCAGCCTGCCCGGACAACAACGCCACGCGGCGGCGCTTGAAGCCGTCATCGAGCAGATGCACGGTACCAGCGCTCGCGTAACGGTCGATGCTGATGCGGGCAAAATCATTGCGCATCTCAAAGGGGGCCGCGATCGTACCGGTCGCGACCGTCTGGCCGCCACCGAAATTCAACGAACCAGAAGCGATCGGCCGCCCTTGATTGTCCAGCGCGCTGAGCCCAAGCCGGAGCGGGCTGTTGCCGTTCAGCCGAGTGGCGGTGACAGTCATGTTGTCAGCGGCGTTGGTGGCGCCGGTGACTGCCAACACCTCGCTGCCGTCGCCTTCGATCAGCCGCAACTCGCTCGGCTCCAGGGCGGAGAGCTGTTTGAGAATATCGTCGTTGTTCCTGCTTTCGACGCCGTCGGAGAGGAAGGCGATCGTACCGGGCTTGGTGCCGTTCAAAGCGGCCTTAATCGCCTGGACGGCGCGCTGGCGATCCGGCACCAGCGGCCTTGCATTGGCCGCATGTAGCTTGTCGCGGGCGGCGGTGGCGGCACCCGGCGTGCTGTCGTTGCGCTGGTCCGCGGTAAAAGCGATGGAAACGGGGACGCCTTTGGCGTCGGCGTCGTCGATCAGCGCATCGGCCGTTTGCACACGGCGATCCCAGTCGGTAGCGCTCGCCCAGCTATTGTCGATGATGAGCACCAAAGGGCCACCGCTCGACAGCGTATTGGTGCGCGGGTTGAATGTCGGATTGGCGATGGCGAGAATGACGAGAGTGGCAAGCACCATGCGCAGCAGTGTCAACCACCACGGACTGCGAGCCGGCGTTTCCTCGCGCTTCAGAATCTTTGCCAGAATACGCAGCGGCGGAAAGACTTCCGCTCTCGGATGTGGCGGCGTCAGGCGCAGCAGCCACCAGATCGCCGGAAGCAGGATCAATGCGCCGAGAATCGCCGGGGAGGCGAAAGCGAAGGGGAGTGCGCTCATGGCTGCCCTCCAAGCGTCGCTTTGGCCGGCATGCCGGAAAGATACATATGTACGGCGACCAGCGCTTCCGATGCCAGCCGATCGGTGCGGTGGCTCACGAAGGTCCAGCCGAGATGGCGCAGCGACTGGCCAAGATTTTCACGGCGGGCGAGGTAGGCTCGCCGATAATCTTCGCGCAGGTTTTCGGCACGGCCCGCCACCAGCTTCGAGCCGTTTTCAGGATCGGTGAATTCGGTGCGGCCGCTATAGGGAAAGATTTCCTCGGCCGGGTCGGCGACCTCGACCACATGGCCGCGCAATCCCCGGCGGGCAAGCGGACCGATCCTGCTCATGACACTGTCGGCATCGTCCAGAAAATCGCCGATCAGCACGATGTCGCTCCACCCACGGATCATGGCCGTCTGAGGCAGGCCGCCTTCGAGCGGCGTGTGCGTCAATGCCGCAGCCAGGCGTTCGGCGGCATTGCGGGCAGAGACCGGCTCCATGATGCCGGGGCAGCCGATACGTTCGCCGGAACGGGCGAGGATTTCGGCAAGCGCCAGCATCAGCACCAGCGCGCGACCTTCCTTCGAGACATGGCCGTAAGTCGATTTGTACATCATCGACGGCGACATGTCGGCCCAGAGCCAGATCGTATGAGCCGCTTCCCATTCGTGGTCGCGGATATAGGTATGGTCGTCGCGGGCCGAGCGGCGCCAGTCGATGCGCGACAGGCTTTCGCCTTCGCTATACGGTCGGAACTGCCAGAAATTCTCGCCGATGCCGCGCTTGCGCCGGCCATGCCAACCGGCAATCACGGTGTTGGCAATGCGCTTGGCTTCGACAAGGCAATCCGGCACGAGGGCAGCGCGGCTGCGGGCTCGGGAGAGGGCATCATTGCCTGGGGTCGGGCTGACGATCTGTCCGATGGATGCCACGCGCTATACTCTCCTCGACACCCTTGTTACGATCTCGACCGTTTGATCAGCCCTGCGATCACGTCCCGCACCGACATGCCTTCGGCGCGCGCCGCAAAAGTCAACGCCATGCGATGTTCCAGCACCGGCTCGGCCAGCGCGTGTACGTCGTCAAGCGAAGGAGCGAGCCGGCCTTCATAAAGGGCACGGGCGCGGGCGCAAAGCATCATCGCCTGGCCGGCCCGCGGGCCGGGACCCCAGGCGACATGCTTGTCGGTCGCCTCATTGCCCTGGCCGGGGCGAGCGGAACGCACCAGCGACAGGATGGCATCGACAACGCCATCGCTGACCGGCATCTGGCGGATCAGCTTCTGAATTTCCATCAATCGCTCGGCATCGATCACCGCATGCGGCGTCGCTTCGCCAAGGCCTGTGGTTTCGAGGAGGATCTTGCGTTCGTCGGCAAGCTCCGGATAACCGACGTCGACCTGCAGCAGGAAACGGTCGAGCTGGGCTTCCGGCAGCGGATAGGTACCTTCCTGCTCCAGTGGGTTCTGGGTTGCCAGAACGTGGAACGGCGCCGGCAAATCGTAACGCTGGCCAGCAATGGTGACATGATATTCCTGCATCGACTGGAGCAGCGCCGACTGGGTGCGCGGTGAAGCTCGGTTGATTTCGTCCGCCATCAGCAATTGCGCAAAGACCGGACCCTTGACGAAACGGAAGGAACGGCGGCCGCTTTTTTCATCCTGGTCCATGACTTCGGAGCCAAGAATATCTGACGGCATCAGGTCCGGCGTGAACTGGACGCGATTGGCGGCAAGGCCGAGAACGGCGCCGAGCGTGGTCACCAGCTTGGTCTTGGCAAGGCCAGGCACGCCGACAAGTAGGGCATGGCCGCCGGCCAATACGGCAAGAAGCGTGTTCTCCACAACGCTCTCCTGGCCGAAGATGACCTTCGAGACCTCGGTACGAATGGAGGCGATATCGCTCAACGCCTGCTCGGCGGATGCGATGATGGCCTGGTCGTCGAGGCTCGTTTCGGTCGATTTGATCATGCCCATTTGCGTCTCCAACGGCTGAAAAACGGTACGCGCGATTCGCAGACCTTACACATTTGCCTCATAATCAATACAACTTATCGCCATCAAGAAGGCTGACAAGCGCGTTTCGAATGACTATCTCGTGAGAAACGGTCGTATTCGTAACTAACCACAAACCGGGACGGAAGAATGGCAACCGAAGAAATCAGGGGGGCGAGCGACGCGGCAAGTTTGGCTGCGCTGATTTCACGTGCAGCCGGCGATGCCGGTGGACGCAAGAAGAACCTGCCGCCCGTCGACGGCTGGAATCCGCCGTTTTGTGGCGATATCGACATGGAGATTCGCTCCGACGGCACATGGTTCTATATGGGAACGCCGATCGGCCGCGCGCCGCTGGTCAGGCTATTTTCAACGGTGCTGCGCAAGGATGCGGATCAAAAGACCTATCTCGTCACGCCTGTCGAAAAGGTCGGCATCCGCGTTGTCGACGCACCCTTTATCGCCGTCGAGATGAGCGTGACCGAGCGCGAAGGTAAACGGGTGCTGACGTTCCGCACCAATGTCGGCGATGTGGTCGAGGCAGGCAGGGAGCATCCGATCCGGTTCATCATTCGCGGCGAAAATGACGAACTGAAACCCTATCTGCATGTTCGCGGCCGGCTGGAAGCGCTGGTGACGCGGGCCGTAATGTATGATCTCGTCGAACTCGGCGAGACTGCGGTGATCGCCGGGCGCGAGATGTTCTGTGTGCGCTCCGGGGGCACCATCTTCCCGGTCATGCCGCTTGCCGAATTGGATGCCCTGACGCGATGAGCGAATATCCCCTTTATTCCGCCACCGAATTCCGGCGCCGTGCGCTCAATCAGAGCGGCGGCCCGGTCGAGCTTGCCTGGCGCGACCATGGCGACCACGCGCTCAATCCGGATAACATCTTGCACGTCGAGGGTCTGAAGCTGCGCGACGCTGCGGTGCTGGTGCCCGTGGTGGACGACGGCGACGACGCCAATGTCATTTTCACGCTGCGCACCTCGACATTGCGCAAGCATTCCGGCCAGATCTCTTTTCCTGGCGGCGCCATCGATCCGGAAGATGCTTCGCCGGAAATGGCGGCGGTCCGTGAGGCCGGAGAAGAGATCGGATTGGCGGATGTTTTCATCGAGCCGGTGGCACGGCTGCCATTTTATCTGGCTGCGACCGGTTTCCGCATCACGCCAATCCTTGCGGTGGTCAAGCCCGGCTTCGAACTGGCACTCAATCCGACCGAGGTGGAAGATGCGTTCGAGGTGCCGCTTTCCTTCCTGATGGACCCCGGCCATCATGCGACCGACAGCATGGTCTGGCAGGGGGTCGAGCGTCATTTCTATCGCATGCCCTACGGTCCGCGTATGATCTGGGGCATTACTGCCGGCATTGTGCGCACACTTTACGAAAGGCTCTATTCATGACCTCCGTGGCCGGTGAGACCTGGTTCCAGGACGGGGCGCTGCAGCAGGTGCTGGCTTTGTTGAACGCTGATGGCGGCGAGGGGCGTGTCGTAGGCGGTGCGGTGCGCAACAGCCTCTTGGGACTTCCTGTTGCCGATATCGATATCGCCACGACGTTGCTGCCCGAAACGGTCGTCGAAAGGGCTGCTGCCGCTGGTGTCAAGGCGGTGCCGACGGGCATCGCGCATGGGACGGTGACGCTGGTCGTCGATGGAAAACCTTTCGAAATTACGACCTTGCGGCGCGATGTTGAAACGGATGGCCGCCGTGCTCGTGTGGCCTTCAGCGATGATTGGCAGGCCGATGCCGAACGGCGCGATCTCACGATCAACGCGCTCTATGCGTCCACCAATGGCGAAATCGTCGACTTGGTCGGCGGGCTTGCCGATCTGGAACGCCGCAATATCCGCTTCATCGGCGATGCGGCAACGCGGATTGCCGAGGATTATCTGCGGATCCTGCGCTTCTTCCGCTTTTTCGCCTATTACGGCAGCGGCAGACCAGATGCGGACGGATTGCGCGCCTGCGCGGCTGCGCGGTCGAAAATCGCGACGCTTTCGGCGGAGCGCGTCTGGTCGGAGATGAAGAAGCTGCTCGCAGCCAACGATCCCGGCCGCGCTCTGCTCTGGATGCGGCAGGTCGGAATTTTGACCGAGGTGCTGCCGGAGACCGAGAAGTGGGGTATCGATGCCATTCCGGCGCTCGTGGCCACGGAACAGGCACTGAGCTGGACGCCCGATCCGCTGCTGCGGCTGGCAGCCATCGTGCCGCCAGATGCTGCAAGGTTGGCCAAACTTGCAGAACGGCTACGGCTGTCGAAAGTGGAAGCGGGCTACTTGCAGGACTGGGCGAATGCGCCTGGTGTCAAGGACGATGCGTCGGAAGCGGCCTTTGATCGCTTGCTTTACCGCTATGGTGCACTTGGCATAGGCGCTCGGTTGAAGCTTGCGCTTGCTGTCGCACGGGGCAAGGCGGAAGGCGATTTCGAGGAGATGGCGCGCACGGCACGGCTGAGCAAGTTGCTCGAGCGGACGACGCGCTGGAAGAAGCCTGTCTTTCCGGTCAACGGCGCAGACGCTTTGGCCGCGGGGCTCAGTGCAGGGCCTCGGGTCGGCGACATCCTCGGCAAACTTGAACAACAATGGCTCGACAGCAACTTCGCTCTGACCCGAGCGGCTCTTCTCGCCCGGCTCAAGGAGTTGATCGAGTCCTGATGGTTGTCGTCAGCAATCAGGCGGCGTTCGCTTCGTCGCGAATGCGGGCCTTGATATTTTCGATCATATTTTCGCGGATGATGGTCTCGCCATGGGTGTTACGCATGTGCTCGACGGCACGGCGAACAACCTCGGCATCGTCATTGGCGCGTGTGTGCCAGTCGCAGCCGGGAACGAGCGTACCACATTCGAACAGTCGCATATCTGCCTCCTGATATTTCGACGCCACGAAATCTTTCATGCCGAACGGCATGAAGGTCAAAACGCAAAAGATGGGGAAAGGTTTCGGACGTCCGGCAGGGCCTCCACCCTGCCGGACCATGCTCTCCGGATATTAATCCGGCATAGCCCAAGATTTGAAGCAATCCGAAGATTGATACTTCGGAATGGGCGTTTGTCTTGCCGGACGGTCAGACACCATGCGAGCGACATCGCCTGGAGACTTGCCGGCCAACTGCATTCTGACCTGCTCTACGAAGCAGGAGAGTGGCAGATCGGACCCGCTTCTGATCCTCATATCCTCAGCCAGCCGGATTATGAACTCCGGCGTATCGACTGTGCGCGAAAGCTTTTGTTCGTTCGCGGCTTCTGCCACTTGATTCTGTACTGCCATTACAACCTCCTCCGATTGAAACGAGCATTACCTAACCTAGGTACTCCTCCTAACTATTCCTTCAGGCTTTTTCTGATTATTTACGCTTGGCACTCTAAGGCCAACGCACGACGGGTGGCAAGGACGATAAGATAGACTCCACATTACCGCCTGTCTTTAGCCCGAATATTGTACCCCTATCGTAAAGTAAATTGAACTCCACATAGCGCCCACGACGAATTAATTGTTCGTCGCGATCGCCCTCGGACCATACGTCATTGAAATTCGAGCGCACGATCCGGGGATAGACCATGGAAAATGCGCGTCCGACATCGCGCGTGAAGGCGAAATCGGCATCCCAACCGCCTGCTTCTTCCCCAGAATGCAGCCAGTCGAAGAAAATGCCGCCGATGCCACGCGGTTCATTGCGATGCTTCAAATAGAAGTAATCGTCGCACCATGTCTTATAGCGCTGGTAGTCCGCAACCGCGTGACGGTCGCAAACAATCTGCATCGCGCGATGGAAGAGGACGCTGTCGGAGTCCTCCTGGGTACGCCGTCGGTTGAGCATCGGCGTCAGGTCGGCGCCGCCGCCAAACCAATGGCTGGTCGTTACCACCATGCGCGTGTTCATATGCACGGTAGGCACATTCGGATTGACGGGATGGGCGATCAGCGACAGGCCGGAGGCCCAGAAGCGCGGATCGTCTTCGGCCCCCGGAATCTGACTGCGGAAGTCAGGCGAGAATTCGCCGTAAACGGTGGAGGTGTGGACGCCGACCTTTTCGAAGACGCGGCCTTCCATGATCGACATGCGTCCGCCACCGCCTTGACCGTTCTCCCTCAGCCAATCCTTGGCGACAAAACGCCCCGGCTCCTGGTCCGAAAGGGGGCCGGTGAGCTCGTCCTCCAACTGCTCGAACTGGGCGCAGATTGCGTCGCGCAGGCTTTCAAACCAGCCCTGTGCGGCCTCTTTCTTCTCTTCGATGTCCTCAGGCAGTCCCTTGGGAAGTTCCGGTCGTTCCATGCATGCTCTCCGGCGGTGCGGGCCGTACGAGGCCCGCGATTCGCTTATTGTCGATTCCCGGTCTGAATATCAGCATCATCGCATCGTCACCAGCGCGCTGGGCTCGCCGGAGAATCGACTCGCAAATTGCCAAATGCGGTATTATCTTCCCTCTCGAAGGCGAGGTTTCATGACGAAAATACCCGGACCGCCGCCCCTCGACGGGTTGAGACGCAGAATATCACGTTACCGGCAGGAAAAGCCTACCGGCAGCAAAGGTGATTTTGTCCGGGAGACCTTTTGTCTCAGTCGCCCGGAAGCGCGGGCCAAGGCGCGCGAGTGGTTCGACGAATTTCCGAAAGCCGCCTATTGGACCGAAGTCGAAAGCTGGCGGCAGGTCGAAGGCGATCGTATCGAATTCACCATGCGGCGCCTGCCGTCTGCCGATTGAAACGACGGACTTCAAGCGGTCGAACGCTCGCAATTGATCATCCACGGCACGCCAAATTTATCGACCAACATGCCGAAACGCTCGGCCCAGAACGTCTCGCCGATCGGCATGGTCACCGTGCCGCCCTCTTGCAGTGCTGCAAACAGCTTGTCCGCTTCTCCGGCCTTATCGACTTGAAGGGAAACCGAGAAGCCGTATTTCTTGCCGGTTTCGCCCGGTCTGCCGTCCGAGGCCATCAAGACAGCGTCACCGGCCGTCAGCCGCGCGTGCATGACCTTCTCGCGCCAGTGCGCAGGCGTGTGGCTTGCCACATCCGGATGGCTGTAATCCATGACGGTGAGTTCACCGCCAAGACACTGATGGTAGAATTCCATGGCTTGGCGGCAATCGCCGTCGAAGATGAGATAGGCATTCAGACGCATGACGTTTCCTCCATGTGTCATTTGTGAATGACCTACAGCATAGGCTTCTAAAATGGCGATAATGCAATGATGAGGGAATTTCTGTATAGTTGAACGAAATCAGAGCATAAGAGACGGCTCTTTACTTCCATCTGCGAGCTTTACGCCGGCTGCGCCAAAAAAATGGCCTTGAGGGCCTTTACTGCGGCGGGCCCGAACCGGCTATTGTGTTTTCCGCAGCCGGCTCTCGATCAGTAGTCCGCTTTCATCCAGGATCGGATGCGCCACGGAGACGATGTGGGCGTTGATGCGCTTCAGGTCGCGCAGCATGTCGAGATGGAGCGAACTGGTCTGCAGGCTGTCGACGCGGCCGTCGCGCAGGCGCTCGAGGTGACGCTCGGCGGATTGTTTCTCTAGCCGGCGGACATCGACCTTGACCTCCATCAACTGGCGGGCGAGGTTGAAATCGCGGGTGACGAAAATGGTCTGGGCGATGCGCAGATTATCGACCGTCAGGTCGAAGAGGCTCAGCAACTCCTGGTAGCCATCCTCAGAGAAGGTCAAGCCCTTGCCGATCTTCTTTGCCACCTGTTCCGCCAGGCCTTTTTCGATGATGTCGCCGATATGTTCGAGGTTGATGGCGTAATCGATGATGACGATCGAGCGACGGGCGTTTTCATCATCCAGCCCTTCACGCCCGAGCTTCGATAGGTAGATCTTCACCTCCTGCTGGATCCGGTCGACGCGCTTTTCCAGGATCGCGATTTCCTTCAGAGGAGCCAGATCGCTGTTGTTGAGCGCGTTTTCCGTGCGGATCAGCATACGCTCGATGAGATCGCCAACGCCCAGGACCTCGCGCGTCGCGCTCGCCAAAGCAACGACCGGCGTGTTTAGGGCTTGCTGATCGAGAAACTTCGGCCCGTCGTCGGCCAGCGGATCGTCCGGGATCACCCGCTGCATCATGCGTGAGAGGAAGGGAGAGAAAGGCCAGGCGCAGATGGCAAGGACGATGTTGAAGAGCAGGTGGACGTCGACCGGCAGCTTGGCCGGCAAAAAAGGCAGAGCCTGCATCCATGCGCCGATATAGCCTGCGAAGGGCAGGACAAGGAGGCAGCCGATGGTGCGCACGATCAGATTGCCAAGCGTCACCCGGCGCGCAGTGGCAGGGCCGGATAGGGTGGCCATGACGGGCGGGATCGCGCCGCCGAGATTGGCGCCGAGAACGAGCGCGACAGTCAGGGCCGGAGAGAGGATGCCAGTCGATGCGAGCGACAGGATCAGCACGACCATGGCGAGACTGGACGACGAGGCGAAGGCGAGCACAGCCGAAAAGATTAAGGCAACGGGCAGAGCGTCGTCGAGTAGGCCAATGAAGGCGGCAAGAGCTGGCGATTGCCGCATCGGCGCGGTGGCGAGGCTCAGCAATTGCAGCGACAGCAGCATCAGGCCGATGCCGATCAATGCCGTGCCCGCGCCCTTTTGGGTGGTGGATGAGCGGCGATAGAGCACGATACCAATGAGAATGATCAGCGGTGACAGCCATTCGATGCCCGTCGCGACGATCCAGGCTGTCACAGCGGTGCCGACATTGGCGCCGAGCAGCACGATCTGCGCCATGCTCGGCAAGACGAGATCGCGCTCGACGAAGGAGGCGATCATCAGCGCGGTTGCGGTCGAGCTCTGCAACGCGACCGTTGCCACGAAGCCTGCGATGAAAGAGCGAAGCCTGCCACGTGTGCCGCTGGCAAGGCCAGTTCTGAGCTTGGCGCCGAAGGCGCGCGATACTCCATCCTTCACCTGCGCAAGGCCGAACAGTAGCAAGGCTACGGCCCCGAACAGATTGATCATTACGACTGTGGATTCCATTTCGTCTTTTTATGTCTTTCTCATGCTTCCATGTTTCCAGCGATTATCGGAGATCGAACGGAAATCACTGAAAATGCTTGGATTTAAGTGTCTGGACGCGCCACGTGAATTGCGGCGATTTTCATTGCCGGCTAAGGATTATACGCTTGCGACGGGCCGCGGTCCAACACTGTGAGCGACATATCTGGACAATATTTGCGCAGTGCCTGATTTTAGTGCGGTTTCGGCGGCTGCGTCTCACCGGAAAAGTCCGCTTGCATCGGCGGGACATCGGGCAAGGTTCCGTTCGAGAAGGCTTCCTTCACCTTCTTGATCGTCGCGGGCCGTCGCATTGGCGGCTCCGTGGGGGATGGGACTACGGTTTCGGTCGTTGCCGCAGCCGATGCCTCCGGCTTGGCCACGACATGCAATGCAGGCGCCGTTTCGGGCTTTTCCGAAGTCGCGGCCGTGGCCAAAATCTGCTTCAGCACGGAAGTTACCGGCAGATGGCCGTTCAAATCCGTGTTGGTGTGATGCCAGGCATGTGGGATCCGCTGATCGGCTGGAATGAATGGCCGGGAGTTCATCTCCCCGAACCAGTCCCATTCGCCGATGACATCGACCACATCCGAGAAGGTCGGCGGCATGGCGATGCGAGTGCCGACGGTTATGATCTTCACCGTCTCCGCCAGTTGTGCGGCCCGGGCTTCGTCCTCCTCGCAGAGATCGTGAAGGGCAGCCGAAATCACCAGATTGCCCTTGGAGTGGCCGGCAAGCAGGCGGAAGGAGAGGCGGGGGTCGGCAAGAAGGGCTCGCACCGTCCTGGTGTTGAGACTGCTGCGGGCGGCTATCTCACCGCCGTTCTCGTCGGCGACACCGAATTGAGGTCGTCCGGCAAGATCGTCCAGGATCTCGAAGATGGGCCGCAGGCCTTTCAGATGGCCGAAGAAGAAATGGCCGCCAAACGCCTCGGTGATGATGTCAGCCAGACCATATCCAGAGACGACGACGGCGACCGGCGCGCCGATCGCGTTGGCGACATTGCGGGCGAAGGCTGCCGCGCCGAGAGCCGATCCGCCGATGCCGGCGGCCGCCAGCGCCCGCGCCTCCTGGCCGCCGCGGACCACAAACTCTTCCAGCGTTTCGCAAAGGGTCAGCTTGGCGCCGCCGCTCGGTGGCACAATCATGATCGAGCCTTCGGCCGCAAGTGATCCGCTTATATAGAAGGCCTCTTCCGGGGTAATGACTTTGACGTCATAAAACAGCGCATCGAGCGCAGTGTTGCGCTGGCGGAGAGCTTCCAGGGTGAGATTGCGCACCGGAGAGCGCTGCAGCCGCTCGGGTAGTGTGAGAGTGCGCGCGAATTGAGTGAGGGTGAGGGTGAATGCCGTCTGGAACATGGGTCACCTCGCCAGGGTTGCCGTTAGGTAAGGCATTTCCAAGCCAAAGCTTCTCACACTTTACCGGGCATGCCAACGGCAATTGGCCGCCGCAGCCTTCAGTTTTGCCGCGACATTTACGACCAGTTTGTCTGCCGCAGCGCCTCACCCGATATCATCGCAGCCGACATGGCGACATTGATGGAGCGCTGGCCGCCGACCATCGGGATCAGGATCCGGCCATCGGCCTTTTCATGCACATGATCGGGCACACCGGCGCTTTCGCGGCCGAAGAGCAGTATGTCATCCTTCCGGAAGGCGAAGTCCGTGTAGCGTTCGGCGGCCTTGGTGGAGGCGAGCACCAGCCGGCGCCCGCTTTCCGCCCGCCAGGCCTCGAAACGTTCCCAGTTGACATGTCGCGTCAGTGTGACTGCGGCAAGATAATCCATGCCGGCGCGCTTGAGGTTGCGATCCGATATGTCGAAGCCGGCCGGCTCGATGATATCGACGCCAAGGCCGAGGCAGGCGGCGAGCCGGAGGATCGTGCCGGTGTTGCCGGGGATGTCGGGCTGATAGAGAGCGATGTGCAGCGAAGTCATGGTCTGCAACTAGCGGAATTGCCGGGAGTTGTCTTCGCCTTTTGTCGAATCCCTCTGTTTCTGTGATGTCTTCATCAGCAGAATTGAAAGATTCCGGCGGGTTTTTGGGCACATTTGACTTTTCAAAGCGATCAATGCACGGTAAAAGAGAACCGCTCTACAACTTGTGACAGAGGAGGCTCAGATGAATATTTTGTTTGTGATGATGCGCCTCCCGGCCGTGACCCCACGGCGATGATCCAGGCGCTTTAACGCGGATTTTCGCGAGTTTCCCCTTTTCGATTCATTGCGCGGCCGATATGGCCTCGTTCTTTCATCGCCCGGCCACCATATCAGTCTGCGATCCCTTGAGGCGCAGAAGCGGTGCCGAAGGGTCGAGTCTTTGGAGCTTTTCATGTTTGGCTGGTTCGAACAGCGACTAAACCCCTTTCCGAGCGAAGTGCCGGGCGTTCCGCCGCGGGGTCTCTTTGCCTTCTGCTGGCATTACACCAAGCCGGCCGCGCCCTGGCTGATCGCCATGGCCATTCTCACCATGCTGATTGCCATCGGCGAAGTGGCGCTGTTTCAGTTCCTGGGCGCTATTGTCGATTGGTTGTCGCATGCGGACAAGGCGACGTTCCTGCAGACGCAGTGGCAGAGGCTCTTCTGGATGGGTGCGATGGTGCTGGTCGGCTTGCCGCTGGCAGCCGTGCTCGATTCCATCATCATGCATCAGGTGCTGCTCGGCAACTATCCGATGATTGCCCGCTGGCAGATGCATCGCTTCCTGCTGCGCCACAGCATGACCTTCTTCGCCAACGAGTTCGCCGGCCGCGTCGCCACCAAGGTGATGCAGACCTCGCTTGCCGTGCGCGAAGCGGTGATGAAGATCCTCGACGTCTTCGTCTATGTCGTTACTTATTTCCTGTCGATGATCCTGGTCATCGCTGCGGCGGACTGGCGGCTGATGCTGCCGATCCTGGCGTGGCTGGCGATCTATATCGGCATCGTCAGCTATTTCGTGCCGCGACTGCGCAAGATCGCAGCCGCTCAGGCGGATGCACGTTCGACGATGACGGGTCGGGTGGTCGACAGCTATACGAACATTGCGACGGTGAAGCTGTTTTCGCATGCGGGCCGCGAAGAGGGCTACGCCAAGGCCGGCATGAGCGAATTCCTGCAGACTGTCTACGGGCAGATGCGCAAGGTGACCCTGTTCTACATCGCAGTCTACGTCAACAACTGCGTGGCGTTGTTTGTCATCTCGGCGCTGTCGATCTACTTTTGGCTGAGCGGTTCGATCTCGGTCGGCGCCATCGCCATCGCCATCGGGCTTGCCATGCGTGTCAACGGCATGTCGCAATGGATCATGTGGGAAGTCTCGGCGCTGTTCGAGAACATCGGCACGATCTATGACGGCATCGAAATGCTGACGAAGCCGCATGATATCGTCGACGTACCGGCGGCACCGGCGATCACGGCCAAGCAGGGCGCGATCCACTTCGATCATGTCCGCTTCCATTATGGGAAGACAAAGGGTGTGATCGACAACCTGACCTTCGATATCCGTGCCGGCGAGAAGGTCGGCCTGGTCGGACGCTCCGGCGCCGGCAAGACGACGTTGATGAACCTGCTGCTTCGTTTCTACGATCTCGAAAGCGGACGCATCACCATCGACAGCCAGGATATCGCCAAGGTGACGCAGGACAGCCTGCGCTCGCTGATCGGTGTGGTGACGCAGGACACGTCCCTGCTGCACCGTTCGATCCGCGACAACATCGCCTATGGTCATCCGGAAGCGACGGATGCAGAGGTGATCCAGGCAGCCAAGCGCGCCAATGCCTGGGAGTTCATCGAGGGGCTCTCCGACATGCAAGGTCGCAAGGGGCTTGATGCTCAGGTCGGCGAACGCGGCGTCAAGCTCTCAGGTGGCCAGAGGCAGCGCATCGCGATTGCCCGCGTCTTCCTGAAGGACGCGCCGATCCTGGTGCTGGACGAGGCAACCTCGGCGCTCGATTCCGAAGTGGAAGCGGCGATCCAGGAAAACCTCTTCGCACTGATGCAGGGCAAGACGGTGATCGCCATCGCCCACCGGCTGTCGACATTGACCGAAATGGACCGCCTCATCGTGCTCGACAAGGGCCGGATCATCGAGACGGGCACCCATCGCGATCTGGTCCAGCATGGCGGCATCTATGCCGACCTCTGGAACCGGCAATCCGGCGGGTTCCTGGCGGACCATGAAGAGGCCGAGGCGGCGGCGGAATGAGAAAAGGGGTGGGCTTCGGGCTCGCCCTTTTTGTTTTGGCTGTTTGTTGCTGAGATCAACCTGAAAGAGATTACGGGCCATCCGTGCGGCGGTTCCGACTATGTCAAATGTTGTGTCGTTTGACCGTTAGTTCAAAACCAAGCGATTGCATTAGAGCGAGGACCGACTTCAGCGTCGGGTTGCCGTCCGATGCGAAGGAGCGGTAGAGAGCTTCCCGCGCCATGCCGGTCTCTTTAGCTATTCCGGTCATGCCTTTCGCACGGGCGACGATGCCGAGCGCATGGGCGATATATCCTGCATCACCGCTTTCAAAGGCGTCCCTCATGAATTCATCGACGGCGTCGTTGGAAGTTAGCGCCTCTGCGGGATCGTACGGGATTAGTTTCTCAGGCATCAAATTCGTCCGAATTTTTGGCGAGCATTTTCGCTTGTTCGATATCCCTAGCTTGGCTGCTTTTATCACCGCCGCACAGGAGGATAATGATCTCTCCGCCGCGTTGAACAAAATAGACTCGGTAGCCCGGTCCGTAGTGGATGCGCATTTCGCTCACGCCGTCGCCTACCGGTCTAATGTCTCCCATAAGACCAAATGCTAAACGGGAAAGCCGTGCAGCAATCGCCGCGCGAGCACGCTCATCCCGAAGCCGGCGTTCCCAGCGCTGATAAGTAACCGTCTGGAGTATGCGAAGCATAGAACGTCCGTAATGTATAAATCACAATGGTAGGCGTATCAAGATGCACTAAACATGGTTCTGATTCCCGCCCATGGTGATTTGTACTGCAGCCTCCAATTGTGGAATATGACAAAAATGTGAGATTCCCTAGCCACGCGCTTGCCTTTGCACCCCAGGCAAAAATTCCTATATCGCGGGGATGCTGATCCGCTCCGTCTATCGCCTGTTCGAAACCTGGATTGATCCCTACTACCGCACTGGCGATCTTCGCCCGCCGCGGTCGCTTTGGGCTTTCATCTGGTATTATGTCGGTCAGGCGAAGGGGCCGTTTCTGGCGATGGCGGCACTTGGCGGCGCCGTTGCGGTGCTGGAGGCGGCGCTGTTCTGGTTCGTGGGGCATCTCGTCGACATACTGGACAAAGTGCAGCCGGGGGCGGGTTGGGCAGGATTGCTTTCCGGCCACGGTGGCGCACTGCTTGGCATGGTTTTCGTCGTGCTGGTCGTCCGTTTTATCGTGGTCAGCCTTGGGGCGCTGGTCGAGGAGCAGGTGGTTGTACCCGGCTTTCTCAATCTCGTCCGCTGGCAAGCCTACATGCATGTCGCACGCCAGTCGGTGAGCTTCTTCCAGAATGACTTCTCAGGCCGGATCGTTACCAAGGTCTGGTCGGCGGGCCAGTCGACGGGCGATCTTGTCGTGTCGCTGCTGCAGGTGGTCTGGTTTATCATCATCTATGCCGCCTCGACCATAGCGCTGGTCGGCGGGCTCGATTGGCGCCTCGCGCTGGTGATCGCAGTCTGGATCGGCGTCTTCTCTGTGATTGCTCGCTATTTCGTGCCGCGCATCCGACGCCATGCGCGCAACGCCGCCGAGGCGTCGTCGATGTTGAACGGCCGCATGGTGGATGCTTATGCCAATATCCAGACGCTGAAACTCTTCGGCCGGGAAGAGCAGAACGACGACTACATCCGCAACGGCTTCGACCGCTTCCAGGCTGCCGTCATGCCGTTCACGCGGCTTCTGACCGGCGTGCGTTCGTCGTTGGCGCTCTTGTCGGGCGTGATGATCACGACGATCGCGGCACTTGCCATCCATCTCTGGCTCGCCGGTGAGATTTCGACCGGCGGCGTTGCCTTCACGCTCAGCATGGTACTGCGGCTCAATATGTTGTTCGGTCGCATGATGGCGCAGTTCAATGCAATCATGCGTAATCTCGGCACGATCCAGAATTCCGCCGAGATGATCTCCGAGCCAATCGGCCTGGTGGATCAGCCGGGCGCCAGGGATCTGCAGATTGTCCGCCCGGAAATCCGCTTCGAGAATGTGGCCTTCCACTACGGTCGCGGCAGCGGTGTCATAGATGATTTTTCGTTGACCGTTCATGCCGGAGAGAAGATCGGCATCGTCGGTCGTTCCGGTGCCGGCAAGACGACGCTGGTCAATTTGCTGCTGCGTTTCTACGATCTCGAAGGCGGCCGCATCCTGATCGATGGACAGGATATCGCCCTGGTCCGGCAGGAGTCGCTGCGCGGTGAGATCGGCATGGTGACGCAGGACACAGCGCTGCTCAATCGTTCCATCCGCGACAACATTCTTTTCGGTCGCCCGAAGGCGAGCGAGGAGCAGATGGCACAGGCGACGCGGCGGGCGGAGGCGGATGAGTTCATCATGACGCTGGAGGATCAGAAGGGCCGCGGGGGTTATGCCGCCCATGTCGGCGAGCGCGGCGTCAAATTGTCCGGTGGCCAGCGCCAGCGCATCGCCATTGCTCGCGTTATGCTGAAGGATGCGCCAATCCTGGTGCTGGACGAGGCGACCTCGGCGCTGGATTCCGAGGTTGAGGCGGCGCTGCAGTCCAATCTGGAAACGCTGATGGAAGGCAAGACGGTGCTTGCGATAGCACATCGCCTGTCGACAATCGCCAAACTCGACCGCCTGATCGTCATCGACAAGGGCAGGATCATCGAAGACGGCACCCATGACGAGCTGGTTGTCCGCGGCGGCCTCTATTCCGAGCTATGGGCGCGCCAGTCCGGCGGCTTCATCGCGGCCGAGTAGCGCCGCCACCGAAAATACCCGGCGGCGCTCCGATAAGCGCGAGCAAAATCAAATAGCTATTTTGAAACGCTGAATTCCGTCACCAGGCCAAAATGGTTCGATCCCATGGCATCCGGTATCTGTTGGACCGACTCCAGCCGCAGCGGAGCGCGCGCGAAAACATGGTCGATGGCGATGCCGTAGGCGCCGCCCTTGATCGGCCAGGTGGCGGGTTCCGGGAAGACGTGGCGCAGACTGGTGTCGTCGAGGAAGTCTTGCATGTCCGGCGCAATGACCGAAGCGTTGAAATCGCCGGCAAGGATCAGTGGCCCCTGAATATCTTTCAGGATCGGGGCGAGGATGTTCAACTCGACTGTGTGAAACTCGTCGAAATAGGGTTTGCTGAGGTGAGCTGAGACAAAATTGACCGTCTGACCATCCATGTCGATGGTCGCGTGGATGAAGCGGTTGTCCCAAAGGCTGCCGAGGCTGTGCATGTCCTGCGTAAGCAGCGGCCGTTTCGACAGCAGCAGGGAATCGCAATCGGTGGTCATGACGCCGCAGCCGATACGATAGGGATAGATATCGGTTATTCGCGGCAGCTGCGATAGAATGGAGTTCGCCTCGAAAATCTCCACGACATCGGCCTTCGAGCCGACGATAAGATCGGCGATACGCACGCCGTTTTGGGGAGTGTTGTCGTCGTCGATGTTGAACGAGAGCAACTTGAAGCTCTTGCTGGCATCGGCGGCTGCCGGCGGGTTTACGGGGGGAACGGCGGCATATTCGCGCAGCAGCATAACGGAATGGACCGCAAGCCCGACACCGACAGCCAGCAGGAAGACGGCATACCAATGCCGCTTGAAAAGAAGCGCGAGTAGGGCGAGCGCAATGCCGAAAAGGCTGATGTGGGTCTGCAGGCTTTCGAAGAAGCCGAGTAGCCAGAGATTGGTTGCATAACGCGCCGCAAGGATGGCGAGCGTCAACGTGGCAAGGACGCATAGAACGCAATAGATCGTATGTCTCATAATTGTGTCCTCAGCGATGTTTTATGCTGGCCGCTGCGAGCCGCGGCGGCGTCATAAGAGGCCATAAGCTGTTCCTAAAATCCACTCGGATTTAAGGAGTAGGAAGTAGAGCTTAGTATAGACCATCGGCCAGCGTGTAGCTGGTTATGTTGCAATGCAACATTGAAATTGTTGTTTATTTTGCTCCGCAATGGAAAATATATTATGCGAATCCTGCGATTTTTCATGTGCTTACGCCAGTTTGATCGAGCGTGGAGATTTTAAGCTTGGCACTCGCGGCCAAATAGCGCGGTTTTCCCGCGACATTGTGCCCACACCCCTTGCCAAGACTGGACATAATTTGCGATCAAGCTTAGAACGCGGCGGGTTACGGAGGAATCTATGGCGGAATTATGTTCGCGTTGATTCGCCGGCATTGAGGGGGTACCGCAGCGTCAAGCTGCGGGTTTTGCGGATGAGGATGGTCCAGCTTTGAGCGAGCATATTACGACGAGTGAAACCGCGGGCGAGCCGACTCGCCGAGATTTTCTTTATCTGACGACGGGCATGGCTGGCGCCGTGGGCGCAGTCGCCTTTGCCTGGCCGTTCATCGATCAGATGCGGCCGGATGCCTCGACGCTCGCTCTTGCTTCCATCGAAGTCGATGTCTCCAGCCTGGAACCCGGCATGTCGATGACGGTGAAGTGGCGTGGCAGGCCAGTCTTCATCCGCAACCGTACGCAGAAGGAAATCGATGATGGTAAGGGTGCACAGATCTCCGATCTGAAGGACCCGGTCGCCCGCAATGCCAATTTGCCGGCGGATGCGCAGGCCACCGATGTGGCGCGTTCGGCCGGTGACGGGAAAGAAAACTGGCTTGTCATGATCGGTGTCTGCACGCATCTCGGTTGCATACCGCTCGGTCAGGCGGGGGAATATGGCGGTTGGTTCTGTCCCTGCCATGGTTCGGTCTATGATACCGCCGGTCGCATCCGCCATGGGCCGGCGCCGCAGAACCTCGCTATTCCGGTATATGCGTTTACCGCAGAAAAAAAGATCAAGGTCGGTTGAGGGGGAACTGAAGCATGAGTGGTCATTCGTCTTACGAGCCATCCACTGGGCTCGAAAAATGGATCGACGCGCGGCTGCCGCTGCCGCGTATGGTCTATGACAGTTTCATCGCCTATCCGGTTCCGCGCAATCTGAACTATGCCTACACGTTCGGCGCCATGCTGGCCGTCATGCTCGTTCTGCAGATCCTGACTGGCGTCGTTCTTGCCATGCACTATGCGGCGGAAACGACGATCGCCTTCAACTCTGTCGAAAAGATCGTTCGCGACGTCAACCACGGCTGGCTGTTGCGCTATCTGCACGCTAACGGCGCGTCCTTCTTCTTTGTGGCCGTCTATCTCCACATCGCCCGCGGTCTTTATTATGGCTCCTACAAGGCGCCGCGCGAAATTCTCTGGATTCTGGGCGTGATCATCTATCTTCTGATGATGGCGACGGCCTTCATGGGTTACGTTCTGCCCTGGGGGCAGATGTCCTTCTGGGGCGCCACCGTCATCACCGGCTTCTTCTCCGCCTTTCCATGGGTCGGCGATTGGATCCAGACCTTCCTGCTCGGCGGCTTCGCCGTCGACAATCCGACGCTGAACCGCTTCTTCTCGCTGCACTACCTGCTGCCGTTCATGATCGCGGGCGTCGTAGTCCTGCACATCTGGGCGCTGCACGTGACCGGCCAGACAAACCCGACCGGCGTTGAAGTCAAGTCGAAGACCGATACCGTGGCCTTTACACCCTATGCAACGCTGAAGGATGCGTTCGGCGTTTCCATCTTCCTGCTGGTCTTCGCCTATTTCGTCTTCTATCTGCCGAACTTCCTCGGCCATGCCGACAATTACATTCCGGCCAACCCGCTGAAGACGCCGGCCCACATCGTTCCGGAATGGTACTTCCTGCCGTTCTACGCGATGCTGCGTTCGATCACCTTCAACATCGGCCCCATCGACTCCAAATTGGGCGGGGTTTTGACGATGTTCGGCGCCATCATCGTGCTGTTCTTCCTGCCCTGGCTCGACACCTCCAAGATTCGCTCGGCGGTCTATCGTCCGTGGTACAAGCTGTTCTTCTGGCTGTTCGTTGCCGATGCCATCCTGCTCGGCTGGCTCGGCTCACAGCCGGCGGAAGGCAACTTCGTCGTGATCTCGCAGTTTGCGACGCTGTTCTACTTCCTGTTCTTCCTAGTCGCCATGCCGGTCCTCGGCCTGGTCGAAACACCAAGACGCATTCCGAATTCGATTACGGAGGCGGTTCTTGAAAAGCAGGGCGGCAAGACAGCCGCTCCGGTTGAAGCGTAACCGGCGATAGAGGAAGAAAACAATGAAAAAGCTTGTTGCCGGCCTTCTGTCGATCGCGCTTATCGGCGGCTTCGCCACGGTCGCCGCCGTTGCTCAGGAGACCAAGCCCGCCGCTGAGACAGCGACCCCACACTATCCGCTCAAGGAGCCGAGGGAGCAGCACTGGACCTTCTCCGGTCCCTTCGGCTCTTACGACAAGGCGCAACTCCAGCGCGGCCTCAAGGTCTACACGGAAGTCTGCTCCGCTTGTCATTCGATGAAGCTTGTTCCCTTCCGCACGTTGGCAGATCTCGGCTATACCGACGCGCAGATCAAGACTTTCGCAGCGAATTACGAAGTGCAGGATGGCCCGAACGCCCAGGGCGAGATGTTCACCCGCAAAGCGATTCCGTCAGACCATTTCCCATCGCCGTTCCCGAACGACGAGGCGGCGGCGGCATCGAACAATGGCGCCGTACCGCCAGACATGTCGCTGCTTGCCAAGGCGCGCGAAATCGAACGTGGTTTCCCGCAGTTTATCTTCGACATCTTCACGCAGTATCAGGAAGGCGGCCCCGATTATATCTACTCGCTGCTGACGGGCTATGAAGAGCCTCCGGCTGGCTTCCAAGTGCCGCAGAACTCACACTACAATCCGTATTTCACCTCGGCCGCGACCTTCGCCATGCCAAAGCCGCTCTCGGACGGCCAGGTCACCTATGACGACGGTTCGCCGCAGACGGTCGATCAATATGCGAGGGACGTCGCCTCGTTCCTGATGTGGGCGTCGGAGCCGCATCTTGAGGACCGCAAGCACCTTGGCTTCATGGTCATGGTATTTCTGCTGATTTTCTCGGTGTTGATCTATCTGACCAAGCGGTCGGTCTACGCCAAGGCTGGCGCTCACTAAGCGTTCCGCCGCGTGAATCAATGAAGAGGCGGCCCTTTGTGGTCGCCTTTTTTGTTGGTATCGGGCACGGGTCTTGATAGGGTGCGTCGGCCTTATCATAGCCTTGAGAGTACATATTTACATGCACACTATCGCTTCGGAGCTTGCCGCCAGCATCCGCTCCATTCCGGACTATCCCAAGCCTGGCATCGTCTTCCGTGACATCACCACGATGCTCGGCAATGCCAAAGCGTTCCGTCGTGCGGTCGACGCGCTGGTGCAACCCTATGCCGGCACCAAGATCGACAAGGTTGCCGGCATGGAAGCACGTGGTTTTATTCTGGGCGGCGCCGTGGCGCATCAGTTGTCGTCCGGTTTCGTGCCGATCCGCAAGAAGGGCAAGCTGCCGCACGACATCGTGCGCATCGCCTACAGCCTCGAATACGGTGTCGATGAGATGGAGATGCACCGGGACGCGGTAAACCCCGGCGAGAAGGTGATCCTGGTCGACGACCTCATCGCCACCGGTGGCACCGCTGTCGGCGCGACCCAGTTGTTGCGCCAGATCGGCGCCGAGGTCGTTGCCGCCTGCTTTGTCATCGACCTTCCGGATTTGGGCGGCCGCAAGAAGCTGGAAGCGCTCAATGTGCCGGTTCACACCCTGGTGGAATTTTCCGGGCATTGAAAAGATTCCTGCGCGCAGGGCGGGCGAGACCGGCTCGACGCTTGCTCCCACGTTTCGCAACCTTCTTGCTTCGCGAAGGTGTTTACTCAAACTCCAGCACGGTGCTCTCGAACCGCAACACCGGCGTGCCGTGCTGGTTGCTTCCGTCACAGAGGATGGTGTTGAGCGTCCAGCCCGGGCGTGAATTAAGCGGGCGGCTAGCGAGCAAGGTGACACCATAGGTAACGGTGTCACCGGCAAAGACCGGACGCAGCCACTGCAGTTTCTGGAAACCGGGCGAGGGGCCGAGATTCGGCGGTTTTCTGCCTTCGTCGCGAAGGCGGGTGGTTTCGCCGCTCCAATAGTCGACGAAGGTACGCATCCAGACGGAGCAGGTATGCCAACCTGACGCACAAAGTCCGCCGAACAACGTATGCTTGGCCGCTTCCGCGTCCATGTGGAAAATCTGCGGATCGAAGCGTGAGGCGAAGCGGACGATGTTTTCCGCTGTGAACGTATGACTGCCGATCTCGGCCCGTTCGCCGATCGGGTAAAGTTCCATCATCTTCATGCGGAAGCCTCCACGGGCAAGCGCATACGGATCATGGTCGAATTCTCGCCGAGACAAACGAGCTGGCCGCGCTGATTTTCCACTTCGTGGCGAAACTTGACGATGCCGATGCCGGGGCGGGAGCGCATGGCGCGGGATTCGAGCACGATCGACCGACCGGAAAGCGTATCTCCCGCCAGGACCGGCTTTTTCCAGTCCATGAAATCAATACCCGGCGCGCCTTCGGCTTCCGTGTTGAGCAGATAGCTGTCGGTCATCATGCGCATGAACATCGCCGAGGTGTGCCAGCCGGAGGCGGCGAGCCCACCCAGAATACTTGCGCGGCCGGCAGATTCGTCGAGATGCATCGGCTGCGGATCAAACTCGCGTGCAAACTCGATGATCTCTTCCGCCGTCACGTGTTTCGGTCCGAGCGGAAACACTTTTCCCGGCTGAAAATCCTCATATGTCAGTTTTGCCATATCCGTCACCGGCCTCTTCATTCGGTCCGTGCGCAATCGCATGCCGAGCGGCAACGGCGCAAGCCTTTTCATGGCCGCTGCGGCAAAGAGGTGCGGCACCGCCTGCCCAGGCTTGGCAGCCCTTGCTTGTAGACCGGCGATGTGATGAGGCTTGCCAACATCGAGACCATGCAGGAATAGACATGAGCGATCTCAAGACTGTGTTGGAAGGCGCTGCCGGCGAGGGGATCATTTCCTCGGATCAGGCCATCCGGCTTTTGCCTTATCTGGCCGAGCGAAATATCGGCATCAACGCGAGGGCCGTCAGAAATGATCTTTCGCAGCCTCGCGAGGACGATCCGGCAAACCCGCTGGAGGATAGCGAAGCCCCGCGTTTCATCCGCGGCTTTCATGACGTGCTGATCACCATCGGTATCGTCGTCCTGCTCGTCGGCTTGTGGGGGCTCACCGGCTATTACGGGCCGCTGCCGGCCATCATCGTCCTGGCCGAAATCCTGGTCCGCCGTCAGCGTCTGGCGCTTCCCGCTGTCGTCCTGACGATCTCGCTGGTCTATTGGATCTTTTGGGCGACGATGATGCATCTCGGCACCGAAGATACAGCCGGCACGAGCCTGACGACCCATTGGATCATCACTGCCTTGCCGTTCCCGCCGCTGCTTGCGCTCTATTATTGGCGTTACCGCGTGCCGCTGTCGCTGGCGATGCTGCTCTTCTCGCTGTTCACTTTGCTGCTCGCCGGCGTCTTCTACTTGATTGGTGTTGCCACCGGCGTATCGAATGTCGTGCTGGATTATCCGCTGCTGTCGCTCGGCATCATGTGTGCAGGGGCTCTCGGGGCATTTGCCGTGGCGATGCGTTTCGATCTTAGCGATCCCAACCGCAGGACACGTCGCTCGGATGTGGCCTTCTGGCTGCATCTCGCCACGGCGCCGGCACTGCTCTACACGGCGATCCTGCTGGTCTTTCAGCTTGAGGCTGGCAACAGCGATACCTTTTTCCTTACCGGCATTGAGCACGGCGGTTACACACAGGCGCTGACCATCGTCGCTGTTGTGGTGGTCATGATGCTGATCGGCTTGATCATCGATAGACGCGCTTTCGTGACCGCGGGACTGGTGTCGCTCGGCGTCGCGATCGGCGCCATTCTGCGGCAGAACAATGCCGGCCTCGACAAGGTCAGCTTCATCGTGCTGATGATCGTCGGCCTGATCGTGCTGGTGATCGGCATCGGCTGGCCGCATCTGCGCCGTACTGTCGTTCGGTTGCTGCCGGCGTCCGTCCAGGGAAGATTGCCGGCACTCAGGTGAGGCCGGCAATTCCATCATGTCTCAGGTGTTGAAGCGGAAATGGATGACGTCGCCGTCCTGGACGACGTATTCCTTGCCTTCGTCGCGCGCCTTGCCGGCTTCCTTGGCGCCTGTTTCGCCGTTGTAGCCGATGTAGTCGTCATAGGCGATGGTGTTGGCGCGGATGAAGCCGCGTTCAAAGTCGGAATGGATGACGCCGGCTGCCTGCGGGGCCTTGGTGCCCTGTTCGATCGTCCAGGCGCGTGTTTCCTTCGGGCCGACGGTGAAATAGGTGATGAGATGCAGCAGCTTGTAGCCGGCGCGGATCAGCCGGTCGAGGCCGGCTTCGTCGAGGCCGAGAGCGGAGAGGAATTCCGTGGCTTCTTCTTCGGGTAGCTGCGCCACTTCCGCTTCGATGGCGGCGGAAATGGTCACCACCTCGGAATTCTGCTCCTTGGCCATGGCAGCGACGGCCGCTGTGTGGTCGTTGCCGGTCGCGGCATCAGCCTCTGCGACGTTGCAGACGTAGAGGACGGGATGCGAGGTCAGAAGGTTCAGGCCCTTGAGGATGCGGGTTTCCTCGGCATCGAGCTTCGACAGCAGGGTGCGCACCGGCTTGCCTTCGTTCAGCAACTGGAGCGAGGCTTCCATTATCGGCAGCATCGCCATGGACTCCTTGTCCTTGCCCGTGGCGCGTTTGCGCGTCTGCTCGGTGCGGCGCTCCAGGCTCTCGAGGTCGGCGAGCATGAGCTCGGTTTCGATCGTCTCGGCGTCGGCCACCGGATTGATGCGGCCTTCGACGTGGGTGATGTCGCTGTCCTCGAAACAGCGCAGCACATGAACGATGGCGTCGACTTCGCGGATATTGGCAAGGAACTGGTTGCCCAGACCTTCGCCCTTCGAGGCGCCGCGAACCAGGCCGGCAATGTCAACGAAGGAAATGCGCGTCGGGATCAGTTCCTTCGATTTGGCGACGTCGGCAAGCTTGCGCATGCGCGGATCGGGAACCGCGACTTCACCCGTGTTCGGCTCGATCGTGCAGAAGGGATAATTCGCCGCCTGCGCCGCCGCCGTCTTGGTCAGCGCGTTGAACAGAGTGGACTTGCCGACATTCGGCAACCCGACGATACCGCATTTGAAACCCATGGCACCTTGTCCATATCTTGAAAAACTTTGTTGTGCGTATGGGGGAAGGGTCGTTGCGGGTCAAGCCTTGCGCGGAGGATGCGCCGTTTTTCTGCAGAGGAGAATGCACTGACAATCCCGGCGATGATAGCCGTCATGACTTTTGTCGACGTGCGGAAAGGGCTGTGGTACTTGCCAGAGCTATCCACCGGTCACGGTCGATTGATCTGACAGCTGGCTCGAAAACGTTGTTTTCCTTGAATGACCGGTTGCGGTGCAGTATAAATTGGCGATCAGCCACAAATTTTTTTCTCTGTCATCAACGGTGACTCCGATGAGTGACAATGATGTTGTCCTAAAACCGAAGACCAAGACGAAGCTCGATCGGCCGAAGCTTTACAAGATCATTCTCGTCAACGACGACTACACGCCGCGTGAATTCGTCATCATGGTATTGAAGGCCGTCTTTCGTATGAGCGAGGAGACCGGCTACCGTGTCATGATGACCGCACACAAGCTCGGTACCTGCGTGGTCATGGTCTGCGCCAGGGATATTGCCGAGACCAAAGCGCAGGAAGCCATCGATCTGGCAAAGAGCGCCGGCTTTCCGCTGATGTTTACCACCGAACCCGAAGAATAGGCTCGGGCAGGGATATCAGCCCGCGGCAGGGCGCCGGATTTGGAAACCGGTCTTGTCCTGTGAAAAACCGCAATTGGCGTAGAAGCGCAGCGTCGCTGGCTCCTTGGAGCCTGTCAGCAGCATTACCTTATAGCAATTCTGCTCCCAAGCCGTCGCGACCGCGGTCTCGATCAGCGCCCGCGCATGGCCGCGCTGGCGGCGATCGGCATGGGTGACGACATTTTCGATCAGCGCATAAGAAGCGCCACGCCGCGTCAGGTTGGGAATGACGACCAGGGTGACCGAGGAAATGGCGAGGTCGCCTTCGAGGGCGACGAAGATCGTCATGCCGGGATGGGCCAAGATAGCCGCAAAGCGGTCCTCTGCAAGCCTGGAATCCATATCGGGATCGTCATGGTTGAGGTGGCGATAGAGCGCGAGCAGCGTAGGCAAGTCGCCGGCTGCGGCCGGGCGGATCACAAAATCTGCGGCCCTGTCTGTTGCTGCTTGCGCCATTCAATCGTCCTTCTTGCCGAACATTCTCTTCAGCATTTCGGCCATAGGGCCACTCTCGGGCATCCGCGGCTGGCTATGATTGCGAGCCTGATGGATGTGCGATTTGGCTACCGCTTTCTTTTCCGGCTTTTGGGTCTCTTCTTCTGCCTTGCCGCCGAGGGCAAGCGAGATCTTGTTCATGAGCTGCGAATCCTCGCCGCGCGCCAGCATGTCGGCATTGTCGGCGAGTGCATCGAACAGCGGCTCCAGCCAGTTTTGGTCAGCTTTGGCGAAGTCGCCAAGCACGTGATTATGCACGAGCTCCTTGACGCCGGGATGACCGATGCCGAGACGTAGCCGGCGATATTCCCGGCCGCAATGGGCGTCGATCGACTTGATGCCGTTATGGCCGTTATGGCCGCCGCCGGTCTTCAGCCGCGCCTTGCCTGCCGGCAGATCCAGTTCGTCATAGATCACGACGAGATCGGAAGGCTCGAGCTTGTAGAACCGCATGGCCTCGCCGACGGATTCGCCGGAAAGGTTCATGAAGGTCTGCGGCTTGATCAGCAGAACTCTCTGGCCGCCGAGCTCGCCTTCCGCAATCTCGGCCCTGAATTTTTTCGACCAGGGCGAAAAGCTGCGACGACGATGGATCGCGTCCACGGCCATGAAGCCGATATTGTGGCGGTTGTCCTGATATTTGGCGCCGGGATTGCCGAGACCCGCGATAAGAAGCATTGCGCTTCACCCCTTGGAAAATGCCGATGCCCTTCACCACAGCGAATTGGCGGCAAAGTCAAGGCGGCAATCTCATCAGTTAGCAAGGTGTAGGCCGTACTTCAGGAATATCCGCTTCTGCGTGCCGTCGGCGATCAGGCGATCGAGCGCGCTTTGCATCCTCTTCAGGAGATCGTCCGGGAAATCCTTCTGGCAGGCAATACCCATCGGTTGTTCGGAGAGAACGGCGACCTCTTGCACCGCGTTGCGATCCCTCCTCAGCTTGTCGAAATAGATTTCGGAGATCGGCATGAGATCAATGCGGTCACTCAGCAGCTTTTTTAGCGTAGCCCCGAAGTCGCTGCCGATATCGATTCGCGTAAAGTTGGCCTGCCGCAACGTGGTTTCGGTGTAATCGTTCCGCCATGTGCCAACCACATAGTTCCGGGCTTCATCGAGTGTCGTGGCGGTGACACTGGACCCGGTATGCTTGATCAGGATGTTGCGATCGACCAGCAGCGGTTGGACCCATTTGAACAGCTTGTCGCGCGCGTCACTATGGGCGGTGGCAAAGACACAGGTCATCGGCGTCGTCAGCGCCTGGTTATAGGCTCGCACCCAGGGCATCACGTCTATCGAATAGTCGACGCCGATATCGGCCATTATCTTCTCCACCTGCTCGACGGTCGCGCCGACGGGAGTCTTGCCATCACGATAGTTGAAGGGCGGATATTCTTCGGTTGTAAAATTGACGGTTTCGGCTTGGGCTATGGAGAAGAGGCTAAGAGAAGACAGGCTGAAAAATACCGGGAGCAGCAGTTTTCGCATGTGTTTCCCCATCTCGCTATGATGCCTGCGCCACGGCGCTGAGGTAATCAGCTCGCGGTCCGGCGAGCGCCTTCAGGAGATCGTTCGGATGCTGCGGCCGATGGAATAGGTAGCCTTGGCCGTAATCGAGACCCATGGTGCGCAAGGTTGCGCATTCTTCCTCGGTCTCGATGCCTTCCGCGATAACGGTGCAGTTCATCTTGTGCGACAGCGTCGTGATGCTTTCGACCAGCATGCGGCTCTTGGCGCTGACATCGGAGGCGGTGTCGTTGATCGCGCGGATGAAGGATTGGTCGATCTTGATGATGTCGACCGGGAAGCGGTTGATATAACTCAGCGACGAGTAGCCGGTGCCGAAGTCGTCGAGCGCGATGCGGCAGCCGTAGCGGCAGATCTCGTTGATGACCGTACGCGTTTCCGGATTGTCGTCCATCAGCACGGCCTCAGTGATTTCGACTACGATCCGCTCCGGGCGGATATCGTGACGGGAAAGCAGGGCGGCAATGCGCACCGGCAATCCGGACTCGAATTGCAGCGGCGAAAAATTGATGGCGAGATAGGTGTCCTGCATGCCGTCGAGGCGTGAGAGACGGGCAAAGTGGGAGATCGCCTTTTCCATGACGCGGTTGCCGATGCGCACGATCGAGCCGGTCTCCTCGGCAACGTCGATGATCCTTGCCGGCGGCAGGATGCCTTTCTGCGGATGGTGCAGCCGCATGAGCGCTTCGAAGCCGGCGATGGAGCGATCATCGATATTGACGATTGGCTGCAGGTGCGCTTCGAACCAGTCGTCGCTCAAGCCACCTTCGATATAGCTCTCGAGCTCGGCACGGCGGCGGGAATCGTCCAGCATGCTATTATCGAAAATCTGTGCGCCGTTCTTGCCATCGCGCTTCTTTGCGTACATCGCTATGTCGGATTTCAGGAGCAGCTCTGCGGCGTTGGCGGCATGGCGGGGGTAGATGGCGATGCCTATGCTGGCGCTAAGGCGGGCGTCGCCGCCGAAAGGCGTCTCGAAAAGCTCGGCGATACGCGCCGCCATGTCGAATGCCCTTTTCTCAGCGTCTTCGGCAAGCAGAAGGATGGCGAATTCGTCGCCGCCGAGGCGGGCGGCGATGTCGCCCGGGACCAATCGCGCCTGCATGCGCGAAACCAGCTCGCGCAATGCCGCGTCACCGGCAGCATGGCCCATATTGTCGTTGATCCACTTGAAGCGGTCGAGGTCGACGAACAGGCAGGCGAGCTCGCGCTTGCGCAGGTCCGCCTCGTTGATCTTGGCGTCGAGCGCCGTCTCGAATCCCTGACGGTTCAGCAGCCCGGTAAGGTGATCGGTGATCGCCTGGCGCAGGTTGCGGTCCTCGGATTGCTTGAGGTCGGTGACATCGGTCATGACCGAGAGCGACTGACCATCCTGGATCGCCGTCGTCTCGAGGATCAGCACGTCCATGACCCGGTCGTCCCTACAAAGGAATTTTACTGTGACGTCGAGACGGGCGGCGCTGTCTGGACGGCTGCGCTTACGTTCGGTGTAAATCTCGCGTGATTCCGGCAGGACGAGGCTTGCGAATTTGCGTCCAACCACGTCGGAGCGAGCATAGCCCGTGGCGGCCAGCCAATAATCGCTGACGGCGGCGATGCAATCGTCCTTGTCGAGCGAGAACAACATGGCCGGCGTCAGATTATAGGTGTCGGTGGCGCGGCGGTGGGCAAGCTTCAGTTCAGTTTCCTCTCGCTCCAGCTTGCTCTGCATGTCGTTGAAGCTGCTGGCGAGGCGGCCCATCTCGTCGTTCGACTGCCAATCCACGTGATGGCGCGAGCCGAGCCGCCGGGTTGCTTCGACGGCGTGGGTCAGCCGCATCAGCGGTTGGATGATGAAGATGCGGTTGCCGATGAGGGCGGCCCCGAAGACGGTCAGCACGGCGAAGATGAAAATCGAGATGAAGACGATTTCCTCATTCTTCAGGCCGTCGAAGAGGCCAAGCGCAGGGTAATAGACGGTGATGGTGCCGAGATTTTTCGCGCCGTCCACGCCGTTGTAGATGATCGGGCGGGCAACGGACTCCAGCAGACCTTTGTAGGACCTCGGGATGGTCGATTGCGTAACATCGAGCTGGCCTGAAAGGTCGCGGACATTGACCTTGACGATTGCGCCCTCTGCCACAGTCGTTGCACTGATCTGCGTGACGCTGTCCTCGTCGAGGTCCCATAACGGCTTGGCCAGAGCCTGAGCGTTGGCGACGAGCAAGACCGAGATATGATCTTTGATTTCCTTTTCGGCACGCTCGGACGAAAGGAAAAGGAACAATACGAAGAGCGGCGCGACGAAAATCAGCAGCGCGCCGCAGACGATCGCGAAAAACCTGTTTTCGACGGAATGGCTCATAGTTCCGCTTTACTCCCCAGTCGCAGACCGGCTGATCTTGGGGTTGGCCGTTCTCTACAACTCTTTGGCGTAAACTTTCATGAATGTGTTAAATGTTGCTGAAACCATGGGGTTAATGGATTTAAATCGTGTATCGATTTCAGGAATAGTTAGATCTTTTACTACTTTTATTAGAATCTGCGCATGAAAAACCCGCCATCCCCGAGGGGAGGCGGGTTTGAATGCGTAGCGATGAAGATGCCGATTAAGCGTTGGCTTCTTCTTCGCCGCCTTCTTCTTCTTCGGCAAGACCGGCAGCCGGAGCAACGATCGTTGCGATCGTGAAGTCGCGGTCGGCGATGACCGGGGACACGCCCTTCGGCAGGGTTATTTCCGAAATGTGGATGCTGGCGCCGCCCTTGTGACCGGAGAGGTCAACAGTGAAGAATTCCGGGATCGCATCGGCCGGGCAGTGGACTTCGACTTCGTGGCGAACGATGTTCAGCACGCCGCCAGCCTTGAGGCCCGGGGACTTTTCGTGGTTGACGAAGTGAACCGGGATTTCAACGGTCACCTGGGTGTTGCCGGAAACGCGCAGGAAATCGACGTGGACCGTGAAGTCGCGGACCGGATCGAGCTGGTAGTCCTTCGGCAGAACCTTGATCTTCTTGCCTTCGACGTCGATCGTCGCGATCGTGGTGAGGAAACCACCGGCATGGATGCGCTTCGTCACCTCATTGGTGTTGAGAGCGATCGAAATGGGGGCCTGCTTGTCACCATAGATGACAGCGGGAATCAAACCGTTGCGGCGAAGTTCACGGGCGGACCCCTTACCAACCCGTTCGCGCGCCTCGGCCTTGAGCTCGTAGTTTTCGTGGCTCATGGCTATTCCTTTCGAGGTTATTTGGAGAGTTCATCCGATCATTCGGCATGCCGGGATCGATTGAACTGGAGGAGGGCTAGCCCTGCCTCATCCGCGTTGCCTCCAAGGGTGTCTACGCGGACGCGTGGCGTATAATACAAAGAGGCCGTCGGTGCAAGCATCTCCGGAAAGCGCATCTGTGATGACATTGCAACTCATGGTGAAGAGCCGACGATGCTATTTCTATCAATGGCTTGACATATACCCTCGGCCTCTTCAACAGTCGACTCCAATCGGTCAGCGTCAAAGGAGAGATCGGGTATGCGCCCCAAGGCTATCGCCGCCGCCGCAGTTTTTTTCATCGGTCTCACTGGCGTTTTGCAGGCGGCCGAAGTCAATGAGCAGGGCGCCAGGGAACTGCGCAATATCCTGACGCATTCGCTTTCGCGCGATCTCGCCCGCAGCGGTTTCGTCGCCGTCAAGCCCGCCGGCGATCAATACGAGATCACCTACGATCTCGCGAAATTCTTCGACAAGATCAATTCCGGCGCGCTTTCCGTTACCGGCCTGAAGCCGCTGTCGTTGTTCGCGCAGCCGGTCGACCAAGGCAGATGGCGTCTCAAGGGCGATAATAGCCTCGACGTTTCGGTTCATTCCCCAGCGTCTGACGCCACCTATTCGGTTGCATCCAGTTCCCTTGACGGCATTTTCGATCCGACGATCGAGATGATGCGGTCGATGGAAATGAAGAACAATGGCATCAAGTTCTCCAGCATCGGCAACGGCAAAAATAGCGGGCACAAGATAGATGCCACGATCGATAGCGCGTCCTTCACCCATGCGGTGACGGACAGCACTGAGGCCGGTAAAGTGGACCTGCAATCGCAGGGCACGCTGCAGAGTCTTAACGAACAAGTCACGGCGGCAGCGCCCGGTCTCCCACCCGTCAATCTGAGCGCCGACAGTGTCGATGTCAAAGTGACCGCGACGAGCTTGCCGGTGAAGGAGCTGCGTGAACTCGTCCGTTTCTTCGTTCAGCACGTCAAGGCAAAACAGTTGTCGGAGAGCGGCAGCGAGAAGTTCGAGGAACTGGTGCACCGTGCCTTGCCCGTGTTTGGTTCGCTGAATGAGTCAGTGACGCTGAACAACGCGCTCGTGGCGACTGAAAACGGCAAGGTCGGCGTCAGGACGCTGGACTACAATTTCAAGATGGATGGTCTGACCAAGGCATCCAACATCAATTTTGGCCTGCGGGCGGAGCATTTTACACCGGACGCGGACCTCATTCCGCAAGCCTACGCGGCCTTCCTGCCGGAGACGCTCGATGTGCAACTCGGAATTCCCAACGTCAATTTCGATGGTCTCATCGACACGGCTCTGGAGTCGGTGACGTCGCGCGCTGGGCCAGTCTCCGGCGAAGCATTGAAGCGCATCATGTTTCCGAGCGGCTATGGGACCCTCGAATTTCCTCGGATCAGCGCGGCTTCCGGTGTCTATGATATTGAGGTTTCCGGCGCGTTGAAGGGCTCCACGAAGCACCATGTAAGCTACTCACTGCAGGCGACGATCCTTGCCCGCGATTTCGACAAGACGATCGCGGCCATTCAGGAAGCGGCAAAGACCGACCAGCGACTGAACAGCGTTTCTTTCAGCCTGATGGCCGCCAAGGGCTTTGCCAAGACCGATCCCGATGGTCGTCTGCGCTGGGATGTCACGATGGATGAAAATCGGACCGTCACGGTGAACGGGCAAGTGATGAAGGGGCTTTGATGCTTCGTCCGGGCTTGCAGCCGGTGCGCATTGCGGCGTCATCATTCAATTGAGAATCTCGTTTAGGGTTTTCCCGCTTTCAAATTGTTTTTCCTAGCATCATTGGGGGAGTGAATTATGCGTTTCAAGGCAGTTACCGCTGCGGCGGTTTTCGCCGTCGGTCTGGCTGGCGCCTCGCAGGCGGCCGACGTCAACGAACAGGGGGCCAAGGACCTGCTCGGCAATCTGACGCATTTCCTGCCCGACGATCTCGTCAAGAGCGGGTTTGTTGCAGTGACGCCGGCGAACGGTCACTACGAGGTCACCTATGACCTGCAGAAACTCTTCGACAAGCTGAACGTCACCGGTTTCGACATTACCGGGCTCAAGCCACTAATGGCTCTTGCGACGCCGCAGGATAACGGCCTCTGGAATATCGAGGGCAACAATGCGATCGACGTAACGGCGCGTTCGAAGCCCGGCAGTGGTCCGGATGCCGAGTTCCGCTATGCGCTGGCATCCTCCAGTTTCGCGGGCGTCTTCGACCCCGCACTTCACTATGTTCGCTCGATGGACGTGAAGGGCAGCGGCATCATTGTCGCGACCAAGACCACCGATAATGGTGTGCAAAAGAACGACATCACGATCGATGGTGTCGGCTATACGCTTTCCTCGTCCAGCAACGGCGACCCGGACAGGCTCGACATGCAGATGGGCGGTGGCCTGCAATCTTTCTATGACAAGATTTCCTCCGATACTGAGCCGCTTGGCGAGCTCAAGATCGGGACGATCGATTTCAAGGCCAACGCGACTAAGCTGCCGTTGAAGGCGCTGAATGAAATTCTGCGCTTTATCTCCGACCATAAAGATACGAAGACCCTCTCCGACAGCGAGACCGCGGCGCTCAAGGCATTGCTGCGAAACGCGATGCCGCTTGCCGGTTCACTCGACGAGTCTGTTTCCGCCAGGGATATTTCCGTAACGACCCCGCTCGGCAACGGCGGGCTGCAGCAGATGGGCTACTCGTTCAAGGTCGCCGGGCCGGCCAATGCGATGAATGCGGATTTTGGCATGAGCGCTGAAAAGCTGACTCTCGCTTCCGGCCTGGTACCTCAAGATTATGTCGCCTTCATTCCCGATGCCGCCGAATTGCAGATGCAGGTCCCGAATCTGAATTTTACCGCCCTGATGGATGTTCTGCAGCAGGCCGACTTCAACAATCCCGCGGGCACGGCAGCCATGGATGACAAGGTGCAGCAAGCGATGTTCCCGGACGGAACGATGACGATCAATTTTCCGAAAATCAGCGCGATTTCGGGCCTTTACGACATCGAAGCCTCCGGCAGCATGCGTGGCTGGTTGAACGAAACGGACCGTGTATCCATGAAGATGACGGTGCTTGCCCGCGATCTCGACAAGACTATCGCGGCCGTTCAAGACGCTGCAAAGACGGAACAGGATCTCAATCAATTGTCCTTCGGCCTGATGATGGCCAAGGGATTCGCCAAGACCGATCCGGACGGGCGCTCGCGTTGGGACGTCAGCATCGCTGACGACAACTCCGTGACGATCAACGGACAAGCCATCAAATAAGTCGACCGAATTTCAGAATGCCAACATGTTTGTCTTAAAGCCGCTGGCCCAGCGGTCGATTTCGCTCCTGTGGGCCGGGCAGGTGCTGGCGGCGACCGGATCTGAGTTCTACATGGTCGCCGTCGTCTGGATTGCGGCGGATTTCATCGGCAGCAGCGCGGGTTACGTTTCCGCATTGCAGTCGGGCGCACTTCTCTTCGGCAGCCTGTTCGGTGGAATTCTGACGGATCGCTGGCGACACAGCACAACGATGATCTCAGTCGACGTCCTGCGCGCTCTTCTCCTGCTGATCCTGTCCGTCGCCGGCCTCATGCATCTTATGAGCCTGCCGCTATTGATGATGCTTGCCGGATGCATCGCTTTGCTCACGGCTGCCTTCGATCCGTCTTTGCAGGCTACGCTCCCCACAATTGCCGTCGATCCCGATCTTCGTCACGCAACCAACGGATTGTTCGACGCGACGAGGCGCATGGCTCGCATCCTCGGACCGAGCATGATTGCGCTGGTGAACGGTTTTCTGCCGAAATCGCAATTTTTCACCGTGACGGCGGCGACATTCCTGCTTTCCGCCCTGGCCGTCTGGTTAGCTATCGGTAGGTTCCCGTCCGCGCGGCGCCGGCGTGAATTCTCCGGGATGGCAGCGGTGGTCGACGGTGTGCTGGGTGGATGGCGAATGGCGCGCGGCCATGCCGCCATACTCTATGGTCTGTTCACGAACCTGATGGGAAATATCGCTTGGGCGATGGGCATTTTGCTCGGGATGATCCTGCACTTGCGCGAAACCAGTGCCGATCCATTGACGGATTACAGCCTGATGATGACGGCCTATGGCGTCGGCAACGTGACGGCTAACCTCATCCTCAGCAACATGAAGCCGCGCAGACCAGTCGTTTGGATCATCGCGGCAAAACTGATTTTCGGCGCTGGTGTCTTCCTGCTGCCGCTGGTGCACGATCGCCTATGGTTGATGACCATCGCGTGCCTCGCCGCAATCAACGGTCCCTTCGAGAACCTTGCGATGCTGCATCTGATGCAGACGCGCAGCGAACCCCATCGTCTGGCGCAGATCTACCGGTTGCTGATGTGTGCGATCTTCCTTGGTCTTTTCCTGGCCTATCTGATGTCGCCCAGCCTGTTTGCTTGGTTTGGCATCGGCCCATCGATTATGGGCGCTGGTGCGGCCGTCTTTGTCAGCGGGCTCATCGGAATAGGACTGCTTGCCTGGAGACAAAGCCATCCGGTCGACGCGAAACCTGCGTGAGAGGAGCCGGCTAGAGCATCCTGCTTTCAGCTGGAACCACCTGAAAGCGGATAAGATGCTCTAGATTCACAAAACTAGAGCGACCTTTGTGCGTTCAAATGAACGCACGGGGCTCTAGCCCTCAGTCGAACAGGCTCGATACCGATTCTTCCTGACTGGTGCGGTTGATGGCTTCGCCGATCAGGCTGGCAGTGCTGATGACACGGATATTGTGCGCCGATTGCACAGCCGTGGTCGGCTGGATGGAATCGGTGATCACCAGTTCCTTGAGCTGGGAATTGGCGACGCGGGTAACGGCGCCGCCGGAGAGAACGCCGTGGGTGATGTACGCGGTGACGCTTGCCGCGCCTCGCGCGAGCAGGGCATCGGCCGCATTGCAGAGCGTGCCGCCGGAATCGACGATATCGTCGATCAGGATGCAATCTTTGCCGGCCACTTCGCCGATGATGTTCATCACTTCGGACTCGCCCGGACGATCACGGCGTTTGTCCACGATCGCCAGCAGACAGTCGAGGCGTTTGGCGAGCGCACGGGCACGCACGACACCGCCGACGTCCGGGGAGACGACCATCACGTTGTCGATATCGTAATTCGCCTTGATATCGCGCGTCAGGATCGGCAGTGCGTAGAGATTGTCGGTGGGGATATCAAAGAAGCCCTGAATCTGACCGGCATGAAGATCAAGCGTCAGCACGCGGTCGGCGCCTGACTCGGTGATGAGGTTGGCCACGAGCTTTGCCGAGATCGGCGTGCGCCCGGAGGCGCGGCGATCCTGGCGGGCATAGCCGAAATAGGGAAGGACTGCCGTGATGCGCCGCGCCGAAGAGCGCCGCATCGCATCGATCATGATCAGCAATTCCATCAGATGATCATTGGTCGGAAACGACGTCGGCTGGACGACAAACACATCCTCGCCGCGCACGTTTTCTTGGATTTCAACGAAGATTTCCTGGTCCGCGAAACGCCGGACACTGGCCTTGCCTAAGGGAACGTTGAGATAATTGCAGATCGCTTCGGCAAGATGCCGGTTCGAATTGCCTGCGAAAACCTTCATTGTGGCCCGCCTGTTACCAACCTGATAGCCGCGCTTTTAACCGCCTTGCTCTCGAATGCAAGGGGCTAGAGTGCGATAGCTTTCATATTTCTGAAAAGCTTGTGGCTATCCACGGCGAGAGTCGCGCCAGGAATTGAATTCCGACATGGTTTCAGTGGCGATTTTTTGCATGACGGAGGGCGGGATGGCTGCCCATGGATCGCCGCGCTTCAGCGGCGCGCTTTCCGATCCCTGGATTCGGTGCAGGCGGGCACCGCTATTGTCGAGAACGTCCCACACATAGGTGACGGAAATCTGCGGTCCGTCCTCGAAGGCGGAGAGATAACCCTTCAGGATATAGCCGGCGCTGGAATCGCTGGAGCTCTTGATCGTCAGGCCGAGCGCGCGGGCCTCGGCGCCGAGCTGACGCGACAGCGGTGTAACGGCTTGAACCGGCGCGCCGATGATCGGCAGGAATCGGACGCTATTTCTATCCGCCGCAGCGGGAGGGGGAAGGGAGGCTTGCTGCTGTTCCGGCTGCTGCTGATCGCTCTGCTGGTCCTGGGTCGCTTGTTGCTGTTGCGCCTGCGGATCGTCTGCCAGGCGACGGTCGGCCTCGCGCTGTTCGTCAGCGTCCGAGGTTTGCGCACCCTGCGACGGAATGGAGGCAGTCCTGGAACCGTCGAGCGGGCGGGAGGCGTAGGGGTTGCGACCGCTGCTTCTCAGCGCGGCCGCCTGATCGTCGAGCGAGCCGCCGCCGCCATAGCTCTGCGGCTGGTAACCCTGCTGTTGATAACTTTGCCGCTGGTAGCTGTAGCTGTCCTGCGCGGTTTCATAATTCTGTTGGCGTTGCGGCGCGGCGGCCATGCGCTCGACATCGCGCTGCGTGACGGGGCTGGAGCCGGCATCGCCGATGCTTTCGGGGGGTGTCAGGGCGTCTGTCGTGTTGCAGGCGGCGAGCGCAAAGCAGCAGCCAACGGAAATCAACGTTGTCCTGACCAGTCCCATTTGCGCGATCCTTTCCTTCGACGGTCTTCCCGTTCAGGATCGCTATTTTACGCTGCTAACGGTTAAGAAATTCGAGCCGATGGCGCGACAAAGCTTTCGGTGCTTGAGACGTCGTCAGGTAGGTCTGGCCGAGCGTCATCGCGGTGCCGGTATCGGAGTCCATGATGATCATGTGCACGAAGAGCGACATGTTCTCTTCGATCTCCTGCGCGTTGCCGACATGGAACATCTGATGCTCCATCCAGGAGGGAGAGAAGCGGGCACCGAGCGAATAGCCGCAGGCGTTCAGCCGGTGGCGCGCAAGGCCACGCTCGTCCATGATCTTGGCATGCATATCGAAGACGTCGCCGAAGGTGTGGCCGGGCTTCAGCACGGTTTCGATCGCCTCGATGGTTTCGAGGCAAGCGTTGTAGAGTTCGCGCTGGCGGTGCGTCGGATCGCCGATGACGATCGTGCGCATCATGGCGGCATGGTAATGGACATAGGCGCCGGCCCATTCGAGGGTCAGCTGGTCGTTTGCATCCAGCTTGCGGCGGCCGGCTTTATATCGGCAGAGCAGGGCCTCCGCGCCGGAGCCGATGATGAATTCATTGGCGGGATAATCGCCACCGCCGGAAAAGATCGCGCCCTGCATGGCGGCAAGGATATCGGCTTCGTCGGCACCGGGCTTGATCAAAGCAAGCGCGGCGTCCAGTGCATCGTCGGCGAGAACAGCGGCGCGCTCGACATAGGCGATTTCGGCCGGGCTTTTGACGAGGCGCAGACGGCTGACGACGTAGGAGGCGTCGATGATCTGGCCGAAGGTGGCTATCTGATTGTCGAGCAAGCGCGCGACGCGGCCAGTCATGCCGTGGGTATCGTATTCGACGCCGATGCGGGCGCCGAGGAGATCGAGCTCCACCAGCAATTCTTTGAGATCGAGCGTCGGATCGGCGTTGAGGCGGTCGACCCAGATGCGGATGTCGGAGATGACCGATGTGAGCTGCGCCTGACGAAGATCGGCCGAGCGGGTGAGCAGCACCATCGTGCCGTCAGCCTTGACCACCAGCGTCTGGAAGAAGCAGTAGCCGAAGGTGTCGTAGCCGGTCAGCCAGAACATGCTCTCTTGGGCGAAGAGCAGCATGGCGTCGAGCTTCTCCTCCTGCATTTTCGCGAGAAGGCGGGCCAGGCGGGCGTTGAATTCGCTGCGTTCGAAATGCAGGGCCATTTTAGAACGTCTCCTCGATGGCAATGGCGGAAATCTGCCGGCCGTAATCCGGCTCCTTCGCGTGCGTGGTGCGGCGATAGGAGAAGAAGCGGTCGGGATCGGGATAGGTGCAGAGATCAAGGTTTTCGGCGGTTACGCCGGCCTTGCGCAAGCGGTCTATGGTCAGGCCAGGCAGGTCGAACATCGCGTGGCCGGTCCGCTTGGCCGGGATGAAGTACTTGGCGTAGTCAGGGTCTTGGGCGACGAAGCGGTCGACGAATTCAGGGCCGACCTCATAGCTCGCCTGGCTGATCGAGGGGCCGAGGCAGGCGATAATCCTCTCCCGCCCCGCACCGAGCGTGATCATGGCATCGATTGTGTTTTCCAGGACGCCGGTCAGCGCGCCCTTCCAGCCGGCATGGGCGGCACCTATCACCCGGTTGTCAGGATCGGCGAAAAGGATCGGGCCACAGTCAGCGGCAAGCACGCCAAGCGCTATCCCGGGCGTCGCCGTCACCATGGCGTCGGCTTGCGGGCGGGTGCCGTCATAGTCCGCATCGACGGCTATCACGTCGGGCGAATGGACCTGATGCACTGTCGCGAGCCGTTCCACCGGCAGGCCGAACCAGCCGGCGACACGGCGGCGGTTTTCCAGGACGTGTTCCCGATTGTCGCCGGAACCGAGACCGACGTTCAATCCGCGATAAAGGCCCTCTGAAACACCGCCGTCACGGGTAAAATAACCGTGGCGGATGCCGGCACTCTTGAAGGCGCTCAGCAGCGTGCTTTCGATCGGAGTCGGCAATGCTGCGTCCCTTGATGTGTTCTTTCGTAATGGAAATAACGCTTCTGTGGCGAAGCGGTTCGATTTTGAGCGCGATGTTGGCCCAGGCATGCGCGCTCTGTCAATCCGCGGAGATCAACACTGTTGTTCAGCGTACTTGCCGAAAGGGCAAAAGATCGATCGCCGGGCTGGAGACCGCCAACACCTTGAATAGCTCTCCCATCTTGCCTTCGCCGGCGCCAGCGAGGCGTTCGGCGGCGGCGCGAATGCCCTCTTGCATGGCGGCGTCGTGGTCGCGGCCAAGAGCCGCAGCCCGCTCCAAGAGTCCGAGCCCGATGAGGAAATCGCCCTGATGGCAGCATCCGTTGATATGCAGGCCGGATGCGAGAGCGGTTTCGGCCAGATGTTGGAAATCGACGTGGCTGGTGAGGTCCGCTTCGCCGGGATGATCGAGTGGCGGGTCGTATTCATGCATGCGCACCGCCTGCAGTGTATCGCCGAAGCCCGTCGCCATATGGCCGTAGTCGATAACGAGTGCCGTGCCGCCGTGGGCGGCAAGCCGGTCGCAGATCGTTGTCATCACCGCCTGGCGGGCCGGGGCGATCTCGAAGATCGTGCCGACAGGCGGAAGCGGCCCCTCTGGGAGAAGCTCGGGATCGAGGCTCGCGACGCCTGCAGTGAAGGTCAGCTCGTCATTGACGTCAAGCCCGACAGTGCGCTCACGAAAACCATTGGCGGTGCGGACGAACTGGCGGATGGGAATAGCGTCGAACAGTTCGTTGGCGGCAAGCAAAGTAAAACCCGCCGGCACGTCATCGAAGTCCGAATGCCAGGAAATCTTGTCGCCATGGACGTCCAGCGTCTGGCGTTGAAAACCCTGCAGCCGCTCGCTGGTTTCGACCAGATGCATGCTCATCGCGTCATAGAGCGGCGGCGCCAGCTTGGCGATGACGCGCAGCATGTCCGCCATCATCGTACCACGGCCAGGGCCGATTTCGACGAGACGAACATCGGGGGGCGTGCCGTGGCGTTGCCAGGCATGCACCATGAAGACGCCGATCATCTCGCCGAAGAGCTGGCTGACCTCGGGTGCCGTGACGAAGTCGCCGAGACGGCCGAAGGGTTCGCGCGTCTTGTAGTAGCCGTGCTGCGGGTCGGCGAGGCAGAGCGAGAAATAGTCGGTGATGCTGACCGGTCCGTTGGCACGGATGATGGCCTTGATTTTTTCCCCGAGCGCGGTCGTCATCGTTTGGTCTCGCTAAAGCATGGTCCCGAAAAATGTGAGGCGGCTTTCGGAAAGATCATGCGACATTAAACCCAGAGTTCAAGCCGTCTGTCTGGCTGCAACGTGGCGTGCGCGGATGATGGCCCACAGGCCGATGGCCACCATCGGCAAGGAAAGCACCATGCCCATGGTCAGCCAATTCGTGCCGAGGAGATAGCCCAGTTGCTCATCCGGCTGGCGGAAGAACTCGACGAAAATGCGCGAGAAGGCATAGCCGATGACGAAGACGCCGCTGACGGTGCCGGGTTTCTTCAGCGCCAACGCCCAGCGGGTGAGGACGAAGAGGACGAGGAAGAGCACGATGCCCTCGATGCCGGCTTCGTAGAGTTGGCTCGGATGGCGCGGATCAAGCCCGGCAGGGCAGACGCCCTCGTGAGCGGCGATGACGTGCGGGCTGCAGAAAACCATCGCCCAGGGCACGTCAGTGGTCCGGCCCCAGAGCTCGCCATTGATGAAATTGGCGATGCGGCCGAAGAAAAGGCCGATGGGGGCAACGGCGGCGACAATATCGAACAGGCTCCACATCGGGATCTTGTTGCGATTGGCGAACAAAATCATGGCGATGGTCGTGCCGATTAATCCACCGTGGAAGGACATGCCGCCATTCCAGACCTGAATGGCGCGGATCGGATTGGCGAGCACCGGATCGAGATCGTAAAACAGGATATAGCCGATGCGCCCGCCGAGCACGATGCCGAAGGCGACCCAAAGAATAAAATCGTCCAGATGCGCACGCGTCATCGGCGCGGCGTCGTTGAGCCAAAGCTTGCCATTGTCGACCAGCCGTCTTGCATAGAACCAGCCGAGCAGGATGCCCGCGACATAGGCGAGGCCATACCAATGGATGGACAGCGGACCGAGCGAAAAGGCGATCGGATCGATATCGGGAAACGGCAGAATGGCGGCGAGATTGGCGGATGTCAGCAAGATTATCGGGTCCGTTAGAGCATGATTCCCAAAAACTATCGGCAGTTTTTGGATAAGAGCATGCTAAATCCAGTGTGGGCGGAACATGGCGTTCGGTATTGAAACGGTCAAGTCGATTATTCGTGTGTCTCTTGTCTTGGGCCGGGTTGTCCCGCGCTATCTCAATTTGCTTGCATCGGACCCTAGGAAATCTTACCTCAGACCTATCTGACCCCTATATGATGCCGTCCATTTTTCGGGGCCGACGGCCGCAAGGAGACCACTATGAGCACTGGACCGAACCGTATCTTGGACGAATTCGCCAAGTTGATGACCGATGCCGCCGGTGCCGCCCAGGGCGTGCGCCGGGAGATCGAAACAGCGTTCAATGCCCAGGCCGAGCGCTGGCTAAACAATCTCGATATCGTCAAGCGTGAGGAGTTCGAAGCCGTTCGCGAAATGGCGATCAAGGCACGGGATGAAAACGATGCGCTGCGCGCCAGAATCGAAGCGTTGGAAGCGCGTCTTTCCTCCGAAGGCAAATAATCGCGATTCATTTTGCGAGAAATCGGCGCGGCACGCGTCTGCCGCGCATTTTTCCTCTAAAATTTTCGGTAGTTTATCCACCTGTGGACATAGGCAAAAAAGCCAATCGCCAGAGTCAGTTATGACTCGCTTCTGAATAGACATCGGAAGAGCTTTCCACAGCGCCCTTCGCCAAAATCACTGATGGGGGCTGGCATGCCGGGCATGCCGTTATACACTGATTTTAAATGATGATTCGAAACGGACTTGGTAAGCTCCGGGCAGGGTGGATGCGTTAGTCTGGCAGCCGTTCAACATCATCCCGAGGATGTTTCCGGAGTAAAACTGTTTGCGTTCTTTCAGGTGTTTGAGCACGAGGAAGCTGCATTCGTTCCGGTCAAGAAGGTGCTGCATGAGCCTTATGGAAATGGAAGTCGAACGACAATCGAACCCGGTCGACATGATCGAGTTCGTGGCTGCCAACAATGACTGGTCGTTCGAGCGGTCCGGCGAGGATGAAATCGCCATGACCGTCGAGGGGCGATGGACCGATTATCACGTCTCGTTCTCCTGGATGGAGGAGTTCGAGGCGCTGCACATAGCCTGCGCATTTGACATCAAAGTTCCCGATCCGCGTGTCAACGAGGTGATCAAGCTGCTGTCCTGCATCAATGGGCAGGTGCTGATGGGACACTTCGATCTGTGGCGGCAAGAGGATATCGTGATCTTCCGGCAGTCGCTGTTGCTCTCGGGCGGCGCGGAGCCGACGAACCGGCAAGTGGAAGTGCTGTTATCCAACGCTCTTGACACCTGCGAGGCTTACTATCAGGCTTTCCAATTTGTAGTATGGTCCGGCCTTGACGCAAACCGCGCCATGGAAGCCGTGCTTTTCGAAACCGTAGGCGAAGCCTGATATGGCAACAGAAGCATCATCGAGCGCTTTTGCATCCTCCGACCCCATCATCCTGATCGGGGCTGGCAATATGGGCGGCGCTCTGCTGACGGGTTGGCTGAAAAGCGGTGTGCCGGGCTCTTCGGTGATCGTCGTCGATCCCAAGCCGTCCGAGCCGATGCTGAAGTTGATCGCCGATGCCGGCGCGAGCCATGTCGCAGGCGTTCCGACTGACATCACTGCCGGCGTTCTCTTCATTGCCGTCAAGCCCCAAGTCATGGAGGCGGTATTGCCGCCATTCAAGACGACGATCGGACCGAATACCGTGGTGGTGTCGATCGCTGCCGGCAAGACGCTGGCTTTCCTTGAAAAGCATCTAGGTGAAATGGCGATGGTGCGCGCCATGCCGAACACGCCGGCCATGGTCGGTCGGGGCGTAACCGGTGCGTTTGCCAACGCCCAAGTCGGCGAGCCCCAGCGGCAGTTGGTGCAAAATCTCTTGAAGGTATCCGGTCCGGTCGAATGGGTGCCGGAGGAAGCCGATATTGATTCCGTGACGGCCGTCTCCGGCAGCGGACCGGCCTATGTTTTTTATCTCGTCGAGTGCATGGCGGAGGCGGGCCGGAAGCTTGGCCTGCAGGCGGACCTCGCCATGCGACTCGCGCGAGAAACTGTCGCGGGGGCTGGTGAGTTGTTGCATCAGTCCCCCGATGACGCTTCGCGTCTTCGCCAGAACGTGACGTCTCCCGGCGGTACCACCGCCGCCGCCCTTGCCGTTCTGATGGCGGAAGACGGCATGCAGCCTCTATTCGACGAGGCGATCGAGGCAGCGCGCAAGCGTGCGCAGGAACTGGCCGGTTAGTTTTCCAGTATCAAAAGGGTCTGCGTATGGCGGATGAGGTCACCTATGGCGATTTCGAGCGGGTGGACATCCGCGTCGGCACGATCATCGAGGCGGAGCCGTTTCCAGAAGCACGCAAGCCGGCCTTCAAGTTGAGGATCGATTTCGGACCGGAGATTGGCATCAAGCGCTCCTCGGCACAGATCACGGTGCACTACACGCCGGAATCCCTCATTGGCCGTCAGGTTCTCGGCGTCGTCAATTTTCCGCCGCGCCAGATCGGCCCCGTACGTTCCGAAGTGCTGACTCTTGGGTTCGAGGATGAAGCCGGCGCGATCGTGCTTGCGGCCGTGACGCAACCGGTGCCGAATGGCAAGAAGATGATGTGATTTTTACCTTCTCCCGGCTGGAGAGATGGTCACATCTCAGTGAATATCCCGCGACAGCGGCTCCGTTATACTGAAATCGAGAAATTCCGCCTCGAAACCGTCACGCTGTGGTGAGCAGAAGGCGGGACCAACGGAGACCTCTTCGAGAGCCGGATCGAACCAGGCGAGCCGGGCCATGCGCCACTCGGTCATCTTGTCGGTGCGGTATTGGATGAAAAGCGCGTCGCCATTGCGCGTCACCCGCACCGATAGGGTATCGAACTCGTGATCGAGCCGGAAGGCGGACCAGTCGGAATTGCCGTTGGTGACCACGACGCTGAAATGCTTGGCGCCATCGGTATATTCGATCCCGCATTTCATCCAGTGCGTGGCGTCATGGCGGACCATCAGGCCGGCCTGGTCGTAGAGTTCGCGATAACGCCCGATAAAAGTGATCTCGGCGGTGAAGTCGCCACGCCACTGCCGGCCGAGGAAATGGCCGTCGTCGCGGTGGAAGCCGTAATAGGTTCCCTGCCAGAAGTCGGTCTTGTTGCCGGAGCGCACGATGAGCCGGCCGTTGTTCATTTCCCAAGCTGGCGGTAGATTCAGCCAATGCATGTCGTTGATGTCGATCGGCATGCGATGTCCTCTCTTAAGCCGGAATGCGGATGGTGGCGCGCAGGCCGCCCAGCGGGCTGTCGCCGAGCGTGACATTGCCGCCGTGGCTGCGTGCGATATCGCGGGCAATGGCAAGGCCGAGACCGGTGCCGGAATTATCGAGATTGCGCGCCTCGTCCAGCCGGAAGAACGGCTTGAACACATCCTCGCGCGCATTGACGGGAATGCCCGGGCCGTCATCATCGAAGATGATCGTCAGCCATTTGGCGCTGTGCTTGGCCTCAATGCGCAAGGTGTGTGCGTAGCGGCGCGCGTTGGAGGCGAGATTCGTCACCAGCCGCGTAAAGGCATTCGGGCGGACGGAGATATCGTTATCGCCCTCGATGGAGAAGGTCATGGATTTGCCGTGCAGAGAGAAGTCCTGTTCGACCTTGTCGAGGATATCGCTGAGCCGGAGGGTGCCGACATCCTCTTCCGCCTCGCCGCGGGCGAAGGCCATATAGCCCTCCAACATGCTCTGCATATCCTCGACGTCCTCGCTGAGGCCGGCAAGATCGGGATTATCGCCGATGAGGGCGAGCTGCAACTTGAAGCGAGTGAGCACGGTGCGCAGGTCGTGGCTGACGCCGGAGAGCATCGCCGTGCGCTGCTCGATCTGCCGTTCGATGCGCTCTCGCATCAGGATGAAGGCGAGGCCGGCACGGCGGACTTCGTCGGCGCCGCGTGGCGAATAATCGTCCCGCCGCTGGCCCTTGCCGAAACTTTCCGCAGCCTGCGCTAGCGCGAGAATCGGCCGGATCTGGCCGCGCAGAAACAGTACGGCAATGCCGATCAGCGCCAGCGATGTGCCGACCATCCAGAGAATGAAGATATGCGTATTCGAGGCGTAGGTCTGGCTGCGCTTGGCAAAAACGCGCAGCACCTTATCCGGCAGCTTCACGCGAATTTCGACAAGGCTGGAATTGCCCACCGTATCGATCCAGAAGGGGAGGTTGATCTGTCCGCGGATCTCGTCGCTCAAGATGCCGTCGAGGATCGAGAAGAACGGTTTTTCGCGCGGCTGCGGCAATTCGCCCCCCGGCTCGATGGAGATGGTGAGATCGAGCTTTTGCCGGGCCATCTGCGTGATATCGGAGAAGTCGGCGTCCTGCGGATAGGTTTGGATGATATCGATGATGGCGGCAATGTCGCGGGTGGTGGCCATCGACAGCCGTTGAGTCACCATCTGCCAGTGGCGCTCCATGAAGACGATCGTCACGACTGCCTGAAGGATGATCATCGGCAGGATGAAAATCAGCAGCGTGCGCGCATAGAGGCCGGTTGGCAGACGCCGGCGCAACCAGCGAGAAAACCAACGCAGGCCGTTGGAGGGCGTGTGCTCCTGATCGCGCCTGATCGAGTCGAATGTCACCATCGCCGCTGATCCTAGGGAATTGATATTAATCTATGCTCAGGCGATAGCCGATGCCGCGCACCGTCTGCAGCCAGACGGGGTTGGCCGGGTCGTCCTCGATCTTGCGGCGCAAACGGTTGATCTGGACGTCGATAGTGCGCTCGCCGACCTCGGCATCGTTGCCGATCAACTCGTGGCGAGGAATGGTGTCGCCAGCGCGCTTGGCAAAGAGCAGCATGATTTCCTGCTCCCGGTCGGTCAGGCGGATGAGCTCCGAGGCCTTCTTCAGCTCTTTGCGGGTGAGCGAGAAAGTGTAGGGCCCGAACATCACCTGTTCGATCTTCGGTGCATCGGCCGGTGCATTGCGCCGGAGGATATTGTTGATGCGAAGCACGAGTTCGCGTGGGTCGAAAGGCTTCGGCAGATAATCGTCGGCACCGGCTTCCAGTCCCGCGATACGGGCTTCCGATTCGGCAAGAGCGGTCAGCATGATGATCGGAATGCTCTTGATGGCTCGCAGGCTTGCCGTCAGCGAGATGCCGGATTCGCCAGGCATCATCACGTCCATGATGATCAGGTCGAAATCGAGCCCTTCGAGCTTGCGGCGGGCCTCGGCGCCGTCGGCGGCGGCCGTCACCCGGTATCCCTTTTCCATGAGATAACGGTTGAGTAGGGCGCGGATACGCGTGTCGTCATCCACGACCAGGAGGTGTGCTGCATCGTCCGAAATTGCTGTCTTTGTCGTCATTCAATCCGTCTCGATCTTTGTTTTATCCGTTTGATTGAGATGATCTTATCCAAGTCTCCGCTTCGCGGCTCTTCGGTTCGAGATCATATCTCAGTCCTGCATTCCCCTCAGGAACCGTTTGACGCTTTCGCGCGTCGCATCGGACGCGCCTCCGAATGCCCGTTCAATACGGCGCGATTGCGGCTCGGCCAGCGCCAATGCCAGATCGCGGCCGGCCTGCGTCGGGTAGAGTTTACGCTGCCGGCGATCTTCAGGCCCAGCCACCTGACGAATATAGCCTGAATCGATCAATTGTTTGAGAACCCGCGCCAAACTCTGTTTGGTGATCTTCAACGTTTCCAACAGGTCCGCAACCGTCATGCCGGGTTCGCGGTTAACGAAATGAACAACCCGATGATGAGCGCGCCCGAATCCGCTCTTGTCCAGGATCTGATCGGGATCGGATACGAAATCGCGATAGGCAAAGAAAAGCAGCTCGATGATCTCGAAATCGATGATCCCCGCATTCTCCATCGGCGTCGCCAGCAGCTCCGGTTTTGCCGCCTTTTGGCTCGTCTGTCGTGGCACCTTGGCATTTCCTTTCCTATTTTGGGGCAACTGGGAAACTTACGCAAAAATATGTCAGCTTTATTGACGTATTTTTACGTCGCTGCTAGTTTCCGCCGATCTTGCGCCGCCCGGACGGATATGGCCATATTTGGAAACTAAGCCCGGCTTCGCAAAAATTCCAACCCGTCTCATATTTTCCCCATCTGCATCGTGGATAATGCGTAATGGGGACAACAATCAACAGTCATGGCGTCCGGGCGCCGGAGGAGAATTAAGATGGCATCGGTTCCTTTTGATCAACTGGATGGGGAGATCTGGTTCAATGGCGCATTCGTGCCCTGGAAGGACGCTAAGATTCATGTGCTGACCCATGGTCTGCATTATGCGAGCGCGGTCTTCGAGGGCGAGCGCGCTTATGGCGGCCGCGTCTTCAAGCTGACGGAGCACAATCAGCGTCTTCACAAGTCCGCCGATATTCTCGGCTTCAAAATTCCCTACAGCGTTGCCGAACTGGATGCGGCGACAATCGAGCTCCTGAAACGCCAGGGCTTTTCCGAGGCCTATGTGCGGCCGATCGCCTGGCGCGGAAGCGAGAGCATGGGCGTGTCCGCCCAGAATAACCGCATCAACGTGGCAATCGCGATTTGGCAGTGGGGCAGCTACTTCAATCCGGCCGAAAAGTTGAAGGGCATTCGTCTCGATATCGCCGAATATCGCCGCCCCGATCCCAAGACTGCGCCTTGCGCTTCGAAGGCGGCCGGCCTCTACATGATCTGCACCATTTCCAAACATGCCGCCGAAGCCAAGGGTTATGCCGACGCGATGATGCTCGACTATCGTGGCCAGGTGGCCGAGGCGACGGGCGCCAACATCTTCTTCGTCAAGGACGGCGTCCTCCATACGCCAACGCCGGATTGCTTCCTGAACGGCATCACGCGCCAGACGGTGATCGACCTCGCCAGGCGGCGCGGATTGCAGGTGATCGAACGCGCGATCATGCCGGAAGAACTCTCCGATTTCAGCGAGTGCTTCCTGACCGGCTCGGCTGCGGAAGTGACCCCAGTGTCGGAAATTGGGCCTTATCGCTTCACGCCTGCATCGATCAGCGAAACGCTGATGAACGACTACATGAAGGAAGTCTATCCGACTGCTGCGGCAGCCGAATAAGGCTTTGAAACGATCAACGGGAGCCGGGGGCCATCTGGTCGTCCGGCTTTTGTTGTTTCCAGCCCCTCGGCTTATTTGCGGCCGAGAACCGCGCCGACGATCGCAGAGAGCACGCCACCGGCGATCAACGAGGAAATGCCCTGCGCGATAAGGCCGGTGAGCGCTTCGCTGCCGATCAGGTTGAGAATAAGGCCGCCGCCAAGGCCGCCGACGGCGCCGGCAATCGTTCTGGCGACGAGATTGATCCCTTCCTGCTTGAGCGCGGCGCTGGCCGCGTTACCACCGATTGCACCGGCGATCAGTTGCGTGATGATTGGCCCCAAACTTTCCATGATTACCCTTCTCCCATTGTTCCGGAAGCCATTTTCCGGATGCCCCGCGCCGCGTCCCGGGCTTTTGATCTTGCGCTTGTCGTTATCGCAAAACCTCTGCGCACTTTTGCGCGACATGCTCTAGCCTCGGGAGCGGCAATAATCCTCACCGATATTAGAATTACATCATGCATCGGCTGGTGGAAATAGAAAGGCAACTCATACGGGAGAATTCTGCGATAATCCGGGGGAAAACCCGCACAAAGAAAAGCGGCGGCCATTTGGCCGCCTATGATTTTGACAAATTACTGCTGAAAACGAATCAGCGGTAGACGTAGACGATGCGGCGGGTATTCGGATCGACCAGCACAGGCTGGCGATTCACCTCAACGTAGCTGTAGTCGTAATCCGGGATACGATGGACGACGACGCTTTGGGGCAGGGTGGCGCCGACCACGACGTCGCCGCGCAGCCGCACGGTGTTGACTGGGTTTTGCGTGATGTAGGTGTGGACTTCATTCGGCGGAGCGACGACCTCGACCTGTCCGACCGGACCGATCAGTTCATCGTCCGGCGAAGGGGAGACGCTGCCTGTCGTTGTAGGATCGGTCTGGGCATAGGTGACCGTTGGTACACCGAGCTCCGAGTAATGCTCCTCGACAACAACAGGATTTCCGTTCTGCTCGACGCTTAATGTCTGGGCATCCACCCAGCCGCGCATGCCGTTGACATCGATGCGGCACCAGTTGCTACCCTGGATGCAGCCGTCAAGGCTCGCTTCCGAGCCACGGGTTGCCGTACCGACAGTCGGATATTGCGGACCCGGACCGGTGCGGACGTCAAGATCGGTAACTGTTGTCGCCGACATCTGTGCTTGCGCAAGCCCGGCGCTACCCAGGAGCAGGAGGCCCGTCAGCAGCAGGTTTCTTTTCGAGGGCATTGGCTTTCTCCTTTGTTTTGCGGAGTCTACCTGTGCAAACGCCCGGAAGAGCCGAGGGTTCCGCTGCGCCTTCCCCCGGCCGCGGCGTTTTCCGGGGGAGGGGGCTGTTTTACCCGGTGTTTGAGGCTATATCGGCTGGTACGCATTCAACAGACGAGGCGCTTCCTATGGGCATGCTCCAGGCCGGCATCATTCCGGTGACACCCTTCGAACAGAATTGCACAATCCTGTTCGATCCGGACACGAAAGAGGGAGTCGTGGTCGATCCCGGCGGCGATGTCGATGTCATCCTGCAGACGGTGCGTGAAAATGGCATCACATTGACGGCAATCTGGCTGACGCATGGCCATATCGACCATGCCGGCGGCGCGGACGAGCTCCGGGAAACGTTGGGCATCGAGGTTATCGGTCCGCATGAAGACGACCGATCGCTGCTGCAGGATATCGAGGCCAAGAGCAAAATGTTCAACATCGAGGGCGTACGCAACGTGGTACCGGATCGCTTTCTGAAGGACGGCGACAAAGTTTCCTTCGGCGAGCACGAGTTCGAAGTCTTCCATTGCCCCGGCCATGCGCCAGGCCATGTCATTTATTTCAACAGAACACAGAAATTTGCCCATGTTGGTGACGTGCTGTTTCACGGTTCGATCGGCCGCACCGACCTGCCGGGCGGTAATCACCAGCAGCTTTTGGAGTCGATCCGCGACAAGGTATTTCCCTTGGGCGATGATGTGGGCTTCATCTGCGGTCATGGCCCCGGCGGCCAGATCGGCGATGAGCGCCGCACCAATCCTTTCCTGCGCGGACTTTGAAGCCAAAACAAAAGCGCCGCGAAATGGCGGCGCTTCGTTACGGGCAATCAGCCGATACGGCGATTAGTCGGCCGTGCAGAAATGGCGCATGCCGTCATAGCCGAGATAGGTACCGCTGCGGCCGTCGAAGCTGCTGTAGCGGTCGTAGCAATAGCGCATCCACTGGGACGACCAGGGGCGTAAGCCGACCGGCTGCGGTGCGTAATAGCCGACATCACGCTCGACATAGACGCGGCGCGGCGGAGCGCGATAGTAATAGGGCGGGGCCGGCGCGTAGTCAGGGTCGACGTAGACCGGATCTGGCTCGACATAACGCGGTTGGCTGGCGATCGCCGAACCGACAATGAGGCCAGTGGCGAGACCTGCCGCGCCAATCGCCCAACCCTCTCCGTTGTGATGATGCCATTCATTGGCCGAAGCGGTGGAAATGGATGTCAGCGCCAGTGCTGCAGCCATAGCGGACATAGCGAGGGATTTGCCGAGCATGTTCATTAGTCTGTCCTCTAAGGGGAACCCGGAAGACCGTAATTCCCAATCTTACATGAGGACAGACTAGACATAGCAAGCTGAATACAGACTGAATGATAAAACCCGGCATCTCTGCCGGGCTTCAACTCGAATGACAGCCGTAGGGCGCTCTCAGCCAGCAATCTGAAGATTGACGGCCTTCGGTCCCTTGCCGCGGCGATCCGGTTCCGTGTCGAAGCTCACCTTCTGGTTTTCCGACAATCCTGCCAGACCAGAAGCCTGCACTGCGGAAATGTGCACAAAGATGTCCGCGCCACCTTTGTCAGGTTTGATAAAACCGAAGCCCTTATCGGTATTGAAAAACTTTACAGTGCCAGTCTCGGCCATGCCTCAGGTCCTTTTCTCTCTGCCCACCATCCACACGGGCAGCATTGCTGTATTGCCCTCGCGGGCGCTTGCAGGCAGTTCTCGCAATTTGAAGGAAAAGGTCCCCTATACCTCGGCGCGGCATTGAAACGACACTCGTGCTCGCTTCGCAACCGGGCTGACCGGAATATTTAGCGTTTCCGGCGCGCAATTTTATTAAGGACTTCCCATGCTGTAAAAATGCCCGAACACCACTGAGAGTGCTGTGTTTATCGTTAATTGGCAAGCAAAAGTTTTTTAACGTGTTCAGGAGAGCACACTGCCGTAACGCAAGTGTGTTAGCGCGAATCGGAAATTTTCCCTCGCAAGAACGGGTTTCTAAGGTTTTTGTATCGTTTGCGATATAATTTCGGCGAAATTTTCCCAAATAATCTAGTCAGAATCCGTCTTTCGGATCATTCGAAAAAAATTCACTAAGGGCAGCGCAAAACAGCCATAACGGGTATTCGGGAAAAATTTCAGGCGGCGACACTGCGCCGCCGGAGGAGTTCCGGCACCAATTCCACTGCAAGCATGGCGATAAACATCAAAGCACAGCCGGCATAACCGAGCGGCCCCATGGTCTCGCCAAGCAGCAAGCTACCCAGCGACGCGCCGAACAGAGCTTCTGACGAGAGGAAGATCGCAGCCTGCGGCGCGGTTGTGTAACGCTGGCCGATCACCTGCAGCGCGAATGCAAGACCGGACGAAAAGATGCCGACATAGAGGATTTGGCCCAGCGCGCCTTGGATGTCGGCGATGGTGATCGGCTCGGCAACCACTGCGACGGCAAGGGCGGCGACCGCCGTGATGGCAAACTGCATGGCGGAAATTCCGAGCGGCCGGCCGGTTTCACTGACGGAAGAGCCGGCAAGAGTGATCTGCGCTGCCCAGAACAGGGCGCAGACCACCGTCAGGAAATCGCCGATTGTGAGGCGCGAAAAGGAGCCGCCGGACAATAAATAGATACCGCCAAGGGCCGTCATCGCAGCCGGCCAGATGATCCAATGCGGCGGCCGGCGGAGGAAGACGACGGCTATCAACGGCACAAAGACGACGTAGAGGCCGGTGATGAAGCTGGAATTGGTGACGGTCGTCGTCAGCAGCCCGATCTGCTGCGTTGCCGCTCCTCCGAAGAGTGCGACGCCGGTGAGGAAGAAGGAAAGCCAATTCCGGCGCGTCAAGGGTTTTTTTGTCTTGCTGTTTTCCATCCAGACGAACGGCAGGACGACGATGGTGGCGACGGCGAAGCGCAGGCCGATGAACCAGAATGGCCCGATCGCTTTCATCGCCGTCGACTGTGCGACGAAGCCGCCACCCCAGATAGCGGCCGCCAACAACAATACCAAATTCGCCTGTACGCGAGTCATCTACATCCTACGGGAGGGGGAGAAAAGGGAAGCCGACGGTTAGCAGCTGCGTCTCTTCCGGGCAAGCGAAAGACGCCGGCGGCGCCGCACTATTCTGCTGCTCTGGAGACGCGCAGCAACGCGCCGTCATTTTCGTCCGTCGTAATCAACAGCGCGCCGTCCGGCGCGACCACGACGTCGCGAAGCCGTCCGAAATCACCTTTGAACATGCGTTCGCGTTCGGTCACCTTGCCGCTACCGTCGCGATCAAGACGCGACAGCAGCTTGAATTTCAGCGCGGCGACCAGGAAATCGCCCTTCCATTCCGGGAACATCCGACCGCGATAGACGGCAATGGCGCCGGGTGCGATCGACGGATCCCAATAGAAGATCGGCTGCTCCATCCCCTTTTTGGCAGTGCCAATGCCGACCTTGGTGCCGTCATAGTTACGCCCGTAGGAAATGACCGGCCAGCCGTAGTTCTTGCCCGCCTCCGGTGTGTTGATCTCGTCGCCGCCTTTGGGGCCGTGTTCAACCGTATAGAGCCTGCCGTCGGCGGCATCGAAGGTGATGCCTTCGGGATTGCGATGTCCCTTGGACCATATTTCCGGCAAAGCCTTTACGCCATCCTTAAACGGGTTGTCGGCGGGTATGCTGCCGTCGGCCCGGATATGGATGATCGAACCGGCATCGTCATGGAAATCCTGGGCGCGATCCTGTTCGAAGCGGTCACCCAGGCTGACGAACAGGCTCCCGTCCTTGGCGATTGCTATACGCGAGCCGTATTGCAAGTCGCCCTGCGAAAGCTTGTTCATCAGAAAGATGCGTTTCACATCGATCAGCCGCCGTTCGTCCGGCGATAGGACAGCGCGGAAGACTGCCGTGCCGCTGCCGCTGTCCTCGGCAATGGAGGCGGTGAAATAAATGGTGCGGTTGCCGGCGAATTTCGGATCAAGGGCTACGTCGAGCAGCCCGCCCTGGCCGTGCGCGTAGACATTTGGCACGCCTGCGATTGGAGCGGACACCTTGCCGTCACGGATGATGCGCAGGTGGCCAGGCCGCTCCGTCACGAGATAGGCGCCGTCCGGCAGCACTTCGACCGCCCAGGGATGATCGAGCCCGCTTGCGACTGTCTCGACCTTAACTTTGACCTTCTGTGTGTCGATCGTTTTGACTGGATCGGCGTGTGCGGGATTCACCATCAGCAGCGCAGAAGCCGCAAGAACAACGCAATATCCGGTTCTGTGAAGGCGCTTCAAACCATCTCCTCCCTTCGACGAGCCGTTCATGCAACGTGGGGTGGGCAGATTGTTCTTCAAGGCGAGCTAGGGCCGCGATAACGTCTTTGTGTCCATCGAAGCCGTCTCTTCGTGTCGCGTGACCTGCTCGTCGCCGGTTTCCACCAACGCGGCATCCACGATATAACGCCGCGGCCCCTGAAATAACGTCACTGTGACGCCTTTGTGCTTGAAACGGCGGCCTACATTCGACATAGACCTTAGCGCAGAAATCTGGTCCACAGGCTTTCTGCCCACTTCAACCGATTAGGACCGATCACCATGGCCTTTCTTGCCGACGCTCTTTCCCGTGTAAAGCCTTCTGCCACCATCGCCGTTTCCCAGAAAGCACGCGATCTGAAAGCAAAAGGACGCGACGTGATCGGCCTCGGCGCCGGCGAGCCGGATTTCGATACGCCTGATAATATCAAGAAGGCCGCCATCGACGCGATCAACCGCGGCGAGACGAAGTACACGCCGGTCTCCGGCATTCCAGAATTGCGCAAGGCGATCGCTGCCAAGTTCAAGCGCGAGAACAATCTCGACTATACCTGGGAGCAGACGATCGTCGGCACCGGCGGCAAGCAGATCCTGTTCAACGCCTTCATGGCGACGCTGAATGCCGGCGATGAAGTCATCATCCCGACACCTTACTGGGTTTCCTACCCGGAAATGGTGGCGCTTTGTGGCGGCACGCCGGTTTTCATCGCGACGACGCAGGCCAATAACTTCAAGCTGCAGCCTGCCGATCTTGAAGCTGCGATCACGCCGAAGACCAAGTGGTTCATGTTCAACTCACCGTCCAACCCGTCGGGTGCTGCCTATTCGCATGCCGAGCTGAAGGCGCTGACGGACGTGCTGGTCAAGCATCCGCATGTCTGGATCCTGACCGACGACATGTACGAACACCTGACCTATGGCGAGTTCAAGTTCGCCACACCGGTCGAAGTCGAGCCGAGCCTCTACGATCGCACGCTGACGATGAACGGCGTCTCGAAGGCCTATGCGATGACCGGCTGGCGTATTGGTTACGCCGCCGGCCCGCTGCAGCTTATCAAGGCGATGGACATGATCCAGGGCCAGCAGACCTCGGGTGCGACGTCGATTGCACAATGGGCTGCCGTCGAAGCGCTGAACGGGCCGCAGGATTTCATCCCGCGCAACAAGAAGATCTTCGAAGGCCGCCGCGACCTCGTCGTGTCGATGCTGAACCAGGCAAAGGGCATTTCCTGCCCGGTGCCGGAAGGCGCCTTCTACGTCTATCCGTCGTGCGCCGGCCTGATCGGCAAGACGGCGCCGACCGGCAAGGTCATCGAGACGGACGAAGACTTCGTGTCGGAACTCTTGGAATCGGAAGGTGTCGCCGTCGTTCACGGCTCCGCCTTCGGCCTTGGCCCGAACTTCCGCATTTCCTACGCGACCTCGGAAGAACTTCTCGAGGAAGCATGCCGCCGCATCCAGCGCTTCTGCGCGGCCTGCAAGTAAGCGATCAATAGTCGTTCAAATGAAAAGCCCGCCAGAGATGGCGGGCTTTTTTGTATTCAGGCTGATGATTTCGGGTTCGTCAACTGATTCAAGTGCTTTGCAAATTGAGTCTGCCTGTCGGCACAAGTCCTTGAAATAAAACTCAAAGCCCCAATCCGGTCAGCATGATGAAGGTGGCGAAGAGAATGAAATGGGTCATGCCTTCGATGGCATTGGTTTCGCCATCGTTGAGATTGATGGCGGCGACGATGAGGGTGATCATGATCATCACGGTCTGCACCGGCGACATGGCCATGATGAAGGGCTGGCCGGTATAGAGCGCGATCGCCTCCATGACTGGCACAGTGAGAATGACGGTCGAGAGAGAGGCGCCCATGGCGATGTTGATCGTGGCCTGCATGCGGTTGCGCAGCGCTGCCCGCAAGGCCGTCAGGATTTCAGGGGCGGCAGAAATAGCGGCAACGACGATGGCGGCAATCGCCGGGGGCGCGCCGCTATCTCGCAGGCCGACATCCATGAAGGCCGACATGAATTCCGCAAGCCCGCCGATCAATATGACGCCGATCAGGATTGTGGCGATTGAGGCCGCCGTTGACTCTTGGCCATGACGATCCTCTTCCGCGCCATGCTTGTTCTCAGCGCGCGGATAGCTGTAGCTGAAGAAATAGCTGTGTTTGCCTACCTGCATGCGCAGGAACAGCGTGTAGAGCGCGATCATCGCGACAATCGTGAAGGCGGAATAATAATGCCATTTCGCTTCGGGGATGAATTCCGGCACAATCATCGAAATAGCCATGGCGGTCAGAATCATCACGCCGTAGGACTTACTGGAGTCGTCGTTGTAGGGCTGCTCGCCATGCTTCAGCCCGCCCAGAAGGGCGGCGAGGCCGAGGATGCCGTTGATGTCGAGCATGACGGCGGAATAGATCGTGTCGCGCACCAGCGTCGGCGAGCTTTCGCCGCCCATCAGGATCGCCAGCATGATCACTTCGACGGAGACAGCCGACAGCGTCAGGATCATCGTGCCATAGGGATCACCGACTTTCGCCGCCAGAATTTCGGCGTGATGGGCCACACGCATGGAGACAAGTATGATGGTTGCAACCAGTGCGGCTGCAGCCAGCAGCGATACGGCCTGTCCCATATCCAGCACCGCATGTTCGCCGAGATAGGCGACCACAGCGACGGCAAATGCAACTACCAGGAACGTTTCCCGCTTCAGCCAGGTCGATATTGCCAAGGTCCCCACCTCTCGCACCGATTCACTTTCTCACTCTAAATCAATGATTTTTCACATCAAGCATGCGCGTTGATGACAAAATTTGCAGTCGGCGCCGTTTAATGGAATACTACCCTGATCGGTCTGCCCAACCCAATATCGCGGCATCCTCGAAATCGTCTCAGATGGACCGCGGTCCCGCCGGGTGGCACCCGGACCCTAAGGTCTTGGCAGAGGAAAAGGAGGTATGCATGGTCAAGGTCACTTACGAAATCGTGCCACATGATGGCGGATGGGCGTATCGTTTTGGCGACGTCTATTCCGAGGCGTTTCCGACCCATTCCGAAGCGGTGGAGGCGGCCAGGATCGTAGCGGCCGAGCAGCAGATTGGCGGCGACTCTGCCGAGATCAGTTGGCAGGATGAGCGGGGCAAATGGCACGAAGAATATACCGACGGCGGCGATCGACCGGAAACGGAAGTTGTCGACGGCAAGGTGCATTTCCCGCCGGTCGATACGGCTCCAGGTGCTTAAGATTCAACCGGATTGCGCATTGTCATGGTGTTTACCGCTCTACGCCACCTTTGACGTAGTCGAGTAATCCCGCCACCAGCGCATCAAAAGTCACGCGGCAACGCGGTGACGTCTTCAGGTTTTCATGCATGGCGACCCAGGTATCGAGCGACAATTCGATCTCGGGTAGCACCCGAACAAGATTCTCATCTCGTCTCGCAAGCGGCACTTGATAGAAGCCGATGCCGATGCCGGCGCGCAACGCGTTATGATGGACGATGCTGTGGTCTGATTTGAAAGCGAAGGAAATGTCGTCGAACATGGGATAGCGCTTCAACATGGTGCGGATGAAAGCAGTCTGCCGGTCGAAGCCAATCAGCTTGTGCCGGCGCAGTTCGCCAACGCTTTTGGGTTCACCATATCGTTCGAGATAGCTGCGATGCGCGAAGAAGCCCAAGGAGATGATGCCGATACGACGCGCGAGTAGGGCATCCTGGGCCGGGACTATCATGCGCACGGCAACGTCAGCTTCACGCTGCAACAGGTCTTCCACATTGTCCGATGCCGACAGTTCGATCGTCAGGTCGGGATGTGCCATCTGCAATTCGGCCAGGATTGGCGGCAGGACTTCAGTGCCGATCACCTCGCTGGCGCTAATGCGTACCGTGCCGTTGATGCTGTCGCGTGCACCAGAAGCCGCGCGGAGCAAGGCGGCGGTCGTGCTGGCCAGAGTTTCGGCATAGGGTTTGAGTGCAAGGGCCGCATCTGTCGGAAGCAGACCTTGTTGCGAGCGCGTGAAAAGTTCGCTGCCAACGGCTTCCTCTAGCGCGTCGATATGGCGGCCGATGGTCGGCTGGGTCAGGCCGAGATCCCGGGCGGCAGCCGAAAGCGAGCCGTGGTCAAGTACGGCGAGGAAGATGCGGTAGAAATCCCAGCTTGGTTCCGATGCTTTCATAAATTTTTGTATATCATATCCAGATTTTTCGGCAATTTCGTTTATCGCGATTGCGCGGCATAGTCATGCCATTAAATCGATGGAGATGACGATGACTGAGCAGATGAACAATGGAAAGACCGCTCTCGTCCTGGGTGCCACCGGCGGTATTGGCGGTGCCGTGGCCCGCACGCTCGCCGCCCGTGGCTGGCACATCCGGGCGCTGAACCGCAATGCGGCGGAAGCGGCGCGGCGCGAGCCTGGTTTCGACTGGGTGCAGGGCGATGCGATGCAAGCGAGCGATGTGTTGAAGGCGGCTGACGGAGCCGACGTGATCGTGCATGCCGTCAACCCGCCCGGCTACCGGAACTGGGCGCAACTCGTGCTGCCGATGCTGAACAGCACGATTGCAGCGGCAAAAGCGGTTGGTGCACGGATCGTCCTCCCCGGCACGGTTTATAATTTCGGCCCTGATGTCTTTCCTAACGTTACGGAGGACAGTCCGCAGAACCCGCGGACGCGCAAGGGTGCGATTCGCGTCGAGATGGAGAAGCGGCTGAAGGCCGCGGCGGAAAGCGGCACGTCCGTCATCATTGTGCGCGCCGGTGATTTCTTCGGCCAAGCCACCAACAGTTGGTTTTCGCAGGGCATCGTCAAGCCCGGCAAGCCGGTGACATCAGTGAGCAATCCGGGCCGCGCCGGCATCGGCCATCAATGGGCCTATCTGCCGGATGTTGCCGAAACGATGGCCCGCCTGATCGAGAAGGGTGACGCGCTTCCTGCCTTCGCTGTCTACCACATGCGCGGTCATTGGGATGGAGACGGTCGGCAGATGGTTGCTGCGATCGAACGTGTCGTCGGGCACAAGGTCAAGGTGAAGGCCTTTCCCTGGTGGATCCTGCCGCTCGCCGCACCCTTCGTAACGGTCATGAGAGAATTGCGGGAAATGCGCTATCTCTGGAAAGTGCCGTTGCAGATGCGGAACGACAAGCTGGTGGCAGTCCTTGGCGAAGAACCGCATACCCCCATCGAGGTGGCGGTGAAGGCAAGCCTTGTGGCAATCGGCTGCTTGCCGGCGCGCTGAGGCGCGGGGTCAGATCTGGAGTTCGGTGAGCGCGATCCTGGCGACGCTGAAATCCGACTCGGCATTTCTGGCATCGCCGTCGCTGAGGAACCAAGCGGCGGAAAGGCCGGCATAGGCGACGATCCACCGCAGCATCCGCTTCGGCTCCAGCTTCGCTTCGGCACAGACGATCGGCAATTGCCGCTGCAGACGGCCGGGGGCGGTGACGATGGGAAGTTCCGGGTTGCAGAAGGTATTGGCGAAATCGTAACTGCGTTCGCCGTAGACGCGCTTCGGGTCGATGGCGAGCCAGCCGCGGGGGCCGAAATCCATGATATTTTCGTGGTGGATGTCGCCGTGCAGCACTGTAGGGTCGCGTTGATCCTCGAGCAGGTGACGCGCAATATCGGCGCAGGTGGCGAGAAGACCGCCATGAGTACGTGCGGCCGGCTCAAGCTCGCGAAACCAGCGGTCAAGCGGAACCAGATCCGGCAACGGCGTTGCCCGCGGCGCATGAAGCTTTCCGGCCGTGCGACAGATGATCCGGCTTGCCTCGTCATCACCGCCTTCCATCGCCATCGTCAGCAGCGAGCCCGGTCCGGTCGCCCGTTCCAGGAGAGCGGCATCGCCGTCATGTTCGTAGACATGCGCGGCGCCGTCGCCGTCCCACCAGCGCAAGACCTGGCTGCCGAGTTTCTCGTCGATATCGAGCGCGACTTTCAGCATGGCGGGCAAGCCGCGCCAGATAACCGGCAGGAGATGGCTGGAACGAGTAATGATCGCTTCGCCATCCGGCGTCAGCGACCAGCGCTTCAGATAGTGCTCAAACATGCGTGCACTCTAGCGGCTATCCCCAAAAAGAAAATCCCGCCTTGCAGCGGGATTTTCCAACATGGCCGGAGCGGTGGGAGTTAAGCCACTTCGTCCAGAGTCGGGTAGTCGGCGTAGCCGTTTGCGCCACCGCCATAGAGCGTTGCCTGGTTGAGCGCTGCGAGCGGCGCGTTTTCCTTCAGCCGGCGAACGAGGTCCGGGTTGGAAATGAAGGGCTTGCCGAAGGCGACGACGTCGGCTTTGCCGCTTTCGACCGCTTCTATCGCCATCTCGCGATTGTAGCCGTTGTTGAGCATCCAAGCCGACGTGCCGCCCGCAACCTTGTAAGCAGTGTGCAGGGCATCATAGTCGAAGGGCAGGAAGTCACGCGCGCCGCTGGTCTGGCCTTCGACGACGTGAATATAGGCGAGGCCATACTTGGCCAGACCCTCGACGACATAGGTGAAAAGTGTCTGCGGATGGGGATCGCTGGAATCACCTGATGGCGTTACCGGCGAGATGCGGATCGCGGTGCGGCCGGCGCCGACTTCCTTGGCGACAGCGTCAACCACTTCGAAGAGGAAGCGGGCGCGGTTTTCGATCGAGCCGCCATACTGGTCGGTGCGGTCGTTGACGTCGGCGCGCAGGAATTGGTCGATGAGGTAGCCGTTGGCCCCATGAATTTCGACGCCATCAAAACCGGCTTCGATCGCGGCGCGGGCGGCCTTGCGGTAATCTTCAATGATGCCTGGAATTTCCGAGGCCTCGAGAGCGCGTGGCTCGGAGACATCGGTAAAGCCGCCGCTGCCGTCGCCGTTAACCAGGTAAGTCTTGGCGTTGGCGCGCTTGGAGGTGGAGGAGACAGGCTTGCCGCCGTTCGGCTGCAGCGTGGTGTGGGAGATACGGCCGACATGCCACATCTGCACGACGATCTTGCCGCCCTTGGCATGCACGGCATCAGTCACTTTCTTCCAGCCGTCGAGGGCTTCCTTGGTGTAGAGACCGGGTACGTCGGCATAGCCCTGGCCCTGATGGGTGATGGCCGTCGCTTCGGTGATGATCAGGCCCGCCGTGGCGCGCTGGGCGTAGTATTTGACGTTCAGGTCGTTCGGAACGGCATTCGGAGAGCGATTGCGCGTCAGCGGCGCCATGACGATGCGGTTGGCGAGGGAGATATCGCCAAGTTTCGTCGGTTCGAAGAGTTTGGTCATGGAAGGTCCTTTCTTGCTATGCGGGAGGATGAGGAGGGGTCTTAGGAGGAGGCGAGCGCGGCGCCCTTCGCTCTGGCAGTCGCGAAGGTCAACACCACGGTGATAAAGCCGAGGATCGCCATGACGGAGCCGGCAAGCGGCACATGTGATAGCGAGAAGCCGGCGTCGATGACCGCACCACCGACCCAGGCGCCGAGCGCATTGCCGGTATTGAAGGCGCCGATGTTGATCGTCGACACCAGGTTCGGCGCATCCTTGCCGAAACTGACGACATTGATCTGTAGCGCCGGTACGGCGGCGAAGCTTGCCGCAGCCCAGAGGAAGAGGGTGATCTCGGCGGGAATGAAGGAGTGACTGGTGATGCTGAAGATGGCGGAGGTCAGCGCGATTGCCGCGAAGACGCCGGCAAGCGTGGCGCCGAGACGCCAGTCCGCCAGTTTGCCGCCGATAAGATTGCCGATGGTCAGGCCGACACCGATCAGCAACAGCGTCAACGTTACCCACTGCGGCGAAACGCCGGTGATGTCGCGCAGCAGCGGCGCAATATAGGTGAACAGTGCGAACATCGCCGCGGAGAAGAACACCGTTGTCAACAGCGACAGCCACAGACCGACGCCGCGCAGCGCCGAGATCTCGCGCCCAAGATTGCCGTGGCGGACTTCCTCGCCTTTGGGCAGGACAAGCATCAAGCCGGCAAGCGAAGCGACGCCGAGCAGGGTGACTATCCAGAAGGGTGCGCGCCAGCCGAAGGCCTGGCCGAATGCGGTGCCGAGCGGCACGCCGAGCACATTGGCAAGCGTCAGACCAGTGAACATCAACGCGACGGCGCGAGCCTTCCGGTCTTCCGCGACGAGGCTTGCGGCAACGACCGAGCCGATGCCGAAGAAGGCGCCATGGCAAAGCGCGGTGACGATGCGAGCGATCATCAAGACCCAATAGCCGGGTGCGATCGCGCAGAGAAGATTGCCGAGGATGAAGAAACCCATCAGCATGATCAATGCCGAACGGCGGCGGAGATGCGCCGTGGAAACAGCCATGATCGGCGCACCAATCGCCACCGCCAACGCATAACCGGTGACCAGCCAGCCGGCTTGGGGAATGGTGACGGACAGATCGGTGGAGACTTCGGGCAGCAGGCCCATGATGACGAATTCAGTCGTTCCGATGGCAAAGGAGCTCAGTGCCAGGACGAGGAGCGCAAGCGGCATGTCAAAGTTCCTTTTGCAGGGTTGCGAGGAATTCAGCGATGGTTTCCTCATTGCGCTTATAGAAAATCCACTGGCCGAGACGTCTGGTGGTCACCAGGCCGGCGCGATGTAAGGTGCCGAGATGGGCGGAGACGGTGGATTGCGACAGGCCGCAACGCTCGAACTGACTTGCACAGACGCCCAGCTCCAATGGATGTTCCTGGGTCGGAAAATGTATTTGCGGATCTTTGAGCTGGTTGAGGATTTCGAGCCTGGCCGGATGGGCCAATGCCTTCAGTATCTCAGTTTTGTCCATGGCGTTCACCAGGTGAATATCGAAAAGAGACGATTTATGTATCGTCGATTTTCGATATATCAAGGTGCGCCGCAGCAAATTATTTTATGCAAGGCACTTTGATGCCGTGCTCAGAAATTGGGCAAAAAAAGAGGGCCACCGGAATAAACCAGGGCCCTATAGGTGTGAAGGTTAAAAACCTCCAGAGGGGAACAGCTGCTGCGGTGGAACTGGGAGGAAAAGCCACCATGTGCATCAGCTGTGTGCTGTATGATGCTAATTTGTGCAGTGCGCAATGCTTTTTTGTGCATGGCAGTTATGCATTTGCTACGTCCGGCGCAAAAAGGCAAAAAAAAGGGCCGCCGGTAACAACCAGGGCCCTATAGGTATGAAGGTTAAAAACCTCCAGAGGGGAACAGCCAATGCGGTGGAACTGGGAGGAAAAGCCACCATGTGCATCAGCTAATTGCGATATGGTAGTTAATTGGGCACGCTTCAACTCTCATTTGTGCATATCAGCCATGCATCATACGCGTGGCAGATGTATCGCCGCGAAAAAAGACTGGTTTCCCAGAGTCTTAGCTAACTTAAAAGTTCCAATTTCGTGCCTTCGAAACGATAAAATCCCGGAAAACCTTGAGTTTGGCGGCATTTTTCATTTCGTCGGGATAGCAGAAATAGGTGTCAAAGGACGGCACGTCGGCATTGATCGCGAGCTGAATGAGTCCAGGGTCGCGGCCGACAATGTAGTCCGGCAGCACCGCTATGCCGATGCCGAGCAGGCAGGCGCGCTTGATCGAGGTCTGGCTGTTGATCTGCAGATGCGGAGCGCGCTTGTTATCGGACGAGCGGCCGGCGATCTCCAGCCAGTTGACGTCGAGCAGATAGTTCGGCGCCGGTTCGCCGAAGCTGATGATGCGGTGATTGTCCAGATCCTCCACCGATTGCGGCTCGCCGTGGCGGTTGATGTAGGAGGGAGCAGCGTAGACATGCATATGCACGGTGAAGAGCTTGCGCTGGATCAAATCCGACTGCTGCGGCTGGCGCAGACGGATGGCGCAGTCGGCATGGCGCATGTTCACGTCCAACTCCTCATTGTCGAGGATGAGCTGGATCGACATGTCGGGATAAAGCTGCAGGAATTCCTGGATCTTGTCGGTCAGCCAGCCCTGGCCGAGGCCGACCGTTGTCGTCACGCGCAGCTTGCCGCTTGGCTTGTCAGTCGTCTCAGTCAATTGCATCTTGACCGTTTCGAGCTTCAAGAGCACGTCATGCGCGGTGCGGTAAAGCAGTTCGCCCTGTTCAGTCAGGATCAGGCCGCGGGCATGGCGATGAAACAGCTTGATACCGACATCCTGCTCGAGTGCGCTAACCTGTCGGCTGATGGCGGATTGGGACAAATGCAGTTTGTCGGCCGCGTGTGTGAACGAACCCGCTTCGGCAGCCGCGTGAAAGATACGCAGCTTGTCCCAGTCCAATGGCATGCCGTTTCCCCTCATCGGCTGCATCACTCCGCAGCCACGGCGACGGGCATATGCCCAGTCAGGTAGCGTTCCGCCTCAAGCGCCGCCATGCAGCCCATCCCCGCTGCGGTGACCGCCTGTCGGAACGTATCATCGGTCACGTCGCCGGCTGCATAAATGCCCGCGACACTGGTCGCCGTCGAATCCGGTGCGGTCCACAAATAGCCATTGTCCTTGAGTTTCAGCTTGCCCTTGAAAAGCTCGGTCGCCGGTGCGTGGCCGATGGCGACGAAAACGCCGTCGATGGTCACGTCGGTGACAACGCCCATGCGGGTGTCGCGCAGGCGTGCGCCGGAAACCGACGGCGGCATCGGCGGCTTGGCCGGCGTGCCGGTAATTTCGGCGACTTCCGTGTTCCAGAGGACCTTAACGTTCGGCTTTGCGAACAGGCGCTCCTGCAGGATTTTTTCGGCGCGGAACGAATCGCGGCGATGCACGACGGTGACCGACTTGGCGATGTTGGAAAGATAGAGCGCTTCCTCGACAGCACTGTTGCCACCGCCGACTACGATCACATCCTTGTTGCGATAGAAGAAGCCGTCGCAGGTAGCACAGGCAGAAACGCCAAAGCCCTGGAAATGCTGTTCGCTCTCGATGCCCAGCCACTTTGCCTTGGCGCCGGTCGCGATGATCAGCGTGTCGGCGGTCCAGACCTGGCCGCTGTCGGTACGCGCGACAAAGGGGCGCTGATTGGTGTCGACTTCGGTCACGAGATCGTTGACGATCTCGGCGCCAACATGTTGTGCCTGCTGCAGCATCTGCTCCATCAGCCACGGCCCCTGGATCGGATCAGCGAAGCCCGGATAGTTTTCGACATCCGTGGTGATCATAAGCTGGCCACCCTGTTCAAGGCCGGCGATCAGAACCGGCTTCAGCATGGCGCGCGCCGCATAGACCGCGGCCGTATAGCCGGCGGGGCCGGAGCCGATAATGAGCACCTTGGTGTGGCGGGCAGTCATAATAAGTCCTTTCAATCTCAGCGTTTCGCAAGCGTCGGCTTCAAAATGGGCAAAGCAGGCGATTTCACGATCCGCCGACCCATTTATGATTGCCTTATGCATTTATTCAAGGGCAGCCTTGCATTACTAACAGGGCAAATCTGCTTTGTGTAAGATTCGGTTACGCGAGGGAAACTTTCTTGCGTATTTCCCCGCTTTATATAGAAGCTGCCGTAGGGGATTTAAAGAAAGTATAGAAGCTGCCGGTGGGAATTAAGGAAAGGCAATAAAAGTGCTGCGGGCTGAACTCGACGCCATCGATATCAAGATCTTGCGGGAACTGCAGCGCGACGGTCGCATGACCAATGTCGAGCTTGCCGACCGTGTCGGCATCTCAGCGCCGCCCTGTCTCCGCAGGGTGCGCAAGCTGGAAGAGGCGGGTGTCATCGAGGGTTATCATGCCATGCTCAACAGTCCGAAGCTCGGCTTCGATCTCGTTGCATTCTGCATGGTCGGCCTTAAGCATCAATCGGAAGCAAACCTGAAGGCTTTTGCCAATGCGACGGCGGAATGGCCGCTCGTGCGCCAGGCATGGATGGTGTCCGGCGACAGCGATTTCCTGCTGCATTGTGTTGCGGAAAACCTCACCCGGTTTCAGGATTTCGTCATCGAAGTGCTGACAGCGAATGAGCATGTCGATACGGTGCGCACCATGCTGACCATCCGACAAGTGAAGAAACTCGGCCTAGTGGAGCTCTGAGACGATGGCTGACCGCCCCTGGCACCGATCGCTGATCAAGACCGGCGTACGCCTGCTGCTCGGCGGTTCGCGCGGCCATGTGCAGGACGGGTTTCCAGGACTCAATATCGTCCGGAGGAACGGCGCAGGGGAGGTATTTTATCGCCGCACGAAGATTGCCGACCTTTCCTCCGCAGACCGTTTACGCGAACGGTCCAGTGGAATCATCCATGTCGTCGGTTCCGGCCCCTCGATCCGGGACTGCGATCTGGCCGAACTGGAGAAAGGCAGCGCCATTCTGTTGAATGGCGCCATTGGATTGATCGGCGAGCAGATCGCGACGCCGCTTGCCATCGCCGTGGAGGACGAGCGTTTCGTCTGGCGGCATTCGGAAATGATGCTGCGTGAGATCAGGTCCGGCACGATCTGCCTGTTTTCCGTCGCCGTGCTGAGGGCGATTTCGGAGCTCGACAGCCGCTGGCTGGCGGACAAGACGGTTATTCTGATCGACGACATCCGCAAGCCATATGGCGCACGTCGTCGTTCCATCGATGACATGAAGCGGCTCGATTTCGTGCGGCTCAATACAACCGGCTCCGCCGGCTTTTCCTTTGCACCGGATCGCGGCGTTTTCCAAGGCGGCTCTGTTGCGGTGTCAGCACTGCAGTTCGCGCTTTATTGCTCGCCCAAAACGATTGGCTTCCTCGGCATCGACATTTCCAATGCCCGTGAGCCGCGCTTTTATGAAACCAGCGATGAAACCGCCTTTTCGGGCATCGCCCGCGCCGAAGATCGCATCCTCGAACATTTTGTTTTGGCAAAGAAAATCGGGTCGGAACGAGGCGTGACATTTGTCAACTATTCGCCGGTTTCGGCGCTATTGAAATATGGATTTGGTTATGATGCGCGGTTTGCCGCGGTATCGACGGTCTGAGTTGCAGGGAACGGACACATGGGGTGGCTGAAGCCCAAGATATCGGACGCGAAGCAGCTTACAATCGATCCGCCGAAGCCGCAGGAGGGTCGGCACGGCATCGCGATTGCCGTTTGTGTCAAGGACGAGGCGCGCTACATTGAGGAATGGGTGCGCTTCCACCAGGCTGTCGGTATTCGTCACTTCTATATTTATGATAATGGCTCCACGGATGAAACCCTCACCATTCTGCGCGGTCTCCTCGATCCCGACACGCTAACAATCATCCCTTGGACCGGACGCATGACCGACGCAACCACAGGCGCGCCGTTGAACGGTCAGGTCATCGTCTTTGCCCACGCGATACTTAATTTCGGCGGCGCATACCGCTGGATGGCATTCATCGACGTCGACGAATTCCTGCTGCCGAAAGAGGGGCGCACGGTGGAGCAGGCGCTCGAAGCTGTGGGCGACTTTCCGAATGTTTCGCTGCCATGGCACATGTTTGCGACCAGCGGCCATGAAACGCCGCCTGGTGGTCCGCTGGCTTTGAACTACACGATGCGTGGCGCCGATCCGATGACCCGCAAGGAAAATGTCAGCAATTTCAAGTGTATCGTCGATCCCTGCGAGGTGATCGAAGTCAGCGTGCATCAGTTCAAGACACGCGCATACGGCGATCTGACGGCGAACGATGCCGGAAAGCGGTTCGCGCGCCGCGCACGGAAATCGCCGGATTTCTATTCGAACGGGTTCCTGCAGCTCAATCACTATTACACCAAATCCCGCGAAGAGCTGATGGCGAAGCTGGCCCGCGGATGGTCCTACGATGCCTCGCCGACCAAGTACCGGGACAAGGTTTTATCGATCGTCAAAAGTATCGAGGAAGATCTGGTCGAGGATCGGGCGATGATCGATTTCATCGAGCGCAACCGTATCGACCTCTAGCCCTTTGTTTTTACGCAATTCCGGACGGAAAACCGCTTCGCACTTTTCCTGGAATTGCTCCAGTAAGCCCGCGTGTTCAGCGGGCGGCGCCGAGCAATTGCCGATAGATGTCGCCGATCGCAGTCGCTTCCTTTTCGAGCGCGAATTCGCTGCGCACGTGACGCACCGCGTTTTCACCCTGTTGAAGTGCCTGTTCGGGATTGGCTAGATACCAGGCGATGGCCTTGGTCAACGCCTCCCCATCGCCAGCGGGTACGACTGCACCGGTTTCCCCAGGCACGATCAGTTCGGCATAGGCGCCCGCATCGGAGGCGACGACGACGGTGCGCGAGGCCATGGCCTCCAGAGGCGTCAGGCCGAAACCTTCGTTGCGGGAAGGGGCGACATAGAGTGTCGCGCGGCGATACCAAGGTCTGATATCGTCGACTTCACCGAGAAAGCGGATGCGATCACTGAGGCCGGCTGCGGCCACCATCTTCACCAGCTCGTCGCCGAAACCGCGATGTTCGGCAGTTACCCGACCGCAGATGACGGCGGTCCAGTCTGGGTAGCGTGGCAGGAGCTCTATCATCGCCTTGACGAAGAGATCCGTCCCCTTTTGATGACGAACGCGACCGAAGCAGCCGATCAGATAAGTGCCGGGCAGGCCGGTGGAGGTCATGCGGTCGCCGGGCACTTCCGGCGGATGAAACATGTTCAGGTCGATGCCGTGTTGGATGACGGTGTGCGGCACTTGCAGGAAGCTGCCGGAGCGGGTGCTCGTGGCGATCACGGCGTCCATGCGGCGAATCAGCCAACGCGTATAGGCAGTGTGGCGACGCTGGGCGGCCGAGGTGAAGACCAGTTTCAGCGGCATGCGCAGCACGGAGCGCAGCAACAGGCCGACCAGCATCTCGTTATTGCGGCGGGCATGCCAGACACGGACACGGTGGCGGCGCGGCTTTGTCCAGAGGCCAGGAAGCCGTGCCCAGCCGAGCTTGGGCAGATCTTCCGGCAAGCCTGGACCGAGCGTGGCGATATGGCAGCCGAGTTCGATCTGCTTCGGGATCAACTGCACGATCGTCGACGTAACGCCGGACAGCCGGCGTTTGAAGTTCGTCGCAATGACCTCGATCTCGCTGAGATCGCTTGCGTGCGATGCGTCGCGATCGCGCACGGGCGATCAGCCCCAGGTGACGGAGAGGATTTCGTAGGCCTTGGCGCCGCCGGGGGCGTTGACCTCGATGGAATCGCCGACTTCCTTGCCGATCAGAGCGCGGGCGATCGGCGAGGAGATGGAAATGCGGCCGGCCTTCACGTCGGCTTCCTGGTCGCCGACGATCTGATAGATCTTCTCTTCTTCGGTGTCTTCGTCGACGAGTTTCACCTTGGCGCCGAATTTGATCTTCGAGCCCGACATCTTGGCGAGATCGATGACCTCGGCGCGCGCTGTCAGGTCTTCGAGTTCGCTGATGCGGCCTTCGTTGTGGCTTTGGGCTTCCTTGGCGGCATGGTACTCGGCGTTTTCGGAAAGATCGCCATGGGCGCGCGCTTCCGAAATTGCTTCGATGATTCGCGGGCGCTCTTCCTGCTGACGCCAGCGCAGCTCTTCCTGCAGCTTGACGAACCCGTTCTGCGTCATCGGTACCTTTTCAACCATTTTTCTTGTCCTTCACTCCCTGCGTTGCTCTGTCGCAGACACAAAAGAAAACAGGTCCCGAAGCGGTACTTCGGAACCATACAGAGCCATTATTCTGTCATCTATAGCAGATTGCGACAGACGATTTCCAGAAAATTCGGTGACTTATGGCGAGGCCGGTCCGGGCCGATACTCGCTGAAGCCTGATTTTATGCACACATCCGCCGGCGGGTTGGAGCGCTTGCCAATCACTGAGCGGGGCAGAGGCATGTCTTCGCTAATGCTCCGTCATCCCGCTCGTTGGCGGGGTCTCCGCATGACGGAGTGTCGGCATGATCAAGATGACGCAAGCTGCAGCAATAATCAGGCCAACGGCGGAGATGATGCTCGCGACATGCATCTCGGCGACGAATTCGCTGCCGGCTGCGGTGCCGATGATGGCGCTGAACAGGGCGACGCCAATCGCGCCGCCGACCTGTCTTGAGGCATTTACGACGCCTGAAGCGACGCCGACGGATTGCGGATCGGCATAGGCCAGTGTCGCCGCCATAACCGAGGGGATGGCGAGGGCGATGCCTGCTCCGGCGATCATAAAGGTGGGAGCGACCAGGAAGAGACTGGCATCGGCGCCGATGAAACACATGGCGGCGTAGTCGACCGTCGCCAACAGCAGGCCGATCATCATGGTCGGCCGGATGCCGAAATGCGCGGCCAGCCGGCCGGCCACGACATTGACGATCATGATCACGGCACTCATCGGCACAAAGGCGCCGCCAGTCGCAAAGGCGGATTTACCCTGCACGGTTTGGAAGAACAGGCTGAAGACGAAGATCATTCCATAGAAGACGAAGTTCAGGATAAAGCCTGCGACCGTCGCGACCGTGAAGCCGGTGTTGCGGAACAGGCCGAGCGGGACCGTGGGTTGGCGGATGCTGCTCTCGATATAAAGGAAGGCGGCGGCAAACAGGGCGGCTACGATCAAGCCGCCGGCGATCCAGGCGCCGCTGCCGGCGACGTCGGCATACGACACCGCGGCTGTCAGGCACGCAAGCGCGGCAGCTGCGGTGAATTGTCCGGCGAGGTCAAAATCGCGCTTTACTCTCGCGAGCAGCGTCGGGCCGTGACGAAGCGTCAACCAGATGCCGATGATGCCGATCGGCACGTTCATGAGGAAAATCGTTCGCCAGCCGACGAGGCTGATCAAGGCGCCGCCGACCAGCGGACCCGCAGCGATGGCGAGGCTTCCCGAGCCAGCCCAGAGACCAACGGCCTTGGCGCGTTCCCGGCTTTCAGGAAAGGCGCGTTGGAGCAATGCCATGGCGGAAGGAACCAACAATGCCGCTCCCAATCCCTGCGCCACGCGCGCCAGCGTCAGGGTCAGGAAATTGGGGGCAGCGCCGCAGACGAGCGAAGCAGCAAGGAAAATGCCGAAACCCCAGAGGAAGGTGGGGCGGGCGCCGATGCGGTCGCTGAGCGCGCCGGCGCTGAGGAGGAAAGTGGCATAGGAAAGCGTGTAGGCGTTCAGCACCCACTGCAACTCTTCAAGCGGCACGCGAAAAGAGGACTGCAGCGATTCGACGGCGACGTTGACCACCGAGACGTCGAGCGAAACCAGCATGATGCCGGTCATGGAGGCAAAAAGCACCATGAACGGCCGTGCCTCATTGGAGGCTTGCGCCTCCATCATTTCTATATCGGACATTTGACGATGACCTGTTTTTCAGGAGAGAGGCGAACGCGTGGGAGGGCATTCGCACGAAATAAGGGACTCTCTAAACCGATATCGCCCTGCGGACTATCTGCTATAAACTAAAAACACTCTTTAGAGATTGCGGCATAATCGGAGTTCAAATGCGCGGCAGCGAATATGCCGACCTCAGGGCCTTCATCACCATCGTGGAGCTCGGTACCTTCGCCCGCGCCGCGGCCCAGCTCCGCATTTCCCCCTCGATGCTCAGCCAGCGGATTCGGGAGCTGGAAGAGCGTTTCGGCGTGCGGCTTCTCAATCGCACGACACGCAGCGTGTCGTCGACCGATGCCGGAAGGCGGTTGATCGAACGCATTCGCCCGGCAATGGCGGAGATGGACGCGGCGGTCGAGGAGCTCGGGAGCCTTAGCAGTACGCCACGCGGCACCGTGCGTCTACATGTGCCGCGACTCGCCGCCACAACCCTCATCGAGCCGGTGCTTGGCCGCTTCCACCAGGCCTATCCGGAGATCACGCTCGATCTCGCCATCGACGACACCGTCACCAATATCGTCGAGGCGGGCTTCGACGTCGGCATCCGCCTTGGCGAGCTCCTTGAAAACGACATGATCGCCGTGCCGCTCGGACCGCATCTACGGCAGATTGCGGTGGCTTCGCCGGAATATATAGCCCAGCATGGTTGCCCCGAGACACCGGCAGATCTCCTGCAGCATCGCTGTATCAATTGGCGGCAATCGGGAAGCAGAGGCATCTACAGTTGGGATTTTCAGCTCAACGGCCAATGGTTCACTGTCGCGGTCAACGGCCGCTCGTGGTTTCGGATCGCGCCTTTGCTGTATCGGCAGCGCTCCAGGGTGTCGGTATCGCCTATTGGGCGGAGCAGCTCATGCGGCCTTTTATTGAAGCCGGCTGGCTCGTTCCCCTGCTGGAGGACTATTCGCCATCCTTTCCAGGATGGCACCTCTATTATTCCCGTCAGCGCCACATGCCGCCTGCGGTCCACGTGCTGGTGGATTTTCTGAAGCGGGAGGCGCCCGCCATTACAAGCGATGACGAAGCCGCTATTTGGGCTCCGTCATCGTGAACAACTACTCAGTCTCAGAAGTAGTTCTGCAAAGGCTGGACTTCGAGGTTACCGGCCTTCAGTGCCTTGATCGCCATGGCCGCGGCTTCGGCACCGGCCATGGTGGTGTAGTAAGGCACCTTCTGCATCAGTGTGGCGCGGCGCAGCGATTTCGAGTCCGAGATCGCCTTGTTGCTGTCGGTCGTGTTGATGACAAGCTGAACCTGGCGGTTGCGGATGGCATCCTCGATATGCGGGCGGCCTTCCAGCACCTTGTTGATCTTGGTCGCCTCGATGCCGTTTTCAGCGAGGAAGCGCTGGGTGCCGCCGGTTGCGAGCATTTTGAAGCCCAGCTCGGCCAACATGCGGATGGCGGGCAGAACACGCGGCTTGTCGTCGTCGCGCACGGAGACGAAGACGGTCCCGTCACGCGGCAGCTCGACGCCGGCGCCGAGCTGTGACTTGGCGAAGGCCAGCGCAAAATCGGTATCCAGGCCGATGACTTCGCCGGTCGAACGCATTTCCGGTCCGAGCAGGGTATCGACGCCGGGGAAGCGGGCGAAGGGGAAGACAGCTTCCTTGACGGCGATATGTTTGAGTTTCCGCGGATCCGGCTTTTCGCCGTAGGCGGCGAAGGTCGCGTCCAGCTTTTCACCAGCCATGACGCGCGCGGCGATCTTGGCGATCGGTGCACCGATGGTCTTGGCGACGAAGGGAACGGTACGGGAGGCGCGGGGGTTGACTTCCAAAACGTAGACCGTGTCGTCCTTGATGGCGAATTGCACGTTCATCAACCCGCCAACGTTCAGCGCCTTGGCCATGGCCTTCGCCTGCCGCTCCAGCTCATCGATCATTGCGGGCGATAGCGTGCGCGGCGGCAGCGAGCAGGCCGAGTCGCCCGAGTGAATACCGGCCTCTTCGATATGCTCCATGATGCCTGCAACGTAGACATCGGTGCCGTCGGACAGGCAGTCGACGTCGACTTCGATGGCGTTGGCGAGATAGCTGTCGAACAGCAGCGGGTTCTTGCCGAGCAGGGTATTGATCTGGCCGGTCTTGTCGTTCGGATAGCGCTGCTTGATGTCTTCCGGCACGAGCTCCGGCACGGTGTCGAGAAGATACGTCTGCAGCATGCTTTCCGAGTGGATGATCTGCATCGCGCGGCCGCCGAGCACGTAGGACGGGCGCACCACTAGCGGGAAGCCGATTTCGGCTGCAACGAGGCGGGCCTGCTCCACCGAATAGGCGATGCCGTTGTTCGGCTGGTTGAGGTCAAGCTTCATCAAAAGCTTCTGGAAGCGGTCGCGGTCTTCGGCGTGGTCGATCGCGTCGGGCGCCGTGCCGAGGATCGGGATGCCGTTCTTTTCCAAGGCTTCCGCAAGCTTCAGCGGCGTCTGGCCGCCGAACTGGACGATAACGCCGACCAGTTCGCCGTTTTCCTGCTCCATCTTCAGGATCTCGATCACGTCCTCAGCAGTGAGCGGTTCGAAATAAAGTCGGTCCGAGGTGTCGTAATCCGTCGAGACGGTTTCGGGGTTGCAGTTGATCATGATTGCTTCATAGCCGGCATCCTTCAGCGCGAAGGCTGCATGGCAGCAGCAATAGTCGAACTCGATGCCCTGGCCGATGCGGTTCGGACCGCCGCCGAGGATGACGACTTTCTTGCGGTCAGAAACCTGCGCTTCCGAGCGGGCAACGCCGACGAAGGGCGTTTCGTAGGTCGAGTACATATAGGCGGTAGGCGAGGCGAACTCGGCGGCGCAAGTGTCGATGCGCTTGAAGACCGGGCGGACGTTCAGCCGGTTGCGCAGTTCCGCCACCTCCTTTGGGCGCTTGCCCGTCAGCGTCGCGAGGCGCGCGTCGGAAAAACCCATGGCCTTCAGCATGCGAAGGTTGGAGGCATCGTTCGGCAGGCCGTGTTCGCGGATGCGGGCTTCCATATCGATGATGTTCTTCAACTGTGCGATGAACCAGGGATCGATCTTGCTGCCTTCATGCACCTCTTCCGGCGACATGCCGAGGCGCAGCGCCTGGGCAACCATGCGCAGGCGATCCGGCGTCGGCGTGCCGATGGCGGCGCGGATGGCGTTCTGGCTGGCTTCGCCTTCCTCGAAATCGGGGATCTCGATCTCGTCGAGGCCTGTCAGGCCGGTTTCAAGGCCGCGAAGCGCCTTCTGCAGCGATTCCGCGAAGGTGCGGCCGATCGCCATGACTTCGCCGACCGACTTCATTGCTGTGGTCAGCACCGGCGAGGCGCCCGGGAATTTCTCGAAGGCGAACCGCGGAATTTTCGTGACGACGTAATCGATCGACGGTTCGAACGATGCCGGTGTGGCGCCGCCGGTGATATCGTTTTCGAGTTCGTCCAGCGTATAGCCGATCGCCAGCTTGGCAGCGACCTTGGCGATGGGAAAACCGGTGGCCTTCGATGCGAGCGCGGAGGAGCGCGATACGCGCGGGTTCATTTCGATGACGACGAGGCGGCCGTCTTTCGGATTGACGGCGAATTGCACGTTCGAACCGCCGGTCTCGACGCCGATCTCGCGCAGAACCGCGATCGAGGCGTTGCGCATGATCTGGTATTCCTTGTCGGTCAGCGTCAGCGCCGGAGCGACAGTGATCGAATCGCCGGTATGAACGCCCATCGGGTCGATGTTTTCGATCGAGCAGATGATGATGCAGTTGTCCGCCTTGTCGCGGACCACTTCCATCTCGAATTCCTTCCAGCCGAGAACCGATTCTTCGATGAGCACTTCCGTGGTCGGCGAAGCATCGAGGCCGCCGCCGACGATGTCGAAGAATTCGGAGCGGTTATAGGCAATGCCGCCGCCGGTGCCGCCGAGCGTGAACGAAGGACGGATGATTGCAGGCAGGCCGACATGATCGAGCGCCTGGGCGGCGATCGCCATGGCGTGGTTCATGTAGTGCTGCTTGCGGTCGCTTTCGCCGAGGTTCCACTGGTTCTCCAGCTCGTCCAGCGCCTTGTCGAGTTCGGCGCCGGAAAGCTGTGCCTTCAGCTTGGTGCGCTCGGCCTCATGCGTCTTGCGGTCGGCATCCTTGATGTCAGTGGCGTTCGCCAGCATCGACCGCGGGGTTTCGAGGCCGATGCGGGCCATGGCCTCGCGGAAAAGAGCGCGGTCTTCGGCCATGTCGATGGCGGCCGGCTTGGCGCCGATCATCTCGACATTATAGCGGTCGAGCACACCCATGCGCTTCAGCGAGAGCGCCGTGTTTAGTGCCGTCTGGCCGCCCATGGTCGGCAGCAGCGCATCCGGGCGTTCCTTGGCGATGATCTTGGCGACCACTTCCGGGGTGATCGGTTCGACATAGGTCGCGTCCGCCAGGCCCGGATCAGTCATGATCGTTGCCGGATTGGAGTTGACGAGGATGACGCGATAGCCTTCCTCCCTGAGCGCCTTGCAGGCCTGTGTACCGGAATAGTCGAACTCACAGGCCTGTCCGATAACAATCGGTCCTGCGCCGATGATGAGGATCGATTTGATATCTTGGCGCTTCGGCATGGGCTCACATCCGTTTTTTTGTTGCGCGAAAAACCGGCCAGGGTGGGAGGTCACCGGCCGGGGCGCATGGGCATGTCTTTTCAGGCTAGAAGCGGCTTATAGGCAAATGTATTTGCAAACGGAACCCCATAAATCGCGGAATCGACAGGAATTCGGGAAGCGATGGATGACAGGGCGAGGTGATCTGCCCACGCTCGGCTTTTTCCCTTCCGCGTCTCGTGGTTTTTCCTGGAACTCAGGTATCGAGTATGTAGTGCGGCACGAAGCGAGACGTATCGCGGGTGACGGGCGTATCGTCCTCACGAATGCCGATGCCAGCGGGCTTGCCGGCGACAATCCACGAGCCGATCACAGTCCAGTCGTTGCCGAAGCGGGGAAGGAGATGCAACGCCTGTCTTATATATCCTTCTTCGCCGTAGGGTCCCTCGACGTGATATATGCCAGCTCCGGCTTCGTGGCTGACGAGCGTCACATTCGCGCCTTCGCGTGACAGCAACGGTTTACGGACATAGCGATCGCCAAGGTCGTCGATGCGCGGATCGTCTTCGAAATAGGCAGGGAGGAGATTTTCGTGGCCGGGAAACATCTCCCATAGGACTGGCAGAAGTCCTTTATTCGACAGTGTCAGTTTCCACAGCGGCTCGATTATCCGCGTGGGGGTTAGCGGTAGATAACGACCGAAAGGCTCGCGCACCATATCTTCGAGTGGATAAAGCTTGAATATGCAGTCGATGGGTTCGTCTTGAAGATCTATCAGCCGCTGGCTGTCGTCGACGCCGATATCACGCATGGCGATAAGCTTTGTCTTGCAGCCGGCCTGGACGGCGCAATCGACAAGGTAGTTCAATGTCACCAGGTCTTCTTCCGATTCTAGCATACCGGCAAAGTGCATGCGCCCTGAGGGCGCAGCAAGGATGCGCATCGCGTCGATCAGTCGTTCATGCACCGAATTGAACTGGTCTGCCGAGGACGGGAGCTCGCCGCGCTGCTTCATATCTTCTAGCCAGCGCCATTGGAAGACAGCACTCTCGAACAGGCTGGTTGGAGTGTCGGCATTGAATTCGAGGAGCTTTGCCGGACCGTTTCCATTATAGGAGAGGTCGAATCGCCCATAGAGATCGCGTTCCCGATTGCGCCAGGAGCGTAATACAGCATCGTGACAGGCCGACGGAATAGCCATCCTGAGCATCAATTCGTCGTCCGAAGCGATCCTTTCTACCGCCGCATAGCACATTTCCAACAATGAAGCGGAGGGATCTTCCAGTTTTGTCTCGACCTCATCGAGGGTGAATGCGTAGGCGTGCCTCTCGTCCCAATAGCGTTGGCCATACATGGAGTGGATGGTGAAGCCACAGGCCTCTGCGTCGACCTTCCAATCCGGCCGCTCGTTCATGATAACCCGTTTCATCTGCTTATCCGTTAGCCCGAAAGGTGGAAGCCGCGAAAACCCCAGCCGCCACGCTCTACCGTGCTAGCCGAGCGCGTAGAGCTTTCGGAAGACGATCGCCATAAGCCATGACCGCCGCCGCCGCCACCAGATGACGATTGAGTATCGTCATCTTTTTTTCTTTGCGCATAGGTCGCGGCTCCGAGCTGCATGCCATTTGCAAGGCTTCGCCCTGTCGCCGTTCGAAAGTCGCTGCTTCCTCGGGGGCGGTAAAGTGCCCTAGTGTCTAGTGTTCTGGCCGCTGTGCCGACAAGATAACCGCCCAGCATGGGAATGAAATGTCCCGTGCCTGACTGATGGGCGCTGGTCGTCGGTTGGCAATTATTGACGCCATAGTCCTTTTCGCAGTTCGTTGCCGTCTCATAGGCGGGTGCATTTCGTTCGCGCTCGGTCTCTGCTTCTGCGAGTTGAGAGCGGCATTCGTCAGCAGAAAAGATTTTGCCCGTTATGCAGGCGTCGACGTCGCTGTATATCTGAACCGTATCTTCCTTCTGGCCACAGCCCGTCAGTGCTGCCGTTCCCATCAGCAGCAGCGACACACTCATCGATCGTTTCATCAAACCCTCGGCGCATAGCGCATATGTTCATGCGCCGTTACACTTCAATTATGACGCGCATATACCACTCAACCGCAACGCACGGCGAAACGCGGAATTGCGGTTGTCCACATGATTATAGAATGCAACGTAAAGAATATTGGCGCGTGCAAAGACGTAGGTAGGCGCCGGAGACATTTAAAGAATGCTCGCCCAGATTTTGTTGCTATCTAAGGTCCGAAAGACACGATGGTGAAAATTCTCTTTCCGGTTTTCATAATCTATGATGACACGGTATATTTCAGAAGGAGCTAGACTCCATTCTCTCAGGGACCTGCATCGCCGGGAGGTGCAATCATGGATTGGAAGGGACGTCGGCAATCCGACAATATCGAGGATGAACGCGGCTCGTCGCCCATGAGCGGCGGCTCGGGAGGCGGTCCCTTCGGCGGCGGCAGTTTTCCCGGCGGCGGCATGCGGCGCGGCGGCGGCTTGAGCATCAGCACCATTGTCATTCTGGTGGTGATTTTCCTGGTGCTGAGGGCCATGGGAGTCGACGTCATCGGGCTGTTGCAGCAGAGCGGCGCCTTGGATGGCGGCACCGGGCCTGGTTACCAGCAGAGCGATTCCAGCGGCGGCACTGCCCCGCCTGCCAACGACGAGATGAAGCAGTTCGTAGCGACGGTGCTCGCCGATACGGAAGACACCTGGACGGGCATCTTCAAGTCGATGGGCAAAACCTACACCGATCCGAAGCTTGTGCTGTTCTCGGGTCGTTTCCCTTCGGCTTGCGGCACCGCCTCGGCCGCGACCGGGCCGTTCTATTGCCCGAGTGATCAGAAGGTCTATCTCGACATGGCCTTCTTTCAGCAGATGAAGGATCAATTCGGCGCCGCCGGCGATTTCGCCCAGGCCTATGTCATTGCGCATGAAGTCGGCCATCATGTTCAGGACCTGCTGGGGATCCTGCCGAAATTCAATCAGGCGCGCCAGAATATGAGCGAGGTGGATGCGAACAAGTTGTCGGTGCGCATCGAGCTGCAAGCCGATTGTTTTGCGGGCGTCTGGGGCAAGTTCACCCAGCAGAAAGGCATTCTGCAGGAAGGCGACCTCGAAGAGGCGCTCAATGCCGCGCAGCAGATCGGCGACGACACGCTTCAGAAGCGCAGCCAGGGCTATGTCGTCCCGGATAGTTTCAACCACGGCACTTCGGCGCAGCGTGTGAAATGGTTCAAGCAGGGCTTCCAATCCGGCAAGCTGACTGATTGCGATACGCTGAATAATCCGGTTTAGCCACTAAGTCTCCTCTCCCCGCGATGCTGGGAGAGGAGACTGTCAATCACTTCTCGCTATCCATATGTGCCAACTGTGCTTCTGGATAACGGCCGCCGGCGGCGGCGTCCTTCGGGACTGCGCGTTCGATCGCCGCGAAATCCGGTGCGGATAATTCAACAGACAGCGAGCCGAGGGCTTCGGTCAGGCGGTCGCGGCGGCGGGCGCCGACGAGGGGGATGATGTCCTTGCCTTGAGCATCGACCCAGGCAATGGCGATTTGGGCGACGCTGACGCCTTTGGCGTCGGCGATCTGGCGCAGTGCCTCCACCAGTTCCAGGTTCTTTTCGACATTCCCGGCCTGGAAGCGGGGGCTGAAGGCACGGAAATCACCCTTCCGCGTTGCATCCTTCTGCCAATGGCCGCTGATCAGGCCGCGTGACAGGACACCATAGGCGGTGATGCCGATGCCGAGTTCGCGGCACGTTGGCAGGATCTGGTCCTCGATGCCGCGTGAGATCAGCGAATATTCGATCTGCAGATCGACGATCGGATGTACGGCTGCGGCACGGCGGATGGTGTCGGCGCCGACCTCGGAAAGGCCGATGTGCCTGATGTAACCTTCCTTGATCAGTTGGGCCATTGCCCCGACTTGATCCTCGATCGGCACGTTCGGATCAAGGCGGGCAGGGCGGTAGATATCGATATGGTCGACGCCGAGGCGCTGCAGCGTATAGGCGACGAAGTTCCTGATTGCGGCCGGCCGGGCGTCGTAGCCCAACCAGGCGCCGGCCGGATCGCGCAGAGCGCCGAACTTGACGCTGATCAGGAAATCGTCGCGCCTAAGCCCTTTGATCGCCTCGCCGATCAGCATTTCATTGTGACCCATGCCGTAGAAATCGCCGGTATCGAGCAAGTTGATGCCGGCGTCGAGGGCGGCGTGGATGGTGGCGATGCTTTCGGCGCGGTCAGACGGTCCGTACATGCCGGACATGCCCATGCAGCCGAGGCCGATGGCCGATACTTCGGGGCCAGTCTTGCCCAATTGATGCATCTGCATTTTCAGTTCTCCTTGGTCAGCGGCGCCCTTGTTCGGTTTGGCGTGATCTTAGTCGAAAACCGCGTCACATTTGTGGGATCCTGCCTCTTGCGAACGGCGTCTTCGCGAATGGTTTTACCCCACCGGCTTTTGTGCGATAATCCAGATAAATCAAAACAGGTTGTTTGGAATTTCGTACAATGGATGACTTGCCGCTTGCCGACCTCGATGCCTTCGCGGCGGTCGCCCGCGCGCGCAGCTTTCGCGAGGCGGCACGCAAGCGCCACGTCTCCGCGTCATCATTGAGTGAAGCGCTGCGACGGCTCGAGGAACGGCTCGGCGTGCGCCTGCTCAACCGTACCACCCGTAGCGTCACGCCGACAGAGGCAGGCGCGCGGTTGATCGAGCGGCTGGCGCCGGCGATAGGCGAGATCGCCACCGCGCTCGACGACATCAACACATTTCGCGATAGTCTCGGCGGAACGCTGCGGCTCAACGTGCCCACAGTTGCCGCGATCGTCATCATGCCGGGGATCATCAACCGCTTCCTGAAAGTTTATCCGGGCATCTCGGTCGAGATCGTCGCCGAAGATAGTTTCAGCGATGTGCTGGCGGCGGGCTATGATGCCGGCGTTCGTCATGATGAGCGGCTGGAGCGGGATATGATCACCGTGCCGATCGGGCCGCGGCAGCAACGCTACGTGACCGCGGCGTCGCCGGCCTACCTTGCGGCAAATGGTGTGCCCCGTCACCCGCGCGACATTCTCCACCATCGCTGTATCCGACATCGCTTCGTCAGCGGCTCGGCTTTCCCCTGGGAGTTCGAAAGGCAGGGCGAGACGATCGTCATTTCACCGCCCATGGTCCTCGCCACCAATTCAGTCGATATCGAACGCAGCGCCGCCGTGGAGGGGCTCGGCATCATCAGAACCTTCACGGAATTCGTTGCGCCGCAGATCGAAAGCGGCGATCTGATACCGCTTCTCGATGAGTGGGAGACAGCTTTTCCCGGCCCGTTTCTCTACTACGCCAGCCGCCGTCACATGCCGGCGCCGCTTCGGGCCTTCGTCGATTTCCTGAAATTGGAGCAGCGCCGGACGAACGAAGCATAGGTGTCGCTCTCCGGCCAAGGATCAAAAAAATCGGTCGATAAATCAGGAAGATTGAAGCGTTCACGGATTGTTTCCGCCAAAATCTTTAGGTAAGGGGACGTTCTGGTTTTTCGTTCACGTTCTGTCTCTTCATGGAGATGGGGCCACCCATAGGCAGACTGCAAACTCCATGATCGATCAGAAATTCGTACGTCGCGGCTTGTTCCTCGTCTTCATCATCCTGTTCCTCGACGTCATCGGTATCGCCATCATCATGCCGGTCATGCCGAAATACCTGGAAGAGCTGACGGGCGCTTCGGTCAGCGAGGCGGCGACTGATGGCGGCTGGCTCTTGCTTGCCTATGCTGCGATGCAATTTCTATTCTCGCCGCTGATCGGCAATTTGAGCGATCGTTTCGGCCGTCGCCCGGTCTTGCTTGCTTCCGTGTTGACCTTCGCGATCGACAATTTCATTTGCGCCATCGCCGGGAGCTATTGGATGTTGTTTGCCGGTCGTATCCTGGCCGGCATCAGCGGGGCGAGTTTTTCGACATGCTCCGCTTACATCGCCGACATCAGCACTGACGAGAACAGGGCGAAGAATTTCGGCCTAATCGGCATGGCCTTCGGCGTCGGTTTTGTGCTCGGGCCCGTCATTGGCGGTTTCCTGGGCGAACTCGGCCCGCGCGCACCCTTTTACGGTGCGGCAGCGCTGTCGTTCCTGAACTTCGTTGGCGCCTATTTCCTGCTACCGGAAACGCTGGAAGCGAGGAACCGCCGTCGTTTCGAATTCTGGCGCGCCAGTCCGCTCGGCGCGCTGCGGCAAGTGCGGCGTTATCAGGGCCTCGGTTGGGTATTCGTCGTCATGTTCTTCAACTGGCTGGCGCATGGTGTCTTTCCGGCGGTCTGGTCCTTCGTCAGCTCCTATCGTTATGGATGGACCTCGCTGGAGATCGGCATTTCGCTCGGTGCCTACGGCATTGGCATGGCGCTGGTCATGGGGCTTGCTTTGCCTCGCATCGTGGCAGTGCTCGGGGAATGGAAGACCGTGGTGTTCGGGCTTGTCTTCTCCGGCGTTGGCTTGCTGGGATATGCTTTTGCGTGGCAGGGCTGGATGGTCTACGTCGTCATCGTGGTCACGGTGATCGAAAATGTCTCGGATGCGCCACTGCGCTCCATCGCTGCAAGCAAAGTGCCGCCGTCGGCGCAGGGCGAGCTGCAAGGCGCTCTCGGCAGCCTCACCAGCATTACCGCGATCATCGGACCGGTGCTGTTTCCCTATCTGTTTCGCTATTTTACCACGCCGACCGCCCCCGTCGTATTCGCAGGCGCTCCGTTCATCATGTCAGCGATCCTGATCCTGGCCGCGGTTGTTCTCTTCGTTGCCAAAGTGCGCGAGGATGAACGGAAGGCCATGGTGGAGCCGTCTGTTCAGGAAGTGGCCTAAATAATCATCAGATATTTTGATGATCTGATGAATTCTTCAGCATCGAGGCTTTGCCGACTGGCTTTTCGGGCGAAGTTGCGTTAAGCCGACAGGCTTGCGCACGCCTAGGTAGGGCAATTTTGCGCTGTCTTAAAATCGAGTTTTCGAGATGGATATGCCGGTAGCTGCGCGTCCGGGCGCGCACGACAACAATAATTCGTGGTCTGCGCATCTCCGCGCCACCCTGGCGCTCGGCATACCGTTGATCGGCGCGCAACTGGCGCAGCTTGGCATCAACACCACGGATGTGATGATCGTTGGCCGGCTCGGCGCCGAGCAACTTGCTGCGATGGTTCTTGCCGGTCAGTTCCTTTTCACGGTTCTGATTTTCGGTTCCGGTTTCGCCATCGCCGTCGTGCCGCTGGTGGCGCAGGCCTATGGTCAGGGTGATGTCACGTCGGTTCGACGGGCACTGCGCATGGGTCTCTGGGCCGTCACCGCCTATTGGCTGATTGTGCAGCCGGCCTTTCTCTACTCCGAGCAGATTCTCTTGGCCGCCGGCCAGAAGCCCGACGTCGCGAAGCTTGCCAGCGATTATATCGCTATCGGCCATTTCGCAGTGCTGCCGGGCTTGCTCTACAACGTTATCCGCGCCCTGGTCAGCGCTATCGGCCGGGCTGGTGTCATCCTTTGTGTCACCATCGCCATGCTGGTGATGAACGCCGTGCTTGCCTATTGCCTGGTGCTCGGCCATTTCGGCATGCCGGCGCTCGGGCTGCATGGCGCGGCCATGGTATCAGTCGCGGTGCAGACGGCAGGCTTCCTGTTCATCGTCGCCTATGTCCAGAGCCGCGAAGAGACACGCCGCTACGAAATCTTCGTTCGACTTTGGCGGCCGGATTGGCATGCGTTGTGGGAAGTCGTTCGCCTTGGTTTTCCGATCAGCGTCACGGTTTTGGCTGAAGTCAGCCTGTTTACGGCGGCTTCGCTGCTGATGGGACAGATCGGAACGATCGAGCTTGCCGCGCATGGTATTGCGCTGCAGTGGGCGTCGATCGCCTTCATGATACCGCTCGGCCTTAGCCAGGCGGCAACCGTTCGCATCGGTATTGCGCATGGACAGGGGGATCACGCGGGGCTGACGCGTGCGGCTATCGTCGTCGTCATCGTTTCGAGCTTCATCTCACTGTGTGGCAGCGTCCTGTTTGCGACAGCACCGTCCTGGCTCGGAAGCTGGTTTCTCGACGTTACCTCGGCCGATGCGCCGCAGGTGCTTGCCTATGCGGCGCCGCTGATCGTCGTCGCGGGACTGTTCCAGCTCGTCGATGGCCTGCAATCGATCGCCAGCGGTCTGTTGCGCGGTCTGAAGGACGCGCGTGTGCCGATGATCCTGGCGTTGATCGCCTACTGGCCGATCGGTTTCTTCCTCGCCTGGCTGCTGGCATTCCCGCTCGGCTTCGGCGGCATTGGCATCTGGTTCGGCTTCCTCCTTGGTCTGGCCTCGGCCGCGACCATGCTTTGTGCGCGGTTCTACATCTTGGTGCGCTCGGAGAGGGTTGCCAATTGATGGCGGAATCGATCATGGATCGAGAGACTGCTGACAAAAATTGACAGCATGCTCGTCTATAGTCGTCTCATACCAAAGACGGGAGATGACCATGACATTCAAGGCAAGCGATCATATTGATGCCGCGCTTTTCCCGCGGGAAGATTCCATTGATCAGGGCAGGATGGTTCGCCTTTTCCCACATGCCAATGCGTCGCGCCGGCAACCCGAGCCGGCGCGGAAATCCTATTGGCTGGCGGTTGCCTGTGCGGACCATGTTCGCCACGGGAGAGAACAGGGCTTCATGCAGGTTTGCCACGGCAAACCGGGGCCTCTGAAGCGCGTCAAGCCAGGAGACGGTATCGTCTACTATTCGCCATCGATAGCAATGGGAGACAAGGACGGGTTCCAGAGCTTCACGGCCATTGGCTATGTCCGTGACGGCGAGCCGTATCCGGCGCAGATGGATTGTGGCAAGGCCTATCGCCGCGATGTCGATTGGCTCGATGCGCCTGAACAGCCGCTCCGTCCATTGCTGGGCTGGCTGGATTTTACCCAGGACAAGAACTGGGGATACAGACTGAGATCCGGACTTGTCGCCTTTGGGGAGTCCGATTTCGAGTTCCTGCAGGAGATCATGATGAGCGAGCTGGAAGTCGTGAAGCAGCGTCGCCTGCAGGCGTAAGCCGATGTGAAGACATAATCCTCCCAAGTCGACACACAAAGAAGCCTCGGATTGCTTGCCAATCCGAGGCTTCCTTTTATGGGTTCAGGCGGTTGCTCAGGCGCGCTCGGCCATCGCCGGTTCGCCCTTCTTCTCGCGCACCAGATTGATGAAGCGACGGAAGAGGTAGTGGCTGTCCTGCGGGCCGGGAGAGGCTTCCGGATGATGCTGCACGGAGAAGACCGGCTTGCCGGAAACGCGCAGGCCGCAATTGCTGCCGTCGAAGAGAGAAACATGAGTCTCTTCAACGCCTTCCGGCAGGCTGTTCGAGTCGACTGCGAAGCCATGATTCATCGAAACGATCTCGACCTTGCCCGTCGTGTGATCCTTGACCGGATGGTTTGCGCCGTGATGGCCCTGATGCATCTTCGCGGTCTTGGCGCCAAGAGCGAGGCCGAGCATCTGGTGACCGAGGCAGATGCCGAACAACGGAATTTCCGTTTTCAGCAGGTCCTTGATGACGGGCACTGCATATTCGCCGGTCGCCGCCGGATCGCCCGGGCCGTTCGACAGGAAAATGCCATCCGGCTTCAGCGCCAGCACGTCGTCGGTGGAGGAGGTTGCCGGCAACACTGTGACCTTGCAGTCGAGGCCGGAGAAGAGGCGCAGGATATTGCGCTTGACACCATAGTCGAGGCAGACGACGTGATATTTGGCATCGTCGGCGTCGAGTTCGCCATAGCCTTCATTCCAGATCCAGGGCGTCTGCGACCATTGCGACGATTGGCCGGAGGAGGCGACCTTGGCGAGGTCGAGACCTTCCAAGCCACTCCAAGCCTTGGCATCCGCCTTCAACTGCTCGATATCGAAGACGCCGTTGGGATCATGGGCGATGACGCCGTTCGGCATGCCGTTTTCGCGGATCCAGGCGGTCAGTGCGCGCGTATCGATGCCGCACATGCCGATAATACCGCGCGCTTTCAGCCACTGGTCGAGATGTTTTGCGGCGCGGTAGTTCGAGGGATCGGTGATATCGGCCTTGAAGATGACGCCGACGGCGCCGTGCCGCGCGGCAGGCGTCAGATCTTCGATATCTTCGTCGTTGGTGCCGACATTGCCGATGTGGGGGAAGGTGAAGGTAACGATCTGGCCGAGATAGGAGGGGTCCGTCAGGATCTCCTCGTAACCGGTCAGCGCCGTGTTGAAGCAAACTTCGGCCTGGACCTTGCCGGTCGCGCCGATGCCCTTGCCTTCGATCACGGTGCCGTCGGCGAGAACGAGCAGGGCACTCGGCTTTTCAGTTGTCCATGGGGCTGTCGCGGTCATTGTCATCCCGTTTCCGGCGTCGTGCGCGGCCTTGAAAAGACCGGGGGCTTCCGCCATGTTTGTCGCAGATTGCAGCCGGCGACGTTTGTCGCGGCTCGAGACCTTAATATCGATCTAATGTGCAGGTGCTGGACATAGCCAAACAAGGCGTGCCGGTCAATGCGCCCCGTTCGTTTCTCGCCAAGGAATTCGCCGGCTTTCGATCGGTCGGACGCAATTGCATTGATCGCCGCTCATGGTCTATGAGACTGGCAACGCGAAATGAGAGGCCAGGTGATCGTCGCCGGCCTGCTTAGGGAGTTAAAAACATGATCCGCGAAACGCTTTCCAACGCCCAGAAGGATGCCATGAAGGCCAAGGACGCGGCGAGGCTCTCGACCGTGCGCCTCGTGCTCGCCGCGATCAAGGACAAGGACATCGCCAATCGTGGTCTCGGCAAGGAACAGGCGAGCGACGACGAGATTCTCCAGTTGCTCGCCAAGATGGTCAAGCAGCGGGAAGAGTCCGTGAAGATCTACATGGATGGCGGCCGTCCGGAACTGGCCGACAAGGAGCGCGAGGAAATCGCCGTCATCCAGGGCTTCATGCCTGAGCAGCTTTCTGATGAGAAGGTGCGCGAGATCTGTGTCGCTGTGGTGGCCGAACTCGGTGCGCAGGGCTTGAAGGACATGGGCAAGTGCGTTGCCGCGCTGCGTGAGCGCTATGCCGGACAGATGGATTTCGCCAAGGCTTCGGCGATCCTCAAAGAGCTGCTGAAGTAAGTCTCTGCCCTCCCATCGGCGCCGGCTCCGGCTGAGCGCCGATGCTCTCTTCCCAGACCGCGGCGATGATGGCGAATTTTTCGGCCTGATAATCCCAATATTCCTGAATAAAGCCGCGCGACAGCCAGAAGTCGCTCTTTCCCGGAGTGCCTGTCCAGCCCACGCTCCCCATTGCTGATGCCTTGCTCATCAACCGCTTCACATGCGTTCTGGAGATAAGGAATCGATCACAGATATCACTGAACGAAATCGGGTCGATGGTCGTTTTTGCCGCCGTGGGATCGAACGTTCCGATACGCGAGATCAGATAGTCCATCATCACGCCGCCAGAATTTGCCCAGGTGAACAGATCGAAGGTCTCGCCGGGATGACGGACTTTGTCGTTGGCGAGGATTCCCGCCGCGATTGCCGGCTGCATCGCCGCAACAATCTCCGGGCGTTCGGCGAACGTCATGGCCCGCATACCACCATCCAGGCTGTCGAGTACCGCCAGATGGATATGGAACCACTTCGCGAAATTTTCGATCGCCGTTTCGGTCGGCTCCATCGGCCGCACGCGTCTGTCGGGTGAATCGGACAGATAACGCAGGTAGCGATATGCCAGCATTTCGTGGATGAAGCTTATCGCCGTATTGTGGCTGGCGATCTCATGTTTGAGAACGTAGTCGACAAATCGGCGGACATAGATGCCTCGTTGCTCTCCGTCGATTCCGCCGTAATGCAGCGCAAAGCCCGCCTGTGCCATCAGCCAGCGTTGCTGCGAGGCAAAAATCGAGCTCATGCGTGGATTTTCAGCATAGCCAGCAACCATCTCGCGCGAGAAGCCGAGAATAGTCCTGAAGAAATTAAGATCAGATGCGAGTTCGTTTGCGGTAAACGACATGCAAGGGTTCCCGATGAACTGGAAATTCATTGGCACGGCTCAGACGATTGTCAATTGAATTTAGTAAAAGCTACTTATGATCAAGTTTTTCTAATGTAACTGTGATCATGCGACTTTGATGGACTTCGCGAGCTAGTGCTTCTGCCGCCAGCGGCCAAAATAGAGAAGGCAGGAGCTGGGGGAGCTCCTGCCTTCTTGCGCTTTGCAGCCGTTTGATGACGCAGGGTGGGGCCCAAAAATCAAACGTCTATTGCAAAGGCACTCAGGTGAGGCGGCGCCGGGGGTAGGGATGGTGCCTCACCTGAGTATGGGGTGAACTTTACCTGATAATCCTGACTTGCTGAGGCGCGCCTTGCGTCTGCGACCAGGATACCTGAACCTTGATGCCGGCCTTGAGAGCCGGAACTTTCATGTCAACCGGCAATTGATAGCCGGCTTCGGTATAAAGCACGTTGCTCGTGGCTGCTGCATCCGTCAGCGTAGCCGAGCTATAGGTGGCTGTGACGAAGAGGGCAGCGGCAGCAAAGGGTACGAGCAGAACGCGCATTTGAATTCTCCTAAACTGAAAACCTGTACCTTTGGCTTTCCGTTCGGCGGGACGTCTAGGCATGTCGCGTCGCGAAGCATTTTGTTCGCCGGCTTGTCTCGTCCCGTGAGAAGAACGCTATTGCGGTGCACACGAACAATCAAATTACAAAAAAATAATGTTTGGCTTACGAACGATGCCGCAAATGCGCCACCAATGGGCGAGGAGGCACGCCTATCAACCCTCGGCCAATGGTTGCCGCGGGCATCACTGCACACTCTTGTTCATCTCAGCAACTCTTTGCTTTTGCGTGGCTTTTCTCGCCCGGCGAGGCTGTGGCCGCGGGCTTCTCGGTGTGCATATAGACCGCGGAGAGCCACTGGGATTTTGTGTGAGATGATGTCAAAATCGTCTTTTAAGCAGGCGTGCGCGTGTTATCCGCGTCGAGGTTTTCACGGAGTTGTGATCGGAAAGGTTGAATTTCGATCGGCGATAACGGGGCTGTGAATAGCGGGCGTGGAGGAGGGTTCTCGTGGCAATGCGCTCCGTTCCTGATTATATGGGAGCAAGTCAGAGGTAGTCATGCGATTTTCCAATACGTTTCTCGATGAGATTCGCGACCGCGTTCCCATTTCGGACGTGATCGGTCGACGTGTGACCTGGGATCGGCGCAAGACGAATGTGCCTCGCGGCGATTACTGGGCCTGCTGCCCGTTCCATGGCGAAAAGTCGCCGAGCTTCCACTGCGAGGACCGCAAGGGCCGTTATCACTGCTTCGGCTGCGGCGTTACCGGCGATCATTTCCGTTTTCTGACCGAGCTCGAGGGGCTCAGTTTTCCCGAAGCGGTGCAGCAGATCGCCGACATGGCGGGCGTTCCCATGCCGGTTGCCGATCCCATGGAAGCAAAGCGCGAAAAGGAGCGCACGTCGCTGCTCGACGTCATGGAGATGGCGACGCAGTTCTTTCAGGATCAGTTGCAGACGGCAAACGGGGCGAGGGCGCGCGCTTATCTGCGTGATCGAGGCCTGACCGGCCGCACCATCGAGACGTTCCGCCTTGGCTATTCGCCGGACAGCCGCAACGCGCTGAAGGAGTTTTTGGCAGGCAAAGGCGTGTTGAAGGAGCAGATGGAAGGCTGCGGCCTTGTCGTGCACGAAAATGTGCCGGTCTCTTACGACCGTTTCCGCGACCGCATCATGTTCCCCATTCTGTCGTCGCGCGAAAAGGTGATTGCCTTCGGCGGCCGTGCCATGTCGCCGGATGCGCCGGCCAAATATCTGAATTCCAATGAGACCGAGCTCTTTCACAAGGGCAATGTGCTCTACAATTTCGCCCGCGCGCGCCGTGCCGCTCAGGGCAGCGACGGCGCAGGGACGATTATCGCCGTCGAAGGCTATATGGACGTCATCGCGCTACATCAGGTCGGCGTCGAAAACGCCATCGCGCCGCTCGGCACGGCGCTGACGGAAAACCAGCTCGAACTCCTGTGGAAGATGACCCCGCAGCCAGTGCTCTGCTTTGATGGCGATGGCGCCGGCATTCGCGCCGCCAATCGCGCGGCCGATCTGGCGCTGCCGCACATCAAGCCTGGCCGCACGGTCCGTTTTGCGCTTTTGCCCGATGGCAAGGATCCGGACGATCTGGTGCGCCACGATGGCCGGGCGCCTTTCGATAAGGTGATGGCGCAAGCAAAGCCATTGGCGGAAATGATATGGACGCGCGAAGCGGGCAGCGGAACCTTTGACACGCCGGAGGCGCGCGCCGAGCTTGAGGCCCGGCTGAAGCAGATGGTTTCGGTTATTGCCGATGAGAACGTCCGCCGGCACTATCAGCAGGACATGCGCGACCGGCTGAACGGGCTGTTCCAGCCGCAGTTTCAGCGGGCCGGCAATCAGCAGGGACGCGGCTTTTCCCGCGACGGCAACGGCCGCAATTTTGGTGGCCGTGGCGGGCAGGGCAGGGACCGGCAGCAGGCGGCCAATATAGCGGCGTCGGATCGCTTGACACGTTCGGGCATGATCAAGGGTCATCAAGACATTCCGGGCCTGCGCGAGAGCGTGCTGGCGGTGACCATCGTCAATCACCCGCTGTTGTTGCAGGATGAATATGATGAGATCGCCGCGATCGATTATGAGAGCCGCGAATTGCAGCGTCTATGGTCCGCCATGCTCGGCACGGCGGCGGCGATGGCCGGTCCGCAGCTTACGCGCGAACGGCTGCTCGAGCAGTTGGAGGAGCAGGGTTTCGCCGCTTTGCTGAAAAGCCTCGACCAGCAGGTGCGCAATGCTCGCCTCTGGACAGCGACCGAGGACGCCGCAACGGAAGATGCGCGGGAGGGCTATCGCCAGGCGCTTGCGCTTCACAAACGCTCGAAGGCATTGCGTTGGCACAAGATCGAGCTGGAAAGCGCGATCGCGGAGGCGACGGAAGAGGGCGACGGCGACCTTATCGAGCAGTTGATGCGTGCTTTGCAGGAAGTGCAGCTCGAAGCTTTGCGCCTCGAAAACCAGGAAGCGATCATCGATGGCTTTGGCGTGCTTTCCGGCCGCATCAAAGGGGCAGCGGGGAAATAGGGGATAGATGTCACAGCCAGATCGACAGGAGCCGCGGTTTTCCGCCGATGATCCGCTGTTCGGGAGAGACAACTCGGGAGCCGCGCCGCTCGATATTCTCAAGCGGGTCTATGGCTATTCCGCCTTCCGCGGCAAGCAGCAGCAAGTGGTCGAGCATGTGGTTTCCGGCGGGGATGCGGTGGTGCTGTTTCCGACCGGCGCCGGCAAATCGCTATGTTTCCAGATTCCGGCATTATGCCGCGACGGCGTCGGCATCGTCGTTTCGCCATTGATTGCTCTGATGCGCGATCAGGTCGAGGCGATGAAACAGCTCGGCATCCGCGCGGCGGCGCTGAATTCGTCGTTGTCGCGTGAGGAAGCAAGCGATGTCTATCGCTCCATATCCAGCGGCACGCTCGATCTGCTCTACGTCACGCCCGAGCGTATTCTGACGGACGGCTTTCAACAGATGATCGCCAGGGCGAAAATTGCCCTGTTCGCGATCGACGAGGCGCATTGCGTCTCGCAATGGGGACATGATTTCCGGCCGGAATACCGTGATCTCGGCAGGCTCGCGGACCTCTTTCCCGACGTGCCGCGCATCGCCTTGACGGCGACTGCCGATCCGCACACGCGCGACGATATCATCGAGCGGCTGGCGCTCGACAACGCCAAGGTTTTCACCACCAGCTTCGACCGGCCGAACATCACCTATGAGATCGTGGAGCGCGATCAGCCGCGCCAGCAATTGCTGCGTTTCCTTGATGGTCATCGTGGTGATAGCGGCATCGTCTATTGCCTGTCGCGGGCCAAGGTCGAGGATACCGCGGAGTGGCTGAACGGGCAGGGCATTCGTGCGCTTGCCTATCACGCCGGCATGGATCGGTCGCTCCGCGATGCCAATCAGGATGCCTTCCTGAAGGAAGAGGATCTTTGCCTTGTGGCGACGGTCGCATTCGGCATGGGCATCGACAAGCCCAATGTGCGCTATGTCGCCCATCTCGATCTGCCCGGTTCCGTCGAGGCCTATTACCAGGAGACGGGACGCGCCGGACGCGATGGCTTGCCGTCCGAAGTCTGGATGGCCTATGGCATGGCCGATGTCATCCAGCGGCGACGCATGATCGACGAGGGCAATGCGGCGGAAGAGATCAAGCGCGTAGAGCGCGCCAAGCTCAACGCGCTGCTCGCCATCTGCGAGACGGCCGGCTGCCGCCGACAGGCCATCCTTGCGCATTTCGGCGAGGGGCATGGCGGGGGGTGCGGCAATTGCGATACCTGCCTGAAGCCGGTCGAGACGTGGGATGGCACGGAAGCGGCAATCAAGGCACTCGCCGCCGTCTATCGCACGGGGGAGCGTTTCGGCACCGGCCATGTCATCGACGTGCTGATAGGGACAGTCAATGAGAAGACCGAGCGTTTCGGTCATGTGGACATGCCGGTCTTCGGGGCCGGCAAGGAAATTCCGGCGCGCACCTGGCAGTCCGTCTTCCGTCAACTGTTGGCGAGCGGCTTCGTCAGCATCGATCACACGGCTTTCGGCGCGATGAAGCTGGAGCCGGAGGCACGGGCGGTCTTCAAACGCGAGCGTCAGGTCTTCTTTCGCAAGGATAGGTCGGAGACGGGCCGGCGCACCAAGAAGGCTGCGCGGATCGAGAAGCGCGCATCCGCCCTTTCCGGCGAGGCTCAACCTCTATTCGAGGCGTTGAGAGCGGAGCGGACCAAGATCGCCAAAGCGCTCGGCGTGCCGCCCTATGTCGTCTTTCCGGATACGACGTTGATTGCTTTCGCTACGGAGCAGCCGGCAACCCGCGATGCTCTCCTGGGAATTTCGGGCGTGGGGCAGTCGAAGTTGGAACGGTATGGGGACGCGTTCTTGAAGGTGATAGAAGATTTCACCAATCGGTAACATTCTCTCGCGGAGCATGCTCACATCCTGACGGTCATGCCGCCATCAACGGTCAGCACATGGCCGTTGACAAAGGAAGCAGCGTCGCTGGCGAGAAACAGCGCGGCGCCGGCGATCTCGTCCGGACGGCCCCAGCGTTGAACAGGAATGCGCTGGCGCACGAAGGGCATAAGCTCTTCGTTCGCCGCCATTGCGGCGTTCGTTTCCGTCGCGAACCAGCCCGGAGCAATGGCGTTGCTTGTGATGCCATATGGGCCGAATTCCACGGCCATGCCGCGCATAAGGCCGGTCAGCCCCTGTTTGGCCGCGGGGTAGACGCAGTCGCCCGGCATGGCGACGTGACCGCTGATCGAGGTTACCGAGATCAGTCGTCCGTGACTATGCCGTTTCATCAGGCGTGCAGCGTTGCGAGAGAGCATGATCGAGGCGGCCAGATCCGTGTTGAGGAGAGCAAGGATTTCCTCATCTTCAAAATCGACCAGCGGGCGTCTGTCCGGAGCACCTACATTGTTGACCAGTATGTCAAGCCGGCCATGGTTCCTTTCGATATCCGCCATTGTCGCACGCTGCGCCTCATGGTCGGCAATGTCGAAAGCAGCAGCTTCGGCGGTGCCGCCTGTCGTACGAATGGTTTCCAAGGCACTGTCCAGCGTCGCATCCGTGCGTCCATTGACGATGACATGGGCTCCCGCGTCGGCAAGTGCCTTCGCCATTTCGAAACCCAGGCCGCGACCACTGCCGGTGACGAGCGCGACCCGACCCTTGAGTGAAAACCTATGGAATATACTCATCACATCCTCACCATACGGGAACTGCATTATGTTTGCGGGAAGATGATGGACTCAGTCAAATAATTTTTTGCGATAGCGACGGGCAATACCGAGGCCGTCCACTACCATATCGCGTGTGCGGCAAAGCCTCGCGTATTTTTGCCGCTGCTGAATGCAGCAAGAGAGCGAATCCTGTGTTATTTCTCAGCTCGTCTCCGCCCACGACCAGCATCGGAATGCGACGATGACCTCTGAATTCATATCCCATTTGCGTACAGAACTTGCCGGCCTGAAAGAAGCGGGCCTTTATAAATCCGAACGGGTCATCACCTCCAAACAGGCGGGCGAAATCGCCGTCGCTGGCGGCGAGCGGGTGCTGAATTTCTGCGCCAACAACTATCTTGGTCTCGCCGACAACGAGGAATTGGCCGAGGCCGCGAAGAAGGCACTCGATCGCTATGGCTACGGCATGGCCTCGGTGCGGTTCATCTGCGGTACGCAGGAAGAGCACAAGCAGCTTGAGGCGCGAATATCGGCTTTCCTCGGCATGGAAGATACCATTCTCTATTCCTCTTGCTTCGACGCCAATGGCGGGCTTTTCGAGACGTTGTTGTCCGAAGAGGATGCGATCATCTCCGACGCGCTGAACCACGCCTCGATCATCGACGGCGTGCGTCTCTCCAAGGCGAAGCGGTTCCGGTACGCCAATAACGACATGGCGGCACTGGAGGAGGAATTGAAGAAGGCCGAGGGCAGCCGTTTCAAGCTGATCGCCACCGACGGTGTTTTCTCCATGGATGGCATCATCGCCAATCTCGAGGGCGTCTGCGATCTTGCCGAAAAATATGCAGCGATGGTCATGGTCGATGACAGCCACGCCGTCGGCTTCGTCGGCGATCATGGCCGTGGTTCGCCGGAATATTGCGGCGTCGAGGGCAGGATCGACATTATCACCGGTACGCTCGGCAAGGCGCTCGGCGGCGCGTCGGGTGGCTATACCTCCGCGAAAGCCGAGATCGTCGATTGGCTGCGGCAGCGCTCGCGCCCCTATCTCTTCTCCAATACGCTGGCTCCGGTGATCGCGGCCGCTTCGCTGAAAGTCTTCGATCTAATCGAAAACGGCGATGGTCTTCGCGACCGACTTTGTGGCAATGCGGAGTTCTTTCGCAGTGAAATGACTAAGCTCGGTTTCACTTTGGCGGGCGCCGATCATCCGATCATCCCGGTCATGCTCGGCGATGCCAAGCTGGCACAGGAGATGGCGGCGCTGATGCTGAAAAAGGGCGTCTATGTCATCGGCTTCTCCTTCCCGGTCGTGCCGAAGGGGCAGGCGCGCATCCGCACGCAGATGTCGGCGGCGCATTCGAAAGCCGATGTCGAGCGCGCGATTGCCGCTTTCGCCGAGGCTGGGCGTGAACTCGGAATCATTTGAATCGGATGGAGACGACAGCTCATGTCAAACATGATGAAGGCACTGGTCAAATCGAAGCCTGAAGTCGGGCTGTGGATGGAGCACGTGCCGGTTCCCGAGGTTGGGCCGAACGACGTGCTGATCCGGGTCAGGAAGTCGGCGATCTGTGGCACGGATGTGCATATTTGGAATTGGGACCAATGGGCGCAAAAGACCATTCCGGTACCCATGGTCGTCGGCCACGAATTCTGCGGCGAGATTGCCGAGATAGGCTCGGCGGTCACGAAATATCATGTCGGCGAGCGCGTTTCCGGCGAGGGACATATCGTCTGCGGCAAGTGCCGCAACTGCCGGGCGGGCAGAGGACACCTCTGCCGCAATACGCTGGGCGTCGGGGTCAATCGTCCCGGTTCCTTCGGCGAATTCGTCTGCATTCCGGAATCCAACGTGGTGCAGATCCCCGACGATATTCCGGACGAGGTGGCGGCGATTTTCGATCCTTTCGGCAATGCGGTACACACCGCGCTTTCCTTCGATCTGGTGGGCGAGGATGTGCTGGTCACGGGCGCCGGACCGATCGGCATCATGGGCGCCATGGTCGCCAAGCGTTCCGGCGCGCGCAAGGTGGTCATCACCGATATCAACCCCAACCGGCTGGCGCTCGCCCGCAAGCTTGGCATCGAGTATGTCGTGGATGCCTCGAAAGAAAATCTTGCCGATGTGATGAAGTCTATCGGCATGACCGAAGGTTTCGATGTCGGTCTGGAGATGTCAGGTGCGGCGCCCGCTTTCCGCGACATGATCGACAAGATGAACAACGGCGGCAAGATCGCCATCCTTGGCATTGCGCCGGCGGGCTTCGAGATCGACTGGAACAAGGTAATCTTCAAGATGCTCAATCTGAAGGGCATCTACGGCCGCGAGATGTTCGAAACCTGGTACAAGATGATCGCCTTCGTCCAGGGCGGCCTCGACGTCTCGCCGGTTATTACCCACCGCATCGGCATCGATGATTTCCGTGAGGGGTTCGAAGCCATGCGCTCCGGCAACTCCGGCAAGGTGGTGATGGACTGGATTTGATCCGATATGTGGCTTGTTAGCATCAACATTAGCCGCAACTGCGGAAATACTGGTGGTTTCACGAGCCTGCTCTTGTCATCGCGCAGGGACTTCCTAAATACCGGAAACAATTGTTTGTGACGTGTGGAGCCTGTGGATAAGGCTTTTTCACGTTTTTAACGGGCTTTTTTGCTAGAAAAGCTTGACGGGAGCAAAAATTGTAGGAATCACCGTTTGTCCTCGGAAAAACGGTGAACTGGGTCAAGCGGATCACATATACCATGGCCGGAAATCCAAACGCAATCCAGCTTTGCTGTCCGGTGCCGGTGATTGTGGTTAATTGGGCATTAAAGGTCATTCCGTTAGGTGTTTGTCGATGATTCGGGGCTGGCGTGAGGCGCGCCGGGCCAGCGCGGTCAGTAACCGCGTGTAAGTTTTAAGCGTCAGGGAAAGCGACGATATAGAGATGGCAACCAAGGTCAAAGAGAACGAAGAAGCTGAAGTCGAACGCGACGGCGCCTCCGATGGCCCGCTTCTCGATCTTTCCGACGACGCGGTCAAGAAGATGATCAAGGCCGCGAAGAAACGCGGCTACGTGACGATGGACGAGCTCAACGCCGTTCTGCCGTCCGAAGAAGTGACGTCCGAGCAGATCGAAGATACGATGGCTATGCTCTCCGATATGGGCATCAACGTCATTGAAGACGAGGATGTCGAAGAGGCGGGCGCGGCAGCCAGCGGTGGCGACGACGACGATTCCAGCGGCGACGACGATGGAGAAGGCGGCGAACTTGCGCCCTCCGGCGGTTCGGCGCTGACGACTGCAAAGAAGAAAGAGCCGACCGACCGCACCGACGATCCGGTGCGCATGTATCTGCGCGAGATGGGTTCCGTCGAACTGCTGTCGCGCGAAGGCGAAATCGCGATTGCGAAGCGCATTGAGGCCGGTCGCGAAACCATGATCGGCGGCCTCTGTGAGAGCCCGTTGACGTTCCAGGCGCTAATCATTTGGCGTGACGAACTCAACGAAGGCACGACGCTGCTGCGCGAGATCATCGACCTCGAAACCACCTATTCCGGTCCCGAGGCCAAGGCTGCGCCGCAGTTCCAGAGCCCGGAAAAAATCGAGGCTGACCGCAAGGCCGCTGAGGAGAAGGAAAAGGCCCGCGGCCGCCGTCCCTCTGGCGATGACGATATAACCGATGTCGGCGGCGAAGGCATGCCGATCGAGGAGGAGGAAGAGGACGAGGACGAATCCAGCCTCTCACTCGCCGCTATGGAAGCCGAGCTTCGTCCGCAGGTCATGCTGACGCTCGACACGATTGCCGAGACCTACAAGAAGCTGCGCAAGCTGCAAGATCAGCAGGTCGAGCAGCGTCTGTCGGCTTCCGGCACGCTGTCGTCGGCGCAGGAGCGCCGCTACAAGGAGTTGAAGGATGAGCTGGTCAAGTCGGTCAAGTCCCTTTCGCTAAACCAGAACCGCATCGATGCTCTCGTCGAGCAGCTCTACGACATCAACAAGCGCCTCGTGCAGAACGAAGGCCGCCTGCTGCGTCTTGCCGAATCCTACGGCGTCAAGCGCGATAGCTTCCTGGAGCAGTATCAGGGCGCCGAGCTCGATCCGAACTGGATGAAGTCGATCGGCAATCTGGCCGCTCGCGGCTGGAAGGAATTCGCCAAGAGCGAAAACACCACGATCCGCGATATCCGCCAGGAAATTCAGAACCTTGCGACCGAAACCGGTATTTCGATCTCGGAATTCCGCCGCATCGTGCACATGGTGCAGAAGGGCGAACGTGAAGCGCGCATCGCCAAGAAGGAAATGGTCGAAGCGAACCTGCGCCTCGTCATCTCCATCGCCAAGAAATATACGAACCGCGGCCTGCAGTTCCTCGATCTCATCCAGGAAGGCAATATCGGCCTGATGAAGGCGGTCGATAAGTTCGAATACCGCCGCGGCTACAAGTTTTCGACCTACGCCACCTGGTGGATCCGGCAGGCGATCACCCGCTCGATCGCCGACCAGGCCCGCACGATCCGCATTCCGGTGCACATGATCGAAACGATCAACAAGATCGTTCGTACCTCGCGCCAGATGCTGCACGAAATCGGCCGTGAACCGACGCCGGAAGAATTGGCTGAAAAGCTCGCCATGCCGCTCGAAAAAGTGCGCAAGGTGCTGAAGATCGCCAAGGAGCCGATCTCGCTTGAAACCCCGGTGGGTGACGAAGAGGATTCGCATCTCGGCGATTTCATCGAGGACAAGAACGCGCTGCTGCCGATCGATGCGGCCATTCAGGCCAACCTGCGCGAGACGACGACTCGCGTGCTGGCGTCGCTAACGCCGCGCGAAGAACGCGTGCTGCGCATGCGCTTCGGCATCGGCATGAACACCGACCATACGCTCGAAGAGGTCGGCCAGCAGTTCTCGGTCACCCGCGAACGTATCCGCCAGATCGAAGCCAAGGCGCTGCGCAAGCTGAAGCATCCGAGCCGCAGCCGGAAGCTGCGCTCGTTCCTCGATAGCTGAGCGGCTTGTGCCATTCTCAAATCGGACCCGGTTCGCGAAAGTGAGCCGGGTTTTTGCTATAAACAAACGCAATTTACGCCGAGCAGATTTCCTGCTTCGGCTAACCGCCGATCGAATGTGACGATTCGCGTTCCGTGCTCCATAGCTACCGCCACATGCAGTGCGTCGCCGGAGCGCAAACCAAGCTCAATACGCTCGGAAAATCGGGCCGCAGTTCGAAAGTGTACCGCGGAAACAGGTAAGACTTCAAAGGTCGAAACCACCAGATGATTGAAGGCTGCCAGTGCTGTATTACGTTCAGTGGCCAATATCTGCCCAGTTCGGAGTTTAGTGGAGAGCGCCGAAGAAAATTCGGTGATCGTCCAATCGCTGATATAGAGGTCGGCGGCTCCCTGGGCTGCGAGCCATTCTTGCGCTCGCGCGGTGGCCGCTTCGTTCGTCAGGGCGGATATCAGCACAGACGTATCGATATAGGACATTAGTAGCGCTCACTATCGCGCAGAGCGCGCATGAAATCGCCGGCGCTTTCGACCTGTGTCGACATCCCATCCGTTACGGAGCGCAAAAATTTGATGTCGATAGGCTTCTTTTCGGATTTTATCGGTGTCAATTGTGCCACTGGCTTACCATGCCGTAGAATACGCACGGTGCTGCCAGCCGCGACCTCGCTCACCAATTCACTGAGGTGGGCCTTTGCTTCTGCAAGATTGACTGTCGTCATTGTCGTTCCTGACCATAATTTTAGTCTAATCTAGATCTGGTGGTGGATCTTTACAACGTGCTTCGCTATCAACTGCCGCCTTGTCATCACGTAGCTGTGTTTTCTGGGCATTGCGCAGCGGTCGCAGGCCTGACAATTTACAATTTCCCGACTGCCTCTTTCTGGCCTTGATGTTTAACACCATATGTCGGGGATATAGGCATCATAGGATGTCGTTTGTTCGGTAAGGTTTGGATGAAATTATTGACCGCTTCTCCGTCTGCCCTGTGTTGTCAGCGCTGTGGCCGCTGACCGATGGAGCGCGTCGCCGAACAGCGGGAACCGGAAAAGCGTGGATGGGGACTGATTCCTTCCATCCTGCTGCATATCCTGTTTTTCGCCGCGCTTTTCCTGTTGCCGGTGGTGGCCGTGCCGTTACCGCAGCCGGAAGAGAGTATCCATGTCGAGATGGTGCCGCAGCCAAAGGAGGAGGCAAAGAACGCCGCCAAGCCGAACGAGCGATCCGGCCGCGTGCCGACTCCGACGCCCAAGCCCGACGAGAAGCAGCCTCAGAAGGAACAGAAGACCGAGTCAACCGATAAAAAGGAAGGCGAGCAGACTGCCGACAAGTTGAGCGACGAGAGCAAGACGAAGACTGAGAAGGGTCCCGATCCCAATGCCCAGGACCAGAATGCGAAGTCGCAGGAGCCGGCGCAGGCCGATAAGCCTGCCGATGTAAAGGCTGATCAGCCGGCACCGACCACGGAGCAGGCGGATGCGAAGCCGCAGCCGGGTGACGCCCCGTCGCCGACACCGTCCGATGATCAAGCGAAGCAGCAAGATCAGACGCCAACGCCTCCGGACGCACAACAGCAGAATCAGGCGCCGCCCGCTACCAACCCCGATATGCAGACCGCGCAGGCGGCAGATCAGCCAAAGCCGGACACGCAGGCGGATCAGGCCAGCACAAAGCCGTCGGCCGACGATCCGGCTCAGCCGACGCCTGCCGAACAGGCTGCCGCAGATGCCAAGGCGCAGCAGCAACCCGACGCGACCCCCTCCGCGACGGATGCGGATATGCAATCGCAGCTACAAGCATTGGCAGAGAAAGCGGCACAGGCCAACGCGGAAGCAAACGCAACCAAGGCGGATGCTGCTGCGTCTGCAACCGATCCGAACGCCCGTGATCCGGCATCTGCCGCCACACCCGAAGAGCTGGCGACGAACCAGCCATCCGACACCCAAATTGCCGAGCCGAATAAGCCTTCGACGGATGAAGCAGGCACACAGGCGGAGCAAAAGCCCGGAACGGCAACCGACCTCGCAACGGGGCAGGCGAAAGCTGCGGAAGGGCAGGTGGATCCGAACGCACAACAGCAGGCCGTCGCTGATCCTAAGGTCGCGCCGGATGTCGCCGTTCCAACAACCGGCGGCGCACAACCACAGCAACAACCTCAGGACCAATCGGCCTCCGGCAACCCCAGTGATCCAACGGCGGGAACCACCTTCGTTCCCGAGCCTCAACCTCGGCCGCAGCAGACACAGTCAGCGGACGGCACACAAGAGGCATCGAAAACCGATCCGTCGCAGACCGAGCAAAAGTCCGGCGGTCAACAGGGCAAATTTACCCAAGCGAAGCGTCTCTATTCCGGTAGCCAACTGGCGCGTTTGTCGAAGGACGAACTGGACGCCTGGAAAAAGCTGCCACGACGTACACGAGTGCAGCAGCTTTGCAATAGCGAGGAAAAGCTGCAGTACGGCTATGAATTGCACGCTTACGGTCTCGGTTTCGTCAATTCCGCGCTTTCGCCAGCGATGATCTCGGACGTCGGCGCCTACGGCGATGGTGTCGCAGTCCAAACACCTAAAGGGTGGCAACAGGTCCAATTCAAATGCCAAGTTGATGACGACGCCTTGAAGGTCGTTGGTTTCTCCTATGCCGTCAAAGGTCGCATCTCAATAAGTCAGATAGAGAAACTGGGCATTCCCAGCTACTGAAGGGCGCACCTGCTTCATCAGCTTGAAACAATAGTTTATTCCTACCCCTGATCGAAATTCGGCCGATTTCATCATACAATTGTGGCCGACAACGTCTGATTCATCCCCTCCCTTCGCATTGCACAATTCCAATGACATCAATCACAGCCGATTCCAATTCGATGGCTGCCAGCCATTCCACGCTTCGTGGCGTGCTCGTGGCATTCGCATCCTATGCCGTCTTCGCCTTCAGTGACGCATCAATCAAGATATTGCATGGGACCTTGCCCTCCTACGAAGTGGCCTTCATCGGCTCGCTGTTCGGATTTGCGGCGATCCCGTTTTTGAAGGCACGCGGGGATGGGTGGCTGGATGTCGTCAGGACGACGAACCGGCCACTATGGATGCTGCGTTTTGCCTCTGGTGCCATCAGCGCCATCTGCTCGATCGTGGCTTTTACCAAGCTGCCGATGGCGGAGGCTTTCGCGCTGCTGTTCCTGCTGCCATCCTTCGTCACCATCCTGTCTGTCGTCTTTCTCAAGGAGGATGTGCGCTGGCAGCGTTGGACGGCGGTGTTCCTCGGCTTCGTCGGCGTGCTTATCGTGCTGCGACCAGGCTTTCGCGAGCTTTCGGCCGGTCATGTCTGTGCGGCGATCGGTGGCTTGAGTGGGGCAGTCTCGATCGTCATCAATCGCGCGCTCGGGTCGAAGGAGAAGCGCGTCTCGCTTTATGGCGCAGCGTTGTTCGGCGCGCTGATCGTCAGCGGCTTGCTGATGCTGCCCGAGATGATGTGGCCGACGGCATGGCAATGGATATTCCTTGCAAGCTACGGCCTTCTCGGTGCTGTCGGCACCGTTCTGCTGATGAACGCCGCGCATCTGGCACCGGCCAATCTCGTCGCGCCGCCACAATATAGCCAGATGATTTGGGCGATCGGTTTCGGTTATCTGCTGTTCAACGACGATATCGACCTGCCGATGGCGCTCGGTATCGTTCTCATCATCTTTTCCGGCCTGCTGACGCTGGCGCGCGAGCGCAAACGCGGCACGCCGCTGCCGGCAGCCGTTCTTGCCGCCAACACGCCGGCGTTGGCTACAACACGGGAGTCGCAGGCCAACACACCAAATAGGTGATACGGGTTGGTTGTAACTCTATCGCCCGTCACCCGAATGAATGGGTATTAGGTTTATTGTCGCTGCAAGGTGATAAGCCTATGATTTTTCCTGGGGGATCGCATTTTCGGGAGAGGACATTCGAAACACTGGGGCGGCGGCGCGTAACCCTGAAAATCGAGACGGATTTCGAGGGGCTTACGTGTGGATCAAACCGCAACTGCATCTTTTGCGCGTCCGATGGGCGCAAGATGCAGCGGAGGAGGTGTGAGATGACCACTTATATCGTTCTGTTCAATTGGACCGACCAGGGTGTGCGTAGCGTAAAGGAATCGCCCAAGCGGCTGGATGCAGCCAAAAAGCAGTTGGGAGACATGGGCGGTTCGTTCAAGCAATTTTTCCTGACCATGGGCGAATATGACATGGTCGCTGTCTGCGAGGCACCCGATGATGCGGTGATGGCCCGTTTCGGTTTGTCGGTCGGAATGCTCGGCAATGTACGCACACAGACGCTGAAGGCCTTTCCTGAAGCAGCTTACCGCGAGATCATTGCCTCATTGGGATAGTGGCGAGACGATCTTGCCATTTTGATAGCAAAAACCCGGCCAGCGGGGCTGACCGGGCATTGGAACAACGTCGCGGAAGATCTTACAGCGATTTGGCAGCGTTGAGTTTTGCGACGAAGGCGTCGCCGAAAGCATCCGAAGAGAAGGGTTGCTGGCCGCTCACCACTTCGCGGTCCTCTACCACATTGACCTGCCACGCGCCGATACGATCGACATGGGCGCCGGCTTGAGCCAACGCGTCGGCGGCATAGAACTGGACCGAACCACCAAGCTGGTTGCCTTTGCCTTCGATTGCATGTTCTTCACCGGACGAGAACACCGTCAGCCGATAACCGGCATAGGGCCAGCCGGCGGCAAGCTTCGCAGCCGCGTTGAAATCGCCGGAAACCATTGCTTTGCGGAAAGCGATGGGGTCGATGACCGTCGACAGCAGTGCCGTCGGGCCATGGCAGATAATGCCCGTAGGGCGGCCGGTGGTGTGAAAGCTTGTCAGGATCTTGCCGAGCGTTTCATCCTGCGACAGATCCTGCATCGGCGCATGGCCGCCGGGAATAAAGATGCCAACATAGTCGCTCGTGCCCTCAGCCAGGATGGTGGACAGCGTCTTCGGGTGATGCAGCTCCTTGATCCCCTCGACGTACTTTACGGCGTCCGCACGGGCTGCCTCGTTGCCACCATAGAAAATCTTGTCGTTTGAGACCGGATCGAAGCTCGGATCGTCGCCCTTGGGATCGGCGAAGATCGGCGTATAGCCGGCATTGATGATCTTGCGGAGGGGAATTTCCAATTCATCGAGATAATAGCCGGTGTGGTAGCTCTTGCCGTCGCGAAGTTCGAGCTGATGGGCGCTAGACAGAATGACCAGCACCTTGCCGTGTTCCTGTGCGAAGCCAGTCGTCGGCAGGGTGACGGCAGACAGAAACAGAGCAGTGGAAAGAGCGAGGGTTTTCAGGGTATTCGGCATAAGCGGGTCCTTTCCCGTGTTGACGCAGGTTCCCGGGGCAATGATCCTCAGAAATGAAACTCTGCGCGAAATCAAAGGCATGTGGTGTTCATCGCGCGCCGGTTGGGCGCGGCGTGGGGCAGCGGGATTTAAGGTTCAGGGATGTTGTCCGGGCCGTTAGTCGCCGGAAATGTCCAAGAGGATCTTGCCTCCGCGTTTTGCGTGCGCGACGGCATCCTTGATGGCTGTCAGCGGATAGGTTGCCGCGACCGGTACATGCAGTTTTCCGGAGGCGACAAGGTTTGCCGATTCCTGGATCAAGGCTGGAAGCTTGGCGGCATATTGCTCGTGACCCAGGAAGAAACTCCTGATCGTCAGCGCCTTGTAGATCATGTCGCCGGGATTGACCGTGATAGGCATGCCGCTCATGGCGCCGTAGCTGACGAGCGTGCCGCCTTGCGAGAGGATACTGCCGAGCATGGCTGTGGCCGGCCCACTCAGACAATCAAGGGCAAAAGCGATATCGGCATTGCCGACCGGTGCCTTGGCTCGCTCGACGATATCAGGCCCGTCGACCAGAACGACATCACCGCCTTTGGCTTTCAAGTCCGCTACCAGCTCTTCGCGGCGAACGATATTGATGGTCCTCAGGCCGCGCTCCTGCGCATAAGCGATGACCGATCGGCCAACGCCGGAATTGGCGGCACTTTGGACGATCCAGTCACCAGGCTTCAGCGTCTTGAACTCGCTGAGCAGCAGCGCGGCGGTCACCGGATTGACGGCGAGCATTGCCAACTGTTTCGGGTCGGCTTGCGACGGCAGGGCGGCCAGGCCTTTGGCGGGAAGGACCAAGCGCTCGCGCCAGAGGAAGCTCGACAGCGGCGGAATGATCCGGTCGCCGATTTTGACGTTGGTGACGCCAGCGCCGATGGCGAGCACGGAGCCGACGCCTTCGTTGCCGATGACGCTCGGAAGGGCGGGGCGCAACGCATAATAACCCATGGCGAGCAGAAGATCGGCAGGATTGATCGGCGAATATTCGACGCCGACAAGAACCTCTCCAGAGCCTGGTGCCGGCGGCTCGGAAAGATTGACGAGTTCAAGGTTCTCCGCGGGATCGCCATAGGCGTTCAGATGAATGGCAAGCATCTTAAATTCCTCAGCTCAACGTTCGGGTTGCCTGCCGTATTCAGCCGGTTCCCCCAATCTCAGTGATGCTTTTAAAATGACCAGTCACTTTAAAATGTCAAATTAAAAATTTCTGCCTTTGACAAGATCGCTTAGTCAAAGATTGGAAACCTGGCAAAGCGAAGGGTCGTTTACTGGCTGGAACGGGGCAGTCTATTTCAGCAGCATTCCAAAGCAGATGGCGAAAAACTCGTCCAGCGGCTGTCGATTTCGAACGATGCGGAGACGAATAACTGCACCTTCCCAGCCATTTACAAGGAAACGCGCCAATAGATCGGCATCGTGCCGCGGATCAATTTCGCCGGCCGTCTGGGCGCTGCGCAATACGGAAGCGACGGCATCGGTCCAGCGCGTGAGAGCACCGAGTAAGGCCTCCCGCACCACCGGATAGGCATCAGCCATTTCCGTTGCGAAGTTGCCGATCATACAGCCGCGATTAAAGTCCCATCCCTCAAGCCTGTCGGCCAGGAACTCGAAATGCTGCCGTAGTCGCTGCAGCGGCGGTTTGGTTTCATCGAATAGTAGATCGCCGCGGCCGACCTCTTCGTATCGTGCCAACGCCTCCAGCACCAAAGCCTCTTTCGTCTTGAAATGGTTGAAGAAAGAGCCTTTTGGCACGCCGGCGGCTTCGGTGATGTCCTGGATGGAGGAGCCCTGAAATCCCTGAGAAAAAAGGGTTTCATATCCGGCATCCACCAATTTTCCGCGTACGCTGGGTCTGGGCATGTAGGCACATCCTAATGGAAACTTACAATCAGATTTATATGACCGGTCACTTTAATGCAAGCGAATCGGTTCAATGCCCACCAGTTTACTGTTAGTAGCGGCCGAAGCTTCAAGGTTCGGCGCTAAATCGGCACAGATGTTCGCGTGCCGCTTCCCAGCCATGTCATCTCGTTGCTTGACCTTCGTTCGATTTTGGCAACGCTGAAGCTCCTCATCTATAGGCAAAGGAATTTCAGCATGCGTATTCTTGTGGTCGGCGCCGGTGGTATTGGCGGGTATTTCGGGGGCAGGTTGGCGGCGACCGGCCGTGACGTTACCTTTCTGGTGCGGCCGAAGCGGGCTGAGATTTTGCGCAAGAACGGCCTTGTCATCCGCAGCCCTCTGGGCGACGCCCATATCGCCGTGCCGAAAGTCGTCACCGCCGATGAACTTGGCGAGACCTTCGATCTCATTTTGCTGAGTTGTAAGGCGTACGATCTCGAAGACGCCATTGCCTCCTTTACGCCGGCTGTTGGGCCTGAAACGGCAATCCTGCCGCTTTTGAACGGCATGGCCCATCTCGACCGGTTGGAGACGCGGTTCGGCGCCGAAGCCATCCTCGGCGGTACTTGCTTCATCTCGGCGACGATCGGGCAAGATGGAGAGATCCTGCATATGAACGACCTCCACCGCCTGACCTATGGCGACCGACGCGGCGGCATGCCGGCGAGTATCGAAGCCATTGCCGCGGTCTTTGCCGATGCCGGCTTTATGGCGCAGGCGAGCGAGACGATCCTCACCGACATGTGGGAGAAGTGGATCTTCATTGCAGCAACGGCCGGCATGACTTGCCTGATGCGCTCCTCCATCGGCGACTTCGTTGCCGCCGGCGCCGATAAGCTGGCACTGAAACTGATCGACGAATGTGCCGAGATCGCAGCCTGTCACGGCTTCGCACTTTCCAAGATTGCCGACGAACGCATCCGCGAAAATCTGACGCGCGCCGGCTCTCCGATCACCGCTTCGATGTTGCGCGACATCCAAGCCGGCGGCCGTATCGAAAGCGACCAGATCATCGGCGATCTCTTGAATCGCGCCGATCCCGCAAAGCGTCCGTCCTATTTCATGCTGGAGACGGTTTATGCCCATCTCAAGGCCTATGAGGTGCGGCGGGCGCGCGAGGGTTGAGGCGATAGGGGTCACCATTGACCGCAGCGACCAAGTCCGAAAAGATGCCGGCTGATGAACGGAATGGGCGTTGAGACATGGAAAAGCCTTGCCTGTTTGGCGCAGATTATAGTGTCTACGTGCGAATTGCGCGGCTCACGCTGCTTGAGAAAGGCGTCGATCATCGGAGGGTGCCGATCGACATTTTCGCCGACGGCGGGCCTTCTACTTCTTATCTGGAGCGGCATCCATTCGGTCGGATTCCGGCTTTCGAGCATGATGATTTTCGGCTCTACGAGACTGCTGCGATCACACGCTATGTCGATGAGGCATTCGACGGGCCGTGCCTGCAGCCTGTAGCGCTGCGGGCACGGGCGCGAATGAACCAAATAGTCAGCATTGCCGACGGATATCTCTATCCTCATCTCGTGTGGGGCGTTTGCGTGGAACGGGTGACGAAGCCGGCAAAGGGTATTGCCGCCGACGAAGAGCGGATTGCTGCGAGCCTTTCCAAAGCCGCAATCAGCCTTGCCGCTCTGTCCGATCTGATCGGCGACAGTGCCTGGTTTTGCGGCCCGGATCTGACGCTGGCCGATTTGTATGTCGCGCCGATGTTCGATTATTTTCTCATGACGCCTGAGGGGCGGAAGATGATCGACCATCATCCGCGTTTGGCGTCATGGTGGTCGCGTATTGCTGCCCGGCCAAGCGTTGGGATGACGGATTTCAGCAAACTGGAAGAGCGGCACGCATGAAACCCGGCCAGTTCAGGATGTTCCGCTCTTCCGTCACCGGCATCGAAGCGGTGGCAGCGGAGACGGGACATAGCTTTCCCAGGCATACACATGATCAATTCGGCATCGGCGTCATCGAGCGCGGCGCGCAGATATCGCTGAGCGGGCGTGGCGTAGTGCGGGCCGAGGCCGGCGATATCATCACCCTCAATCCGAACGAGGTGCATGACGGCATGCCGGTTGGAGAGAGCCGGGCTTGGTCGATGCTCTATTTCGATCCGCGGCTGATTGCTGATCTTTTGGACGATATTGGCCTTGGTGACGCCTCCGGCTCGGAATTTCCTTCCCCAGTCATTCGCAACGAGCAGGCAGCAGCGCGTTTCAGGACGCTGTTTTCGACGGTGATCGTCCAGGGTGGTTCGGAAGCGGCACTGCGGCACGATGTACTGCTGTTATCGGTTGTCGCGGACGTGATGCGCGAGCAAAGGCCAGCGGATGACTGCATCGCCGCTCCGGCCGCGATCACACGAGCCCGCGATCTCATTGATGATGATCCGGCGGCACCGCTGACGCTGGCCGATCTCGCCGAGGTGAGTGGGCTTAGCCGTTTCCAGCTCCTGCGCGGTTTCGCCAAGGCGACCGGGCTGACGCCGCACGCCTATCTGCTTCAGCGCCGCATCCATGGAGCACGGCGGCTGATTGCCGGGGGCATGCCATTAGCCGAAGCGGCTTTTGCCAGCGGCTTTGCCGATCAAAGCCATATGACACGGATTTTCGTGCGCAATTTTGGTGTGTCGCCACGCACCTATGCCGACACCATGCGCTGAAAGCATCTGCAATTTCGTTCAAGACCGAATGGCGGCATCGGGTTTTTCTGCTGCTCCAAGTGAAAACCGTGCAGAAGGAAAAGCCATGTATTTCCGCCATTCGAATGCGATGTGGAACGAATTCCCCGATCTGGTTCCCGGCGCGCTCTTCGTGGGAGGGATCACCGCGGATGCCGCGGTCGCTGATCGCATCGCGAAGTTCCATGCGATAGCCGAAGAACGGCTGGCGAGCAGTTCGGAAGGTGAGATGCCCGAAATCCAAGCCTGGCGGCGCACCTTCTCGAAAATGGGGCTGAAGCCGACGCAATATCGCTGTGCGTCCGAGGCGTTGCTCAGACGATTCCGCCAGGAAAAATCGCTGCCGCAACTGCATCCGCTGGTCGACCTGTGCAACGCCGTTTCGATCGCCTTTGCGATACCTGTCGCGGTCTTCGATCTCGCAAAGATTTCCGGCGATCTCGAAGTCAGACATGCGACCGGGAAAGAGACCTATCTGACCTTTGCCGGCGAGACGGAGCATCCGGAGCCGCGCGAGGTGATCTTTGCCGATGGCGCGGACCGGGCGCATGCGCGGCGCTGGACGAACAGGCAGAGCGGCCTTTCCGCCGTTCGGGAGGATACGCGATCCGTGCTGATCGTCGCCGAGGCCATGCATGAATCGGCCGGCAATGATGCGCCGAGATTGATCGCGACCCTTGCCGCAGAACTGGCCGGTGCATGGTCGGTCGATGCCAAGACTAGGGTGCTTAGTCGCTCTTCACCACGATTTGATCTCTAGTCATTCCTGCTTCCGCGGCAAATTGTCGATCCGGGCGAAAACACAGTTGACAAGCGCGGCATTCGGGCAGAGCAGGGGGCATAGATAAATATTTCATATTGCTCATAAAGTTTGCTCCGTCCACTATGCCCGGAGCCGAAGAAAGACATATGGACACTCTGCAGAGTCAAGACCGGGTAAGCGTGCTCGGTCATCCCGGATATCGTTCCTTCGCTGCCTCTCGCGTCTTTTCCTCCATCGGTTTCCAGTCGGTCACCGTTGCCATGGGCTGGATGATCTACGATCAGACGCATAGCGCCTTCTTCCTTGGTCTGGTCGGCTTCTGCCAGTTCCTGCCGATGGTGATCCTGACCTTCATCGTCGGTCACGTTGCCGATCGGTTCGAACGGCGGCGCATCGGCCTGGTTTGCCAGTTGATCGAAGCCTTGACGGCACTGGTCCTTGCCGTCGCCGTCTGGCAGCACTGGATCGGTCCGGCCGGCATCCTCGCCGCCGTTGCCGTCATGGGCGCCGCCACGGCCTTCGAACGCCCGACGATGGCCGCGCTATTGCCGAATATCGTGCCATCGTCGATGTTGCAGATGGCGATCGCGACCTCCACGTCGATGATGCAGACCGCCTTCATCATCGGCCCCTCGCTCGGCGGGCTGCTTTATGGAATAAGTCCGATCGCGCCTTTCGCGGTGTCTGCCGCGCTGTATGTCATCGCGAGCTTCAACGTCGTTTCGATCCGTGTCGAACGGCGGCAGCCATCGTCGCGCGAGCCGGTGACGTTGAGGTCAGTCTTTGCCGGTGTTTCTTTCATCAAGAGGCGGCCGGTGATGATGGGTACGATCTCGCTCGATCTTTTCGCTGTACTTCTCGGCGGCGCCACGGCGCTGCTGCCGATGTTTGCACGCGACATCCTGCATGCCGGCCCCTGGGGTCTCGGCCTGCTGCGTGCCGCGCCTGCGATCGGTGCATTGATCATGTCGATCTGGCTGGCGCGCCGGCCGCTTCAGACGGATGTCGGCAAGAAGATGCTGCTTGCCGTTTTCGTTTTCGGGATCGCGACCATCGTCTTCTCGCTCTCGAGCAACATCATCCTCTCCGTTGCGGCGCTGCTCGTCGTCGGCGCGTCGGATACGGTCAGCGTCGTCGTGCGCAGTTCGCTGGTGCAGCTTCTGACACCCGACAATATGCGCGGCCGCGTCAATGCTGTGAACTCGCTGTTCATCGGCACGTCCAACCAGCTCGGCGAATTCGAATCGGGGATGCTCGCCAGCGCACTTGGCCCGGTTCTCACCGGCATCGTCGGCGGCGTCGGCACAATCGCGGTCGTGCTGCTTTGGATGAGGATCTTTCCGGATCTGACCAAGGTCAAGACACTCAAGGGCTGATGTGAGATCGGCGAGACGATCGAGCGTATCGCTGCGAGCGCCGAATGCTTGGAATCCTACCGAGGCCGGTGGTTCGCTGACTTATGGATCATCCTCGATGTTGTCCAGCCCGGCATCTCGCCTGAGGTGGCCGTTGACCGATAGGATGTTTTTACGTCCAGCCTTCTTTTCGGCACGTGGCTTCCGGACATAAGCGAGTTGGCCGAGCAGCCGACCGGCCCGCTCTCCGATGAGGCGCATCAAAATGAATGCATGAATTATTTTCATCTGTCATAAGCCGTATGGTCTCACGGCTTCGACGAATGCGCCCAAAAATTTGTCATGTATAATGAAGTCCTCGCCAATCATACATGAAGGATTTTCATGGGAAAAAGACCGCTTCCACCGCTGGCCGTCTTGCAAGCATTCTGCGCCATCGTCGAAACCGGCGGTTTTGGACGTGCGGCCGAGCGGATGGGGCTGACGCAGACTGCCGTCAGCCATCAGCTTTCACAGCTTGAAGGTTGGATCGGCGGCAAGCTTTTCGATCGCGGCCGCTCAGGCGCAAGATTGACGCCGCTGGGTGCGCGTCTCCACCCGGCGATTGTGGAGACGATCTCTCAATTGGAGACAGCACTGTATCAGGCGCGGGCCGCTGTCTCGGTGCGCACTCTGACGCTGTCGGTGACCCCGGAATTTTCAAGCCAATGGCTGGCTTCTCGACTCGGGGATTTCTGTCAGCGCTACCCCGACATCGAGCTGAAGATGGCCGTCGGCTATCAACGGCCCGATTTTGGGCCTGGTGGCGTCGATCTCGCGATCTGGCTCGGGCGAGCCGAAGCCGGCCTTGTTATGGAAGAACTGCTGATGGACGAGGAATTCGTCGTCAGTTCGCCGAAACTGTCTGAGCGGCTGCCGAAGCGGAATGCCATAAGGGAAGCATCCTTGCTGCGTTACACCGGCATGCGGCATACCGTGCTGGATTGGCAACGCTGGTACGAGCAGGTGACTGATCATGATGACGATGGCGGGATAGCGGATTTCGATATTGGCCAGGCGGCGGAGAGCGGACCGTTATTTGAGACCTTCGCGGATATGCTTGAAGCATGCCGAGACGGCCTCGGCTTTGCACTGGTTCGCAGTTCCCTTGTCGCGAAAGACATTGCGGAAGGACAGTTGCTGCGTTGCTTCGTGGAGGTGCAGCCGGCGGCCGTCAGCTACAATCTGCTCTATCCGCCGAATGCCCTGCAGAACCCGTCGGCGGCGTTGTTTCGCAATTGGCTGATATCTCGCGTCAACGCAATTGTGTGAGCGGCCCGACCGCCGTCAACAGCGCAGCCTGATCAAACCGGCCTCTGTCGCTGCAAAGCCCAGGTTCCGATACAAGCCGGCGAGATGCGGTTCGAAATCGACATGCAACCACTCCGCGCCACGTTCGCGCGCAATGTTCGTTGCTATTTCGACAAGTCCGGTTGCTATTTTCTGTCGGCGGAACTCCGGGGCTACGCAGGTATCGAGAACAAAGGCGTGCACGCCACCATCCCAGGCAACATTGACGAAGCCTACTAGGCGGGCTCCATCGAAGGCGCCGATGTGGGTGAGGCTTCTGGACAGAATCGTCGAGAAATCGCGCGCGTCTTCGTTCCAAGCCGTAGCCCACAGGGCGTTGAGTGCATCGTTTTCAGGATAAGGATCGATCCTGAATTCGATCGCCATAATCATCCCTCTCGCTGATTGTTGATGATGATGCAATGCCAAGTTTAGCTGCACAGCGAGCCGAAGCAATGGGGGAGTAAGGCCGACAAGGTCGGGGTGATTGAAACGGAAAAGTGCATCACATGTCGGATCGCGCTATGATCGGTCGTCCTTTGCGTGTGAGAACTGAACAGAGGAGACTGCTATTATGCCCTATGTGGATGGTTTTGTTATTGCCGTTCCGAAAGACAAGATTGAGACCTACAAGGCGCTGGCGCGAAAGGCCGGCGACATCTGGATGGAATATGGTGCGCTGAGCTATGTCGAGTCGATCGGGGACGATGTGCCCTATGGCGAGCTGACATCCTTTCCGCGCTCTGTGCAGGCCAAGGAAGACGAGGTCGTGATCTTTTCCTGGATCACTTATGAATCTCGTCAGCAGCGGGATGCCGTGATGGAAAAGGTCATGGTCGATTCGCGATTGAAGGACGAGATGGCGAACATGCCCTTCGATGGCAAGCGTATGATCTACGGCGGTTTCGATATCTTTCTGCAGCTCTAACTTATCCTGGCGGCGGCCGGGCTTGACTTTCCGGCCGCCGCGACCGACCTCACGTAGACCGCTGTACTCATTGCCGAAAGATATCATGCCGCAGACCGTCATTACCCTATCCACCCATGGTCAAGGGCTCTACGAACTTACAGGGCAGGCGGCGGAATTCGTCCGTGCGGCGAGCTCGGGAGCAGGTGAGGGGCTGCTCACCGTTTTTGTTCGCCATACCTCCTGTTCCCTCCTCATTCAGGAGAATGCCGATCCTGATGTGAAGACAGATCTCAACGCCTTTTTCCGCCGGCTCGTACCACCGTCTTCCGATCCCTCGATGCGCTGGATCGTGCATACAGCGGAGGGGCCGGACGATATGCCGGCGCATATCAAGGCGGCGCTAACACAGGTGTCGATCAGCGTCCCCGTGATGCGCGGGCGTCTGGCGCTCGGCACATGGCAGGGCATCTATCTTTTCGAGCATCGCGACCGACCGCATCGGCGCGAAATCATTCTGCATCTTTCCGCCTGAATCACCGAAATTTCTCGTCTGTCGGCTGTTAATTGTTCTGAATACAATCTGAACCGCGAATTCGCGTAGGGTTCAACTTGGCTGACCTAGTGTGGCTCCAATCCCAAGGCATCGGGCCGATTACCGGGATTACAACGATCCGTAGCAGGATTTGAAGGAGAAACACTCATGATCAATATTTTCGCCAAGGCAGGCATTGCAGCTCTCATCACGCTCGGCGCCGTTGCAGCCACCGTTTCCACGGCATCGGCCAATGACGTTTCGGCGAGCAGTCATCAGGAGCGTCACGACCCTCATCACGGCCGTATCTGCTCACCGATATCAGCCGTTCAGAAGGCTCGCGCCATAGGCCTGCGCCGCGCCCATAGCAAGAACATCACGCCGCGCCGTGTGGTCGTAGAAGGTGCTGGACGCCATGGTCCGAACCGCGTTGTATTCGCGAACGTGCCGGGCTGCCCGCTGATCCACAGTTGATGCCGGACTACAACGGCAGGTAGCGCGAATATCTACAGTCATGATCGTGCCACCTTGGCGATATTCCAAGATCAGTGAAGTCGTCCTCACAAGAGAGGGCGGCTTTTATTTTCTGTTATTGAGTGAGTCCGCCTCTGGTCTCGTTTTTGCTTTCATTGTAGCTGAACAGCGTATGAACGGCTGATTCTGAACTTGTTCAGAAACACGCCATTACTCCCACGGCACTCGCTCAGCAGATGCGGCATGACTGAGAGAGGCTTCTCGCTCCATGGAGGACAAATGAAAGAATTGCTGGCAAAATTGGGGATCGCCGCCGCGATCACCGTCACCGCGCTGTCGGGCACGACAGAATATGCTTCCGCCCAGGGCGTCGACATCTATATCGGCCCAGGTCACCATCGGCCGCCACCGCCGGATTACTATGCCCCGCCGCCGCGCTACGAGCGCCGCGGCTGCGATCCGCGGGAGGCCATGGATGTTGCCCGCAGCTACGGCTTGCACCGTGCTCGCGTGGTCGACGTGACGCCACGTCGCGTCATTGTCGATGGTTTCGGCCGCCGTGGTCCGGATACGATGATGTTCGCCAATGTCCGCGGCTGCCCGCTGATCGGGCGCTGATACGGCCTTGGGGCGCTTTGCGCCCGGCGGCCACCGCTTGACGCTTTCGCTTTTTTCGGTGGGGGCCGCTAAACCGCCCTTTGTTCGGTCCGATCGGACCTGAGCGAAGGGCGGTTTTGTTTATGGTTATTGCTGGATTGCGTAGGTGATGCTGACCGAGGCGTTATAGTTGTTTTCACCGCCCGCCACCGGCACCGACTTCTCGGCAGACGCCATGGCCATGGAGCGCATAACCGGCTGCGGTGGCGTGACGATGGCGCCGGCGTTGATCGCAATGATGCGGCCGAGTTTGACACCTGCCGCCTCGGTCAAGGTTTTTGCCTTGGCTGCGGCATCGGCCACCGCGTTCTTTCGCGCTTCTTCGAGCGCCGCATCCGGCTTGTCGTTGGTGAACTGGATATCGCCGCCCTGGTTGACGCCAAGGTTGACCGCCTGGTCGAGGAGGGCGCCGAGCTTGGAAAGATCCCGCACGCGCACCGTCAGGCCGTTGGTGACCTGATAACCGGTCAGCGTCGGCGGCAGCGGCTGGCCATTCTTGTCGTTCTGATAGAGATATTGCGGCTGGATCGAGAAGCCCGATGTCTGCAGGTCGCGGTCGGCTATGCCGCTATTCTTCAGCGTTGCCAGCACGGCGCCCATCGCCTTGTTATTCTGGTCGAGCGCGTCCTGGGCGGCTTTTGCCTGCTTGACGACCGAGAGCGTGACAACGGCCATATCCGGCGCGATGGCCGAATGTCCCTCGCCGGTGACAGTGATGATAGCCTCGCGCGGTCTTGCATCCTCAGCAAAACTATGGGTGGCGGGCACGAGGAGAGTCGCGCCGAGAAGAGCAGTAAAAACAAAATCTCTGGTTTTCATCAGGGGCATGGCTCATTCCTTGGTTGGTGTTTCCTTGAGGTTCGCTTTTGCGGATTGATTGTGAAGGTATTGCGGCAGTCCCTTGTGGGAAAAGACGAATTGGGCTAGAGCCAGATCGGCTCCCGGGGAACCATTGCCCCGAAGCTGCATGCACGATCATTTTTAATCGTGCCGGGCCTGTAGCTCAATGGTTAGAGCCGGCGGCTCATAACCGCTTGGTTGGGGGTTCGAGTCCCTCCGGGCCCACCAATTCCTTCCTAAGGGATTGAAATTTGAAAAAGAAAAGCAAAATCAAATCTGTAAACGGCCGCTCTGCTACACAAGACCGCTACACAGGCGAGGGGCAAGAGGTGACCAAGGTTACGGGTTTGATACGGCGCGGCAGCACCTACAGCTTGCGCCGGCGCGTGCCGACTGATCTGGTCAAGGCGCTTGGCAAGACGGAAATATGGATCGCGTTAGGGACGTCTGATTACCGCGCCGCTGCCAAGGAAGCGCGACTCGCTTCAGTCCGACTTGATCTCCAGTGGGAGAAGCACCGGGAGACACTGAAGCAGGGCGGAAAAATCAACCCGAATGATCGGCTGTCGGAAGGCGAACTTCGTCGCGCTGTGATAAGTGATTTCTGGGCCCGCGAGCAAGCTGCAGCAATAACGGTAGGGGATGACGAGAGACGAGAAAATATTGAACACGAGATCGGCGGTCTTGAAACCCGCGATCCATCTGCCGAAGCTGCGCTGTTCGCTCAAGCTCGGTCCATTATCCGGGAAAGAAAGCTCAACATCTCCCTGCCGGCCGAGAGGACTGTGGGCGGAGCGAGAGAGCCCTTCATCCCGTCGCCCGAGCTACAACGCCTTCTGGAGTTGATCCGCCGCGCCGATGTCGAGCACCTCAAGCGAATGATTGATCGCTTGGAGGGCGCGCACGGCGACCAGGAGCATGATCCCTTGTTCAAGGGCGTCAATTCTGTATCGGTCGTGCCGGCCCAATCCGACGGCATCACGCTCGGGGAAGCCATCACCAGAATGCAAAGTGATCCCACGCGCGCTCATTTGGGCGACACCGCAGATGCAAAGTATGTCGTTACCTTCCGTGCCATGAAGGAACTGCTCGGCGAGGACAAGCCGCTTGCTACGATCACACGTGCCGAGTGCGCCGGTGTTCAGGAACTCATTGCCGGGCTGCCGGCAAACGTTGCTAAGCTGGAGGCCTACAAGACTTGTGCGACAATGCGGGAGATAGTTGACTTGGCGGCCACCCGGACCGATCGCATGCTGTCTCCGACCACCGTCAAGGTGTACACACACACCCTCAGCGCCTTCTTCAATTGGGCGGTACGCAAGGGCCTGCTCACGCTCAACCCGGCCGCAAGGCTAGCGGGCGGCAAGAAACGGGCGAAGAATGCAAGGCGCCCCTGGAAGATCGACGCCCTTAACACAATCATCGCCGGCTTGCCCGCATGGTCGCGGGAGAGTGAGAGCATTGGTCGCTATTGGGTGCCGCTGATTGCTCTGTTCTCGGGCATGCGCCTGGGCGAAATCGTGGGTTTGACTGTGAATGATGTTGAGAAAACGTATGGCGAGCATTGCTTCGTTCTCTGGGAGACAGACGATCAGGAATACAAGACGCCGGGTAGTGAGCGCCTTATTCCCGTTCACCCGGAATTGGTGCGCCTCGGTCTAATTGATCTCGTAGAGGAAACCAAGAAGGCGGGGGGAGGGCGTCTTTTTCCCGAGCTTCCAGGCAAAGACCAACACCAACTTTCCGATTTGTTCCAAAAGCGCTTTAGCTACTGGCTGACAAAGCTAGGTATCAAGCAGCGCGGTCTGTCGTTCCATTCCTTGCGCCATAACTTCCGCGACGCATTGCGTGAAAACGGCGTGCCGATCGACTCGACGCGCGCCTTAGGTGGCTGGTCGAGGTCGGGCATCGTTGAGGAGAGGTATGGTGCGGGCGTAAGTGTCCGCACGCTTGCCAGATGGGTGGCAGAGATCAGCTATGAGGGGCTTGATCCACCCGATCATTTGCAACCCGTTGCAATGGGGGTATGACGACGCTGTAGCACGGACGACGTTGTGCGCCTTTCCTGACACCTCGGCCAAATTCACCGGTTACGCCTGGAAGATTTCGCGCCGGTGATGGGCAAAGGGGCGCTGTGTTTGCAACGCGTTGCAGAAACCCGAAATTATGTAAAGACGCTGGCGTCCACTTCATAGCGTCCGCGATTGGTGCGGGCAACGCAAACAGGCTTTTTGCCATTGATAAACGGATCAGCGAAAAACCGACCACCGCACTGCCTATTCGATCGATCTTAAGCTTACCGCGCAGGGTCCTTTGAAGTTGAAGGCAAGCTCGTAGGTTACTTCTGCGCCGACCTTTAATTTTGCCCATTCACTCGCATCCGAGTTCGCTTCGTGTGAAAAGAGGTTCCGGCCATATTCTTTGTTTTGTACGAACGTATAACCCGCCTCAATCGTCACTACGTCGCCGCGAAACCGAACGGATGATCCGTTGGTGTCCGTTAAAATTGCGCGTGGTTTGAGCTTTGTTGCGGAGGTGATCTTGGTACCGGAAAGGTGTTCGAAGACCTTATCCGCTTCCTGGAACTGCAAATCGAGGAACAGTTGTCGCCCGTACCACAGCTGGGCTATGTAATTGGTGTCACCGTTCGAAAATGCCGATCGAAAATGCTGAAGGCTTGTTCTACGTTCGGTCTCGTTGCCGGAGTTCGCATTCATCTGACCAACGCGAAAATGTGCCTGTTTTGCAGTCGGGACCTCGTGTGTGACCTTAAGCAAAACCGCCTTAGCCTCTGGCAAGCGACCTGCGCTCTCGTAGTGAGACGCCAATCTCAGGGCCAGCCATTCCTGCCTGGGATTGGTGGTGAATGCCTTCTCCAAGGCCGCTAGCGCCTTGGGGTGCTCGCTGATAGCTGTTCGATAATTTGCCTCTGCAGAGAGGATGTATTCATCGTCGGGAAACATCTGATGTGCAGTGACGAACTCCGTCTCGATCTCTTTCATCCGATCGACGAGTACGCGCTCAGCTGGCGGATCAAGCTTGGTTCCGTTCGCCGGCAGCATTTCCTTCAAGCCGTCGATCAGTACCAAGAGCTTTGTGTTCACGGTGTAGACATGGTTCCGCCCTGACGCATCTTGGAGGCGCAGACGCGATAGCGCACGCTGGCGAAGCTCCTTGCGCAACAGCTCGTTAGGCTCTTCTAGCGCTTTCTTGCGATAGAGATTTGCAAGGCTATGCTGAATGCTTGGATCATTGTGGGTTGCGATAGCCTCCGCTTTCTTGAGAAGCGTTTCGGCACGATCGAGATCGCCGCCATGATGATTGATTTCGAAGTTACCTTCCTGATGGAGCAGATACGCGTCTTCCCCGCCGATTTCTGCCGCGAGTTTGAATAATGCACGCCCCATGTCCACGGAACGGAAGGCTTGGGCTATCGCTCTGCCTCGTGTCAGATTGCCAAAAGCCTCCTTGTCAATGCCGAAATTGACGTTCAGTCCGCGCAAAAGCCTTAGGATTTGATTGAATTTATCTTCATCGGTCTTCAATGCTTCCATAAATACGATTTCAGCAACGTGCTGATGGCGCGCACGATAGACCATATCCTTAATGAAGCGGTCGAACGTTGCTGAGACAATGTTTTCGAGCGGCAGGAAAAGGGAGCGTTGGAAGTCTTCGAACCGAATGCCGGAAATTCGTGAGATCACACCCGCTCTTACGCCGACTCCGAACCGATGGAGTGTGCAGATGTCGAGGTAGAGATTTTGGGCCTCGGGTGGCATAATTCGCGCATACTCATCTGCGATTATGTCTTCAAACGGGCGCCCTTGGGTGGCTTCGTGTAGCGCCACTAACAATTGCCTCTGCGCTCTTTCATTCAAGGCGACGAAGCGCTGTTGTGGTGACTGCTCAGCTAGAAGCCCCAGTGATCCGTGTTTCTCGAGACGCTCTAACAAGTCTCTGATCTCATCATCGCTTAGGTAGCGCACCGCATGGGAGGCAGTAACAAATTCTTCGAGCGCTTCACATCGCGTATTCCATTCACTATCTCGTTCTGCCGTGATAATTGTCACTTTTACACGATCAGCAGCCATTTGACGCATGAAACGCGCAAGCTCGTTTGCGCGCAAAGCGGCGCGATCGACGCATATAAAAATGCGCCTGTCGGTGAGAAGAGACAATTCACTGACCCGCTCTGCGATGAGCGCGCCACTTTCGGGCACGAAGAGGACAAGCGCCCCGAAGGACGCAGCGGCATCCCACGCAACGCGTTTTAGTACCGTCGTCTTGCCATTGCCGGCGGCTCCCTTCAACACGAAGAGTTCGACGTCCCTTCGTGTGCTCGTTTCTTCGGAGAGTACGGCATCAACCAATATTGTGTCTGCGATCTTTCGTTTGGCATCCAGCTCTGCAGCAATTCCCCCAAAACCGACGTCATAGCCTTTGTAAAACTCAGTCGGCTTCGCCGCTTCCACGGGCAGGTCACGCCGGATGTGAATGACATCCTTTTCCAGATAGGTGGCGGTCGCCTCGCTGAGACTTCGGTCATGGGCGACGAAAAACTTTGCAACGGTGGATGTTTTGCTCATTGCGAAGAGTCCGAGGGAACGCTTCGGCTTCGCAATCTGGCGATCGAGCTCTTCAAGGAACGCTTGGAACGTCAGCGGGATAGCTGAGATGCGCTGGCGAGCAAAGCTGCGTATCTCAATATCATCGAAATGCGGACTAACTGTATAATAAGTAGGACGACGAATATCCTCGTTCATCAGGTCGAACAGCACTGTCCGGATATTAGGATCATCCAAGGAGTAGCCGCAAAAAATGATCGGCGTCTCGTACGCGCTACCGCGCAACGTATCGAAAAGCCGCTGGCGGTTTTTGGGTAAGCGCCGTCTCCGCCCCATTGGATTGGCTGTATTTTGAGGCTTGCTGCGTGTGCGAGAAGGTTTCCAGGACTATCTGGAGATTGGCATGGCAGATGATGGATTTGTTGGCCGCTACGAAATTGTCGAGCCGCGCCGCGGAAACCGGCGCTGGCCGGATGATGTGAAGGCGCGGATCGTGGCGGAAAGCCTTGAGCCTGGTGTTCGTGTTGTTGATGTCGCGCGCCGTCATGACGTTGTGCCGCACCAGCTTTCCTTGTGGCGCCGGCAAGTGCGCGAGGGCATTCTGGCCCTGCCTTTTGAGGCTATGTCGGGCCTGTCGGAGAGCGGCGATGCCGCGCCTGCATTTGTGCCTTTGGCGGTTGCGGCAGAGCCGAGCGAGGCGGTGAATGTTTTGGCGCCGCCGCTGCCGGAGGCGGGTTGGCCGGTCTTGACGTTGGAGATCGGCCCGGATGTTGTGATGCGGGTTCCCGGCGATGTGCCGGTTGAACGTGTGGCGGCTCTGGTACGAGCCATGCGAGGGACGGCATGATCGTCGCGGGCCAACGACTGCCGATCCTGATTGCAACGCGTCCGGTGGACTTCCGCTGTGGGCATCAGGCGCTGGCCTTGATGGTGCAGACCGAGTTGAAGCTCGACCCGCATTCCGGGGTGACGGTGATCTTCCGGTCGAAGCGCGGGGATCGCCTGAAGATCCTGGTGTGGGATGGCACCGGAATGGTGCTAACCTACAAAATTCTTGAACATGGAAACTTTGCCTGGCCCAAGGTTCAGGATGGGACGATGCGTCTTTCCAGGGGTCAATATGAGGCTTTGTTCGAAGGTCTTGACTGGCGACGGGTCATGGCACAGCGGGTGACCGCGCCGTCGGCGGCAGGGTAAATATCCGGCCGTCTTTGCATTGTTTTATTTGGCTTTTTTGTGCTGCCTTGCTATAAGGCCGCATGTCGTCGCGCCTTGATCTCAGCCTGTTTCCGGACCTTCCGCCAGAGGTTATCAAAGCCTTTGCGGCGATGCAGTTCGAGCTGTCGGTCGAGCGTGCTGCGCGTCAGCATGAGCAGGCTGTGGTGGCCGAAAAGGACGCCTTCATCGCCGAGCTGAAGGAACTGATCGAGAAGCTTGAGGGGCAGGTTCACGACTATCGGCGCACCAAGTTCGGGCCGAAATCGGAAAAGCTCGATCCGGCGCAGATGGAACTGGCGCTGGAAGACCTTGAAACGGCGATTGCCGAAACACAGGCGCGGATCGCCGCCGTCGAGAAAAAGATCGAAGCCAGCGCATCCGATCCGGAAAAGGCCGCTCCTCGCAAGGAGCGTAAGGCCCGTGCACTGCCCGAACACCTGCCGCGGGTCGAGAAGGTGATTGAGCCCGACAGTATTGTCTGCCCCTGTGGTTGCGGCAACATGGTCCGGATCGGCGAAGATCGGACGGAACGGCTCGACCGGATTCCGGCACGCTACGAGGTGATCGTCACGATCCGCCCGAAATACGCATGCCCCAAGGGTCGAACGGGCGTCGTCCAAGCCAGAGCGCCGGCGCATCTCTTGGAAGGGAGCTGGCCGACGGAAGCCCTTCTGGCTGAGATTGCCGTCTCCAAGCATTCCGAACATATGCCGCTCAACCGGCAGGCCGAAGTCATGGCGCGACACGGGGTGCCGATAGACCGCACGGTCCTGGCCGATTGGCTTGGGCGCACGGGCAGCGAAATCGCACCGGTGGTCGACCACATGGCCGAACGGCTGCTGTCGGAAAGCGCGCGGCTCTATGTCGACGAGACCACGGCTCCGGTGTTGGATCCGGGGCGCGGCAAGACGAAGACCGGTTATCTATGGGCCGTGTTGCGTGACGATCGCGGCTGGAATGGCTCCGCGCCGTCGGGCGTGGTGTTCCATTATCGACCTGGGCGTAAAGGCGAATATGCCGCTGAAATCCTCGACGGCTTCAACGGGACAATCCAGGTGGATGCCTACGGTGGTTACTCTCACCTCGCCACGTCGGACCGGATGGGTGGCGACCCCTTGAAGCTGGCTTTCTGTTGGGCGCACGGACGCAGGAAGCTGATCAAGGCCACGCCAAAGAGTGGATCGCCCATCGTCGACGAGGCGCTGGTGCGGATCGCCGCGCTCTACAAGATCGAAGACAGTATCCGGGGCTCAGATCCCAAACATCGCCGGGCAGTTCGACAGGACCTGTCCCTCCCGCTGGTGGACGAGTTCTTCACCTGGCTGGCAGCGCAAGCCAAGCGCATCTCACGCAAGTCTGACCTCGGAAAAGCCCTGGCTTATATGCTAACGCGGCAGGACGGCTTCCGGCTGTTCCTGGACGACGGCCACGTCGATATCGACTCCAACCTGGTGGAAAACGCGATCCGCCGACCCGCCATGAACCGCCGCAATGCGCTCTTTGCGGGGCACGATGAAGGGGGCCGCAATTGGGCCCGGTTTGCCAGCCTGATCGGCACTTGTAAAATGAACGGCGTTGAGCCCTACGCCTATCTGTGCGACCTCTTCACCCGCCTCGCAAACGGCCACCTCGCCAAAGACATCGACGCCCTGATGCCATGGGCTTATGCGCAACGGATCAGAGCCTCACAATGAGCTCGTCAGGTACTCTTCGGTGAGCTCATTTGACGGCCCGTAGATCAACCTCAGACCGCTGCAACTGAAAATTCGATGGGGCGTGGACGCCGCATACGTTTTTGGCATAGGTTACGTATTGATCAGTGGTGAGGATTAGAGGTATTTCGGCGTCGCTGATGAAATCAAGGCAGCCGTGGAGCTTCATGTAACGGAGCGGGTGAGCAACCTTCTTCGACTCGCGCTCGATCTCTTGGCTGTCCTTCACGAATTTCACTGGCGACTGCAGAGGGGAACGGTGGTTCCGATAAGCGCGATCAATGATCAAATCGTAATTTGTCGTCGCAATAGAATGCCAGTTGAATTCCGGTATCAACTCATGAAATGGAGCAGGAGAGAAATCAATGAAGACCTCTCGGATATAGGTCTGTAGAGGGTTCAAGCCGACTTCGGTGACGCAATATTGTCCGACAGAGGCCAATGACCGATCCTTGAGTTTGCCATTCAAGAACTTGTCGCACAGCAGGTCCCGCAACTGATTTCCGTTCGGCGGATTTATTCCCTTTGGATGCTTGGCCCCCCGCGACGCGCCTGCTCCCAAAAACAGCATAGCATCACCTGCCCGGACCGCGTCGACCAGAGCGGACGGAAGTACAGTTTGCCCCATGGTTTCCTCTGCGAATATGCTCTCATTTGAGGCATCATCCAGTCCCGTTTGCCTGGAGTCAACAACCACTGGCTTCGGTAAGCGGCTCCTGCACTAAACTGGTCGGGGGCAATTTTCGACCGACAATGTCGCCGGGTGCTACTCCTGCAACTGCCCCTGGTTCGCTCGGACCGCAAGGACAACGCCCTTTTCGGTATCGAAATCACATTCGTAGGTTACGATTGTCCATGCCCCGAAGCCGTTTTGCATCTTTATCTTGTCACCAACGTAGGTGATCAACGTGCCCGGGCCAGAAATTCTCGCTCGGGGGAATTTGGGTGAGCTGAAGCTGTCAGTCCATTCGAAATTGTTCTTGGCTAGGTGTTCGATTTGCTGAGCACATAGGTTTGTCGCTGTGCGCTGGAATTTGTTCGTCCAGCAATTAAAATCGGCTTTACAGGCGGCATTGGAGGAGCGCCCCGCCTCTGCCTCTGCTCGTCTTGCGTCCGCTTCCTTCTGCCGTTCCTCTGCCGACCACTTTGACAGAAACTCAACTCGCCGCTCGTTCCACAATTCCGCATCCGAAATGCCAGCCTTCTGGGCGTTAAATTTATCGTCTGCATCCCGAAAGCCGGCCTTTCGCGCGTCGTCGTCTAATTGAACACCGGCCACTACTAGCAGGGGAAGCGTAATGAGAGCGGCAAGCAATCCAGTCCAAAAGGCAAACTTCCGAGTTCGCCTGAATAGCAACAGAACCACCATTCCAACGCAGTAAATCATGCCTATTGCGGCTAACACGAATGCCATTTTTCACCTTCCCAGAAGATTGGCGGCTGTTATGCTGGCTCTAGCGTCACGGATCGTTGCAACGGGTTGCAACTCATTCCTTGCCATCCAGCTCGGGAAACGGTTGCCAAGGACCGGCGCATTCAGCGCCATAAGGGTTCACCTGATACAACTTGCCGCCTTCGAATGAGACAGCATAGGTCACCCGGCCCATATAGGCGCCATACTGGTTCTTTGCGAAGAAGCGAATGCAGACACCAGGAAGTCGTTTGCCGATTGGCGCGAAGACGGGGATCGTTCCTGTGATCTCGGCTTCTTTGACGGAGAACGGATCATTTAAAGCGCCGTGTACATGGTCGACAATCTGCGCGCGATAATCGCGCGGCATGCTCTGTACGGCTTTTTCCTGTTCTGCAGGCGTATACGTTGTGCAGCCGGAAAGAAGCAGCGCTGCGAAGAGCGCCACATTACGCATTATCTTCATTGAATGCCCCACATCGCAGGGCACGGAATTCACGTGTGCCCCGGCGAAGAAATATCGCAATCCTGTGGCGATCGCCAGTGGGTTTATTGCCTCCAGACGTTTTGATTTGCGTGCATGAACGCACGCGCAATTGTCGCTTGGAATTTGCGACGGATTAGGGTTGAGAAGGGGCTCTCTCAGGAGAAGCTTGCCGCCGACGCGGGCGTGGACCGGGCTTACCTTGCCAAAGTGGAGCGCCAAGCAGTCAACACGGGCGTTGACGTGCTCGATAAGCTCGCTGGTGCGCTTTTGGTGGAGGTTGCCGACCTATTCGAAGTCCCTGCCGAAGGGGCTACACCGCCGCAGATTTTGAGGGGCGGAAGAAAGCGATCCTAACAGGAGTTGTTGAGCGTTAAGCCGGTGCGCAACATCTGCTCTGTAGTGTTTTTAAGTTGGTTAAGATCACCGTCGAGGGGCATGCGCCTCTGAATTTTTGCAACTTGTTGCAATAAGTGGAACAAACAAGAAACATTCGCCTAAGCGGCTGGAATTAAAATAATAAAATCTCAAAAATGACTCTGCCTTCCTTGATCCAGGAGGGTATCGGAACTATATTATTAGTTGTACGGAGTAGCTACCGTGCGACCCCGCCCAAAGCCTGCAGCGCCTCCCTGTCCCGCGCTGTTAGGCGGGCGGCGGTGAAAGAGGTTTGGGATAGGGAAGGACAGGTTTCCAATTCATGCCAGCCGGCACAAACATAATCGCGCATGAATGCCCGCCGACATTGGCGGCAGCACAGAAGCATGTCGCGAAGCTGCGCAGCCGTATTGAGCATGCGCTTGCCGACGCGGAAGCCGCGAGAGTGGCAGGTGATGCAACGCGTTGCAAAAGTGCGCAGTACAAGGCCCGGAACTGGGCGCAGATGTTGGGCAGCAGCATGTCGGGCAAGATCGTTGCGCTCGATGCGGCATACGAAGGCGCTAGGTTCAAGAAAAATAGGCCGCAAGGCGAGGCGTTCTATGCCGCCGCCGCTGCACTAAGTCTTATTCGGCCGGGCACGGAACAAATCCATATCAAGGCTGTGAATAAAAAGCGGTATCCGGACTTTCGTCCTATTCACGCCTTCGGCCCTGCAGAGACGGCGCGGCAGCTTTTATTCGGATGGTGCGCCCAACCGTTCATGCCGGTAGAGCCGAACCAATACGCAACCCGCAACGGCGGCAGGCCGGCCGCAATCAAGCGGATGCTAGAGCTTGTTGAGAACGAAACGTTCCGTTTTGTAGCAACGCTCGATATCAAGGATTTTTACCCTAACGTGTGCAGAGACTGGCTCAAGGCCAACCTGCCAGTTGGGGTACGAGTTTCGGCCAATGTCGTGTTGGCTGAAAACAGTCATACCCGGTCAAGGTTGTCGGGGTATGGGCTAGCGAGTGCCTTTCATTGTCTCTCTAGTTGTTCACTCACGTACGCGAGCCGGCAGGGTCTTTTGCAGGGCGCCGCTTCAAGCTCCATCGTCGCTGATGCCATAGTGGCGCAAGTTCTCGGCACCCTCCATCCGACAAAGGCTATCGCCGATGTCGAGTTGGTGAACTACGCCGACAATTTTGCTCTTCTAGCGCGGACAAGGCGAGAGCTTGAAGCCGCTATTCAATCCCTGTCCGCTGCCTTCGGGCAGCACCCTGCTGGCGATATGCGTCTGACGTGCGATGGCATCAAGAGACTTTCGGACGGCTTCGTTTTCCTTGGATACCAAATCAAACGAGTGAGAGGCAAAGTCGAGGCAGTGCCGACCGGCAAAAACGTCGAAAAGTTCGCCCGAAAATTCGATCGGCTGGCCGCAAGGCAGGTTGTCGGCGAAGACGCAGGCGGAAAAGAGATGTTGCGAGCCGTAAAGGCGTGGCGCGCGGCTTTCCGCGAATGGCAGGCGGGTGATTTCTGGATTTTGGCGCGGCTACGGGCCTACGACCGGGCTTTGCCAGATGCACGGCGGGCGCTTCAATCCGTTTTCAGGAAGCTAGTAGAGCGCGACCGTCGGCAGATATCGGCGCTGCTGGCTGCGTAAGATGCGCTGCCAGTGCAACGCGTTGCAACGAATGACCGTTCATGCTGCCATGTCGTCGGTCGGGAAGTGCGCTATCCCGGCAATTTCGCGCAACGCGACTTGTGGTCTGTATCCGGCATGAAGTACGGCGACCGTCGGAGCTGGCGTCAGTACTGTAGCAGTGAGATCAGGATTGAACGACCGAGGGGTGTCGTAACCGGCGTGCGCCCAAGGATGTAATGCGCCGTTCCAGATCAGCGCCGGCTGCGACGTCGCGACAAACGTGCCGTCTGGGAGATCGCCGAGACTGGCCTCAAACGTGATCTTGCGGCCATGTCGATCGATGCGCGCCCGGTGCAGGGTCTCGTCCATCTCTGCCGCCGTTACTGGTGCTCCGAATGCAACCTGCCAGCCTTGCCGGAAACGATCATACTCGCCGCGACGGCACTCTGCACATGGTCGATGACCTGCTGCTAGGGCCGTGACTTCGTCGGCGAAGAAGAGCGGCGTGTAGCGTCCTGGCGTATCGAAGGCTACGCGATGTCCAGTCGGCGAGTGCAGGATGCAGCTAATCCAGCGTTTCAGTTTCCATTTCCGGCCTATACTGCCATCATTGTTGTGGAGATCGCCTCTGTTGCCCATAAGCGTGCCATGTGATGGAACAGCTTCGAATTCTCCAAATGGGTTGACGCGATTTCGGCGTGACCGGGGACAAAGTGCTTTATCCATGAAGGTTTTTGCAATGGTCATCGTCACCCCTTGCTTTTGCAACCCGTTGCACCGAAAACGGCTGTGTCTCGAGGTTCATATAGCCGTTTCTTCCTCGCGGATGCGCTTGGCCAGTCGCGCTAGTGTCGAAGTTGAGACGCCTGTCGCTGCGACGATGCTTGCCCAACTTTGTTTGCTCTTGAGCATTGCTGTCAGTGCGGCGTTGCGCTTCTCGTCTTCGGGGCGCCCCTTGAAGGCGCCCCGGGACTTGGCATTTTGGATGCCTTGAGCCTGGCGTCTACGACGGTCCTCGTAATCTTTGCGAGCTATAGCCGCTAGCATGTCGAGCATCATGCCGTTGATAGCATCGAGCATCCGGGAGGAGAATTCGTCTCCCTGTTGCGCTAGCTGATGTGAAGTCGGCAGGTCGAGCGCTACCACGCGTACGCGTTTCGCCGTGATCTCCGCCTTGAGCTTCGACCAGTCCTCGGTGTTGAGGCGGCTGAGGCGGTCTACTTGTTCGACCAGCAAGACGTCGCCAGGCTGGCAATCCGAGAGTAGCCGGAAAAGCTCAGGGCGCTTTAGCGTGGAACCCGTTTCATTCTCAATGTAAGTGGCAGCAATCTTTAAGCCGCGCTCGTCCGCAAAGCGGGTGAGGTCCAGCTTTGCGCGCGTGGCATCCTGCTCTTTTGTGGAGGCCCTCAGGTATGCCCGAATAAACATCGAAATAGCCTTTGCTTCGTTTTAACCACTTCTATTTATATCGCTTCGTTTTACATTGTCAAATTGATTTATCGAAGTGCGATTTAGAAACGAATTTCCCGGTGCGCTTGAAGCATACCTTTTCGAAGTATCGACTTGGTGGCGTAGATCGGCTTAGCCAACCTAAGATAATCGTGGTCGGGCTATTTTGTCTTGGTTGGCCCATTGTGTTGCTGCTGGTGACTTGGCGGCACTTCGATAGCAAGCGACGCCAGCCTGACGTTCATTGGAGAGAGAGGGGGAGACGTCGCGGCTTTTGCGGATGCAAGGCGTCTACGTTCGAGCCAGGCGAAATGCCGGCTCATTTACCGTCCGCAGAGGTTGTGTAATATTGCCCCCGCGTTATGGGTGGGGTCATACGGACGTCGACGTGGCACTATGCAGTCGGACAGGATTATGAGGGGTCGATTGAGGAAGAGGAGTTGCGTGCGCTATTCCGATCGGGAGCGGTGGAAGGCGAAACGTTCCTTTGGAAACCCGGCATGGACGGCTGGGTTCAGGCCAAGGATGTTGGGGAGTTCGCGGGTGTTTTCGTGAAGCCGCCGCCTTTGTGCGATTTCACTGAAGGCATGTAGCAATCTGCGAGACGAGGGCGGACCTGTTGTTCATGAGCTCATCAAGTTGTGCGGATGCTGCCGCTGGATAGGGGGGCGAGATTGGCCATTATTATTGAGCTAATAAAATTTCTCGGAACTTTAACGTCGACTTTGGCGGCGATAGCAGGCGCATACCTAGACGGCACAAAGACAGTCGACTCAGGGCGGCTGACGTTGAAGGGCTGGTTGGTGGTTTGTGCCGCAGGTGCGGGCCTGTTCTTGGCCGGGGCAGCTCAGGTATTTCAATTTACCGTTGACGCTGCAACGGCCGCCAAGATCAATGCGCAAAATACGAAAACAGCTCTGAGGCTTGCCGGACTTTCCTATCCGCTTGAACCAATTCAATTGGTCTTTACGGAAGAGTTTCCAATGGATCAGGAAGCGCTTCGGGACTACGTTCAGACAGCGCGTGAACTTGCCCAAAGATTTACCAGACCGAGCATCCTTTTCCTCGCGACCCCAAATTTGATGAGATTGCAAAGAGAGACGACTTACTTTTCCCTGTCTTTACTACGTTCAACATGACGCCAAATGAATTCGAGAAAATTGCCGCGACCAGTCCTCTCTATTCCGACCCTGTCACCTTCAATTTCGCGACCGATGTGAACGCCAAGAATGCGGGCAAAGACGATAAAAAAAATCCGAAGGACAATGGCGTCACTCTCACTTTTCTAGCAGGTCCAGATGACGAAAAGGGAATTTTTCTGCAGAGGCCCAGGTCAGGCCAACTTAATTACCAAGTCGAACTGAGGGCAAATTTTGGGAAAAGAGTTTTTATTCGTACGGTGCACTGCAAAAACCCTGTTCGATTAGGCAATGATATCATCGCAATAAGTGCGGTTGACCTTGTCAAAAGAAGACTGACTTGGGAGCCCGAGGGAGGGGCAGACGATCTAGAGAGGACCCTCGACAGTTTCGAGATGATCTTTTCTTATGATTTTGGCAGTGACGAAATGAACACTCATTTAGAGGGTGGCCGTATGATTGATACCCGTGGACATTCGTTCATTGAAATCAAACCGGAGCATATTGGCCTTAAGCCTCTCTTCGACAATTAATGATTGTGCTGACCTTTCCTATGGCGTTGCATCTGTTTCAATATCTCAAGAATTTAGAACAACAAAATGCCATATATGCAAGTGTTTGTCAATAATTTCAGTAAGTTATTGCAACGTGTTGCACGGCGATGCGCCTTTGTTGACCTATATAGGGACTGCTTGTGACTATTCCTTCTCGAAGGGGCCGGCGTCTAGTCCGCCACCATCTGAGAGCGCGCGAAAGTGATGGGCTGCTCTTAGCATTCTTAATGCATGTGACTTAGCCAGACGAGGTACCCGCCGGTAGCGGCTGGGCTCCAATCTGAAACTGGCATGCCTCCTTAACTCGATTGCAATCTGTTTCCAGGACAACAATCGGAAGCAGTATGCAGGGAGCGGTCTGATGAGCTGGGGCTTTGAGCGCGACAAGCGCTACAACCGACAGAATGACATTCACGGAAAGTTTGCAGGTCAGGAGCAAGGCGGCATTATCACGCCGGCTGACCACAAGGTCGTGATTGCCATAACGGGCGATCGCGGCAAACAACACGGCTACGCCGACGAACGAATGTCCGACGGTAGCTATCACTATTTCGGTGCTGGCCGAAATGGGGATATGAAGTTCAGAGACCGCAACCGACGGCTCTATGAACATAGTGCCGACGGCAAAAGCCTCCTTCTATTCAAAGAAGAGAGACGCGAACTCCGCTTCCTTGGCGAGTATGTTTGCGAAGGTTATGACGAACGCCAAGCCCCGGGTGAAAACAAAAAGATGCGTAAGGCGATCGTCTTCCATTTGCGACCGCTGGAAAACATCAATGAAGAGGTTGACACGGAAAGTGCCGCGGAGCCAGGAGTCAGTGACGAGGAGCTTGAAAAGCGAGCCTTCGCCGCCGCAAAACCTCAAGCAGGTAAGTCCGAAGGCAAAGGGAGGGCGAACATATATGAGCGAAGCAAAGATGTTCGCAATTGGGTGCTGCGCCGCGCCAAAGGCAAATGCGAATACGATGGTGCGCCGGCCCCCTTTCTCCGTGCAGACGGCGAACCGTACCTTGAACCACACCATATCTACAGGGTCAGTGACGGCGGTCCGGATGATCCGCGGACGGTGATCGCTCTTTGCCCGAACTGTCATCGACGTGCACATTCTGGTGTCGACAAGACGCCTTTTAACAAGGAACTTCTGGCAAAGATTAAGACAATTCAGCTTGATCCGAAGAAATGAACAGCCATCCCGGATTGCCGAGGCGAAAGTTGCAACTCGTTGCAGCATCGCGATGTTTTTCTTGTCGCCTATCCCGTTGCGTTTGGATTTTCTTTGCTATGCCAGAGGCCAAAAAGAAACCCGCCGAAGCGGGTCTCAAGCTGCATGACTAAAAGGGGTATCAATTGTAAGTGTCACTCCTAAAGCCTTGAAGGCGTCCTCGATCGCATCCAACTTGGTCTGATGATCAAGCCTGAAAAGTCGGTCGATCTGCTCACGGTGGCTCCAACCCAAAGCGCGTTGAAGATCGGCACGCGTCCACCCTTTTTCGCGCATTAGCATGTATATAGCGGATTTCAGGTACACCATCATTGGTACCTCGACAAAATGTCCTTTGCCGTCGGTATCCTTCATCGGGAAAGGAATATCCTCCCCGTCGGCGATGCGCGCAGCTATCGCTTCTTCAATGGCATTCCGGCCGTTACGGCATGCCTCCTCCTGAGTTTTCCCAAAGGAGACAACTTCCTCGAAATCGGGTGAAGTTACCAGCCAAACGTCACCGTCCGGCTGAAGAGCCAGTTTGTACCACGCCATATCTCATCCTCTCTTATTTTAAGCCAAGCTGTTTTTTGATTGTGTTAATCAAGCCTGGACCCAACTCTTTGTTCCCACCGTGAGTAGGAAGTTGGGATTTCTTTCCATCGCGGTAAATAGTAACATGTCCGCTCCCACCGCGATGGTTTTCAAAGGTGCAACCTTGTTTGGCGAGCCAACGCCTGAATTCGCTTGCGTTCATTATATAGCGCATTCAACAGATCTGTGGAAGTCAACACAAGTGTTGAATTCTCGTTAACTAATTGATAACAAAAGCTAAACTTGATCGATGTTCCCGTTATCTTCTGCTGTCCGGGTCTAATTTACAACCGAATGATGAGTCGCGCAAATGTTGAGCTCTACAAACGGTTGGCTACGATCGCGAGAGGAGGCAGCCTTGCTGTCGCTGCACAATGTTGCTACACATGTTGCTCGCAGATTGGTCCGTAGTAGGTTGATTTGCAAGGTCTTTTTCAAAAAATTGGGGTTTCCCTCCGGGCCCACCAATTTTCGCCTAAGTGGTCGAAGTCAAAAGTCTCCTTCATTTTCAGAGTGTTGTTAACGTCCAAGCTACGATCTGTTGCTACAGCCGACCACTCCCGCCTAACAGGCAACTAACCTTTGCACCCTTGATAATTTCGTCCAAATGCAACGCGCTTTATCATTTGCGAAGAGATCACATAGGATGATCGCATTCTCGCTTGATGGCCGGAGGGTTGGATGAATGCTGCTGGGACACCGTCGCCGTTAGACGTGACGGATCAACTTGGCCGTCTTAGACGTAGTGAGACCTTTGCCGGTTCCGACCGGTTGATTGCATTGCTGAGTTATCTGGTCGAGGAAACGCTTTCAGGGCGAGGGGAACATTTGCGGGAGGCCGTCATTGGCAATGCCGTATATCGACGCGATCCACCCTACGATCCCCGCATCGATTCGACTGTGCGCGTGGAGGCGCGGCGCCTTCGCGCCAAACTGAAGGACTATTTTATTTCCGAGGGTCGGCAGGACCTTGTCCTGATCGTAATACCCACAGGGAGCTATATTCCGCAGTTCTCGGTGAGAGAGGCCGTGAACTACGATGGCTTCGCCGAAGCTCCGTCCGAACGAGCGAAAGTCTATACGCAGGGAGCCGGCGCTTCGGTCGCCGTCATTCCATTTCGCGCCTTCGCCCTCGATTCTGCCGTGCGAGTCTTCGCCGAGGGTCTCAGCGACGAATTGATTTATCTGCTGGGATTGGAGCCCGGCGTTCGGGTTTCGGCCAGGAACATGGTCTATCCGTTCGGAGAAACACAGCGCCAGCCGGCCGCCATCGCCGCCGAGCTTGGCGTTGACGTCGTGTTACAGGGTACGGTCCGCGAGGAAGACGACCAGCTGAAGATCACGGTTGAACTTTCGGACCGCAGCGGTTTTGTTCTCCTGTCGGACCGCTTCTCCGGGCCGTCCGCGAACCGTAAGCAGTTGCAGGAACGTGTGACAGCCACTCTTCTCAGCCGCGTTCGTCTCGACAATTCGAAAATGCGGGCGCGCGCGATCAGCCCAGGTCCCGCCATTCTCGAAGCCCATGCGATGATTTACAAGGCGAGGCGCTTGCTCGACAGGCAGATGCCGTCAAGCATACGGCAAGCATTGGCGATCTTTCAGGATGTCGCGGCGTCGGTACCAGATTACGCACGTGGGTTCTCAGGGATCGCTGACTGTTTTTGCGACCTCTACCGCATTGGCGCCGTAGGGAGGGACACGGCTCTCGCGGAAGCCACCAAAGCCGCCGAACGCGCGCTTCAAATCGACGATCGTTCTGCGGAAGCCTATACCGCGCTTGCGACAATCGCCGCCTGGTTGGGAAGGGATCGCGAAAGGGCCGAGGCCTTTTTCATTCAGGCGTTGGAGGTAGGCTCAACGCCGCGCGCCGCTCGCATTTACGGCGTCTTCTTGACGATCTTGGGCCGAGGCGATGAAGCGGAAGCGTTTTTTGCGCAAGCGCGCGGGATGGAGCCATATTCAGAGCAGCAGGACATCGCTGAAACGACCAGCCGCTATCAATCCCGACATTACGATCTCATGATGGAGGCGAATGCCGATGAGGATAGTGCATCGCTCCCTGGAGAGGCTGCTTTCTATTTGGCTTTGGCACAGTACTTTGCCGGCGATCCGGCGAAGGCGGCGGCCCGCTCGATCGATTTCTCCAGGCGATTGATCGATCATCCAATGCTCGTCCATGCGCATGCGGAGTTGCAGGCCTGGTTGGGCAACCGCCAATTGGCCACTCGCGTCTTTGATAGCCCAGCCAGGAAAGGAAGCGAATATGCGCTGGCAACTCTTGCCGCCTCAATCGACGATCAGGACAGGACGATCGCACAACTCCGCCTGGCTCTGGAAAAGCGCGAACTGGCGACCGTCTGGATTCGCTCTGATGCCCGCTTCGACAGGTTCCGTGATAGCCGCGAGTTCCAGGCTCTGGTGGATGAGCTGAATGCGCAACGAGCCTCATAGCTTGTTACCGTAAGATCGTGGACGCCTCACTTTGTCTGCAGGCTAAAATAAGTCAGCCTGTTGGCTATCGATGCCGCGAAACGAAGGGAAGGCGCGTGGGGAGGCGCAATCTCAACAGTGTGAAGGACCTGGATCGCGCCTGGAACGCTCGACGCTGGGACGACTATGCCGAGTTGATAGACGACAGCGCCGTCCTTTTCATCGGACCCCACAGGCGCCCTCATGGAAAGAGCGAGCTCGTAAGGAGATCGAGAGAACTTTGCCGCGCCTTTCCGGACGCGCACCTGCATATCGATCCCTATGTCGACCTCTTTATGAGCCACGACGGGAACAAAACCTGTTCCATTGCCCGCCTCACCGCGACACGTCCCCATGGCTCCAACCCGGCCGGCGATATCGACTTGACCGTTGCGGCCGTTTCCCGATGGGAAGCGGGCAAGCTTGTCGAAGTGAGGAATTTCCTGATCGGCCACCCGATGCTGTACCGTTCTCCGCTCGCGGCGTGTTTGTCCATGGTGAGCGCAATGAATGGCCCACGGCTTTTGTGATTGACTAAAATAGGTTTCTGGCTCTCGGTCAGAACTTCTGCTTTGCCCGCTTCGGCATAAAATAGGTTCGGATATTGACGAGTGCTTCGGCGACGGCAGCAGCATCCTGGTGGGTCGCTTTCCGTTTTATCTCGCCGAGCTTGCGGAGTGGCGCGATGATATCCCCAGTGACGGCATGACCTCGAAGGACAGGCCGCCACAGCTTCGGCGCATACCCTGTTCCCAGCAAAAAGCAGAGGTCCCAATCAAATGGATCAAGGGTCTGATCATCGATCTGGGTGAACCTTGGCCGGTGGTCTTTCGGTCTCTCGGAAAGGCTTGCAGATATCCGATTATACTCTGCAACGATCGTCTGCACGGCCCGATGTTCGGTTGTTTCCATCGGCAGGTTTAGGGCATCCGGGCCGGTCAGTTCCGGGATCCATTGCCGTGGGTCGATGAACTTCGGGCCGATGATGAGGGCCGTAAGATAACCATCGAGACTGCTCATTGACCAGATAGGCGATGGCGGACGACGTCTCCTGATAAAGGCTTCGAACGCTTCGTCATCGAGCTTCGGTCGCGGCGTCATCTCCTGGCTGTTCTGTGTCATGCCGCTTGTCGCTCCTGCTGTGTCATCGCTTCGCGCTCCGCCTTCCAGGCCCAAGGCAAAAGGCTCTCCATCTCGTTGGCTTTCACTTTGCCGGAGATGATGCGCTCCAGCACATCGGCAAGCCAGACGTCGGGGTCCACGCCGTTAAGCTTTGCCGTGTTCACGAGCGATGCCAGGACCGCGAAGGTCTTGCCACCCCGCTCGTTGCCCACGAATAATGAGTTCTTTCTCGTCAAGGCCACGGATTTCATTGAACGCTCGACGACATTGGAGTCCACCTCGATCCGGCCATCCTCCAGGAAGGCTGTCAGTCCGCTCCAGTGGTTGAGCATGTAAGTGACTGCCTTGCCAAGTGCCGATTTCGACGACACCTCGTCGCTCAGTTCGGTGAGATGGACCTTCAGTTCTCTCATGATGGGAGCTGCCTCACGACGCCTGCCGCTAAGCCGGGTATCTTCATCTTCCCCTCGTAGTTTTGCTTCGATGCGATAGATTTCGGCAATCCTGGCAAGGATCGACAAGGCCTCCGAAGAGCCGGTCAGTTTGACGACATCAACGAACTTTCGCCGTGCATGGGCGAGGCAGAAGGCCAGCCGCATGGGGGCAACGTTGCTCTTGCCGCGTCGTTTGACCATGGTTTTATAGGCTTGGTATCCATCAACCTGAAGCACGCCGGCAAACGACGACAGTTGCCCCTCAACCTCGCGAGCGCTGCGGCTTTCGGCAAAAGTATAGGCCACCGCCGGTGGCGCCGGACCATTCCAGGGGCGGTCGTCAACTGCTTGCGCCCATAACTGGCAAAGCTTGGTTCGTTTGCGCCCCGGATCGAGGCGCGGAAGTGGCGTCTCGTCACAGAACACCCTTGGCTGCGAGCGGATGAAGGCGGTGAGTGCATCATAGAGAAGTTCGAGCCACCAGGCGACCCGCGTCACCCAGGCACCGAGTGTGCCGCGATCGATGATGACGCCGCAGGAGGCCAGCATCTGGGCCTGGCGATTGAGCGGGAGATGCCAGGCAAACTTCGAAACAGCGACATGCGCGGCAAACGCCGTGGTCACCATGCCACCGTCCATCACGCGCGCTGGTGCCGGCGCCTGCACAACAACGTTTTCGCAAGCCCGGCATGCATAGCGCGGCCGGATCGTCCGTTTCACCCTGACAACCGCAGGCACGATGTCGAGCGCCTCGCTGACATCAGCGCCGATGCAATGAAGTTCGAACGAACAGCAGGGACAAGTCTTGCTCTCCGGCTCGATGACCTCGTCATAACGCGGAAGGTGTTTGGGCAAGCGGCCGATATTGCGGGCTGGCGATCTCCGTGCCTGCGTTTTGTCGTCATCGACTGGCGCGACATCGTCATTGGCAGCAACGGGAATGTCGCTTAGATCGCCAAGATCGAGCATTGCCTGCGTCGGATCGAGCACCGTCATCTTCTCCGATTTCGTCCCGAAGAGTTGGCGCTCAAGGAAGGCCACGCGCGCCTTGAGGTCGGCATTCTCTTCGTTGAGCGAGAGAATGATCCGGGTCAATTGCGCAGCATCCTGGGGCAAGGGATCGGGTCGAAGCGGCATGACAGACCCTACCATATGAGCCTGAATCTTCAAGCAAAACCAATAGGATCAGCCTGCTTTTGAGGGCCTTCTCACCGCGTTTCGTTTGACCCGCGTCCAGTCAATGCCGGCCAGCAAAAGCGAGAACTCCTGGGCACTCATCTGCATCGCGCCATCGCAGATCGGCGGCCAAACGAACTTTCCGCTTTCCAACCACTTTGTTGCCAGGATCATGCCTGATCCGTCCCAGTAAATGCAGCGAAGGCGATCGAGGCGCTTGGCGCGGAATACAAACACGTCGCCACAATAGGGATCGGCCGCAAGCGCTGACGCCACCAAGGCCACAAGCCCATTCATCCCGCGCCGGAAGTCGACAGGTTGCGTCGCAACCATGATCTTCGCGCCATTTGGCGAAACTCCGATCACCGGCGCCCTCGCAACGCCGCTACCATCGCCTGCGCCAGTTCAGGCGCCACCGAGCCGATGACCGTCATGCGTGCGCCCGCAATCTCGATCTCAATTCGGCCAGCGAGAACCTCCGGGGCATTCGATGGCGAGCCTTCGTGTCGTGCGCCATCCCCAACCACTGTCACCGGCACGAACACGGCAGGTGGCAAACTGGTCTTTGCCGACCGTTGAGAGGTTAGTCCGGCTTCCCGTCGCCACACATTCAGCAAGCCGCGATTGACGCCCCAGCGCCTCGCAACAGCCGAAATGTTCACTTCAGGTTCTGCGCTCTCCGCGAGAATCCGCGCCTTCTCCTCGTCAGTCCAATTCCGCCGCTGCCGCCGACCGGTGATCATCTCGATCCGCCGATACTTTCCCTCATGCCTGGCTTCATGCATGCCTTCATCCATGACTTCAAGCATGGCATCAGCGCGATCTCCAACCATCCCGGTCCACTCCTATCAATGATAGAGCTTATCTCGCGGCCTCATTCACAAAAGAAAAGGTGGGCTGTTCGTCGCGCTCACTGTCCATGAGCTGATCTGACGTGAGACGCGAGCTCGTTTATCCGGATCTGGGCAATGCCGCCGTTAGCTGCTAGCGTCTAACAGTTACTTACGTTTTCAGCGTGAAAAACCGACGTCATGTTGCGGCGACATCCGGCCCGACCGGTTTGAAAGCAGAGATTTCGAGGGGAAATATCCGCATGCTGAGGCTCGTTCGGGCATTGATCGCTTTGGTGGCCATCGTCGCCCTTGGCGTTGTTCTCTGGTTCGCAACCAGGCCGCCGCCGCTGGTGGTCCAGGGCGAGGTTTCCGCCAACCGGATCGATCTTAGCCCACGTGTATCGGGACGTGTGGCGAAGCTCAACGCCGACGTCGGCGATAACGTGGCGGCAGGCGCGGTGATCGCCGAACTGGATAGCCCGCAATTGATAGCGAGCCTCCAGATGGCGAAGGCTGCGCTCGCCGTGGCCGAGGCCGATCTTGTTCGCGTCAACAGTACACGACCGGAAACCATCGCGGCCCGCAAGGCCGAACTGGCCGCCGCCGATGCCGATGTTACGCTTTACCAGGAAAATGCCGCCCGCCAGGCCAAATTGATCAGTTCGGGATCATCGACGCAGTCGATGGTCGATGAGGCGACACGCAATCTCGAAGGATCAATCCGCAAACGGGAATCCGCGCAGGCCGCTCTCGACCTCGCCGTCGCCGGATCGAGCAAGGAAGAAAAGGCGCTTGCCGCGACCCAAGTCGAGCAGGCCAAGGCATCACTAGCGCAGACGCAAACGGATGTCGGCGAACTGACTATCCGGGCGCCGATCGATGCACAGGTGACGACGCGCGTGGCTGAACTCGGCGAGAATTTTAGCGCCGGCGCGCCGCTGTATTCGCTGATCGACATCAACCATCCCTGGTTCACGTTCAACCTGCGCGAAGATCTCATCAAGGGTCTCGCGATCGGTGATCGGTTCGATGTGACGGTCCCGGCTCTCGACAACAGCAAGATCGAGGTGCAGGTGACTGTGATCAACGTACAGGGGCAGTACGCCACGTGGCGGGCAACCCGGGCGACGGGCGACTTCGATTTGCGCACATTCGAGGTTCGTGCCGAGCCGACCAGTCCGATCAAGGGGCTGCGACCCGGCATGAGCGCAATCGCACGCTGGCCTAAGGCGAGGTCGTAACGTGCTCGGGAAAGGAAGGATCAGGTACGGGTTCGCCCTCGTCTTCAGGCGGGAAATCGATCATTTTTGGCGTCGTCCCTTCCTACTCTTTCTGTCCACGCTGCTGCCGTTGCTGTTGATGGGTCTGCTGGCAACCGTCTTCAACGAAGGTTTGGCAACGCGCTTGTCGATCGCCGTCCTCGATCTGGATGATTCGGATTTATCGCGGACCATCATCCGGACGGTGGACGCCACGCCTGATACGGCTGTAGCTGTCAGAGTGGCCGATCTGGCCGAGGGACGACAGCTCATCTTGTCGGGTAAGGTGCATGGCCTGCTGTTTCTTCCTCGCAATCTAGAGCGCGATACTCTGAGCGGCCGACGACCGGAAGTCGTCTTCTTCTATAACACCCAGACCCTGACGCCCGGAAACCTGACGCTTCGGGGCGTCAGCGCGGCCGTGCCGAGCGTCGCCGCCGGGATCAGGCTGGCGTTGCGAACCGAGAAGGGCGAGCCGGTCGATATCGCTGAGGCGGATCTGCAGCCCATTCCTGTCCAAATCCACCCACTGTTCAATCCGACCCTGAACTACGCCCATTTCCTTCTTGCGGCATTGATGCCCTCTGTCCTGCAGGTCGCGATCATCACGACAATGGCCTATAGTGTGGGTCTTGACGTTGACAGGCCGCACCGATTGCGCGTGCTGCGCAGGCTCGGAGGTGGTCTGTGGCCGGCACTATTCGGGAAGATCTTGCCCTACACGGTTCTGTTTCTCTTCGTGCTCGGTCTTTCCGATATCGTGCTCTTCGCGGTTCTGGAAGCGCCGCTACGCGGCGACCGGCTGCTGCTGGTTTGCGGGGCGATCCTGTTCGTGCTGGCCTGCCAGCTTATCGGAACGCTTCTCGCTCTGATCCTTCGCCCCACGGCAAGCGCAATCAGCATCGGCGCACTCTTTGCCGCTCCCGCTTTCGGCTTCATGGGTATCGGCTTTCCCAGGTTGGGGATGAATGTCTTCGCCTATTACTGGGGGCAATTGCTACCGGGAACCTGGTATCTCATGGTGCGCGTGGATCAGACGGTCCGCGGAACGCCCTTTGATTTGTCGCTGAGGCCGCTCGCCAGCCTTCTCGCATTGACGATAGCGCTCGCCATCTTTGTCTTCCTTCGGCTGGAAAAGATCCGGGCTCGTACGGACCGAGAAAACGCAAACCGGTTCGGAAGGGAAGCCTCGGCATGACCGGAGCCTTCAGGGTCTATCGTATCGAATTGGAACGTATCTTCACCCTGCGGCCCGCTTTTGCGGTGCTGGTGATCGCCGTCCTTATCTATTCGGTATTCTACCCCCAACCGTATAGAAACGAGGCCCTGCGCGACGTCCCCATCGCCTTGGTCGATCAAGACGACACCGACAGCAGTCGGCAGCTTGCCCGCCGGCTGGATGCTTCCTCGGATATTGCTATCGCCGCCACCTTGCCGGACGAGGTTTCAGCGGAGCGGGAGATCTTCGCCAGGAACCTTTACGGGCTTGTCATCATACCGAAATATTTCGAGCGGGACCTGCTGCACGGTCGCGCGTCGCCGATCGCCCTTTATGCGGATGCGAGCTATTTCCTGATCTACCAGCGCATATCGGGGGCTGTGACGGCGGTCGCCCGGACGATGGGGGCGGAGGTGGAGACGGCCCGTCTGATTGCAGCTCACGTAGATCCCGCCATCGCGGCGGCTGTTCCGGATCCCTTGCCCCTCACTGCCGTGACCCTTTTCAATCCGCAGGGGGGATATGCCACCTACATACTTCCTGCAGCCTTTGTCCTGATTCTGCAGCAGACTTTGCTGATCGGCGTCGGCTTGCTCGGAACCCACGCCAATCCCAAATTGGAAGAGCTCTCGCCCGCACAGGCAGGTCCCTATGACAGGGTCCTCGGAAAACTGCTGGCCTATATGACGCTTCAGCTATTCGCGGTATCCTTTTACCTGATCGCCCTGCCGTATCTTTACGGGCTGCCAAGGCTCGGATCACCAATGGCGATAGCGGCCCTCGCCATCCCGTTCGTCATCGCAGTATCATCTCTTGGAATGGTCATTGCACGACTAGTGAGGAACCCATTGGCGGTTCAGCTCCTCACGGCGGCAGTCGGAATACCATTTCTGTTCTTGGCGGGTTTTTCATGGCCGTCAGAAGCAATCCCGGCTTGGCTGAAGGCGGCGGCACTTGCGCTCCCGAGCACCTCCGCGATCAACGGACTGGTCGCGGTTGCGCAATTGGGAGCAACCGTTGCCGACGTGCGCCAGCAATTTCTCACGTTGTCGGCATTAGCTGGCGTTTATACCGTGTTCGCCTTTTTCCTAGAACCTCGCGGATATGTTACGCGCAAGGCGATTTTGGCTCGCTGATATCGCCACAAACCAAGGTCAGCTCAAATTTTCGTATATTCTGGCAACCATCCTTAGGTTCGCGTGTTCTTCACACTGTCTAGAGGAGGACCGAGGAATGAAAACGATTCTATCTGTTGCCGCACTTACAGTAATGCTTTCCGCTGGCGTCAGTTTCGCCCAGCAAGCTCCAAATACAGCAACACCGACACCGCCGGCCCAACAGCCAGCTCAGACCGAAACCGCACCCTCAGCAAACTCGCCGCAACCACCAGAAATGGGGCAGCACCGACCTGATGACGATGCAATGATGAGGGGCGGTTGGCGTAGGGGGCCAATGAACCATCGTCCGTTCCTGTCTAGGGCCGCTCGTTTCCGCATCGAGAACGGCGACGTCAAAATCGACATCAAATGTGCCGATGACGAACCAATGAAGGCATGTGCAGACGAGTTAAACCAAATTCTGGACAGGCTTGAAGGGCGGTCCTCCTCGTCGCGGTACGAGGACGATCAATAGCCGAGTCGGCGATCGGGACTGGCCGCCGGAAGTTTTCCGATCCCATTTTCGTCTAAATCATTGATTTTCGGTGGTTGTGGCGTGCCTCCGGGCACGCCACGTGTGATTTATGCACCAGACCAATTACAAGCGTCAGCCAGATGTTCTATTTGGTTTCCAGCATTTCCGGCCTAAAAAACCGGGTGTGCACGACAGGAAAGATATCCATGGCCACCAATCCCGAACGCAATGCCTCCGATTTGTCTGTTGACCCTGAGTTCTTCGATCTGCTGACCGGAAGCTATGCCCGCATCGTTGGGACGCCTCTTATCGGCGAGGAGCTGGGACCTGATTGGCTTTATAACGATGCTCCCTTCGTGGTGGTCGCGCACAATACCGACGCCGATCCGCGTTTCATTTATGCCAATAAAGCTGGCCAGGCTTGTTTCGAATATCCTTGGGACGAATTCATCACTTTGCCGTCGCGTCTTTCGGCGGAGCTTCCGAACCGCGCCGAACGTCAGCAATTGTTAGATGCGGTTACGCGGGACGGCTTCATCTCGGGTTATCGCGGGTTGCGGATCACAAAGTCGGGGCGGCGCTTCTGGATGGAAGACGGCATTGTCTGGCAACTCATCGACCGCGACGGAAATCGACGTGGGCAGGCCGCGACGTTTTCGAAGTGGAAAGACGTGTAGATCGGCGCGGCCATCGCCATCGGCTCCAAAGCCTTTTCCTGCTCGATCTTGCGAAACATGCAGTAATCCGTCTCTCTAGACTGTTCATACTCGATAGCGAATAGCTCGGCGGCATGCCGGCCGGCAGATGTTCTGTCGTTCTCGATCACGGCAGCGATCCGCCGGAACAGTTCGGCCTCAAAGCCGCCCGCAGTGTTGATCGGGTTTGGCCGTGGCAGCCGCGCACCTCCGTCCAATCGGATCGCCGAGACATAAAATTCGCCATCATAATCGTCTCCTGCCGATGTCAAATCGGCGCAGCCGTAAAGAAGCAAGCCCGTTTCCCAACGGTCGCAGAGGTTGATGGTAAGTTCGTCAAATGAGTATTCACAGGAGAAAACGTCAGCGGACATCATTAGGCGGCCATCAGTGCTGTCGGCACAAGCGGTTTTATTGTCTGACACCGGACCTCTAGAGGCATGAACGACAATCTCCCTTTCCGCAGCCGTTACGCTGCGACATCATTTTCGGCCAGCCGATCCGGTTTCGCTGGCTTCAGGCAAGATCTCTAGACTTGCGCGGGCTCATTCCGTTTCGGCCGACCGGCTCGTGAAAGGCAAATTGTCAGGCAGCACGATACATGTCAACATATTTTGTGTCTTATGGTTGAGAATAAACACAAATGATGTTCTTTAGTTTCAGCTGAGCGCTACCGGTCGGATTCGGTCTAGGCTGGACCTGAATAGGCGATGAGTAAAGGAAGAGCGCTTCGGCTCACTTCCTGGCAATATGCCCGCAGATGCGTCCAATGATCGTCAGCCGTGCCAGCTCCACCGTAAAGGTTTCCAACGCGGGGTTGTCTGAAATGATCTTGACCTGGCTGGGCTGGGTGAAGGGAACACGCTGAAGGCGCTTGATCTGCGGTTCGGAATAGCCGTCGCTGATGGCATAGACCGTGTCGGTCGCCATTTGATTCTGCGAGAGATCGACGATCACGCGGTCGCCCGGCATGTAGGTGGGCTGCATGGAATCGCCGATGACTTCCATGATGATGGTATGGTTCGGCGATGCCTTCGCTTCGTTGCGCAAGTAGCCTGAGGGAATCAGCCATTCCGCGACAATCTTGTGGCCGGCGACATTGCCCGCGCCGACGGGCAGATTGATGACCTCGCCGACAACGCCGCTGCCGGCGCCGAGTTTGACGTCCACCTCCGGCGTCGCGCCTTCGATCTTCGGCTGCCAATGTTCCCGACTGTAGCTGAGGTCTTCGACGCCCTCGGCAAACCCTTCATTATATTGTTCATCCGGGTCGAAGGAGGTGACCACCATGCGTGGTCCTGGCCGCTCAACCTTCCTTGGACCTTCGCCGGTCAGGAGATAGCCGGCAGTGGTACTGAACTTCTTGGCATAGCGATCGGCGATCTCGGGGCCGAATTCGTTCTGGCCGTTTTCGTGCGCTCGGTAGGTGGATAACCCGATACCGAGCGCCTCCGCCGCTTTCGTCGCGGAGGGATAATTTGCGGCTTCGCGCGCCGCCTTCAGTCGTTCGCCCATGGATTTCTGCATGATCCAACACTCGCAAAACAAATAACACAAATCATGTTGACATCGATATTAATAACAACATATTTTGTGTCCATCAAGATGCCGGTGGCGAAATTCGCAGCAGGCTGAAGTCCCGGGGCAAACGGCGTCCGGCGAACAACGGTTTTGGGAGTGATCGCATGATCTCGACTGGGAAGGGCAGAAAGGCGGGCTTGAGCTCAGGTTATTTGGACTTCTTCTGGGGCTGCCCTGGCTGTGGCCGGGCATTGTCGATCGGGGAGGTGATCGAGCAGCACTGTGAGGCCTGCGACGAACATGTCGAGCCAGCGGAGACATTTGATACTGGTTCGGTCGGGAGTCAGCCCGACATGGAGAAGGCGATATGAGCGAGATGATTCAAGGCTTTCTTGCCAGTGTCGGTGCCGCCCTGTTCTTCACCTGTGTTCTTGCAACCCTGAAGCCGATCATTTCGTCGCGGCTGTCCGCCGGCGAGGAGGATGACGCCAGCGGCGCGCCAGAGGGGGATCTGGTCCACTTCCGGATGACCGGGAACGAGTAGTGCGAGGTGCACCCAAGATCGCGTCGCGCGCTGAAACACAACGCGGAACACCAGATCGGCGATCGAAACAATTTCAAATCCTAATTCAAAGACCTGGTCCGAAGCGGCCAGAGGAGGTTTCCATGAATGAATTTCAAATCGGTACCGAGGCCGTCGCCGGAGGCCATCTTGGCTGGATACGCAAGGTCCACCGCGCCACGAACGAAGTCCTCAGGGATCATCGCGGCGAACCCATTGTTTTCTCGACCCAGGATGCGGCCAAGGCGGCAGCCGGGGAGGCGATGATTGCTTATCTCAACACGCCGATGCTGCGCGATGGGGCGAGAGTGGAGGCGATCTCAAAGGCGGAAGCGCTGTTCAAGCCGAGGCATCCTTTCGCCGACGCCGGAGCAGCCAACGGGAAGGTGGCATGACCAAGAGGTTGCCATTGATTGCGTTCATTTTTTTCCTGGAAGTGAGGCGAGATACCCATGAGCAAAGGCAGGCTCGATACTCTTCTTGACGGTCTCGGCATCAAGCTGGTCCCGGTTCACCGCCGCCGCGCTCCTGCACAAAGTCATGCGCGCGGCACAATGCAGGAAATTCGCGGGCAGCACGGCGACGGGCATCTGGTCTTCGTATTGCGCTGTATCCGCCAGACCGGCAGCAACCGCGATGAACTTTGGTCGGACACGATCGGAGCCGTTTCCGACATCCTCGTTCAGCGGAAGGATTGGGCGCTGCAGCGCCCCAGCGACCTGCTGGCCGCCTTCGACGATATCGCGCTTGGCGCTTTGCGCGCCGACGCCGTGGTGCGGCGTCCATGGCCGGTGCGCGCGACACTTCGGATTTTGATCTATCGGGAACTGGAGAAACGCCTTGATGCATCGGAACGCCTTGCAGGTTGACGATTTGTCGGAGCGCGCGGCTGAGATCGCCGATCTGAGCCTGATCGTTCGCGCCCGTTTTGTCGAGGCTGCCGACACGATGATCCATCTCGATGTGCGGGGCGTGCGCCCCGATCAGGTGCGCTCGCTTTGGCCCGATGTTCTTCCTGAACCGACCGATCACGGCGATATCCGTATCCGCTATCGCCCGAATGCGGCAGCGATCAGCCGTGCCGAAGAAGTGCTACAGGGCTGGCTGCTGACCCATATCAGGGACCCGGAGCGCCGCATCCTGCTTTCCCGATGGTCTGTCTGCCTTGTCGCGCCCCACATCGTCGGTTCCTTCCGCGATTTCTGCGGGAGGACAGGGCGGGTGCGGCGAACGGCGGAACGGCGTATCCAGAGCGAATTTCAAAACGTTGCCAATGCACTGCTCGCAATTTCGCCCTCGCTGCACGAGCCCGATTGGTCACGCATATCGCCGATGATGCCGAACTCCGGAGGGAGTTTTGAGCGAATGAAAACACCGCCCGTAAAGCATCCGACGCATTGGCTGCCGGAAGATTCGAAGCCGGTCTTCGATGCAGCCAGCCCGGAATTGGCGGTACTGGCGAATCGGCTGGAACGAGAGAACCGGCGGCGTGCGAAGATGAAAGCTTAAGTTCGCTATCGGCCCTGGTTCAAACCCAAGGCTTTCGTCGTCAAGATTGATCTTCGTTGCCTCGGCTTTGCCGGGGCGTTTTGCTTTCAAATGCAAAGACCCCGCTCGGCCTCGAGCTGGTGGCGGCGCCAAAATCCGGCACAGTATATTCCGCTAGCAACCGCAGCCGCGACTGCCGCAGATGGGCACGCCAGGGATCGCCAATCAGGACATCGATGCCTTGTTCCAGGCAACGATCGAGAAACGCCGTGACGCGCTCGGCAAGCCCGGCTTCGTAGAAGAGATCACCGACGCAGACAATGTCTGTGGCGGGAAGCTCGCCTTTCGTCAGATCGGCGAGAACAGGCAGAATTGTCACCCCATTGATGGCGGCATTCAGTCCTATCGCAGCGATCGCATAGGGATCGACGTCGGCCGCGATCACCTCCGTTGCGCCCGCCTTTGCCGCTGCAATGCCGACAATGCCGGAGCCGGCCCCGAGATCGAGCACGCGCCGGCCGGCAACCACGTCAGGCCGATCGAGAAGATACCGCGCCAGCACCAACCCTCCGCCCCAGTGATGCGCCCAGTAGGGTGAGCCAAATTCCGGATCCTGTTCGGCAAGCCGCCACAAGCCGCTTTGCGGTCCGGCTCTGTGCAGGCGAATTTCCGGAATAGACGGGACAGGCAGGACAGGAAGATTGGCGAAGATGAAATCTTTTGCCGCCTCGATCCTGGCTAAGCTTTGCTCGGCATTTTCCGGAGTTTCCATCTGTGGCCAGGTGAACTGAAGCGCAACAAGACGTTTCGCGGCACGCTCGCAGCGTTCGGTCAAGAACTGCGACTCGGATAACTGCATGCGTTCGACTGCTATGGCGTGGAGATGGGCGGCCACGGTCGCCGGTGTGACCTCTTCGAGCGTCAGCATTGTCGAGATTTCCCCGGCATAACTGTCATATTCGTCGCTGATTTCCGATCTCTCCTGGATGTCAATCGGGTCCCACTCGCGCAACAGTATCGTGCTGATTTGCGAGAAGTGATCGGGCTGATGTCCATCTGGTCTTTCAGTCATTTGCTTGTCAGCTGTTGGAGCTACCGGCAGGGAAAGCGGAGTATTCCGCTTCACTCGTCGGACGACAGGATGCGATATTTTGATGTAATTTCAAGATATTATCTATGGGGTCGCCGAACATTTCCCAATCCTTGCAGCCGGCTCGTCGATCAAGGGTGTCGCCAACAGCGCCGAATTGGGCTATTGATTTTGGCATGATGAGAACAGTTGCAGCGACGCACTGTTGACCACGAGCGGCACTATCGACCGCTTGTTTCCCTTTCAACGTTCCATCGGAAATTCCAAAGCATGTCCACTGCCGACAAGCCTGTCGCACCGCGCAAGCCGCGTGCCCGCAGGCGATACGCCGCTCGACTATATGCTGAAAGTCATGCGCGACGACGAGGCGGATCAGAAGCGGCGAGATGAAATGGCGAAGATCGCCGCATCCTATGTTCACCAGAATCCGAGTGAACGCCAGAGTGGTGCCCCGGTACATTTAATTATAGCGCCAGCCGTTCGATTGGTTTCCCCTCTCATGGAGGAAAGAGGACCAATCACATGGCACGCAGATCCATCAGGGAAACACCGGGCCAACGGGAAGCACACAAGAAGGCTCTCCAAGCACGGCTGAACAGCCAGGAACGCTCCGAGGACACGAGACGTGAGATCGAGGTCGGCGCCTCCATCATTCGACGTCTCGCGCATTGCCGCGACGATGTCTCGAAAGGCCTCTTTGCCCGGTTGCGGCCAGAGTTTCCGGGTTTCCTAACCCGTGACCGTAACAGAACTTTATTTGCCAATCAGCTCGATATCGACACAGCCGAGGGCCTGTTCGATCATGCGTAAGAGGATCTGCAAGGCGGGTTGGGCTGGTCGCTCTTGCGATCAGACGGCTATGCGGTATTGGCTGTCGATGCCGATCGGTACTTTGAGCGCTCGCGTAAGCCGTGTAGAACGAGCCGATACTGGCTCACCCGTTTTAACCATTGTTTCAGCTCGATTGGGGAATCATTGCTGCCATGATGAAGACGTCAGTTGATCATATTCCGCTTCGCAAGCAGCGCGAGCTCAGCCGTGTTGTCGAAATCCTCCACGAGGAATTCGAGGACGCGTTGAAGGAAGGCACGGCCGAATTCAAGAAACGCGGCCGGATCCTCAAGATCATCCTGTTCGGCTCTTATGCCAAGGGCAGCTGGGTCGATGAACCATTTACGATGAAGGGCTATCGCTCAGACTTCGATCTACTGATCATCGTCAACAACCGAAAACTCTGCGATTTCGCCACATACTGGCACAAGGCCGCCGACCGGATCATCCGTGACAATGCGATCGAGACGCCGATCAGTTTCATCGTCCATTCCAGACGCGAGGTTAACACCTTCCTCAAGGACGGACAGTACTTCTTTTCCGACATCCGCAAGGAAGGTGTGGTTCTCTACGAGCTAGACGATGAGCCACTGCCTGAGCCGCAACCGCTATCGGCGCTGGATAGGTTGCGGGTAGCACAGCGGCATTATGCGTCTCGCCAAAGCCTACTTCGTCAATTCGCGGAAGGGGCCAAATTCCATATAAGCAGAGGCAATTATGATGTAGCCGCGTTCGATTTGCATCAGTCACTTGAGCAAGCCTACTCCTGTGTCTTGCTAACGCTGACGAACTACGCACCGCCATCCCACAATATCAAATTCCTCCGCTCGCTCGCAGAAGAGCAGGAGCGACGGCTGGCAAAGGTATTTCCCCGCGATCAGCATCGTGAGCGCGCCTGGTTTAATACATTGAATGAAGCCTATGTGAAGGCGCGGTATTCAAGACATTTCGACATCAGCGAGGAAGCTCTTGCCTGGCTTGCCGATCGCGCTGCGGTGCTAGTCAATCTCGTAGACGCCGTCTGTGCAGAGCAAATTCAGAAGCTCGAACGCGACGCGGATTGAGGCAATTGCTTCCTAATTTTCTGGTTTTGATCCGCTTGAAGCGGCGGTGGTCAAGGTTACGCGCGATAGACTGTCCAGCTTGGCGAAGCCTCAGCCGCCGGCCGTTAAATGAGAGCGCCTTCCCTGGCTAACATAGCCGGAGGGAGCGAGGATTCTAATTTCAAGGGGTTTAGAGGCAGGTCATGATAGTGAACGAATTTCTCGATGCGTCAGGCGTCAAGGTCGGAGTTGTCATCGCTGGTCTCTCAGGCGGCATTTTGTACGGCCTATCGCGTCGCCGATATACCACCCGCGAAATCATTGCATCACCCATTTGCGGAGCACTGGCGGCGGCTTACCTGACGGAGCCGGCGCTTTACTATCTGCGCGCGGTCAATTGGCCGTTGCCGCAAAAAGATGTTGCTGCCATGAATGCCACGGCCTTTGTGGTCGGCGTCTGCGCCATGTGGATCGCAGACCTAGCTATCGATTCGATTTCGCGGTGGATTAGAGGCGGGAGGGCCATACCCTGAATGTCACCATCACACACGGTTGTCGCAACTATCTCTGTTTGCCCCTATGGATTTGTCGGCTTCACCTGATGCCGGCAATTTGCCTACCTCGCCCTCTCCTGAACAGGAGAGGACTTTTTTTGTGTTTATGGCTTTTGTCGTCGTACGGGACAGCGTTTTTGCCGAGGCACAGTAACCGAATCGCAATGTGAGATCTTCGTATCTATCGCCAAGAGCAATGGCTTTCATCTGAACTAATCATTATCACCGCCGTCGTTTGGCTGGTAATAGTGGCTCGCGGACATCGAAGATGAAAGGCGCTTGCGATGAGCCAATGGCCAGACAACCGGATCCTTGATCTGTTCGGTATCGACATCCCCATCATCCAGGCGCCCATGGCAGGCGCGACCACGCCGGAGATGGTGGTTGCGGTCAGTGAGGCTGGCGGGCTCGGATCCCTGCCGAGCGCGCAGTATAATGCCGAGCAACTCCGAGCGACTCTGGATACGATACGAGCGGCTACGAAAAAGCCGATCAATGTCAACTTCTTTGCCCACACCATGCCCGAAGATGATCCCGCGGGACAAATGGCATGGCGATCGCGGCTTGCGCCCTATTATGTCGAGGCAGGGCTTGATCCCGCGGCACCAGTTCCGGCAGGTGGCCGGTCGCCGTTCGATACCGCCTTCTGTGAAATCGTAGAGGTGTATCGGCCCGAGGTCGTCAGTTTTCATTTCGGGTTGCCAGATGCGGAGCTGGTCCAACGGGTACGAGCAACCGGAGCGAAGATTATCTCCTCAGCGACTACGGTGGCGGAGGCACGGTGGCTTGCCGAACGTGGCGTCGACGCAGTTATCGCCATGGGTTTTGAGGCCGGTGGCCATCGCGGCAATTTCCTGACGCAAGATATGGCGACCCAGGTTGGCACGATGGCGCTGGTGCCGCAGATTGTCGATGCTGTCACAGTTCCCGTTATTGCCGCGGGCGGAATTGCGGACGGGCGGGGGATTGCGGCGGTTTTCGCACTCGGCGCCGCCGCCGCACAAATCGGCACCAGCTATTTGTTTACGCCCGAAGCGAAAATTCCTCCCGTTCATCGCGCAGCACTGGAGCATGCAGCCGACGACAATACAGCGTTGACCAATGTCTTCACCGGACGGCCGGCGAGGGGTGTGATGAACCGTATCATGCGCGAAGTTGGGCCACTCTCCCATTTGGCGCCCGCATTTCCGACGGCTGGTGGCGCGCTGGCGCCCCTGCGCGCCAAGGCCGAAGCAGCTGATTCCGGTGATTTCACCAACCTCTGGTCCGGTCAGGCTGCGAAATTGGCGCGATCGCTTCGATCGGCTGAATTGACCACTGTTTTGGCGAATGACGCGCTTGCGCATATGAAACGGTTGGCAGGCATGATCGGGCCAAGTAAAACAAAAAATACGATATAAAACAAAAAACTTGAATTAAAAAATTTTCCATCATACTCTCGCCAGCAACCAACAGCAATAAGCGAGGGAACACGATGAAAGCTCAAGCCGTCATCAACAAGGACTTTACCGTCTCCAACGTCGACAAACGGGTCTTCGGCTCGTTTTTGGAGCATATGGGGCGGGCGGTTTATACCGGAATTTATGAACCGGCTCACGAGACGGCAGACAAGAACGGTTTTCGTCAGGATGTTCTGGAGTATGTTCGCGATCTGGATATGCCGATCGTGCGTTATCCAGGGGGTAATTTCGTTTCCGCTTATCGGTGGGAGGACGGCATCGGTCCGCGCGAGGAGCGGCCAGTACGCCTCGACCTTGCCTGGAGGACGCGCGAGACCAACCAAGTCGGCGTCAACGAGTTCGCCGATTGGGCGAAGCTTGCCAAGACCGAGATGATGCTTGCCATGAATCTCGGTTCACGCGGCCTCGATGATGCCCGCAATTTCCTCGAATATTGCAATCATCCGAGCGGCACTTATTGGAGCGATTTGCGCGCCAAGCATGGCTATAAGGACCCGCATAATGTCCGTATATGGTGCTTGGGCAACGAATTGGATGGGCCTTGGCAGGTTGGTCATAAAAGTGCGGCTGAATATGGCCATCTCGCCAATGAGGTCAGCAAGGCATTCAAATACTTCGATAAAACTCTGGAAACGGTGGCCTGCGGTTCGTCCAATGACAAGATGAAGAGCTATCCAGAGTGGGAGGCGACTGTTCTCGATCAGGCCTACGAGAGCGTCGATTATATCTCGTTGCACAAATATTTCGGCAATGAGGAGCAGGATACGCTCAACTACTTCGCCAAGGCGATGGATCTTGACCGTTATATTGTGACCGTCGGTGGCATCATCGATTATATCAAGGCAAAGAAGCGCTCGAAGCGCGATGTGAAAATCTGCTTCGATGAATGGAATGTTTGGTATCACGATCGCAAGGAGGACGGTGAGCGCATCGCCAGCTGGAACTGGCCCGAAGCGCCGGCGCTGCTCGAAGAGGTCTATAACCTCGAGGATGCCTTGTTCGTCGCCTCGCTCCTCAATGTGTTTATTCGTCGGTCCGATCGCGTCAAGATCGCTTGCATGGCTCAGCTGGTGAATGTCATTGCGCCGATTTTGACGCGCACCGATGGCCCGGCCTGGCGCCAAACCATCTACTATCCGTTGCAGCTTGCGTCCAAGTATGGACGTGGCACGGCGTTGAACGTCTCGGCATCGGGGCCGACCTATGATTGCGAGGTCGCCCAGGACGTACCCTACCTCGACATTTCGGCGGTGCTGCATGAGGGGGGCAGGAGCATCGCGATTTTTGCCGTTAACCGCAGCGTTGATCAATCGCTCGATTTATCCGTTGCGCTTCAGGGCTTCAAGAATGTCAAAATCGAGAAGCACACGATTATGACTGGCGAAGATCTGAGAGCCCGAAATACGGTCGACGCACAGCACACCGTTGTTCCGAGAGACGGCTCCGGTCTTGGTCTGACGGATGAAGGCGCTGTTGCCGGCAAGCTGCCGCCGAAATCCTACCACTTCATCCTGCTGTCGGTCGCAACAGCCTGACAAGCTGGGTCCGCTGGACGGTGGCGAAAGAGGCCGCCGTCCGGAGGGGAGTTGATCACGGGAGGATCAGGCTCATGGTGGGAATTCAGAGTGCCGACGTTCAAAATGCCAAAGTCCAGAATCTAGGAATCCAGTTGACGGATGTCAGCAAGTCCTTCGGCGCGCTGAAGGTCATCCATGGTGTTGACATCAAGATTGAGCAGGGCGAGTTCGCCGTCTTCGTTGGACCTTCCGGCTGCGGAAAATCGACCTTGCTGCGCATGATTGCCGGGCTGGAGGAAACGTCGGGCGGCCGGATCGAGATCGAGGGCCGGGATGTCACGCACAAGGAAGCGTCCACCCGTGGCGTGGCCATGGTCTTCCAGTCATATGCGCTTTATCCGCATCTGACCGTCTTCGACAATATGGCCTTCAGCCTGTCTGTAGCGGGGCGACCCAAGGCTGAAATTGCCGAAAAGGTGCGATCGGCCGCCGAGATCCTGCGTCTCACCGATTATCTCAAGAGCAAACCCAGCCAGCTTTCCGGCGGTCAGCGTCAACGCGTCGCGATCGGTCGCGCCATTGTCCGTCAGCCTCGGGTTTTTCTGTTCGATGAACCGCTGTCGAATCTCGATGCCGAGCTACGCGTGAAGATGCGGATGGAGATTGCCCGGTTACATCGCCAGATCGGCGCAACAATGGTCTATGTCACCCACGATCAGGTCGAAGCGATGACTCTCGCAGACAAGATCGTGGTGCTGAAGTCCGGCGTTGTGCAGCAAGCTGGGGCGCCGCTCGATCTCTACCGTAATCCCGACAATATGTTTGTCGCCGGCTTTATCGGCTCGCCGGGAATGAATTTTCTCTCCGGCAAGGTCGTCGGCAACGCCGATGGTCGCCTGGTCATCACGCTTGACGACCAGCCCGAAACCTCGATCGCTTTGCCTCTGACGGGTGTTTTGCCACAGGCCGGGGCCAAGGTTTTCATCGGCGTCCGGCCTGAGCAGTTGGCGCTGGACGGTGAGGTTCGGTCCGCCTCCCTACAGGTGAAGGCGGAGTTCATCGAGGAGCTCGGCGGTATTGCATACCTGCACGCGTTGACCCGCACCGGCACCGAATTGACGATCGAATGCCGCAGCGACCACCGTCCAAAACCGGGCGAGCCGGTGGTGCTGACGATGACGCCGGAGACGCTGCTGGCTTTTAGCGAAAATGGCAGGCGTATCCGATGATATCATTTTTTTTGATATGTATCGTAAAATATTGAGTGTGCAGGCAGTTTGAGAATGACGGAATGCGGCCGGCAAGAGGATGCCGGACGTTTCCGATGGGTCTACCGGCTCGGTGGAGCGAGCCGGTTCAATGGCAATCATGCCCCTGTGTTGGAGGAGACAGACATGAGACGACTTTTGAAATTGGCGATGGCGGCCGCTTTGACTTTGCTGCCGGCTACGGCGGCTTTTGCGCAGACTGAAATCACCTGGTGGGACTTCCTCAGCGGTGGCGATGGCGTGCGCATGAAGGCGCTGATCCAAAAATTCAACGACACGCATCCTGACATCAAGATCAATGCGACGACGCTGGAATGGGGCGTACCTTTCTACACCAAGGTGCAGACCGCCGCCGCTGTCGGTCAGCAGCCCGATATCATGACTTACCATATCTCGCGCTATCCACTGGCCGTGCCGACCGGCATCCTGCGCCCGTTTACGGCCGATGAGCTTTCGGCGGCGGGCATCAAGAAAGAGAATTATGTCGACGCCGCCTGGAACTCGGCGACCACCGACGGAAAGACCTACGGCATTCCCTTCGATGTCCATTCGATCATTCTCTACTACAACAAGGATATCCTGAAGCAGGCCGGCCTCCTCGGGGATGACGGTTTGCCAAAAGGGCTGGATGGGCTCGATAATTTCAATGCGGTGCTGGGCAAGATCAAGGCGCTCGGCAAGGTCCAATATCCGTTGTCGATTAATAGCGATCAGGGCGCTTCCATCTGGCGCATCTTTTATACGCTCGTCGCTCAACAGGGCGCCAAGTTCTTGGACGGCAAGGAGATTATGCCTGGCGATTCCAGCCTGAAGGCGCTGGATACGATAACGAATTGGATCAAGTCCGGCTATTCCCCGCAGCTCATCTCCTACGAGGCATCGATCGCGCTCTTCACTTCGGGCAAGGCGGCGATGCATATCAACGGGGTCTGGGAAGTGCCGACCATGGTCGACCTGGAAAAGAAAGGTCAGCTCGGCTTTCAATGGGGCGCAATCGAAATTCCGAACCTGATGGGGCAGCAGGCGACCTGGGTCGACTCCCACTCCTTCGCAATTCCGAACAGCACCGTGAAGCCGATCTCGGAGGATAAGGTCAAGACCGTGCTCGAAGTCATCCGGTGGATGAACGAGAATAGCATCTCTTGGGCAAGTGCCGGCCACATCCCGGCCTACAAGCCGGTGACGCAAAGCGCCGACTTCAAGAATATGCAGCCGAACGCCGTCTATTCGAAGCTTGCCGATACCGCCGTCTATGATCCGATCTCGCCGCTCGCCGGTGTCGCTGGGCCGATCTACGAGGCTGCGCAGAACTTCATCATTCCGGCAATCAATGCCCAGCTCGATCCGAAGGACGCCATCGATCAGATGCGTGAAGAGCTGCAGGGCCAGCAATAGCAGCCCTGGGCACAAAGGCCGGCCGGAACTGATCCGGTCGGCTTCCTGCTGGCAAGAGGAAGCGCCATGTTCGCTAGCGAAGGACGAAAGAAGGCTCTGACCGTCGTGCTGATGGTGGCGCCCTTCGTGATTGTCTATCTGATCGTATTTGCCTATCCCGTTTACAAGATGTTTGCGTTGAGCTTCACCAACGCCCCGCTGATCGGCGACGGCCAATGGGTAGGTTTCGACAACTACATCAAACTCTTCAGCCAGAAGCTGTTCTATACCTCGATGTGGAACACCGGCTATTTCGTCCTTTTGAGTGCCGTGCCCAACACGCTGATCGGGCTTGCATTGGCGCTGATGGTCGTTCGATTGGAAGGCCGGTTGCAGAGCCTGGTGCTCGTACTGTTCTTCATTCCCTATATTCTGCCGGTCTCCGTTGTCACGACAATCTGGAAATGGGTACTGGACCAGCAATTCGGCATCGCGCAAAACGTGATTCAACTTTTCACCGGTCATCCCGTCAGCGTCTTTCGCGATCCCATATGGGCGATGCCGATGGTTGCTTTTGTCACCATTTGGTGGACGAACGGCTTCAACCTGCTGCTCTTTATCGCTGCGCTCAAGAACATACCCAAGGATTATTATGAAGCCGCCGCCCTCGACGGCGCATCTCGTCTCCAGGCATTCCGGCGCATAACGTGGCCCTTGATATGGCCGGTGACGACGCTTGTGCTGACGCTGCAACTCATTCTGCAACTGAAGATCTTCGATCAGATCTACCTGCTCACCGAAGGCGGGCCGTTCAATTCCACATATGTACTGTTGTTGCTTGTCTATCGCGAAGGCTTTCGCCTTAGCCATGGTGGTGCTGCTTCGGCGATCGCGGTTATATTGTTTCTGATCATCGTGGCCGCGTCGGTGTTGCAGTACCAGCTTTTGAGAGTGAGGAGAGCAAGCTGATGCCAGGACGCGCGATCGGCAATTCGCTGCTGTTGATTTTGACGCTTTTCATCGCCGGTCTCTGGGCCTTCCCGATCTACTGGGCGATCATAACTTCGGTGAAGCCGGAGCAGGACGTTATTGCCAGCACGACCTTCATCCCACGTGTCTTCGATTTTTCATCCTATTATTTCGCGCTGTTCCAGACCAACTTGCCGACCTGGTACATGAATTCGGTGGTGACATCGGTCAGCGTGACGGTGATCGTCATTGTTATCAGCATGATGTGCGCCTATGCGCTGTCGCAGATTGTCTTCGCGGGGCGGCGGGTGCTCTATTTCGTCATTCTGGCAAGTTTCATGGTGCCGTCGCAAGCGTTGATCATCTCGCAATTCGTGCTGATGCAGAAGCTCGGGCTGATCAATACGCTGAGCGGCATCGTCCTGCCACAACTCATCGTGCCGGTTGTCGTCATCGTCTATAAACAGTTCTTCGATTCCGTGCCGAAGGAGCTGCGCGAGGCGGCAAAGCTCGACGGTTGCGGCGAATTCCAGATCCTCTTCCGGCTTTACCTGCCGCTGAATTGGGGGATCACCACGGCGTTGGCGATCATCACCTATATCATGGCCTGGAACGCCTTCATGTGGCCTTTCCTGGTATCGAACTCCGAAAGCACTATGACGGTTACGGTCGGTATCACCCAGGTCGATGATGCTTTCGGCATCAAATATGCTCGAGACATGGCCGTGGCGATCCTCGCTGCCATGCCCGTTGCCGTTGCCTATCTTCTATTCCAGAAACGGGTGACGCAGGCCTTGATGCTGTCTTCGGGCATCAAGGGATGAGCGGCTGCGTTTCCCTCACCGGCCCGCGGTATCCTCTCCCGGACCGCGGGCCGGTACCCCGAAAAAGTGAGAGGAAAACAACCGAAGAGCGTGATATGAGCCAAAGATTGGTATGACGCGGAGATTTGACAGTTCGATATGGAGACGAAGCTTTTAACAGTTGATCCGATGAAGGATACGGAGGTTGTCGAGGCCCTGGGCTCGGCCACACGTATCGAAATCCTCAATCTGCTCCGTCTCAAAGGTCCCTTGAATGTCAATGATATAGCGGCGCATATGAAGCTGCCGCAATCGACCGCCGCCATCAATATCAAGTCGCTGGAGAAGGCCGGGCTGATCGAAACCCACACCATGAAAGCGAGCAAGGGCAACCAGAAGATCTGTTCCAGCGTCTACGGCGAAATCCTCATCCGCTTCGAAAATCGTTCTACCAGTCTGCGCGAAGACGTCGTCGCCGTCAGCATGCCCATCGGATTGTTCACCGAGTTCGAGGTCGGTCCGCCTTGCGGTCTTTGTTCGGTCAACAACGTCATCGGCATGCTCGATGTGCCGGGTGTATTTCTCGACCCGCAACGCATGCAGGCAGCGCTTCTCTGGTTCACGCGCGGTTACGTCGAATACAAGTTTCCGAACAATGCCAAAGTCAGCGGGCGTCGGATCCGCAAGGTGGAATTCTCCGCCGAGCTCAGTTCCGAGACGCCGGCCACCAATTCCAATTGGCCATCCGATATCTCCATCTGGGTCAACGGCATCAAGGCCGGCCACTGGACGTCGCCCGGCGATTTCGGCGACCGGCGCGGGCTTTATTCGCCGAGCTGGTGGAAGCTCAGCGGCTCTCAATATGGCAAGTTGAAGACCTGGAGCATCGACGATCAGGGCACCTGGATCGACGGTACCATGGTTTCGATGCAGACGATCACATCGCTCGGGCTGCACGACCATCACTCGATCCGCTTTCGCATCGGCATCGATGAGACGGCGGGCAATCCCGGCGGCCTGAATATTTTCGGCAAGGGTTTTGGCGATTTCGATCAAGATATCGTCATGTCGCTCTATTTCTGATTTGCTGCCGGCCGCCTGGCTTTCGGCGGATCGCGATTGCCCATCGCGGGCAAAAAAGGAGGAAATATCAATGGTTTTCACGGCTGATTTGGCAGATCGTTTTGCCGTTTCCACATGGTCTCTGCATCGTGCCCTCGGTGGCACTTATCCTTACAGACCTGGCGGCTCGGACGCACCAACGCGCCTGCCGACCTATGGGGAAGGCTCGGTAGAGCTGATCGATCTTCCGCAACAATTTGCCGAGCGCGACTTCTTCCGGATGGAGATCTGCTCGTTTCATCTCCCGAGCCTTTCGTCATCTTATCTTGCCGACTTGCGGAATGCCTTCGATAAGGCGGGCGTCAAGCTACAAACGCTATTGGTCGAAGACGGCGATCTCAGCAGTCCAGAGACGGCCGAGCGCGATGCTGAATGGATGGCGAGCTGGATCAAGGTCGCTGTGGCCCTTGGCGCCGAAAATATGCGCGTGATTGCCGGTAAGTCGCAGCCGACCGACGAGGCGCTGGCCCGGGCAGAAAAACATCTTCGTTGGCTGGCCGAACGGATTGCCGGCACCGATATCCGCCTTGTCATTGAAAACTGGTTCTCGCTGCTGCCGGGGCCGGTCGAGGTCAATCGTGTGCTTGACGGGCTCGACGGCAAGCTTGGTCTCAATGGCGACTTCGGCAATTGGAAGGGCGCGGGCAAATACGGCGATCTGGCTCAGATCATGGGCCGCGCCGAGCTCTGCCACGCCAAGGCGCATTATTCAGACACCGGTCTTGATATCGAGGACTATGTCCGCTGCGTCGAGCTTTCCAATGCCGCCGGTTACAAAGGCCCGTTTACGCTGATCTACGACTCCTCGTTTTATGAGGACGAATGGCTAGGGCTCCTGGAAGAGCGGGATTGCGTAGCCAGTGTGTTGCGGAAAGCGGCTGCAGCGGCGTGATGGCCCGATGTTGCCGCAGAGGAGGGCCTCCTTCGCGGCAAGCGGGCTTTACCTGGGCAAGCAGAGCCAAAGGGCAACTGTCGGAGAACGCATGGAAGCGCCCAGCGGCGGACGTTGACGCGGGAGAGGCTCCCATGTTCGCGGTTTATCAATCTATCGCGGCAAGGCTCACGCGAATAGCTGAGCCTGCCATCGGCGATTGATTTCCATCGTTGAGGTGCCAGTGTTCACTTGAAACGGCGCTGCGAATTTCAGTGAAATTCGTGCTCGTGCAGGGCGCCGAGCAGTCGATCCTGCGTCTGATAGCCGGCCTCATAGAGGTTGATCGCGACATTGGCCGCGGACAAACCTTCTTGGCTATGCAGTTTGATGCTGCGTTCGGCGCACCATGCGTAAAGCGCGCCGGCGAGAATATCGACATCGTCGAATAGGGGCGAGTTGACCATCATAGACATTCGCTACACCGTGGTTGGAAGCTCAAACTTGAGCGGGGCGGAAGAAAGACTGCTTTTATTCCAAAAGATTGCAATCGACTTCTCGCGCCGGCGTTAACGCCCGCCTGATATGATACAGATCCAGTTTCGTATCGGGACAGATGCTTGCTGGAAGACACTACTGCGGCGTCTGGTCGGGCGCGTGAGGCGCCGGATTCGCAATTTGATCTCTACCGTTATGTGGCACGACGAAAAGAAGGACGCCCAGCGCAAGGGCCAGCGCCACCATGATCAGAAGGATAAGTCTCGGCCGCGAAGGCATCATTGATGGACCGGGTGAGACGCCTCAACTGCCGCTTCGATCAATTCCTCTGCATAGGACAGCGCGGAGGCTGTGTCTTCGCCATCAAGTTTCAATTCCCGGCATTTGCGATGCATGGCCCTGCGAATCTCGGACAGCAAGGCCGCGTCGAGGTCGACATGGCCTTCATAGAAGACATGCGTCAGGGCGGATTGCGCGACGACTTCGAGGACTGCGACACGTCCCTCGATTTCGCCGAGTGAAGGAATGGCATTTTTCTCCACATGATGTTTGCAATCACGATGAGTGGTGAGCATTTCAGCGGTCTCCTCTGCTGAGGCAGATAACCAATGAGAAGCAAAAAGGTTCAGCCAAATTCTATGAAAATCTGGTCCCGTGACGATTGGCTTTTCTCAATGACCTCATTGATGCTGAAACACGCGCAAATGGGTCACTTCATCGGGCAGAGCTTCATATCCGACAATACATCAGCACAGCGCGGTGAGCGACGGAAATCGTCGTAATAGAGTATCCATTCTGTGCTGTCGGCGGCGCGATAGGGGCCAAACTTGAAATACTGGTTTTTGCCCAGGCCCTTGTCGGCATGACCGATATGTCCCTTGACGGTGACGATCCATTTGTCGTTGGCGAAGAGCTCGATATGGCCGGTGCCGTCAGGGCCTGGTTTGCTGTAGATGGCAAAGTCGATCCAGCCGGAATCCGGCGTCGGCAACTTGTTGCCGTGATCGGTAATTGTGATGGCGCTGGTGCAGCCGGTAAATTCTTTGCCATCCTCCTTGCCCCAATTGCCGTCGGTGGCGACCAGTGCACGCATCTGGTTCGTGTCGGCGCGGAACCAGACTGGCGTCTGATTGTCGTCACATGTCTTTGCCCCGGCGCTAACGTCGGTCTTTGGTGGAGCGACATAGTTGGTTTCAACCGTGGCGAAGAGTTTGCCATTGTTCAATCGCAGCGCGAGGAAAGGACTGAAGTCTCCCTTTGCCTTCGGCCCGATCTCGCGCTTCCATTGAGCAATGAGATAGCGATGATCACCGGAGGGAATGGGGTCGGCGAATTTGACCGCAAAACCGTACCAGACACCCTGGTTATAGGGGACACGAGATTTAGTGCGCTCCCAGATTTCGGCTCGTTCGCTGCAGTTTACCTTACCTGGAGCGCACAGCGGCTTGACGCTGAGCTTCAGCGCACCGGTGCCGGTGCGCTTTACTTCCGATTGGAATTCGACCTTGCCGGCTTCCTGTTCGGAATTGTCACGATAATAGAGATGGCCCGAGGGAGCGAAGTCGCTACCATCGAAACCATCGTGCAGCACCAATTGAGCGGGATCCTCGGCCAATGCCGGTGTCATAACGCAGGTGCAAGTGCAGGCCAGGATGGCGGGCAGTGCATATTTTGCGTTCATGACGGGAGGCTCCTTCGGCGGGGTGATCTTGGAACAGTATCAATGACCTGTTCGTCTTCAAGGGGCAAGGGGATGCAACACTTGACGTTGGCTTGGTGCTCGTCGGGTGATGTCGGAAAACATTGGTGGAAATTCGCATCTTCGACCAAAAATGGCGGCTCGATTTCGACCTACCGAAGAGAGCAGTAGACAAATCGCCTCGTCCGCGTTTGATAAGCCGATCAATGTTGGAGGAAGGATGTCCATGACGATCGAATATGACCTCAGCCGCATCGCGCTGCAGGAAGAGACGCTGCGCTTCGACGCTTTCGATCTTTCGACCGCCTGGGTGCTCGGCAAACTGCTGCACGACCTTGCCAGCGAGCGCAATCTGGGTGTCGCAATTGACATTACGCTGCATTCCATGCCGGTATTTTACATCGCGCTGCCGGGCTCGACGCCCGACAATTCCAACTGGATTCGCCGTAAGCGCAATATGGTGTTGCGCTATTTCCGCAGCAGTTATGCAAGCACGCTGCGGCTGGAACAGCAGGGTAAGACGATCGAGCACAACGGGCTCTCAAGTGCCGACTATGCCGCATCCGGCGGCAGCTTTCCGATCTTCGTCAACGGCACAGGCTGTATCGGTGCTGTCACTGTGTCGGGACTTCCGCAGCGCGAAGACCACAATCTCGTTGTCGAGGCTCTGGCGCTTACGCTTGGCCACGAGCTGCACAATCTCAGCCTGTCGTAAAAGACGAGTGCGGCGTCACGCTCGAGGCGGACGCCGCCCTTGATTTCAGATTTTCCCGCCAGCCTCGGCGATAACCTTGGTCAGGCTGCCGGTTGCCGGGAAGAGCGGGATGAGGCAAGCCTGCAGCGCGTGATAAATATCGCCCTTGCCAGGGAAAAGCGTGTGGGCAGGAACCAGGTCTTCCGTCAATTCCTCATGCCAGCCGCCATTCTTGTGGTCGATGAAGGCGCGGCCGATGGTGCCCCAGATCTTGCGATAGCTCTCCTCGTGGAAATCGCTCGGCATATGCTCGTTGAGGTAGTGCGCAGCACCGGCGCCCTCGCAGGCAGGCCACCAGAGCTTGTTGCGCTTGGCGGGAACGTCAGCCCAATCGAGCGTATAGAAGAAGCCGCCCTTGTCGTTGTCCCAGCCCAGTGACATCGATTGGGAGAACAGGCCTTTGGCGGCGTCCGGCATCCAGTCGTGCCGCTTGCCGCCGAGAGACCAAAGTTGCAGGACGAGGCGCGCCCATTCCAACCAATGGCCGGGCGTCGTGCCAGAGGGGCGGAACATCTCGTTGCCGCGATAATCCTTGTCGAGCTCCCAGTCGGCGTTGAAATGTTCGGCGACGCGCCAGCCGACGGAACCGGCGGAGCGGCGGATGACGAGATCGGCGATGCTATCGGCCTTGTCGAGATACGCCCTGTCGCCAGTCGCTTCGAAAGCGGCCATCAGCGCTTCCGTCAGGTGCATATTGGAGTTCTGGCCTCGATAGCTGCCACCATCGATCGGTGACCAATCCTGATTGAACTCCTCGGCGATGGCGCCGTGTTTTTCTTCCCAGAATTTCGTGTTCAGGATTTTCGTGACGTCGGCGAGCATGCCGTCAGCGAGGGGATGGCCGATGGTCTTGGCGGAGGAGGCGGCGAGCAGCACGAAAGCATGGCCATAGCCTTGTTTGCTTGCATCGACGGGGCCGTCATTGTTGAGCGACCAGACATAACCTCCATGTGTGGCATCGCGATGATGTTTCCAGAGGTAGTTCATGCCGTGATCGACGATATCCTCTGAGCCAGGGCGCCCGAGCAGCGAACCGATCGAGAAGCAATGCACCATACGCGCGGTCGAATGAATGCCGCGCACGGGATTGACCGCATCGAGCGGCCTGCCGGCATCGTCCATGTCGTAGAATCCACCCTTGGGATTGATACCGCGATACTGGAAGAAATCGAAAAGCTCGCTCGCCTGATCCAGCAGCCAGCGGCGGTGATAGGCTCGCGTGCTCCAATTTCCGAGTGCTGCCGTTTCACGCTGTATGCTCATACTATCCTCCCAAGACTCTTTTGCCATAAGCCCTATAGCGCTGCCTGAAAGCGCTGTCATGACTTTATGGGATGAAACTGTGTCGGCTGCTTAGCGTTGTCCATGGCTGAAGGGTTTGCAGCCGATCACATCGATATTTTTCGGAAGCGCGATGAACTACAGCAGCATTATCCTTGCGCCAGGCTTCTCCGAGGCATAGATATGTTGACATAAAGATATCTTTATGTGATCTGAGTGCGAAGTCGCAATCAGGCCAATGGAGTTCGTTTATGTTTGACAATCTTTTTGGGTCGGAAACAGCGAAACGCGATGGCAGCGAAGTGTTTGCGGCCCTGAGGCAGGCGGCGAGTGAGCGAATCCTCGTGCTTGACGGCGCCATGGGCACGCAGATCCAGGGGCTCGGCTTTGACGAGGATCATTTCCGCGGTGATCGCTTCATCGGCTGCGCCTGTCATCAGAAGGGCAACAACGACCTTCTCATACTCACTCAGCCTGACGCCATCGAGGAGATCCACTATCGCTACGCCAAGGCAGGCGCGGATATTCTGGAAACTAATACGTTCTCTTCAACCCGGATCGCCCAGGCCGATTATCAGATGGAAGGTGCAGTCTACGATCTCAACAAGGAGGGCGCGGCAGTTGCCCGCCGAGCTGCGATCCGTGCCGAACGCGAGGACGGCAAGCGCCGCTTTGTCGCCGGCGCTATCGGCCCGACCAACCGTACCGCCTCGATTTCTCCCGATGTAAACAATCCCGGCTATCGTGCAGTAGGCTTCGACGATTTGCGCCTGGCCTATGGCGAGCAGGTCGACGGCCTGATCGACGGTGGCGCCGATATCATCCTGATCGAAACAATCTTCGATACGCTGAACGCCAAGGCGGCGATTTTTGCCTGTGAGGAGCGGTTCGACGCCAAGGGTGTCCGCCTGCCGGTGATGATCTCCGGTACGATCACCGATCTCTCCGGTCGCACCTTGTCCGGCCAGACGCCCTCGGCCTTCTGGAATTCGGTGCGCCACGCCAGCCCCTTCACCATCGGCCTCAACTGTGCGCTTGGCGCCAACGCCATGCGGCCGCATCTGCAGGAGCTTTCGGCTGCCGCCGATACCTTCATCTGCGCCTATCCCAATGCTGGCTTGCCCAACGAATTCGGCCAATATGACGAAACGCCTGAGATGATGGCGGCGCAAGTCGAAGGCTTTGCCCGCGACGGCCTCGTCAATATCGTCGGTGGCTGCTGCGGCTCGACGACGGAGCATATCGCCGCGATTGCTCAAGCGGTCTCGAAATACCAGCCGCGCCAGCCCGCGGCACACCGCCCATTCATGTCGCTCTCCGGTCTTGAGCCGTTCGAGCTGACCAAGGATATCCCCTTCGTCAACGTCGGCGAACGTACCAACGTCACCGGCTCGGCAAAGTTCCGCAAACTGATCACCAATGCCGACTACACGGCAGCGTTGGCTGTTGCCCGCGATCAGGTCGAAAACGGCGCGCAGGTGATCGACATCAATATGGACGAGGGCCTGATCGATTCGGAAAAGGCGATGGTTGAGTTCCTCAACCTGATCGCCGCCGAGCCGGATATTGCCCGTGTGCCTGTCATGATCGACAGCTCGAAATTCTCGATCATCGAGGCGGGCCTGAAATGCGTGCAGGGCAAGCCGATCGTCAACTCGATCTCGCTGAAAGAGGGCGAAGAGAATTTCCTCAAGCAGGCGCGATTGCTGCGCAATTACGGTGCTGCTGTCGTCGTCATGGCGTTCGACGAGCAGGGGCAGGCCGATAGCTATCAGCGCAAGGTCGAGATCTGCGCGCGCGCCTACAAGCTTCTGACAGAAGAGGCCGGGCTGCCGCCGGAAGATATTATCTTCGACCCGAATATTTTCGCGATCGCGACCGGCATCGAAGAGCATAACAATTACGGCGTCGACTTCATCGAAGCGACACGCACGATCCGCCAGACCATGCCGCTGGTTCATATCTCGGGTGGCGTATCGAACCTCTCATTCTCCTTCCGCGGTAACGAGCCGGTGCGCGAGGCGATGCATGCCGTGTTCCTTTACCACGCCATTCAGGCGGGTATGGACATGGGTATCGTCAATGCCGGCCAGCTGGCAGTTTACGACAACATCGATCCCGAGCTGCGCGAAGCCTGCGAGGACGTCGTCCTCAACCGCCGGCCCGACGGTACCGAGCGGCTGCTCGAAATAGCCGAACGTTTTCGTGGCGCCGGCAGCCGCGAAGCCAAGGTGCAGGATCTCGCCTGGCGCGAATGGCCGGTCGAGAAGCGGCTGGAGCATGCGCTGGTCAACGGAATCACCGAATATATCGAAGCGGACACCGAAGAAGCACGGCAAAAGGCGGAGCGCCCGCTGCATGTTATCGAAGGACCGCTGATGGCGGGCATGAATGTCGTCGGTGATCTATTCGGCTCGGGCAAGATGTTCCTGCCCCAGGTGGTGAAGTCTGCCCGCGTCATGAAGCAGGCCGTTGCCGTGTTGCTGCCCTATATGGAGGCGGAAAAGCTTGCGAATGGCGGCGCCAGTGAGCGTCAGGCGGCGGGCAAGGTACTAATGGCGACCGTCAAGGGCGATGTGCATGATATCGGCAAGAACATCGTCGGCGTTGTGCTCGCCTGCAACAATTACGAAATCATCGATCTCGGTGTTATGGTGCCGGCCACGAAGATCCTGGAAACGGCAATTGCCGAGAAGGTCGATATTATCGGCCTCTCCGGCCTGATCACACCGTCTCTGGACGAAATGGCGCATGTTGCTGCGGAAATGGAGCGGCAAGGGTTTGATATTCCATTGCTGATCGGTGGCGCGACCACTAGCCGCGTGCATACGGCCGTGAAGATCCATCCGCGCTATGAGAAGGGCCAAACGGTCTATGTGACGGATGCCAGCCGCGCTGTCGGCGTCGTTTCGGCACTGTTGTCGCCGGAAGCCAAGCAGGGCTATGTCGATACCGTTCGCGCCGAGTATGCCAAGGTCGCTGCGGCGCATGCCCGCAGCGAGGCGGAGAAAGTGCGCCTGCCAATCGCAAGGGCCCGCGAGAATGCCGAAAAAGTCGATTGGACGAGCTACAAGCCGATGGCGCCGCAGTTCCTCGGAACCAAAGTGTTTGAGAATTACGACCTGGCGGAGTTGGCGAAATATATCGACTGGACGCCATTCTTTCAGACCTGGGAATTAAAGGGTCGCTTCCCGGCGATCCTCGAAGACGAAAAGCAGGGTGAGGCGGCACGCCAGCTTTATGCCGATGCGCAGGCCATGTTGGAAAAGATCATCGCGGAAAACTGGTTCCGTCCGCGCGCTGTCATCGGCTTCTGGCCGGCGGGTACGGTCGGCGATGATATCCGCCTGTTCACCGATGAGGAGCGCACCGATGAACTCGCGACTTTCTATACCTTGCGTCAGCAATTGTCGAAGCGGGATGGCCGCCCGAACGTGGCCCTGTCGGATTTCGTGGCGCCGGTTTCGGGTGGCGTCGGCGATTACGTCGGCGGCTTCGTCGTGACGGCTGGTATCGAGGAAATCGCCATTGCCGAGCGTTTTGAACGCGCTAATGACGATTATTCCTCGATCCTCGTCAAGGCGCTCGCCGATCGCTTCGCCGAGGCTTTTGCCGAGCGGATGCATGAGCGGGTGCGGCGCGAATTCTGGGGCTACGCCAAGAATGAGGACCTTAATGGCGACGAGCTGCTGGCGGAGGCTTATGCCGGCATCCGTCCGGCGCCGGGCTATCCCGCCCAGCCCGACCACACCGAGAAAGAGACCCTGTTCCGCCTGCTCGATGCGGAAGAGGCGACGGGCGTAAAACTCACAGAGAGCTACGCCATGTGGCCGGGCTCTTCCGTTTCCGGCCTCTACATCGGCCATCCCAACTCCTATTACTTCGGTGTCGCCAAAGTCGAGCGAGATCAAGTGGACGACTATGCGACGCGCAAGGGCATGCCGGTTGCGGAGGTGGAGCGCTGGCTCGGACCGGTGCTCAATTATGTGCCGGAAAAGCGTGATGCCGCGGTAGATGACGCGGCATGATAGATCTGATTTGAAGCGATGTTTCCGACGGGCTTGCCGACCGTCCCGGCTGGATTGCCCGGCTCCGGTGAGAGCCGGCGTTACGTCGCCCCGATCGTCAGCTCCGCGACAAAATCGTAGGCGTCTCCCCGATAAAGCGAGCGGGTGAATTCCACGGCGCGACCGGAGCCGAGGTAGGAAATGCGTTCGATCGACAGGCCGGCGGCGCCGACGGGGACGCCTAGCAGGCCGGCGTCGACCTCTTTCATATTGGTCGCGGAGATACGTTGTACGGCACGGACCGGGCGGACTTGGCGCTTTTCGAGCTCGGCGTAAAGCGATGAGGTCACGGTCGATGGATCTGGCAGGAACTCGCCGGAGACGCTGGCATGTTCTATGGCCAGTGGCTGGTCGTCGGCGATGCGTAGACGGCTGAGGCGGGAGACCTTGGTCCCGGCGGCAAGGCCGAGGATCATCATTTCATCGGGCGAGGGAGTGTGCACGCCTTTATGCAGCCATTCCGAGCGTGCCGTCATGCCGCGCCGCGCCATGTCCTCGGTGAAGGAGGTTAGCTGCGACAGGCGCTGCTCGACTTTGGAGACGGGTTTGGCGACGAAAGTGCCAGAGCCGTGGCGACGGACGAGGACGCCCTCGGCGACGAGATCGTCGATCGCCTTGCGCACTGTCACGCGGCTGACGGCGGCATATTCGGCGATGTCACGTTCCGGTGGCAGGGCATCGCCATGTTTCAGCGTTCCGACTTTGACGGCGTCTTCGAGTGTCCGGCGCAATTTGACATAGAGCGGGCCGGTGCCGCCGGCGAGCAGGCGTCCCGATGAGAAGATACGGCTCAGATCCTCGGTCATGGCGTGCCCCCCGCGTCATTTTGCAGGAGCTTGGCCGCCAGTTCGACCGCGCCGCGCAATACGTCGCCTTTCGGTTCTGTGAGAAGCGCTTTATGCCGCGCATCGAGCCATGGATAATATGCCTTCGAGAGGCCGCCGAGCAGGCAGATCGACGGGCATTCTGGCCAGAGCAGGGCATCGAGACTTTCGGCGATGGCGTTCACCGCTGTCTTGACGATACCGACGGCGATGACATCGTCTCTTTCGGCATATTCGAAGACAATCGGTGCATAACGCGCGAAATCCTTCGGCTTGGAGACATGCGCGAACTCGACGACGCGTTCGGGATCGCCGCTAAATTCCGCCATGATCTTTTCGGTGAGTGACGAGGGCGGGCATACCCTGTCATGCGCCAGAAGCGAGCGTTCCAGCAAATCACGGCCGAGGCGGGCGCCGCTTGCCTGATCGCCAACGACAAAGCCCCAGCCGCCGATACCCCAGATATTGCCGTTGCGGCGGGCATTGTAGACGGAGCCGGTGCCGAATGCGCCGATGATCCCGTCGGCATCGCCAAGCGCGCCCTGAAGCGCAATCATCGCATCGGTGACGACACGACCGTTCGCGAAGGGCAGGGCTTTTTCGATGCGCTTGCCGTAGTCGCCGACATTGGCACCGGCCGTGCCGACAACGGCGGGCAGTTTGTAAGCCAACTCGGGATCGAGCGCGGCATCCTCGAGTGCCTGCCGGGCGGATGCGACGATGTTGATCAATGAGTTTTCGAGATCGGAAAGGATGTTGGCGGCACCCGCCTTGCCGGTGCCGAGAACTCTGCCCATTCTGTCTGTCACAGCAGCGCGGCAGCTTGTCCCGCCGCCGTCGATACCGATCGCAAACTCCGCCATCGCACCCTCCAGATACCACCCATTCCCCGTTTTTTCTTACAATACCAAAAAAATACCATTTACCAATAGGCAATGCCTCGCTTTTTTCGCTCTCGTATCGTATTGAAAAATATTGATAAATTTTTTTTTACGATTTTTCTCACCCCAAAAAGGTAAATTCGGCTGGACAATTGGTATTTTTTTGGCCTTAATTCTTACCAAGGGAACAGTTCGAACAGGCATCGGCAGAACCGGCAGAATAAATAATAGCCGGAGGCCCAGCAGAAGGTGGCGGACCTCTGCCGTTGTCAGTAGCCGCGTGGATCAGGAGGATCCAGGCGCCGCGTTCGTCATGAATTTCCCGTGTGTTGAGTTTCTGGTGTCTCTGTCCGGTCGTCCGGCGGGTCACGATTGGTCGGGCCGATCGGGCAAAGTGCCTTGCGCGCCCTTGTGCATCTGGGGCCGGCAATGTTGGCGGTCCTTGTGGAGCGTTGGCTGTTTCCTCGGATATGCCAGCGGATTTTTCAGATCGAGAACAGTGCCTTATTCCAGGCGCTTAAACAGGAGAGGGAAATGAAAAACAATGTTCTGAAAGGCTTGCTCCTCGCATCCAGCCTGCTGACTTCAGTCGGCTTTGCGCATGCGGCGGACGTGACGCTGACGGTTGAAAGCTGGCGCAACGATGACCTGCAGATTTGGCAGGAGAAGATCATCCCGGCTTTCGAGGCGAAGAACCCCGGCATCAAGATCGTCTTCTCGCCGACGGCTCCGACCGAGTATAACGCATCGCTGAACGCCAAGCTCGAAGCTGGCTCTGCGGGCGACATCATCACCTGCCGTCCGTTCGACGCCTCGCTGGATCTTTTCAAGAAGAAGCAGCTGACCGACCTGACGACGCTGAAGGGCATGGATAACTTCTCGCCGGTCGCCAAGGCCGCTTGGACCACCGACGACGGCAAGTCGACCTTCTGCGTGCCGATGGCATCGGTCATCCACGGCTTCATCTATAACAAAGACGCCTTCGACAAGCTTGGTCTCAAAGTTCCGGCAACGCGCGACGAATTCTTCGCTCTGCTGGACAAGCTCAAGGCCGACGGCACCTACATCCCGATGGCCATGGGCACGAAGGACCTCTGGGAAGCCGCAACCATGGGCTACCAGAACGTGGGCCCGAACTACTGGAAGGGTGAAGATGGCCGCCTGGCTCTGATTTCCGGCAAGCAAAAGCTGACGGATGCTCCGTGGGTCGATCCTTTCAAGGAACTCGCCAAGTGGAAGCCTTATCTCGGCGACGGCTTCGAAGCACAGAGCTACTCGGACAGCCAGAACCTCTTCACGCTCGGCAAGGCCGCCATCTACCCGGCCGGTTCGTGGGAAATCGCGTTGTTCAACACGCAGGCTCAATTCAAGATGGGTGCCTTCCCGCCGCCGGTCGCAAAGGCTGGTGACACGGCCTACATCTCCGACCATCCAGATATCGGTGTCGGCCTGAATGCCAAGAGTACGCATCCCGAAGAGGCCAAGAAATTCCTGAGCTGGGTTGCTTCCGACGAGTTCGCCAACATCTACGCCAACGCGCTGCCGGGCTTCTTCAGCCTGAATTCGCACCCGGTGAAGATGAGCGATCCGCTCGCCCAGGAATTCGTCTCCTGGCGCGACAATCATAAGTCCACCGTTCGTTCGACCTATCAGATCCTGTCGCGCGGCACGCCGAATCTGGAAAACGAAACCTGGACGGCATCTGCCAACGTGATCAACGGTACGGATACGCCGGAACAGGCTGGCGCGAAGCTGCAGAAGGGCCTCGACAGCTGGTTCAAGCCGGGCAAGTAATCCTGCTGTGACGCAATGTGGGTGAGGGGCCTCATGGCTCCTCACCTTATTCTCTCCCTGGTGAGTGCAGATGGAGAGAAGAACAGAGGCACATGCTTCCCCGCTTTTGTGGGCAAGCATATGATGCGCCTTTGTTATTTCTTATGCCGATAAGCCCGCTGGACTGGCGACTATCGTGACACCAGCATTGTGCCGCGCCCGATATTGTTTCTCCATGCTTGGCTGGAGAACCGGAACAACGGGCGGATTTGAACATCTGCGCTGCCGCCCCGATCAGCAGCCAATAAAAACAGGCAGAAAGCCATGAGCGAAGCCGTTATATCAGCCGCGTTTGATGCGGTTCCGATCAAACGCCAAAGACGCTGGCACATCTTCGTTTTTCTTCTTCCGGCCTTCATTGTCTATACGGCCGTGATGATCCTGCCTCTGATCGAAACGTTGCGGCTGTCGCTGTATAACGTCGTCGACAATCAGGAGACCTTCGTGGGTCTCAACAATTTCAAAGTGTTGTTTGGCGATGATCGCTGGTCGCATGACTTTTGGAATGCGCTGCGCAACAATCTGATCTTCTTTGTCATCCACATGTGCGTGCAGAACCCGATCGGTATCGCGCTCGCGGCGCTTCTGTCGCTGCCGAAACTGCGGTTCGTCGCCTTCTATCGCACCGCCATGTTCCTGCCGACGTTGCTTTCCTTCGTCATCGTCGGCTTCATCTGGAAGCTGATCCTGTCACCTCTATGGGGTGTGGCGCCCGATTTGATGGGCTTGGTCGGCCTCAAGTCGTTCTTCGCTCCCTGGCTCGGCAAGCCCGGCACAGCCCTGGTCACGGTCGCGCTGATCTCGGTCTGGCAATATGTCGGCATCCCGATGATGCTGATTTATGCGGCGCTGCTGAACATCCCGGAAGAGGTTATCGAGGCGGCCGAATGCGATGGCATCACCGGCTGGAGCCAGTTCTGGAAGATCAAGCTGCCGCTGGTGCTGCCGGCGATCGGCATCATCTCGATCCTGACCTTCGTTGGCAATTTCAATGCTTTCGACCTGGTCTATACTGTGCAGGGCGCGCTGGCGGGGCCGGATGGCTCCACCGATATCCTCGGTACGCTGCTCTACCGCGTCTTCTTCGGCTTCCAGCTGCAGCTCGGCGACCGTTCCATGGGTGCGACGATCGCGACGGTGATGTTCCTGATCATCCTCGCCGGCGTGTCCTTCTACCTTTTCATCATTCAACGGCGCATCCGCCGTTACCAGTTCTGAGGAGAGGCGACCATGTCCAAGGCACGCACTTCCCTTGTCCGTTCCGGCCTCATGCATCTGGCGCTGATCGCCTACACGTTGCTTGCCGTTTTCCCGGTGTTCCTGACGATCATCAACTCCTTCAAGGATCGCGCCTCGATCTTCCGGGCGCCCTTGAGCGTCCCGACGCCGTCCAGCTTCAGCCTGATCGGTTATCAGACCGTGCTGAAGCAGGGAGACTTTCTGACTTATTTCGAGAACAGCTTCATCGTGACGATCGTGTCGATCATCCTGACACTGCTGTTTGGCGCCATGGCCGCCTTCGCGCTGTCTGAGTACCGTTTCCGCGGCAATACGATTATGGGGCTTTATCTCGCGATCGGCATCATGATCCCGATCCGCCTTGGCACGGTCGCCATCCTCCAGGGCATGGTCGCCTTCGGTCTGGTCAATACGCTGACCGCGCTGATCCTCGTCTACACGGCGCAGGGCTTGCCGCTGGCCATTTTCATCCTGTCGGAATTCATGCGTACCGTGTCGGATGACCTGAAGAATGCGGGCCGCATCGATGGGCTCAGCGAATATGCGATCTTCTTCCGTCTCGTGCTGCCGCTGGTTCGCCCAGCCATGGCGACGGTCGCCGTCTTTACCATGATCCCGATCTGGAACGACCTGTGGTTCCCGCTGATCCTGGCGCCGAGCGAGGCGACCAAGACGGTGACGCTGGGATCGCAGATCTTCATCGGCCAGTTCGTCACCAACTGGAACGCCGTGCTGGCAGCGCTGACGCTCGCCATCCTGCCGATCCTCATCCTTTACGTCTTGTTCTCCCGCCAACTCATTCGTGGCATTACCTCCGGAGCAGTCAAGTGAGCTCATCCGAAAAGCCGATCCGCGTTCTCGTCGCCGGCCTTGGCAATATGGGCCGCAGCCATGCGCTCGCCTATCACAACAATCCCGGTTTTCAGATCGTCGGTCTCGTCAACCGCTCCAAGCCGAAGCTGGCGGAAGAACTGCAGGGTTACACGATCCATCCGGATTTCGAGACAGCTCTGAAAGAGTTGAAGCCCGACCTCTGCTCGATCAACACCTATTCCGACAGCCATGCGGACTATGCCGTCATGGCCTTCGAGGCAGGCTGCGATGTCTTCGTCGAAAAGCCGCTGGCGACGACCGTCGAGGATGCGGAGCGGGTTGTAGCCGCTGCCAGGAAGGCCGGCCGCAAGCTGGTGATCGGCTATATCCTGCGCCATCATCCATCGTGGATGCGGTTAATCGCCGAAGCCCGCAAGCTGGGCGGCCCTTATGTGTTCCGCATGAACCTGAACCAGCAGTCAAGCGGACCGACCTGGGAGACGCATAAGGCACTGATGCGCACGACATCGCCGATCGTCGATTGCGGCGTGCATTATGTCGACGTCATGTGCCAGATCACCGACGCCAAGCCGGTCGAGGTGCGTGGCATGGGTCTGCGCCTGTCGAACGAGATCGCGCCGGACATGTACAATTACGGCCATCTGCAGGTGATCTATGAGGACGGTTCTGTCGGCTGGTATGAGGCCGGCTGGGGACCGATGATTTCCGAGACTGCCTTCTTCGTGAAGGATGTGATGTCACCGAATGGCGCAGTCTCGATCGTCATGGACCCGAATGCCAAGTCGGACGACATCGATACACACACCAAGACCTCGGTCATCCGATTGCACACCGCCGAAACCGGCCCGGACGGCAAGTTCATCCGGCCGGACCAGGATTTGCGTATGGACGGCGAGCCAGGTCATCAGGAGCTCTGTGACCTTGAGCAAGCCTTCGTATTGAAGGCCATCCGGGAGGACGTCGACCTCAGCCGCCACATGGCCGACGCCGTTCAATCGCTGCGCATCTGCCTCGCCGCCGACGAGAGCGTGCGCACCGGCAAGCCCATTTATTTGTAAGGGATTAGACACTGTGGGATCGCTTCACCTGAAATCCATCCGCAAGGCCTATGGCACGCACGAGGTGCTGAAAGGTATCAATCTCGACGTGAAGGACGGCGAGTTCGTGATTTTCGTCGGCCCTTCTGGCTGCGGCAAGTCTACCCTTCTGCGCAGTATCGCCGGTCTTGAAGATGTGACCTCGGGCGCGGTCATGATCAATGGCAAGGATGTAACGGTGACGCCGCCCGCCAAGCGTGGCATTTCCATGGTGTTCCAGTCCTATGCGCTTTATCCGCATCTGACGGTGAAGGACAATATGGGCCTCGGCCTGAAGCAGGCCGGTACTGCCAAGGACGAGATCGATAGTCGCGTCGACAAGGCGTCAGGCATGCTCGCTCTCGAACCCTACCTCGCCCGCCGTCCGGCCGAGCTTTCCGGCGGCCAGCGTCAGCGTGTCGCCATCGGCCGCGCGATCGTGCGCGAGCCGGAACTCTTCCTGTTCGACGAGCCGCTATCGAACCTCGACGCGGCGCTGCGCGTCCAGACCCGCCTCGAAATCGCCCGTTTGCATCGCAGTCTGAAGGCAACGATGATCTATGTCACCCACGATCAAGTCGAGGCCATGACGCTGGCCGACAAGATCGTCGTGATGAATGCCGGCGCGATCGAACAGATCGGTTCGCCGATGGAGCTTTATAACCGTCCGGCGAACACCTTCGTCGCCGGTTTCATCGGTTCGCCGCAGATGAATTTCATCCCTGCTGAAAAGCTCGAGCAAAGCGGCGCCAAGACCATCGGCATTCGTCCGGAGCATATCAATCTGTCACGCGAACAGGGCACTTGGGCGGCCAAGGTGATCCATGTCGAACACCTGGGCGCCGACACGATCATCTATCTCGAATCCGACCAAACCGGCCTTCTGACCGTGCGCCTCTTCGGCGAACACAAATACGAGCCGGACGAAACGGTCTATGCGACGCCCGATGCCGGACATATGCATCGCTTCGATGCGAATGATCAGGCAATCCGCGCGTAGGCGTCGGTATTTGCCAAATCGAAGAGGGCTCTGCTTCGGCAGGGCCCTCTTTTTATTTGTCCGGCGATAGCTTCAAATAGTCCAGTCGTCCGGATGAATTCATATGCCTGTCACAGGGCTGCGTTATTGCTCGCTCAGTCCACTCCAACAGCGAGCGCATCATGACAAACGCAGCAACCACCTATGCAACATGGCATACTCAACCGAATGGCGACGTGGCGATGGCAGAGTCGCACAGTCCGCTTTGGCGGCATTTCATCGAGACCGTGCCGGAGCGGGATTTTTCGTCGAAGACGGTGCTGGACTTCGGCTGCAATCGCGGCGGCTTCCTGCGGCTGCTTCACGCGATGCGGCCGTTCCGCCGTGGTGTCGGCATCGACATCGCCTCGGAATCGGTTGCGGCGGCTGCCGCGGCAAAGGGCAACATGCCGCTGGAATTTCATGTGACCACCGATCTTTCGCCCTTTGTCGACAGCTTCGATGTCGCATTCAGCTATGAGGTCATCTATCTCCTGCCGGAATTGAAACGGCATGCCGCGCAGATGTTCGAGGTCATGCGCAATGGCGGCGTCTATTATGCCGTCACTGGTTGCCACAATGAGATGCCTCTCTGGCCGAAATGGCGCGAGCTGATCGGCGCTAATAGCAATGCGCCAGTACAGGATCGGTCCCCGCAGGATTATATCGATACCTTCGTTGCCGCGGGCTTCGATGTCTCCGTCAGGCGTTTCGGCTATAACGGCTTCGTCAGCGGATCGAAGGATCGCAAATATTATCCGAGCATTCTCGATGCGCTGAGCTATCCCGCCGAATACAAGCTGCTGTTCCGGCTTGAAAAGCGCGTGTGACATGGAGACGATCGATCGCAAGAGCGGCAGCGCTCTCTGGCATCAGATCGGCGAAATCCTGGCGGCTGATATTGGCGCCGGGACCTTTGCTCCAGGCGCCAAATTGCCGACCGAACCGGAGCTTATGGAACGCTTCGGCGTCAGCCGCTTCACCGTCCGCCAGGCGCTCGGCCATCTGGAGCAGCGGGGATTGGTGCGTGCCGAACAGGGGCGCGGAACCTTCGTACATAGAGGGTCTCTCGACTATAGGCTCTCGAAGAAGACGCGATTCTCCCAGAATCTGATCGAGCAGGGTTTCGAGCCTGGCGGCGAGCTGCTGATCCACGAGATTGTTCCAGCGTCGGAGCGAGTTGCGGCGCGGCTGAAGCTTGCCTCCGGCGCGCCGGTCATTCATCGCCGCGGCGTCATGACGGCAGACGACGTTCCTGTAGAACTCGGCGACACCTACTATCCGGCTGACCGCTTTCCGGATTTCGACAAGGCGAGGCTGCAATACCAGACGATTACGGCAGCACTCGCGAGCTACGACATCCATGACTATGTGCGCCTGTCGACCGAGATCGAGGCGCGCATGCCGAGTGCTGAGGAGGCCCGGCTGCTGCGGCAGCCGAAGTCGACGCCGGTATTGGTGGTCCTCAAAGTGGACGTCGATAGCGACGGAGCGCCGATTACTTATTCCGAGACACTATGGTCGGCGGAGCGGGTGACCTTCAAGGTCGATGTGGGATGATGCCTATCGGTGCGACAGGATATTCACGATCTTGCCCAGGGGATCGCGGACATAGAAACGCCGAACGCCCCAGCGTTCGTCGGTCAACTTGTAGACGATGTCGAGCTGCATCGACTGAGCGCGCTCATAGACTTGATCGACATTGTCGACCTCGATCGAGAGATCGGGTACGGCAGTTCCCGAGCCGCCTTCGCTCGCGATGCTGATCTGCGGGAAGGTCGCCGCATCAGAGGCGAAGGTGACAATCCAGCCGTGGTCCATGACGGTATCCAGGCCGAGCAGGTCGCCATAGAAGGCACGAGCGCTGGCGGAGTCGCCGGCGAGATTGGGGACAATTCGCAGAACGGTCATGCGATGCTCCTTGGCAGAGAAATGGAGGCGGGCCTTTGCCGCGCCTCCACCATCTTAGCTTAGACCGTTACCGAAGGCAGCAGCTTGGCGCGTTCGCTCAGAATCTGCCGGCAGGCGGTTGCGACTTCGCGGCCCTTGATGATGAAATGCTCCTTGAAGAACTGGATATGGGCTTCCGATTCCTGGAAGTGATGCGGCGTCAGGACAGCCGACAGGACCGGCACGCCGGTGTCGAGCTGTACGCGCATCATTGCATCCAGGACTGTGTTGGCGACGAATTCATGGCGATAGATGCCACCGTCGACAACGAAAGCGGTGGCGACGATCGCAGAATAGCGGCCGTTGCGAGCGAGTGTCTGTGCATGCAGTGGAATTTCCAACGCGCCCGGTACGTCGAAAATATCGATGGGTGATGCACCCTCTGCCGTCTGCCATTCGGCGACGAATGAATCGACGCAACGATCGACGATGTCGGCATGCCACCGGGCTCGGATCAGCGCAATGCGGCTAGGCTGGGTGGAGATCGAAATGGTCATGAATTTTGCCTTTCAAGGGTTGTTGTCAAATATCCCTTGGGCGAACACGCAGGACTGCCGCGCTCCTCATGGGGGAGGAGGGTGCGATCCAGCTTGCTCTCTTCCATCCGGACTATACCGTCGGCTCCGGCCTCTCACCGGATCTGCTGACCCTTCTGGGGACCAGAAGGCGCTCGCGGGCTCGGAGACGAATCTCCATACCGCCGGTGGGGAGTTGCACCCCGCCCTGAGAACGGCTGGACTATAAATGCGGTGCAATAGAAATCAAAGAAAAACGCCGGGCGATTTGCCCGGCGCTTGCGAAAAATCTATCCGATTGTCCTCGTCCGTCAGTCCTGGATAACCAACAAGTCGGAGGAGGCGAAGCGCAGCGTAACCCTCTCGCCGACGCTGGGGGGCATCATGCCCGGGCTGTTGAACATGTCGAACGAAATTGTATTGCCGCCGACATTCATGCGGGTGCGGATGACCGAACCCAGGAAGTGCGCCGAGGCGACTTCGCCGGTCAAGGCAGTATCGCCCTTGGCCGATTCCGCCAGCGAGCCGGCTTCCGGGCGCAGCGCCAGCGATACGGTATCGCCGGGCTTATAGGCGGTGACCGACTGCTTCAAGGTGACGCCCTGATCGCCGATCATGATGCGGCTGCTGTCCGGATCGACGACCTTGCCTTCGATGAGGTTCAACGTGCCGACGAAGGACGCGACAAAACGGGTAGCCGGGGTGTTGTAGATTTCGAAGGGCGTGCCGATCTGGTCGGCGCGGCCGGCGTTCATGACGACGATGCGGTCGGAGATCGACAGAGCTTCTTCCTGGTCGTGTGTCACGAAGACAGTGGTGATGCCGAGCTGCTGCTGGATGGCGCGGATTTCTTCGCGCAGGGATACACGGATCTTGGCATCAAGGGCCGAGAGCGGTTCATCGAGCAGCAGAACTTGCGGCTTGACGGCGATAGCGCGGGCGAGTGCCACGCGCTGCTGCTGACCGCCGGACATCTGGAAGGGATAGCGGCCGGCAAGATGATCGAGCTTGATCAGGGCAAGCATTTCCTTGACGCGCTTGTCGATCTCAGGCTTGGCGACACCGGCTACCTTGAGGCCAAAGGCGACATTGTCATGCACGGTCATGTTTGGAAACAGGGCGTATGCCTGGAACACCATGCCGATGTTGCGCTGGTTCGGCTTCAGTGGACGCTGGTCCTTGCCGTTGATCGTCAGCGTGCCGGCGGTCGGGGTTTCGAAACCGGCGATCATGCGGAGAACGGTCGTCTTGCCGCAGCCAGACGGTCCGAGGAAGGAGATGAATTCCCCTTTCTCGATATGCATGGTGAAGTCGTGAACGACCTGGACTTCGCCGAAGGACTTCTTGATGTGTGTGAGTTCGAGAAAAGCCATGGTGTGAAGCCTTACGCCTTAATCGGAGCGGATTTGGAGAAGCGTGAAACGAGCTGAAGCAGGCCCATGCTGAGCCAGGTTACAGCGAGCGCGATAATCGCCAGCGCCGACGGCTCGTAAGCCCGGTTGGCGCCGATGAGCTGCATATAAGGCCCGAAGGCCGGACGGTTGAGCAGCGAGGCCATGGTGAATTCACCCATGACGATCGCGAGCGTGATGAAAGCGCCGGAAAGGACACCGCTCATCACATTCGGGAAGATGCATTTGAACATGATCGTCGTCCATTTTGCACCCAGGCTTTCCGCCGCTTCCGTCAGCGTGCCGACATCGATGGTGCGCATAGCCGTATCCACCGAACGGTACATGTAAGGCAGCGACAAGACAATGTAGGAGCAGACGAGCAGGAGGTTCGTTGTCTGATTGTAGCCGGTTAGCGGCAGGATCGACGACGAATTATAAAGGCGGAGATAGCCGAAGACGATGACGATGGCGGGAATGACCAGCGGCATCAGCGTGATGAATTCGACGAAGGGGCGGATCTGTGGCAAACGCAGCCGCACCCAATAGGCCGTCGGCACGACGAGAAGCATGCCGAAGATGATGGTGAGTAGCGCCATCAGCATGGAGAAGCCGAAGGCGGTCAGGAAGCCCAGGTCTGAAAAGACCGACCTATAGGCGTCGAAGCTATAGACGTCGCGCCGCATGCGTAACGAGAATTCCAGCGTACCGATGAGCGGAACGAAGAAATAGATGACGCCGATGGCGACTGCGATCCAGGCAAAGAATTTTTGCAGCTTCATTTTTGCCACCGTTCAGCGCGCATGCGCATCAAGATATAGATGACGTTTGAAATACCTGTGATGACGATCATGCCGAGCGCCAGCGCATAGCCGAGGTTGGCATTATGCAACACGTCGCCGCGGATCTGTGCATAGAGCACGATCGGGACGATGTTCAGCGAGCTGCCGGTAAGCGCGATTGCGGTTGCGATGGCGCCGAAGGAGTTGGCGAACAGCAGCAGCGTCGTGCCGAGCAGGCTAGGCCAGAGGATCGGCAGAGCGACCATCAGCCAATATTGCTTGTTGGTGGCGCCGAGAATGGAGGCGGCTTCGCGCCATTCCTTCTTCATGCCGTCCAGCGCCGGCGTGATGATAAGCACCATCAGCGGGATCTGGAAGTACATGTAGGTGATGGTGAGACCGAAGAAGCTCAGAAGATTGAAGCCGGTTGCGTAAAGGTTCAAACCGAAATGGGCGAGCAATATGGTGACTAGGCCCTGGCGGCCCAGCGTTGCGATGAAAGAGAAGGCCAGCGGCACGCCTGCGAAATTGGAAGCGACGCCGGAAAAGGTCAGAAAGGCACTGCGGATCCAGGAAGGGAGGCCGCCAAGTACGAGCGCCCAGGCGAGATAAAAGCCGATGATGGCGCCGCCGAGCGCCGAGGCAACCGAGATTCTGATACTGATCCAATAGGCGCTCATGATGGTCGGCGTGAACAGGTCGCCGAGGTTCTTGAGCGTGAAGCTCCCGTCCGGCGTCAGAAACGCGCCCATGACGAGATAGAGCGTCGGGATAATCAGGAACAACAGCGTGAAGATCACGAACGGGGCGATGCCCAGCCAGTCGACGACGATACGCTTGTTGATCAGTGGTGCGGTACTGACTGCTGATGTTGTGACGGTGCTCATGAGAGGCCCCAATTTGCGGCGTCGAAAAATGGAAAACCTCCCCGCGGAAGCGGGGAGGTCAGATCAAGTCAGATTACTGAACGTTCGAACCGACGACGCTGTCCCACTGCTTGGTGATGACAGCCGAACCTGCGTTCTGTTCGTCAAGCGTCGGGAAGGTGGCCTTTTCATAGGCTGCTGCCGGCGGCAGCTTGTCGAGAAGCTCCTGCGGAACCTTCTTGTTCTTTGCCAGGTCGTTGAAGCGGATCGGGTGGCAATAACCCTTCAGCCAGCCGATCTGACCTTCGTCGGAATACAGGAATTCCATCCAGAGCTTGGCAGCGTTCGGGTGCGGAGCGAAAGCCGAGATCGCCTGGACGTATACGCCAGCGATAACGCCCGAAGCCGGAACCGTAACGTCGACCGGCGGGTTGCCATTCAGGCTGTCGCGCCATGCGAGGCCGTTATAGTCCCAAGCGACGACGATCGGGGTCGAACCCTGAGCGAGCGAAGCGGACTTGCCGATGATTGGAACGAAGTTGCCGGCCTTGTTGAGCTGGGCGAAGTACTTCAGGCCAGCGTCGCCAACCTTGGTTGCATCCTTCTCGCCAGCGGCGAGACCGGCAGCGTAAACGGCCTGAACAGCCTGGTTGGAAGCGCGCGGGTCGCCGGCGAGCGATACCGTGTTGGCATATTCCGACTTCTGCAGGTCAGACCAATCCTTCGGCGGATTCTTGACGACGTCTTTGTTCACGACGAAGGAGAGAACGCCGTAGTAGTCGCCGTACCAGGAGCCGTCAGCATCCTTGGCGCTGTCCGGGATCGAGTCCCAGGTGGAAACCTTGTAAGGCAGCAGAAGGCCGTCCTTCTTGGCGGTCGGGCCGAAGGAGAGACCAACGTCGATCACATCGGGGGCCTGCGGGCCAGTGTTGCCCTTGTTGGCGCGGATGGCTTCAACTTCATCGCCCGAACCGGCGTCCGGATTCAGTTCGTTGACATCGAGGCCGTACTTTGCCTTGAAAGCAGCGATGAGGTCGCCATAACCGCACCAGTTGTGGGGCAGGGCGATGGTGGTCAGCGTGCCTTCCTTCTTGGCGGCAGCGATGAGGTCCGCGCTCGGTTCAGCAGCAGCGATGGCGGTCGAAGCTACGATCATCGCAGTGGAGAGCGTCAGAAGACGATGAATTTTCGAGATCACTGGTATTCCTCCTTTTGGGTTTTCAGTGTCTGGCGTTGCTGTTAATGACGTTGCATGAAGGTTGTGTGACGGGTTGCAGCGGGTTGCGTTTCCTGAAACGTCGGGGATTTACTTTTATCCGCTAACGATGACAGGCTTTGTCTTGCCGGCCGATCCTCAAGTTGTAATTTTATACTTTCCCTCCCTCTAACCTAGCTTGCGGAACAGCCTTGTTTGTTCGAACAGGCCTTCGAGCGTTTTCATGCGCTCACTGGTCTCGTCCCAGGTCGAGCTTTGCACAGCTTCGATCAGGGCTTCGACGATGAAGAGGGTAACGACGGAGGAATCCCAGGCCGATGGCGCCTCGATTTGCACGCGGAACGTGTGTTTAGCGTACTTGGCGGCTGGGGTAGCCCATTGGTCGGTGAAGACGATGATCTCGGCCCCGTGGCGGCGGGCGGCAGCGGCAAGGCTGACGATCTCCTGTTCATAACGACGGATATCGAAGATCACCAGAAGGTCGCCGGGATTCATGTTCAGAACATATTGCGGCCAGGAACTGGAATTGGAGGAGAGCAGGGTGGTATTCGGGCGGATGACCTGCATATGGGTGAAGAAATATTCGGCAAGCGCGCCGGTGATGCGTCCACCGACGAAATAAAGCCCGCGCTTGCGCTCCGACAGCAGTGCAGCGACGCTATCGAAGGTTGCCGCATCGATATCCGTCAAGGTCTGGCGGAGATTGCCCATGATGGCGTCGGCAAAACGGTTGAGGATATGTGTACCGGGGCATTGGATGCCCAGCGGTCATGCTTCGTCAGCGGATTTGAGATGGTCGCCTCGACCTCCTGATGGAGGCGGGACTGAAAGTCCGGATAACCCTTGAAACCGAGTTTCTGCACCATGCGGGCCACTGTCGGCGTGGAAACCCGCGCATTTTCGGCAACCGTTGTAATGCTGCCCAGCCCCGAAACCGGGTAGTTGTCGAGCAGGCTCTTGGCGAGCTGCTTTTCGGCGCGTGTCAGCGCGTCGAATTGGGCATGGATTACGTCTGAAACTGTCTTCGACGCATTGCTCACTCGTTTTTTGCTCCCCGGGACGGTCTTATGCCAGTCTCCTCTAAAGATATAACTACGCTGTCACATTTGGTGTCAATGTCACAAATGAAGAAATAATTTCAGTTCCCAGTTGACAGTCGCCGAAACCTGAAGAATTCTTTTCTTATAAAGATTTTATTAAGCGATGGGGCCCCCTTTGATGCTTGCCCGGCAAGGCATTCTGACGGAAGCGGATGGCGATTGCGTTGCGGTCGAACGGCCGGCCGGAAAGAGCCCGGTTCTAATTATTTGCGAACATGCTTCGCGCACGCTGCCCGAGTATTTCGGCGATCTCGGCCTTTCGGCCGAAGCGCTTTCCAGTCACATTGCATGGGACCCGGGCGCACTGGCCGTTGCCAGAAAAATGTCTGACAGCCTTGATGCCACGCTGGTCTACCAACGCTTCTCGCGCTTGATCTATGACTGCAACCGGCCGCCGGAAAGCGCGGGCGCCATGCCGGAAACCAGCGAGATATACACGATCCCCGGCAACCAGCACTTGCAGGCCGCCGACCGGCAGGCACGCATCGACGCTCTTTATATACCGTTCCACGACCGCATTCGGGCTCTCTTGAAAGAACGGGCGGCGAAAGAACAAAAAACCGTGATCGTCACGGTTCACAGTTTTACGCCTGTGTACAACGGCAGGCAGCGGGCAGTGGAGCTCGGCATTCTGCACGATGAAGACCGCTGGCTGGCGGATCGAATGCTCGATGCGGCCGCCAAGGCGCCGCTCTATCGCACTGAACGAAACGAGCCTTACGGGCCGGAGGATGGCGTTACCCATACGCTGAAACTGCATGGGCTCGCCAATGGTTTGCATAACGTAATGATCGAGGTCCGCAACGACCTCATCGGAGATGACGTCGGCCAAGGGGTCGTGGCCGGCTATCTGACAGGGCTTATCCAGAGCAGTCTGGAAGCCTGAGCAAAAGAGACCCGGGGAGCAGTTCAACTGCGATCGGGCCGCACGGCAAAAAGCCGGCGGCGCACTTGGTACATGGTTGTCCGCAATTCCGCGGACGACCGGGTTTTAGGGGGAATGACATGTCTGATTACACAGAGTTGGACAAGAAGCAGGACGTGCATATTCTGCACTCCATGGGCTATGCCCAGGAGTTGGAGCGGCGCATGAGCTCGTTCTCGAATTTCGCCGTATCCTTTTCGATTATTTGCATTCTGTCGGGCGGCATCAATTCTCTCGCCCAGGCGACTTCGGGCGCAGGCGGTGCCGCGATCGGCATCGGCTGGCCGGTCGGATGCTTTATCTCTCTGGTCTTTGCCGTGGCGATGGCGCAGATCAGCTCGGCCTATCCGACCGCGGGCGGGCTCTACCACTGGGGGTCGATCCTCGGCAACCGCTTCACCGGTTGGCTGACAGCCTGGTTCAATCTGCTCGGCCTTGTCACCGTTCTCGGCGCCATCAATGTCGGCACCTATTATTTCTTCTTCGGCGCTCTCGGCGGCTATTTTGGCATGGTCGATACAACACTGGTCCGGATCCTGTTCCTGGTCGTCATCACCGGCCTTCAGGCACTCGTGAACCACATGGGTATCGGGCTCACCGCGAAGCTGACCGACTTCTCCGGCTATCTGATCTTCGCGACTTCGATCGCGCTGGCGATCGTGTGCCTGATCGCTGCGCCGTCCTATGATTTCGCGCGGTTGTTCACCTTCACGAATTACTCGGGCGTCGCAACGATCGCTACCGACGGATCGGCCACCGGAGCACCGGTTTGGCCGCAGGTGTCGACCTTCTGGGTCTTCGCTCTCGGCCTCCTGCTGCCGATCTACACGATCACCGGCTATGACGCCTCGGCGCATACTTCGGAGGAAACGGTCAAGGCAGCGCATTCCGTTCCGCGAGGCATGGTAGCCTCCGTGCTTTGGTCGGCATTGTTCGGTTACATCATGCTATGTGCGTTCGTTCTGATGATCCCGAATATGGACGATGCCGCAAAGCAGGGCTGGAATGTGTTCTTCTGGGCGATGGACGCCCGGGTGAATCCTGTCGTCAAGGATATTTTGTATTTCCTGATCTTCGTCAGCCAGTGGCTGTGCGGCCTTGCGACGGTCACGTCGGTATCGCGCATGATCTTCGCCTTCTCGCGTGATGGCGGCCTGCCGGCATCGAAGGGGCTCTCCAAGGTCAGCCCGAAATACCGCACGCCGGTTTCCGCGATCTGGACCGGCTCGATCCTGTCGGTGCTGTTCGTCTGGGGTTCGTCGCTGGTATCGATCGGCGATACGCCTGTTTACACCATCGTCGTGTCGTGCACCGTTATCTTCCTCTTCTTCTCCTTTGCGATTCCGATCACGCTTGGTCTGTTCGCATGGGGCACGTCGAAGTGGGACAAGATGGGCCCGTGGAACCTCGGCGAGGGCGCGTTCAAGCTTTTTGCCGTGCTGTCGATCATCGCAATGATCGTGATCTTTGTTATCGGCATTCAGCCGCCGAATGATTGGGCGGGCATCATCACCGTCGGCTTCTTTGCCCTGACGGCGATCGTCTGGTTCGGCTTCGAACGTCGCCGTTTCCGAGGCCCGCCGATCGGCGAGGAAATCGCCAGGCGCAAAGCCGAAATCGCAGCGGCCGAAGTGGCCGTCGGCGAACGCTGAGCGTCGAGCTGCATTTCTTAAACGGCGGGGCCGCCTGCGTGCGGCCCCTTCACCGGTACAACGAAACGCACCGCGCCAGGTCGCACCCGGCCGCAGGCTGCTGTTTTGTTGTCCGAAGTCCCAATTCACTGTTCAGGCGGATCACTCATGAGCACTAGCTATACGTTCGAAGACCTCAAGCAGGATGTGGCCGAGGGGCGCATCGATACGGTTCTGGCATGTCAGGTGGACATGCAGGGTCGCTTGATGGGCAAGCGTTTCCAGGCGGAATTTTTCGTCGAGAGCGCCTGGAAGGAAACGCATAGCTGCAATTATCTCCAGGCGACCGACATCGAGATGGAAACCGTCTCCGGCTACAAGTCGACAAGCTGGGAGAAGGGCTATGGCGACTATACGATGAAGCCTGATCTCTCCACGCTACGCCGCATTCCCTGGCTCGAGGGCACGGCTCTGGTGCTTTGCGATGTGCTCGACCATCACACGCATGAGGAAGTGGCGCATTCGCCGCGCGCCATCCTCAAGAAGCAGGTCAAGCGTTTGGAAGCCATGGGCCTGAAGGCCTACATGGCTTCCGAGCTCGAGTTTTTCCTCTTCGATCAAAGCTACGACAGCGCGCGAGAGTCGGGCTACCGCCATCTGAAGCTCGCCAGCGGCTACAACGAGGATTACCATATCTTCCAGACCACCAAGGAAGAAGAGGTCATGCGGGCGATCCGCACCGGGCTGCAGGGCGCAGGCATCCCAGTCGAAAATTCCAAGGGTGAGGCTTCCGCCGGCCAGGAAGAGATCAATGTCCGTTACGCAGATGCGCTGACCATGGCCGACCGGCACGCGATCATTAAGAACGGCTGCAAGGAGATAGCCTGGTCGAAGGGCAAGGCCATCACCTTCCTGGCGAAGTGGAACTACAGCGCCGCCGGCAGCTCTTCGCATATTCATCAGTCGCTCTGGAGCGTCGACGGCAAGAGCCCGATGTTCTTCGAAGAAGGCGGCAAGTACGGCATGTCGCCAATGATGAAGCACTATGTCGCCGGCCTCCTGACCCATGCCAGCGAAATCACCTACTTCCTGGCGCCCTATATCAATTCCTACAAGCGCTTCATGGCCGGCACGTTTGCGCCGACCAAGGCGATCTGGAGCAAGGACAACCGGACGGCGGGCTATCGTCTTTGCGGCGAAGATACCAAGTCGATCCGTATCGAATGCCGCGTCGGTGGTTCCGATCTCAATCCCCATCTCGCCTTCGCGGCGCTGATCGCCGCCGGCCTGGACGGTATCGAGAACAAGCTTGAGCTGGAAGCGCCGTTTGTGGGGGACGCCTACGGCGCCCGCGAGGTTCGCGAAATTCCGCGCACCCTGCGCGATGCCACGACCGCGATGACCGATTCGAAGATGCTGCGCGCCGCCTTCGGCGACGACGTTATCGATCATTACACCCGCGCTGCTGACTGGGAGCAGGAGGAATATGATCGCCGCGTTACCGACTGGGAAGTGGCGCGCGGATTCGAAAGGGCGTAAGGCTTTTGAGATCTGCCCCATGCCCGATTTTCATTCTACGATCGGGCGGAGGCGCCGGGATGTTTTTCCTGCGCGCTGTTTCCCGTTTGAATGCGGCTGCAGGTTGTGCGACATCGGGCAATCAATGGATGACTAAGAAAACAGGAATTCGATCATGACCATGATCACATGCGTATCCCCGGTGAACGGGGAGGTTTATGCGGAGCGTCCGGCGCTGTCACTGGAGGCCGCTAAGGAAGCTGTCGCACGCGCCCGCAAGGCGCAGAAGGATTGGGCGCGCCGCCCGCTGGAGGATCGCGTTCAGCTCGTTTTGAAGGGCGTTGCCCGGCTCAACGAGATGGCCGATGTCGTCGTGCCGGAGCTAGCCTGGCAGATGGGCCGCCCGATTAAATACGGCGGCGAATATCGCGGCTTCAACGAACGCTCAAATTATGTGGCGTCGATCGCAGCCGACGCGCTGTCGCCGATGGTGGTGGAAGACAGCGCGAATTTCGCGCGTCGCATCGAGCGCGAGCCGCACGGCGTCGTCTTCGTCATCGCGCCATGGAATTATCCCTATATGACGGCAATCAACACGGTCGCCCCGGCACTGATGGCTGGCAATACCGTTGTCCTGAAGCATGCCAGCCAGACGCTTTTGGTCGGAGAGCGGCTGGTGCAGGCCTTCGTCGAGGCTGGCGTTCCCGCGGATGTCTTCCAGAATATCTATCTCGATCATGAAACGACGTCGGCGCTGATTGCCGCGGGTAGCTTCAACTTCATCAACTTCACCGGGTCGGTCGAAGGCGGACGGTCGATCGAACGCGCGGCTGCCGGCACCTTCACCAGCCTTGGCCTCGAACTTGGCGGCAAGGATCCGGGCTATGTCATGGAAGATGCCGACCTCGAGGCCGCCGTCGATACCCTGATGGATGGCGCTACCTATAATTCCGGGCAGTGCTGCTGCGGCATCGAGCGCATCTATGTGCATGAATCGCTCTATGATGCCTTCGTCGAAAAGTCCGTTGCCTGGGTGTCGAACTACAAGCTCGGCAATCCGCTCGATCCGGAAACCACACTTGGCCCGATGGCGAACAAGCGCTTCGCCAAGGTGGTGCGCGAGCAGATCGCTGACGCCGTCGCCAAGGGTGCCAAAGCACTGGTCGATCCCAAGCTTTTCCCGGCCGATGACGGCGGCGCTTATCTCGCTCCGCAGATCCTCGTCGATGTCGATCACTCGATGGCTTTCATGCGCGAGGAAACCTTCGGCCCGGCCGTCGGTATCATGAAGGTGAAGAGCGACGCGGAAGCGCTGGAATTGATGAATGACAGCCCCTATGGCCTGACAGCTTCGCTGTGGACCAAGGATGTTGAGCGCGCTTCGCGCATCGGTCGCGAGATCGAAACCGGCACTGTCTTCATGAACCGCGCCGACTATCTGGATCCGGCGCTTTGCTGGACCGGTGTCAAGGAAACCGGCCGCGGCGGTTCGCTGTCGATCATCGGCTTCCACAATCTGACGCGTCCGAAATCCTATCACCTGAAGAAAGTAACAGCATGAGCAATATCTCAGCCAACTGGAGCTATCCGAACGCCTTCAAGCTCGGCCGCGGCCGGATCGCGGAACTGGCGGATGCCTGCAAGAGTCTGGGCATGAAGAAGCCGCTCCTGATCACCGATCGGGGACTTGCCTCGATGGCGATCACCAAGACGGCATTGGATATTCTCGAAGACGCCGGCCTCGGCCGCGCCATCTTCGCCGATGTCGATCCGAACCCAAACGAGAAGAACCTCGATGCCGGCGTCAAGGCCTTCAAGGATGGTGGTCATGACGGCGTCGTCGCTTTTGGCGGCGGCTCGGGGCTCGATCTCGGCAAATGCGTTGCCTTCATGGCCGGCCAGACGCGACCTGTCTGGGATTTCGAGGATATCGGTGATTGGTGGACTCGTGCGAGTGTCGAAGGCATCGCCCCGATCGTCGCCGTGCCGACGACCGCCGGCACCGGCTCGGAAGTCGGCCGCGCCAGCGTGATCACCAATTCCGTGACGCATGTGAAGAAGATTATCTTCCATCCGAAATTCCTACCGGGCGTCGTCATCGCCGACCCGGAACTGACCGTCGGCATGCCGAAGATCATCACCGCCGGCACGGGGATGGACGCTTTCGCCCATTGCCTGGAAGCCTATTCATCGCCCTTCTATCACCCGATGTCGGCTGGCATCGCGCTGGAAGGCATGCGGCTCGTCAAGGAATTCCTGCCGCGCGCCTATAGGGAAGGCACCGACCTCGAAGCTCGCGCCAACATGATGAGTGCCGCCGCCATGGGCGCGGTCGCTTTCCAGAAGGGTCTTGGCGCCATTCACGCGCTGTCGCACCCGATCGGCGCCGTCTACAACACGCATCATGGCATGACCAATGCCGTCGTCATGCCGGCCGTCCTGCGCTTCAACCGCAAGGCTATCGAAGACAAGATCGCCCGTGCCGCTGCTTATCTTGGCATTTCCGGCGGTTTCGACGGTTTCTATGAGTATGTGCTGAAGCTGCGGGCCGAACTCGGCGTTCCCGAAAACCTCTCGGCCATGGGCATTGCGCCCGATCGCATCGACGAGCTCTCGGCCATGGCAATCGAAGATCCGAGCGCCGGCGGCAATCCTGTGGCAATGACCCTGGAAAACACCAAGGCGCTCTTCCACGATTGCTTCTAGGCATATCGTCCCAGCTCTCGGTCGTGCCGCGAGACGATTGCGGCACGATTTTTTGTGTCTGTCCGCCGGCCGGGTTGGCGACGGCAATTTTCATCGGCAAGTAGTGTGCCGGTAGGGCAGCGGGTTAGGTTTCACCCATGCAACACCATGCTGTCGCCAAAGTGACCATTAAGGCTTTATTAACCATATCTCGAAACAATGCGTTAACTGCACCGATGAGTCAGATGGTGCCGAAAGAGCGATGTTCGTGCTCACCGCCATCACGCCGGAGACCGACAATGCCAGTTATCACATTTGCGAATACGAAGGGTGGGGCGGGGAAGACGACGGCGGTTCTGCTGTTGTCCACGGAGCTGGCGAGGCGCGGTTATCGTGTCACCATTCTCGACGCCGATCCGCAGCACTGGATTTCGCACTGGTACGAAATTTCCGGCCATGTGCCCAACATCTCCGTCATCGATTTCGTGACCAGCGCATCCTTGCCCGTGCATCTCTCGGAAAACAGCGGGACGGATTATTTCATCCTCGATCTGCCGGGTGCTCGCACGCCGCTGCTGGCAACGGCACTCGGTCTTTCCGATCATGTGCTCATTCCGATCCAGGGCTGTGCGATGGATGCGCGAGGTGGGGCACAGGTGCTTGAGCTGCTGCAATATCTGGAACAGCGGGCCGGCATTCACATCAATCATTCGGTCGTTCTGACCCGCGTGAACTCGATGGTGACGACTAGGGCGCTGCAGACGGTGAAGGCCCTGCTGTCCGAGCGGAGCGTTACGGTTCTTGAAACGCCGATTATTGAACGTTCGGCCTTCCGCGACATCTTCGACTGTGGCGGAACGCTCTATACGATGGACCCAAACCGCGTTAGCAATCTAGACAAGGCTCAGGAGAACGCCCGCGTCTTTGCCGAGGAGATGATGCGACTCCTGCCGGTGCGGCTGACGGCTTCGGCCCGCGGTGCCGGCCACGACGCGATCCGCAGCGCGGCCTAGTCTAACGAACTCACAATAGAAAAAAGGCCGCCGGACGAACCATCCGACGGCCTTGTCATTTGCTCCGCGCGATCAATCGACGAATTCGACGACCACGCCGGGTTTGACCATTTTCGCGAGTTCTGTCGCGTCCCAGTTGGTCAGGCGCACACAGCCGTGGCTCTGTGACTTGCCGATCTTCGAAGGGTCGGGTGTCCCGTGGATGCCGTAGGTAGGCTTCGACAGCGCCATCCAGACAACACCGACAGGGCCGTTAGGGCCAGGCGGAATGTCGAGGATCTTGTCGTTGGCGCCCTGCTTGAAGTTGATCTTCGGATTGTACGTATAGCCGGGATTGAAGGCGACGCGTTCGACCGTCACAGTGCCAGAGGGCGATGGTGTGTCGGTGGAACCGATACTGGCGGGGTAGGCGGCAATCAGGGCGCCACTGGCATCGTAGGCGAAAACCTGCTTGCGGCCCTTGTCGGCGAGAATTTTTGCAACGGTACCGGTTTTGCCGGGACCGGTATTGACCACTTTGATCGTGCTGCCGGGAACTGTGAAGTTGGCGCCGGGATTGAGCTCCTTCAGATAGCCTTCGTCCATATGGAAACGTTCGGCCAGCATTTCCGTGGTCGACGTGTAGCCAAGCGACGGCATCTGCGCCTTCGCGGCATAATCTTCAGGGATCGACGCGACATAGGGGCCGGCGGCATCGGCAGGCGTAATCGTGTAGTTGATGATCGGCATGCCGCCTGACAGGCGCAGTTGCTCGAGGATCGAATCCGTATCGTTCGGGTTTAGCGTCTGGCCGGTCATCTGCTGGTAGGCGTAGATCGCCTTGGTGACATTGGCACCCATACGGCCATCGATCGCGCCCGGCGAAATGCCTTGGCGGGCGAGGAAGACCTCAAGCGCGGTGATCTCCAATTTCGATTTGCCCTTCAGCGTGATGACGGGCTCGGCCGGCGGCTTGCGTTCGATGCCGGGTGTTGCCTCCTGGGGATCGATCGATGCGTAGTCGGTGCCGTTTGGATTGGGTTGCGACTGGCCATTCATCTCCGGCAGCGATTGGTTGTCGAGCGGCTCGCTCTGGACGTCGCCATCGCGCGGGATGCCGTTGGTGATGACGCCGCGATCCTGTTGGCCATCACCGTTGTCGACATAGCCACCGTCATTGCCGTAGTCGCCGCCCCGATATTGGCGATAGTCGCGGTAGCCACCATTGTTGGAAAGCTGCGTGTCGCCGTACCGGTTGCCGTCGCCATAGCCGTTGTCATTGTAGACGTTGCGGCCGGGCGCGCGCGGGTAATAGGTGCTGGCCCGCATCTCGGTGGCGAGGACATTGCCGTAGCGGTCGATCAATACGCGGTGGCCACGCCCGTCGCGTGCGACGGTCACCACGCCTTGCTCTGGATATTGATCGAGGATTCGTCCGTCGGGGGTCACCAGGATGATGTCGTTGTTCCCGTTACGGTAGTATTGTGCCTGCGCATCAGTCAATGCGAGAGCAGATGCCGTGGCCGCCAAGGCCAGAGTAAGACTTAGTTTCAGGAACCGGTTCACGTCTGTCGAATCCCTCGGGTGATGGCTGAGCCGACACACACATGGCAATTTTGACGCCAGTATGGAATTAAAGATTATCATGCTGAATAAAAGATAAAATTTTGTGTGATCAAGGCGTCAAGTTAACGTTCGATAAGACAAACCACCATTAATTTTCGTCCTGTCCCGTTTCGAGCCATGTCGATGAGGGATGGCCGATCGAGAGCCGACCAGGGAGGACTGCAGGAGATGATGGATTTTGCCGCAGCCAAGGGACCGAAACTGACGTTGGATGAAGGCTCTGTGCTGGATATCGGCGCCTGCATCGTCGACGGCAACAATCTTGCGCCAGGACGCGCCATCCCGGATGACGGCGACCCGCGCATCGATCATTCGTTAGAGGGCTTCCTCTTTACCTGCGGCCCTGATCATATCCGCCATCCGCAGCCGATGTCGGGCGCTTTCGAGGGCAAGCGTTATCCGTTGCACGGCTCTTTTTCCTCGCATCCTGCCAAAATCCTGTGGACTCGATTCGAGGATGACAATGCGGAGTGCCGTGCCGATATCGATATCGTCACCGCCGAACGCCGCACGGCGCGGCTGGAGCGCCATTGGCGCATCGACGGGACAACAGGCGAGGTTTCGCTCATGGACCGTGTCGTCAACACCAGCGTCGAGGCTATGCCGGTCTTCCTGATGTATCATATGAACGTCGGCGCCAAATGGTTCGACGGCGGTGTGCGCCTTTCTGGCCAGATGCTGGAGAACGGCGGTTTTCCCTGGACCTTCGGCGAGGAATTGGGCGGTCTTTTCTGCGTGCCGGCGACGGCGAAGGGCGAGGATTGGTCGGAGGTATGCCTCGGGCCGATCGCTGCCATCGGCGGCAAATCCCTGCGGGTACGCTTCGGCACGGATACCCTGCCGTTCCTGCAGGTCTGGCGCAATCAGCGCGCGCCGGCCCATATCCTCGGCATCGAACCCGTTTCGCACCGGTTAGCGTCACGCGGCGAGCTGGAAGAGGCGGGTGAATTCAATATTCTCCAGCCCGGGGAAGCCAGGAGTTTCGCGCTCAACTTTGCCTTCGCCTGAAAGGTCTGAGCGGTTGACGCTTCCTTTATGGCGGCGTAGACCAAGGCCCACGGTTTTACAGAGGAAATGAACCATGGATATCCGCCCGATCGATGACGAATACTCGGTTTCCGGCCAGATCACCCTGGAGGATCTCGATCAGATCAAGGCCATGGGTTTCAAGTCGATCGTCTGCCACCGCCCGGACAATGAGAGCGCGGATCAGACGCCGTTTTCGGTCATCGAAGCCCACGCCAAGGAGCTGGGGCTCGAAATCGCGCATGTGCCCGTTGGGCCGATGGGCGTGACCGAAGAGGCCGTGCAGGGCATGGTCGACGCTCTCGACGAATTCCCGCGGCCAATGCTCGGCTATTGCCGTTCCGGCGCGCGCTCGACCGCGATCTATCAGAAGACCCATCACATCCGCGGCTAAGCCACCGCATCCCGAACATGCGAGAAATTGAGGGCGCTGCTGACGAGCAGCGCCCGGTTTGTTACCCGTCACCGGACAACATCAGGAGAGAACCATGAGCATCAAGCGTATCGACGTCGGAGCCCGCATGAGCGGTGCTGTCATTCACGGCAACACCGTCTACCTCGCCGGCCAGGTTGGTGAAGGCGAAAGCGTCACGGATCAATGCAAGTCTGCGCTCGCCGAAGTCGATCGCCTGCTGGCCGCCGCCGGCAGCAACAAGTCGAAGATCCTGCAGACGTTGATCTATCTCTCCGACATTTCCTATTTCGCCGAAATGAACGCCGCTTGGGAAGCCTGGGTCGATCCGGCCAATACGCCGGCCCGCGCCACCAGCGAAGCCAAGCTCGCTGCACCGAAGTACAAGGTCGAGTTCATCGTCACCGCCGCGATCGACTGATTTCGTTTGACGCTTTTTGCAAGGCCGGTGAGCGCATGCTCACCGGCCTTTTGCTTGCGAAATTTCCGTCAAAGTGCGTGACGGCGTGATCGCTTCGGGATCGAGCACGATCTCGATGATCGCCGGCTTGCCGCTCGCGCGCGCGCGTTCAAAGGCCGGGCCGAATTCCTCGGTTGCCTTCACCGTTTCGCCATGGCCGCCGTAAGCGCGGGCAAAAGCCGCAAAATCCGGATTGTTCAAAGCAGTGGCGCTGACGCGGCCGGGATATTCCCGCTCCTGGTGCATGCGAATGGTGCCATACATGCCGTTGTTGATGACCAGGGCGATCAAGGGCAGGTGATATTGCACGGCAGTCGCGAACTCCTGTCCGTGCATCATGAAACAGCCATCTCCCGCAAAGCAGACTACTTCGCGCTCAGGAAAGAGTTGTTTGGCAGCGACAGCCGCCGGTAAGCCGTAACCCATCGAACCGGAGGCAGGTGCGCCCTGGGTGTTGAAGCGGCGGAAACGGTGGAAGCGATGCAGCCAGGTGGCATAGTTGCCGGCGCCGTTGGTGAAGATGGTGTCTGGCGCGGTATTGGCTTCGATCCAGTCCATGATCCGGCCCATATGCGCAGCGCCGGGACTTTTTTCCGGCGTCTTCGACCAGGCGAGATAGGCGGCATGTATGCGCTCCGTCCGCTCTGCCCAACGCGGTTCAGCCGGAGCTTCTTGATCGGCCAGCGCGGCTACGAAATCGGCGGGGCTGGCGCAGATCGCCAGATCCGGGCGGTAGACACGGCCGAGCTCGGATGGATCGGGATGAATATGGATTAGCTGTTGTTGCGGATAGGGGATGTCCATCAGCGTATAGCTGGAGGACGGCATCTCCGAGAACCGGCCGCCAAGCAGGATCAGCAGATCGGCTTCCTTGATCTCCTTTGCCAGTGCCGGATTGATGCCGATGCCGACGTCGCCGGCGTAACTCGGGTGCAGATGATCGAACAGCATCTGCCGGCGGAAGGAACAGCCGACCGGCAGCTTGAAGCGCTCCGCGAACTGCCGGATACCGGCAACCGCCTCTTCGTTCCAGCGGGTGCCGCCAAGGATGACCATTGGCCGTTCGGCTGCGATCAGACGCAGATAGAGATCGTCGATCTGGCTGCGGCCTGGATGGGCCGCTACCGGCATATAGCGCTTGGCAGGCGGGGCATCGACTTCGTCGCGCAGCATGTCCTCGGGCAGGGTCAGCACGACGGGGCCGGGCCGTCCCGATGTCGCGACGGCGAAGGCGCGGGTGACGAATTCCGGAATGCGGGCGGCATCGTCGATCTCGCCGACCCATTTGGCGAATTCGGTGAAGGCTCGCCGGAATTCGACCTCCTGGAAGGCTTCGCGCTCGCGTGCGTCCCGTTGGACCTGGCCGATGAAGAGGATCATCGGGATCGAATCCTGCCGCGCAATATGCAGGCCTGCGGAGGCATTGGTCGCGCCCGGACCGCGCGTGACCATGCAGATGCCGGGTTCGCCCGTCAAACGGCCCCAAGCGTCCGCCATCATCGCCGCGCCACCCTCCTGGCGGCAGACGAGCACGTCGATATCGCTGTCATGCAGCGCATCGAGCACGGCGAGAAAGCTTTCGCCGGGAACGCAGGAAATTCGCCGGACGCCGTTTGCCTTCAGGGCTTCGACGATGAGTTGGCCGCCGGTGCGCTTCATTATTTTGCCTTTCCTTCCAGTTCCGCCAGTTCGGCGAGAACCTCCTCCTGATGTTCGCCAAGACGCGGGCTCGGCCGCGTATAGGTCAACGGCGTTTCCGACAAGACGACCGGTGTGCGCACGCTCGGGATGACGGTGCCGGCAGCGTCCTCGAGATCGAGCCGCAAACTGCGAGCCTGGATCTGTGGATCGGCAAACATGTCTTCGATCGTATTGATGGCGCCCGCCGGGACCGCACTGTCCTCGCAGGCTTTCAACAGATCCGCTTTCTTCCATGAAAGCGTTTTCGCCGAGATGAAAGTGCGGACTTCGTCACGATGGGCGACGCGGGCCTTGTTGGTCGCATAGCGTTCGTCATTCGCCCGCTCGTCGATGCCGAGGATCGCGCAGAGGCGGCGGAACTGCCCGTCATTGCCGACAGCAAGGATCAGATAGCCATCGGCCGTCGGCACGACCTCATAGGGCGAGATATTGGGATGGGCATTGCCAAGGCGCGTGGGGGCCTTGCCGGAGATCAGGTAGTTCATGTTCTGATTGGCGAGCACGGCGGATTGCACGTCGAGCAGCGCCATATCGACAAGCTGGCCTTCGCCGGTCTTCAATGCATGGATCAGAGCCGCTTCGATCGCGGAGACAGCATAGATACCGGTGAAGATATCGGCGATCGCGACGCCTGCTTTCATCGGTTGCCCATCCGGCTCGCCGGTGATCGACATGAAGCCGGACATGCCCTGAACGATATAATCATAGCCAGCGAGGCCGGCATAGGGGCCGGTCTGGCCGAAGCCGGTGATCGAACAATAGACCAATTTGGGATTGATCTTCTTGAGGCTCTCGTGGTCCAACCCGTATTTGACCAGACCGCCGAGCTTGAAATTCTCGATCAGCACATCGGCGGTCATGACCAGCCGCCGAACGAGGGCCTGGCCCTCTTCGGTCTTGAGGTCGGCGACGACGGAACGTTTGCCGCGATTGGCGGAATGGTAATAGGCGGCCGAAAGGTTTTCCCCATCCTTGCCCTCGACGAAAGGCGGACCCCATTGGCGCGTATCGTCGCCTCCATTCGGGTTCTCGACTTTGATGACATCGGCGCCGAGATCAGCCAGCATCTGCCCTGCCCAGGGGCCGGCAAGAACGCGGGCCAATTCGATGACGCGAATGCCTGAAAGGGGCGGTTTCTTGGTCTTATTGTCGGTCATGTCGGTCCAGATGGGCGGCTACGGCGCGAAAGTGGTCTCAGATGTATCGGATACGGGCCTGGAAGCAAAGCGCCGCTCGCGCCAGAGAATGTAGAGGCCTGAGGCCATGATGATAAAAATGCCGGCCCATTTGATCAGATCCGGGAAGTTGTGGAAGACCAGCCAGCCAAAGATCGTTGCCGAGACGATCTCGAAATACTGCAGCGGCGCCAGCGTCGAGGCCGGTGCGGCGCGATAGGCATGGACAGTGAGGATGCCGGAGGCTGCGGCGGTGACGCCGACGCCCAGAAGATAGGCCATCGCGGTACCATCAGGGATGACGGAAGCGATGATGGGTGAGCCCGAGCCGTGACCGATCGCGAGCAGAATGAGGCAGATGGCCATGCCCCAGAGACCGGTTTGGAACTGCATCGGCCAGGCATCCTCGCTGTGCGAGACGACGCGCGTGATCATCACATAGACGGCGACGCAGAGCGCGGTGACGACGGGCAACAACGCCACGAAGCCGACCTGCTCGAAGCTCGGCTGAATGATCAACATCGCGCCGAAAAAGCCGACGGCGCAGGCCGTGTAGCGTCGCCAACCGATCGTTTCCTTCAGGAAGATGCTGCTGAGGATGGTCAGCATGATCGGTTCGACGAAGAAAATGGCGATGGCGTCGGCTACCTCCATGACTTGCAGCGTCGTGACGAAAGAGACCATCGACAGCGTCAGCACGCCGGCGCGAATGGCATGCACCCCGCTGCGGCGCAGAGACCATCTGCCCCACTGGCCGCGCAGGGCCAACATCGGCAGCGCGAACAGCCACTGAAAGATGAAACGGGCGGCGGTGACTTCCGCCGGCGGAATGGTGGTCGCGGCAAGCTTCGAGAAAATGTCGACGATCGGTGACAGGAAAACGGACAGGAACATCATCAACAGGCCGAATGTCAATTCCGACTGACGCAAACGGGGCAGGGAACTGCCGGTGGAACTCATTCGAACATTCCTTTGGGAATCAGGCCCTTGCCGTCACTTGCTGACACCAGTCCGCAAAATCCGAAATGGCTGCGGCCGCGCCGATCTCGTTCAGCGTCTCATGCCGCATGTCCTGATGGATGGCCATGGTGATATGCGAGAATCCGGCCTTTTTCAAATGGTTTGACAGCCAGGAAATCGCTTTTCCATTATTCGTCGCCGGGTCATGTCCGCCGCCGACGAGATGGATCGGCATCTCGCGCTTGAGCCGATCGAGATGGGCCTTTTGCGGCGCGCGGAAGGTTAGCTCGAAAATATCCAGCCATAGCGAGACTGAGGCATCGAAGCCGCAGAGCGGGTCGGCGATGTACTTATCGACCTCCTCGGGAATGCGCGACAGCCAATCGAATTCGGTGCGGCGGTTTGCGATCGATTGGCCCCAGGCGCCGAAGGTCAGCTTCGGCAGCAACCCACTCGGGACGTCGGAACCCTTCAGCATGCGTTCCGCCTTCAGGATGACCTGAGCAGCGCGCCCGGCAAGCCCCGGATTGAAGTTCGCGTTCCAGACAGTGACCGCGTCGAATTTGTTCGGATGCGTCACTGCCACGTTGAGGCTAATCAGCCCACCCATTGAATGGCCGAAGAGCGTTACCGGCAGGCCGGGATGGGCGGCGGCGGCAAGCTCACGCATGGCCAGCACATCGGCAATGACCGCATCAACGCCGTTGCGCCTTGCGAAGCGGCCGAGTGGCGCCTCGGCAGCTGTTGTATCGCCGTGGCCGCGGTGATCGTGAGCGTAGACATGAAAGCCGCCCGCCGCCATGGCTCCGGCGAAACGTTCGTAGCGACGGGAATGTTCGGCAAGGCCGTGGCTGATGAGAAGCACGCCAAGCGCGTCGCCCTCAGCCGGCGCATGATGATAGGCGAGTGTCGCGCCCGTTGGGCTAGCCAGATGCCTCGTCTCGGCGAACATGATGCACGTTTCCTCCCCATGTGAACGAAAGGTCATCGCCGACGGGATTGCAATGGACGGCGAGTGAAGCTCACAGAAATAAATGTTCGTGGTTTTTGCGATTCAGGGTTGCGTGCCGCAAATCAAACTGCTTATTTGTTCTCATATTGTTCTGTTTTTGGAGGTGTGGAATGAGGCCTTGGCTTCAGGGGTTTGCAGTTGCGGTTCTGACCGCGGTGGTGATGGCGACGAGTGCCGTGGCGCAGGAAAACAGCCGTGGCCGGACGCGATTTATTCTGGCGGCAAGTTGGGAACCCGCTTTCTGCGCGACGAACCAAAAGAAGGCAGAGTGCCGAAATCAATCACCGAACAATTTCGACGCCAAGAACTTTTCGCTACATGGTCTCTGGCCAATGCGGCAGGAATATTGCGACGTTTCCGATGATTTGAAGCAATCCGATAGTAGCAACGATTGGAAAGACCTGCCGGCTGTTCAACTGTCGGCAGAAACCAAGGCCGCACTGGACAAAGTCATGCCCGGCACGCAATCGGGTCTGGAGCGGCATGAATGGATCAAACACGGCAGTTGCACCAAGCTCAGCGCCGATGATTATTTCGGGGCGGCGGTGGGTTTGATCAATGAACTCAATGGTTCGGCCGTGCGTGATCTTTTCGCGCAGAATATCGGCAAGACGCTTAATGCCGAAGCCATCAAGGCCGCTTTCGACAAGAGTTTTGGCGAAGGCGCCAGCGGTCGCGTGAAGATGAGCTGCCGCCAAGTCGGCAAGGTGCGCGTGATCTCGGAACTGACGATCGGCCTGTCGGAAGACGCTATTCAGCCGTCGGAAGGAAACGAGCCGCGTCTCGAGCAACTGATCCAGGGTGCCGGCAGCACATCATTCGGCTGCGATCAGGGCGTGGTGGACGCAGCAGGTTTCTGACATCCGACAAGCGGCTCGGCGCGGATAATTGCCCTCGGACAAGGTTTCGCCGTTGCCCGAGGGCGGGGTTTCGCCTACATAGCGGCACAATTCGAAATGTTATCCGCCCGTGGAGTAACCCAAGCTATGGCACGTCAGTTCATCTACCATATGGCCGGTCTGAATAAGGCCTATGGCGCCAAGAAGATTCTCGAAAATATTCATCTCTCCTTTTATCCCGACGCCAAGATCGGCATTCTCGGCCCGAACGGCGCCGGTAAGTCGACCGTTTTGCGCATCATGGCCGGCCTCGACAAGGAATATACCGGCGAGGCCTGGCTGGCCGAAGGGGCCACCATCGGCTATCTGCCGCAGGAGCCGCAGCTGGATCCCAACAAGACGGTTTTCGAAAACGTCATGGAAGGCGTCGCTAAGAAGACGGCGGTGCTCGATCGTTACAACGAACTGATGATGAACTATTCCGACGAGACTGCGGAAGAGGGCGCCAAGCTCCAGGACATCATCGACAGCCAGAACCTCTGGGATCTGGAAAGCCAGGTCGAGATGGCGATGGAAGCATTGTGCTGCCCGCCGCGCGATGCCGACGTCACCAACCTCTCCGGCGGCGAACGCCGCCGTGTGGCGCTGTGCAAGCTGCTTCTGTCGCAGCCGGACCTGCTGCTGCTCGACGAACCGACCAACCATCTCGACGCCGAGACCATCGCCTGGCTGGAAAAGCACCTGCGCGACTATCCAGGCGCCGTGATGATGATCACCCACGACCGCTACTTCCTCGACAATGTTACCGGCTGGATTCTCGAACTCGACCGCGGCCGTGGTATTCCCTACGAAGGCAACTACTCCGCCTATCTACAGGCCAAGGCCAAGCGCATGCTGCAGGAAGCCCGCGAAGAAGCCGGCCGCCAGAAGACGATCAGCCGCGAACAGGAATGGATCGCCTCCAGCCCCAAGGCCCGTCAGGCCAAGTCCAAGGCGCGTATCAACGCTTACGAACAGCTGGTCGATGCCGCCGAAAAGCAGCGTCCCGGTGATGCGCAGATCATCATTCCGGTCAGCGAGCGTCTCGGCCAGGTGGTGATCGAGATGGAGGGCATCACCAAGGGCTTCGAAGGCCGCACGTTGGTCAACGATCTGTCGATCAAGCTGCCGCCGGGCGGCATCGTCGGCATCATCGGCCCGAACGGTGCCGGCAAGACGACCCTATTCAAGATGATCACCGGGCAGGAAAAGCCGGATTCCGGCTCGATCCGCATCGGCGAGACGGTGCAGCTCAGCTATGTCGACCAGAGCCGCGACGCGCTTGACGGCAATAAGACCGTATGGGAGGAAATCTCCGGCGGCGCTGAAGTCATCAAGCTCGGCAAGTTCGACATGAACTCGCGTGCCTATTGCGGCGCCTTCAACTTCAAGGGCGGTGACCAGCAGCAGAAGGTCGGCAATCTCTCCGGCGGTCAGCGCAACCGCGTTCACCTGGCCAAGCTGCTGAAGGCTGGCGGCAACGTGCTTCTGCTCGACGAACCGACCAACGACCTCGATACGGAAACGCTGGGGGCGCTGGAAAGCGCGCTCGAAAACTTCGCCGGCTGCGCCATCATCATCAGCCATGATCGCATGTTCCTCGACCGCCTGGCCACGCATATCCTGGCCTTTGAAGGCGAAGGCCATGTCGAATGGTTCGAGGGCAATTTCGAAGATTACGAGCAGGACAAGATCCGCCGCCTCGGCCCCGATGCTCTCAATCCGGGCAGCCAGGCGCACAAGCGGCTGACACGCTAAAGCTCGCATATTTCGGCTCATCGAGAGCTGCGCTTCTGAACTACCCCCGAAAGTTGGATGTAAACCTTCGGGGGTTTTTCTTTGTCTTGACACGGGAAGCGCATATTCCTGAGCCGACAGAAACTAACAGATCTCCGACATTGAATTCTCTCAAGGGGCAATTGGCCCTTGCAGATTGCACGCAAATCACATAAAGATATCTTTATATCTTGATTGGGTGGTGGATGACGGATCTGGTGAAATTCGGTTTGGATGGTCTGGTGGATGTGCTGAAGGCGGCAGGCGAGCCTACGCGGCTGCGGCTGCTGGCGCTTCTTGCCGCCGGCGATCTCACCGTCACCGATCTTACCGAAATTCTCGGCCAGTCGCAGCCCCGTATTTCACGGCATCTGAAGCTGCTCGGCGAGGCTGGCCTGATTGACCGCTATCAGGAGGGCGCGTGGGCCTATTTCCGTCTGAAGCAGGAAGGCAAGGCGGTCATCCTCGTGCGCACGCTTCTCCGGCACGCGGCTGAAAATGATCCGGTATTGCTGCGCGACGGCGAGCGGCTTGCCGCCGTCAAGCGCATCCGTGCCGAGCGGGCGCAAGCCTACTTCAGCCGCAATGCAGCCGAATGGGACGAACTGCGCCGCCTGCATGTGGCTGATGAGGATGTCGACAAGGCTCTGATCGAGTTGATCGGCCCGCAGCAGATCGACTCTTTCCTCGATCTTGGCACCGGTACAGGCCGCATGCTGCAATTGCTGGCGGGCCATTATCGCCGTGCGGTCGGCATCGATGCCAGCCGCGACATGCTGGCGGTGGCGCGCGCCAATCTCGACCGATCGAACATCACCGCCGCTTCGGTGCGACATGGCGACATCTTCAATCTGCCGCTCGAGGCGCAGGACTTCGACCTGATCACCATTCATCAGGTGCTGCATTTCCTCGATCAGCCGGAGATCGCCATCAACGAGGCGGCACGAATGCTCAGGCCCGGCGGCCGGCTGGTGATCATCGATCTCGCCCCGCATGGGCTGGAATATCTACGCGACGAACATGCGCATTTGAGACTCGGTTTCTCGCATCAGACCATATCGGAATGGCTGAAATTGGCGGGGCTCGATGTCGAACAGGTGCTGGACCTTCATTCGGGGAAGGAAGGCGGTCAAGCGCTGACGGTCACGATCTGGCTGGCACGCGACCCGCGGCTGCTGATCGCCGCCGGGCAGGGCCTCCAGTCGTCCCCAGTTCTTGCCGGGAGAGCTTGATATGTCTTCAAAGACTGAAAACGGCCAGCGTGGCATCCGCATTTCCTTCGAGTTCTTCCCGCCGAAATCGGAAGAGGCCGAGGTGCAATTGTGGAACACGGTCGCCGACCTGACCGAGTGGCAGCCGGAATTCGTCTCGGTCACCTATGGCGCCGGGGGCTCAACCAAGGCGCCGACCCTGTCAGCCGTGCGCCGTATGATCCATGAGACACCGTTTACGACCGCTTCACATCTGACTTGCGTCGGCGCAACGCGCGAGGATACGCATCGCGTCATCGATGATTTCCTCTCCGCTGGAGTCCGCCGTTTCGTGGCCTTGCGTGGTGACCCACCGGGCGGCGTCGGCTCTGCTTACCGGCCGCATCCCGGCGGTTATGCCAATGCCGCCGAACTGGTGTCGGCGTTGCGTGAGCGCGGTGATTTCGATATTTCCGTGTCGGCCTATCCGGAAAAGCACCCGGAAAGCCGTGACACCGCCGCTGATATCGACATGCTGAAGCGCAAGGCTGATAACGGCGCCAACCGGGCTTTGACCCAGTTCTTCTTTGATAATGACGTCTTTGAACGCTATCACGACCGCGTCCGCGCCGCCGGTGTCAAGATTCCCGTCGTGCCGGGTATCATGCCGATCCAGAACCTGACTCAGTTGAAGCGCTTTGCCGGCGCCTGCGGCACCAGCATCCCTTCTTGGCTGGATGAGCGCTTTGACGGCCTAGACGAGCATGCAGACAAGCGGGCCAGCGTCGCCGCAGATGTCGCCGCGGAGCAGATCGAAGACCTGGTTCGCCGCGGCATCAACGAGTTTCATCTCTACACGATGAATCGCTCACCGCTTGTCTCAGCCGTTCTCGAACGATTGGGCATCCGGCGGAAGGCGGATGCCTGCGAGGGTGCCGCTGCCTAACGGAATCCGGGATACGAACATGAAAAAGCGCATGTCGATTTTCGGCATGCGCTTTTTTAAATGAAATGGATTGTTTTGTTAGCTTTCAGGAGTACGGCTGCCTGCGATGTTCGTATTTCGTTAGATGAAAAGCATCGTCAGCACGAATACAAACGCTGCACTGACCACTAGGACGTTGATGGATCGCGTCAATCCCATGTCTTCCTCCTCAGTCAACTGGTAAACTCTATGTCGAAAATGTGTCGCTTGGAAAGCGAATTCGATGCTGCGTCGCGGCATGCAACGCAGATCTTGAATCACGATCTTCAGGCAAGATGTTGTTTTATATGAAAAATTTGAACGGCATGTCGCTCACGAAATTTAATGCATCGTTAATTTAGCCGTGAGCAAATTAAGGCGAATGTGTCCTGCTGAACCGTGAATCGGTTAATTCGGGCTTTGGTCTGGCAAACCATTGTTTGGGCTATTGACCGCTCGTTCGGACGTTCGGTCGCATGCGCGCGTAGAGCCGTCCGTCGAGTATGAGCAGGCCGGCGCCGATCAGCAGCATGCCGGTGATTTCGGTGATCCCCAGTCGCTCGCCCAAGAAAAGAAAGCCGAGCAGGATAGCGCTCGGCGGCACGAGCAGGGTCACCAGCGAGGCGTTGGTGGCGCCTGCGAGCGCCATGATGCGGAAGTAGAGGATATAGGCAAACGCGGTCGACAAGAGTGCCATGCCGAAAATGGCGGCGAGGGCGCTGGTGGGTGGCGTTGCCAAGGTCCAGGGCTGGTCAGCAAAAAGGGCCACCGGCAGCATGAGGGTAGCGGAACAGGTCAATTGGCCCGCCGCAATAACAGGCGGCGCCATGCCTTTGAAACGCTTGGCATAGATTGCGGCGAAGCCATAGGAGATCGCGGCAAGGATCGGCAGCAGCAGCGCCCAGAATGGAACCTCGGCTCTATCAGTCATGCTTGGCCCGAGCAGTACGATCGTGCCGACGAGCCCCGTCAGGCAGCCGGCGAGCTTGGCGGAAGTCAGCCGCTCGTCGGTGGTGAAATGGTTGCCGATCAATACGGTCCAGATCGGCGTCGTCGCGTTCAGGATAGATGCGAGCCCCGCGCCCATCTGCGTTTGGCCGACGAAGATCAGCGCATGCGGTACGGCGTTGTTGATTAAGCCCAGCAACAGGAATTGCCGCCAATGCGTTCGCAGCAAACCATAGATTCCGAAACGACCGGCGATGTAGGCATGTAGCGCTATTGCCGCCAGCGACAAACGGAGGAAAACCAGCGTGAAGGGCGGCACGTCGTGAACGGCGATACGGGCGAAGAAGAACGAGCCGCCCCAGATGAGTCCGAGCAATAGCAGCAGACTCCAGGTCAGCGCGTTCATGCCGTTGGTGGTGTTCATTGATGCGCCTCCGCTATTTTGAACTTATTCTGGCGAAAGGAGAGGCGCTTTCCACCCGTTTCTTGCCGAGCGTCGATCAAGTGCCCGAAAGATCCCCGAATAGTTGCTTGTCCATAAAACGAAAAGGCGGCCAACGGCCGCCTTTCCTGGAAGAGCAGTAGTGCTCAAAGCGCGTTCAGTAATGATTGCGTCGCCCAACCATCGGCGGGAAGGCCGAGACGAAACTGTTCCTTTTGGACGGCGACGCGCGTGCCGGAGCCGAGAATGCCGTCGATCTTGCCGACATCGTAGCCCCGTGCCGTGAGCTTGGTCTGAAGCGCTTTCATATCGACATCGTTCAGGCCCGCTTCCGGTGTGCCCTTGTTGTAGGTCGGAGCACCGGCAAAACGGGTGGCGAAATAGGCCGCGGACGTCGTGTAGATGAACGACTGGTTCCATCCGAGATAGGCGTTGTAATTCGGATAGGTCAGGAAAGCCGGGCCCTTGCGACCCTGCGGCAGGATGAGGGCGGCCGGCAGCGAGCCGAAATTCGTGTTGCCGTCGCGCGGCTTGACGCCGAGCTGGAACCAATCGCCAGCCGTGAGCGTGCCGCCGATGCCGGATTTCTCCCAGGGCAGATTATCTGGCACCGTGACCTCCTGCAGCCAAGGCTGGCCACGCTGGAAGCCGAGATGCTGAAGGAACCTTGCCGTGGTCAGAATGACGTCGGGTGCGCTCGTCTTCAAATTGACATGACCGTCGCCGTCGCCATCGGTGCCATAGGCAATGATATCGGGGGGCAGCATCTGCGTCTGACCAATTTCGCCGGCCCATGCACCTGTGGTGGTCGCCGGGTCAACATCGCCACGCTGCACTAATTCGATCAGCGCGATCAGGCGCGGGCGGAAGAAGTCCGGCCGGCGGCAGTCATGTGCGAGAGTGACCAAGGCGTTGCGGGTGTTGAAATTGCCCTGAACGGCGCCGAAGTCAGTTTCCATGGCCCAGAAGGCCGTGATGACACCGGGAGGGACACCGTAGTCCTGCTCGGCCTTGGCGAAGACGTCGGCATACTGCTTCATCTTCTGGCGACCGATATCTAGGCGACCCTGGCTGACCGTGCGCTGCGAGAATTCGAGGAAGGTCTGTCGGAATACGCCCTGGCCTCGGTCCATGGAGAGGACCTTCTGGTCGATCTGAGCACCGGCAAGGGTCTTGTCCGCGGCGGCCGCATCTGCGCCGGCCGCGATGGCATCGGCCTTGACACCGGCCAGGAAGGAAGCGAGGTCCCCGCCGCATGCCACCTGTGAGGCACCGGTTCCACCTGTATTCGGCGCCGCAGTCGGGGTTGCGTTCTGCGCCATTGCCACACTTGCCATGGCTGAAGCGAAGACCAACGCGAGTGCGCTGCGTCGAATAGTATAGGGGTCCATGGGCGATCCTCTTTGCTGACAGAATAGGGTCGCTTTCACAGAAGATTGTGACAGAAGCAAGAGAGAAGTTCGGGCAGTCTCAAGAATTTCCTTCCTTCTCTACTGCCGCCACCCAGTTGTGCCAATTTTGTTCGGAACCGGAGAAAACATTGATGTCAGTCGGTCCCTTGATGCCCGGGATCAGGCCCGTCGACGTGTATTGCCAGAAGTCCCAGCTGCGATCCGCGTAGATCTCCTTGGGATGCTTTGCGACTGAGCGCACCCAGAACTTATAGTCCTTGAAGTATCCGACGAGGTTGTCGCGGTGGAAGTCGACCGACGTATAAATGATCGGGCGCTTGCCGTAATAGGCTTCCAGGCGATCCATGAAGCGCTTGATCTCAGCGCGCACCGTTTCAGGAGCCGGTCTGGTACGGCAGGTTGGCGAGTCAGGGTTCCATTCGACGTCGACAACAGGCGGAAGCATCCTCGCGTTCTTCGGCACATTGTGAATGAACCAGTCGGCCTGGTCGTCTGCCGTCGAACAGAAATAGTAGAAGTGATAGGGCGCGTACGGGATACCGGCTGCGTTCGCGTCGCGCCAATATTCGCTGAAGCGGTCATCGATCCTATCTTTGCCTTCGGTCGCCTTGATGAAGACGAAGGCAATGCCTGAGTTCTTCACCGACTGCCAATTGATATCGCCTTGCCATTTCGAGATGTCGATGCCGTGAACGGGGTGACGCTCCGGATGATCGCGGCCGAAGTCCTGCGGCTTCGTATCCTTGAAACGAGACTTCGGTACCGACGCGGTCTGAAAGCTGTCATAGCCCATGGTGCAGCTGTTGAGGAGGAAGGCGAGCGGCAGTAAGCATGACAGAAGCCTGCGCATGGATATCCCGTTATGGCGCGAGTAATCTAGCTGCCCCAAAGCTTGGCTTCCGTGATGTGTGGTCCCCGAAGTCCCAAAAGAGGCAATGGACCAAGCTGTTGTCAGCCGGCCTTGCCACTTTTTAACCATATCAACGTAAAAAATGTGTTATCTTCAAGTAAATTCTTATACTTGAAATGCCGTTTGAGTGGATTTCATGCCGAATTCCACTCTTTTCGCTAGGCGCGCGGCTTAACGACGACGGCTCTCCATGCGTAACCACGTCCGATCTCTTCGAATATCAGCTTGGCACCGCGCGCCTGAACGCGCTCTTCCAGCACCGTACGGAGGTCGGCTCGCGGCGTGACGTGGAACTTCTTCAGCCAGCCCTTCAGCATGGTGCGAAACCAGCCCGGCAGTCGCTCCTGCTGGCCAAAATCGACGATATGCAGTTCGCCGCCGGGAATAACCGCATCGAGAGAGGCATCGATCGCGCTCTTCCAATCCGGGATCATCGACAGAGCGTAGGAGATCATAACGCGGTCGAAGCCGGCGACACCGAAATCGGCAGCCGAAAAGGCGGTGGCGTCGGCCACACGGAAATCCGGCGTCTGCTTTAGGCCGCGAAAATTATTGCGGGCAGAGATCAGCATTTCCTGCGAGATGTCGAGGCCGTAAAGCCTGGCCGACGGAAAGCGGCGATGCGCCAGCAACATGTTGCGGCCGGTGCCGCAGCCCACTTCCAGCAGGGAGCCGCCGAAAGGCACGTTGAGGTGCGCAATGGTGCGGTCGCGGCCGAAGAGGTAGTATTTGCGGGTCAAGTCGTAGATGTGCCGCTGGTAGCGGTACATGCCGTCCATCAGTCCGGCATGGCTCTTAGAGCTTGTCTGAAGACCTGTGTCCGCCTGGCTCACGCTTTTTTCCCATAGATGTGGAAGCCACCGTAGATCGCCGAGCGGTCGCGGACGTTAAGCTCCTGCGAGCGCTCTTCGAAATAGACCCACTGATCACGAATGGCGGGGGAGAGGCGGCCTTCGATGATGCTCTTTTCGGCAGCCGTGCGGAAAATGACGCGGGCGCCTTCGCGGGCCGTCCGGGTGATTTCCGCCCAGAGCTGGTTCAGCTGTTCGTCGTTCATCCAATCCTGCGCGTCGAGCAGGATGTAGCGGTCGCGCGAGGCGGCCGGCTTGGAAGCCAAAAGTTCGGTAAAGTTGGCGTGATGTACGTCGACGCGGTCAGCATTGGCGCGAATGGCGGGATAATGCTCGGGCCGCAGATAGGTCGGGAGCGGCCCTTGATGCTGGGCGGCATAGCGCCGCGCGAAGGCCTGCCAGGCAAAATAGTTGTCGCGCATCGGGAAATGACACGACAGCTTCTCCAGGCGGTGCTTCAGAACACCCGAGATGGAATCGTCGCCGGCGAGGCTCGCAAGTTCGTCATATTGCTGCGGCGGGATGCCGAGGCCGAAAAGCGAGCTCTTGCGGCCGAGCAGCCAGCGTACCATCGGCTTGTCGAAGATCGGCGCAATCTCATTGTCGAAAAACTGCCGTTGTTCCCTGACCGTGCGCGCTTCCGTCATCTTGGCGAGACGGACGCCATGCAGGCGCGCCAGCACGTGAGCGGCGCCGATAAAGCGTCCGAGCAAGCCCGTCTTGTAGATGTTGCGGTTGAACACCGTAACGCGGCGGCGACCATACATATCGCGGCCGCCCCAATAGGCAGCAGTTGCCGGATCCAGCCGCGGCGCAATGAACTGGTCATAGGCCTGGCTGTTGGCGCTGACGCCGGGCGTGCCGAAGAAGCGCACCAGATCGGCATGAGCGGGCAGCAGCCGGAAGGCGGCGAGCTTGAGCTTGTTCAGGGCGATGTGGTGACGATTGAGGTCAACGACATCGATCGAAGCCGGGCTCTGCGAGAGGTAGGCGAGCATGTTGCAGCCGCCGGAGCCGATGGTGACGATGCGGTGGTGGGGCTGAAGCTCCATCGCCTCCATGTCGATATCCGGATCCTCCCAGATCTGCGGGTAGACAAGGCCGGAAAACAGCATGCCGAACAGACGCTCGGAAAAGCCGGCTTTCGACAGAGCCTTGTGTTGCAGAACAGCTTCCTTGACTTTCCGGTTCTTGCGGAGACCGGCATCCGGGGCGAATTCCGTCATCTGAGTCTTGTCACCAATTTGTCAGGTTCAGGGCGTGTAACCCGGTAATGCTACAGTCTGATGACGTGGGCTGTTGGTAGATCCGCCGAAAGGACCGTCGCGCGGGCATTTACAGAAGTGCGATAACGATAGGCCTTTCATACTGCAGCGTTTCCTGATTGTGTCCGCATACCTTTGGAGGGTATGATATGCATTTGATATCGAGAGTGATCGGAGCTCTTTTCCTTTTGCTGCTGATCATTGTCGCGGGCGGTGTCGTCTGGCTTTCGGTCTCGCCACCGGAATTGCTGAGGGTCGGCGACGGTTATGCCGCCAAAATCGTCTGCTCGAACACCTTTATCGCCAAGCGCGATCCCGAAAAGGTGTTGGCGGATGACGTGCAGGCACCAGGCAATCCAGCGCTGAAACTCGTCAGTGTTTCGGTTGATCGAGAGGATGGGGTAGTAACCGCCCGTTTCCTGGGCATGTTCGCGCCTAACTATGCACTCTATCGTGGCGCGCTCGGGTGCACGACAGTTCCGGACGGCGATTTACATGCGGCACGGAGCGCGGTCTTCCTGAACAAGGTGAGGGTGGCCAAAAACGATTCCCTTTGGCCGGATGGCAGTAAGGTCGTACTGGATCAGAATGAGACCGGCGTCGCGCTTTCAAAACTTATCGCCAATCCGGACTTTGCCGGTCCGGAAATGCGTGCCATCGTTGTCGTCAAGGACGGCCGCATCGCGGCCGAGGCCTATGGCGACGGGTTCAACAACGGCACGCCGCTGATCGGCTGGTCGATGACGAAGACAGTCAATGCCGCCATCATCGGCCGTCTGATGCTTTCGGGCCGCATGTCCTTCGACGATCAGAATCTCCTGCCGCAGTGGAGCGGCGATGTGCGCAAGAACATCAAGCTCAGCGATCTCCTCGGCATGGAGAGCGGGCTGGCTTTCAACGAAGGATATGGCGCTGTCTCCGACGTGACGCGCATGCTCTATCTCGATCCGGACTCGACGAGGGTCGCCGCCAGCGCGCCTCAGGAGGCTCCGGCCGGCGAGCGCTTCAACTATTCCAGCGGCACGGCGATATTGCTCGCGAGGCTCTGGATGAACAGGCTTCCGAATGAGAGTGCTGCGATCGCCTATCCGCGCGAGGCGCTGTTTGCTCCGCTCGGCATGTCCAGCGCGGTGTTCGAAGCCGATGAGCGTGGCACCTATGTCGGCGGCTCCTATCTTTACGCGACGGCGCGCGATTGGGCGCGCTTTGGGCAATTCCTGCTGCAGGATGGCGTCTGGAAAGGTCAGCGCCTGTTGCCGGAAGGCTTTGTCGGCGCCATGCGGACCCCGACGACGGCATCGGAAGGTATCTATACGCAGGTTCAAGCCTGGCTCGCGGGCCCCGGTGGCTCCGATGCACAGTTCGGCCTGCCGACGGACACATTCTGGATGCTCGGACATGATGGGCAGAGTGTTGCTATCGTACCATCGGCCAATCTCGTGCTGGTGCGCATGGGGCTGACGCCGGGCTGGGTCGACTACAAGCCGCAGATTCTGCTGAAGAAGATTCTGGATATAACGACGCCGGCCAAAACCTCAGGTCCGACCGGCGCCAATAAAATGGTCCAGGATAATCAGTAATTGCCGTTTGCGACGGCCTCTAGGCCCTTGCGCTTGGCGTCGAAATAATAGCCATGCGCATAGAGCTGAACCGCATTGACTTCCTTGTTTTCAGCCTTGTTGTCGGCCACCATCCAAGCGCCGCGCAGATATTTCGCGGCATATTTAATGTTGGTCTCCGCGTCGAGCAGGCCTGAAGGCGGACCTTCGTAACCCATGGACTTGGCGGTATTGTATTTGATCTGCATCAGGCCGAAATAACCGGCCCTATTATAGGCCTTCGGATTGTAGCGGCTCTCGCGATGAACGACGCGATGGATGAGCGATTCCGGAATTTCGTAAAGCTTGGCATATTTCTGAATGAGCTTCGATACATAGCTCTTCTCAGCGGCCGGCACGTCCGAGGAATCGTCATTCCGAGGGAGCAGCACCGCCGGAACGATCGTTGGACCGCTGGCATCGAAGTTGAAATCGTAGTGCATGCGGTTGTCCACGTAGCCCATGCCGGGAATCTGCGTGGGTGCAGCAAAGGCGACTTCGGTCGGCGCCATGATCGGCGCATCTTCACCAGGGCGGGGCGTCGGAACGACGGATTGAATGGCGGCCACGTCCGATGTCATCGGAATGGTTGCTTGCCCCTCGGTCACGGAACTCGAAACAGGCAGAAGCGCGGTATCGCCCGGACGCGCGGGATTCGGAATCGGGATGGCGACGACGGCGGGGATCGGCGGCTCGTCGGAGGCTGCATATGCGGCTGCTGCGGATGTGTTCGCCGTCGGAGTGCCGGTCACGGCCGCAATGGCGACGGTGCCCTGATTGGCTGCGTTCGGCGCATTCGTTACCGGACCACCCATGCGGTCCTGGGCTATTTGGACCTGGTTTTGAGCAGCCGAACCGCCGCCAACGTTTTGCGCAAAACCGGCGCCAACGCGGTCGGATTTCATCAATACTGCCTGCTGTTGCGGCACGGTCTGCTGCTGCGGTTGGATCTGCTGGCCTGCTGTTGCCGGTGTGGTGGATGCCATAGCCACGCCGCCTGAAGACGATGTAGCACCGACCGAAGCCGGGTTTGTATTCGGATGCGGCACGTTGGTTTGTGCCGACGGGAGTCCTGCCTGGGACGTCTGTTGCTGAGTGCTTGCACACCCCGCAAGAACGCCGCACATCATTGCCGAAAAGGCAACGCTGCGCTTCAGGCTGGGAAATCCGATCGTTACCATTCTGTCACTTTCGAAAAAACCAAACCTCCCTGCGATGCAAATCAGTCACAGGGTCAATAAATTTATGAATCCCCCATTAACCTATCCGTGATCTCCCCGCAACCCTGGACGGCGATCAAGCGGCCATCCGGCGGTATCCGGCGGTCACTGCGCCGGCGGCTATCAACAGGGTTCCACCCGTCCGGTTGACGGCACGCTGCACGCTTGCCTTGCGGATAAAACCGCGCGCCATATCGGCGACGAAAACGTAAATTAGCGAGTTCAATGCCGCCAAAGTCAGGAAAGTCGCCTCCAAAATAAGGGTTTGCTGAAGGAAGGGCTTCGACATGTCGAGGAATTGCGGAACGAAGGCGATGAAGAAGACGATGCTCTTCGGATTAAGCGCCGTCACAACATAAGCGTGCAGCAAAATCTTCAGCGGTTTTTCCTCGGGAAGGTTGTCATTATCGCCCATCGGGCCGGTCACGATCGGAGCGCGCCAGAGCTTAATTCCAGAAACATGAGGTAGGCTGCGCCGATCAGCTTGAGAATCGTAAACAGAGTCGCTGAGGTGGCGAGAAGTGCGCCAAGACCTGCGAGCGAGGCGGTCATCGCCGTGAAGTCGCCAAGCGTCACGCCGGTCACGGTTGCCAGCGCCGTCTTCCGACCATGGCCGAGTGCATACGAGATCACAAGGAGAATGGTCGGACCGGGTATTGCCAGCATGATGCAGGACGCGGCGGCGAAAGCGAGCCAGGTTTCGATGGACATGGAATCCTCCTCTATTCCTATTCGCCGCCAGCAAAGACATTGGATTTATGATCCGTCAATTAGGATTGGGTGTATTTTTGCCCAATATGCTCCATGACCTCGGCGAACCACGACAATGACAGATCGAAGGGCTTGCCGCCCTTGATGCGCGGGAATTCGATGGTGCGCAGCTTGCCGCCCTGGCCTTCGTCGTGGCCGGTGACGCCGGACACCTTATTCAATGCACTTTCAACCGCGAGATCGACCATGCCCTGGATGAGACGCAGGTCTTCGCCGTTGGCCGGCGCCGAGCGGGCAAAGTAGCCCGACTTCTGTACCAGGGAGCGCTCCGCGCCGAGGAGGGTGGCGAATTGCTTCTGGAACCAGTTGCCGACGTTGATGGTATCGATCTTCACATGACCGAAGGCATCGCGCTTGATGGTTTCTCCGGCGGCTTCACGCTCGGCGACGATAGCGTCGAGAGCGGCACCTTCCGAAACGAACAGCGTCACTTGACCGGTCTTGTCCATGATGGCCTTCAGGCGCTCGGCTTCCGCTTCTATGTCGAAGGCCATTTCCGGCAGGTAGAGGCCGTCAATGCTCTTCATGGCGGCATTCATCATGAAGCCTTCCACATATTCATAGGTGCTGGTCTTCTGGATATAGGCGCGGGCGGTCGCCGCCGTCAGCCAGCCGCAGCTGCGGCCCATGACTTCATGAATAACGAGGGTACGCGGAGCGGCGGTCTGTTCATTGCTGACATTGTCGAAGAAATGCGCGCCGACTTCGGCTGCCGTCCATGCGCCGAGAGACTGGCGGATCGGCACAACATCGTTGTCGACCGTTTTCGGCAGGCCGACCACAGTCAGGTCATAGCCATTGGCGCCGAGATAGGCGGCAAGATCGGCCGCCGTCGTGTTGGTGTCGTCGCCACCGATCGTGTGAAGAATGGTGACGCCATCCGAGGCGAGGCGCTCGGCAGCGACACGGAGTGGATTTTCACCTTCCTTGACGAGGCCGCGCTTGACGCAATCGGCAGCGTTGGTGAGCTTAACGCGGCTGTTGCCGATCGGCGAACCGCCGTAGCGGTGCAGCAGATGGGCCCGTTCGCGCATACCGGGCGTGATTTCAATGCGATCGGCCAGTAGAACGCCCTGATAGCCGGAGCGATAAGCGATGATGTCGAGATCGGGCGCGACGTCGCTGTAGCGCTGGATCAGGCCGCCAACCGCGGAGGAGAGACAGGGCGCCAATCCGCCGGCGGTGAGCATTGCGACTTTTTGTTTGGCCATGGGGATCCTCCTTGCAGCCTAGCTGCGTCATTGCGGTGATTGCCGTTCGAATGGATGCGACAGGCGGAGATGGCTGTAAAGTAAAGAATTTAAGAAAGGCATGCTTTGCTTTTTCAATCGGGCAATCAGCATGGCCGGCCGTACGGCATCACAAATTGCGGCTTCGAACACGCCATCATTACCGAATTGTGAAAAGTGTTTTCGGCTCTGCGACCAATGGACTGCTTGCAATCGCAACCATTATTTGATCAACGTGTTTCTTATTCAGAAGGGGTAGTTAAGACCATCATGTCGTTCTGGGAAAAATTGCTGAATGCTGTTGGTGGCACCGCTGGCAATGCCCTGTCGGCGGTGGTTGAAGCCATTCGCACGCTGTTCGAAGGCGATCCGGAAACCCGCCGCAAGGTAGCCTTTTCCGTCGCCATCATCGCGCTTTCCGCCAAGATGGCGAAGGCCGACGGTGTGGTGACTGAAAACGAAGTCAACGCATTCCGCGAGATCTTCGAATTTCCGCCGGACCAGGCGAAGAACGTTGCGCGTCTTTATAATCTGGCCCGCCAGGACGTCGCCGGTTACGAAGCCTATGCCGAGAAGCTGTCGTCGCTCTGCGTCACCTGCTCAAAGAATTGTCCGGTACTGGAAGACGTGCTCGACGGTCTTTTCCATATCGCCAAGGCTGACGGCCTGATTCACGAGAAGGAAATGGCCTTCCTGCAGCATATTGCCCAGATCTTCCATATGAGCGAGCAGCGGTTCGAGCAGATCATGGCTCGCCATGTCAGCGTCGGCGGCCGCGATCCTTATAAGGTACTTGGCGTGTCGCCCCAGGATGATTTCAAGACCATCCGTCGCCGCTACCATGGCCTGGTTTATGAGAACCACCCCGATCGCCTCGTCTCACGCGGCGTGCCGGAAGAATTCCACCTCATCGCCAATGAGCGTATGGCGGCCCTCAACGCAGCATATGCGGAAATCGAGAAAGAACGCCGCGCTGCATGAGTTCCTTTGCGGCAGATTATGCAGGCGCCAGCGTGCAGCCGTCGGCGAACTATGGCGAGCGGAAGGACGGGCGCAAGCCGGACATGATCCTCCTGCACTATACTGGCATGGGCACGGCCGAAGGTGCGCTTGACTGGCTCTGCCGCGACGAGAGCCAGGTGTCGAGCCACTACTTCATCTTCGAGGATGGGCGCGTGATCCAGCTCGTGCCGGAGGAACGTCGGGCCTGGCATGCCGGCAAGAGCGCCTGGCACAACGAGGCCGACATCAACTCGCTGTCGATCGGCATTGAAATTGCCAATGCCGGCCATCCCGGCGGGCTGCCCGACTTTCCCGACGCGCAGATCGAAGCAATTATCGAACTTTGTCGCGATTGCGGCCATCGCTGGGCAATTTCACCTGAGCGTGTACTTGGACACTCCGATGTCGCCCCGGTCCGCAAGGTCGATCCGGGCGAAAAATTCCCGTGGGCGCGACTGGCCGCAGCAGGGGTCGGTCATTGGGTCGAGCCGACGCCGATCAGAGGTGGGCGGTTTTTCCAGAAGGGCGATGCGGGACAGCCGATCGAGGCGCTGCAATCCATGCTCTCGCTCTATGGTTACAGTACGGAAATTACAGGCGAATTCTCCACGAAGCTGGAGGGTGACGTCGAGGCTTTCCAGCGTCATTTCCGCCAGGAGAGGGTGGACGGGATCGCCGATTTTTCGACCATCGACACGCTGCATCGCTTGCTGTCCGCACTGCCTCGTTTTTCCTAACGTTAGGCGGGTTTCCATTTTGCAATGCTAAAGAAACCGTAGCGCGCAAAATGCGTAACGTACTGCAGCGCCACATCATTTCCCTATTATCTCCGCATTGCGCTGGTCTAACGACGCCCGCTTAACGGCGGTCGCGCAAGTCTGGTTTGTGTGTCGCGCGGCCGTAAAGACTAACGGGGACCGTACACTCCGGCGGCTCTTTTTGCCTCCCGCCGGACTGATGGCTTAGTGCTGTCCGCGATCCCGCGCCTGGAGACAAAAGACTACATGAAAAATCTGATTATTGCCGCTGCAGCGTGCGTGAGCGTGCTGCTGACAGGATATGATTGCGCCTTCGCTGGCCCACGCGACGAAAAAACCAAGACCCTTCCTTTAAAGACCATCACACGCACGACCGGCTATGCCACACCGAATGTTCCCGCCGAATTGCGCGATACGGAAAATTCCATTGCCGCACAAAATCCCTACTCGGCCGTGATTGCCAAATACGCCAAGCAGAACGGCGTGCCGGTCGAATTGGCAACCGCAGTTGTTCAGATCGAAAGCAATTTCAATCCTAAAAAGCGCGGCAGCGCCGGCGAGATCGGCCTGATGCAGGTCAAGCCTACCACTGCGAAGCTGATGGGCTATGCCGGCAGTGCCAAGGGGCTTTACGATCCCGACACGAACATTAAGTTCGGCATGAAATACCTCGCCATGGCACAGAAGCTTGGCGGCGGACCGACCTGCAACACCATCCTCAAATACAATGCCGGCCACGCGGCGACGCGCATGAATCCTGTCTCGCAGGAATATTGCGGCAAGGTGCTGGCGCTCCTTGATTAACGGCCGCTCTCAAGAGGATTGCGGGTAGGGCTGAGCTGCTTTCCATGTTATCGAGTCGCGATCATTTGCGAGGGATATAACATGGCAGCGAATTTCAGGTTCATCGTCGTCGGTCGGGGAATGATGGGGGCGGCTGCCGCCCGCCATCTGGCCAAGCAGGCGGATGGCGTAGCCGTTATCGGCCCGGATGAACCCGACGACCGCGCGAACCACCAGGGTGTTTTCGGCAGTCACTACGACGAAGGCCGGATCACCCGCACCATCGATCCGGACGCCGATTGGGCGCGGCTCGCCAACCGCTCGATCGCCCGCTATGCCGAGATCGAGCGCGACAGTGGCATTCACTTCTATGCCCCCGTCGGTTGCCTCGTGGTCGGGCCGAAGCGTGGTGGCGCTCATGCTTATGTCGGCAATGTCGTCGATGCCGCCGCTCGGCTCGGTGTTCAGACGGAACTTTTGGATGACGCCGGGTTGAAGGCGAAATTCCCCTTCTTCTCCTTCGCTGAAGGCAGCGAGGGCATCTACGAGCCGCACGGCGCCGGTCATATCAGCCCGCGACGGTTGGTGAAGGCGCAGTCGCTACTGGCGGAGGAGGCAGGGGCTCGCATCATCAAGCAGACCGTCGCCTCGATCCGCGACGAGGGCGGCCTGGTGGCCGTCACCACCGCGGAAGGCGAGACATTCCGGGCGGAGAAAGTTCTCCTCGCCGCGGGCGGTTTCTCCATTGCCGAGAATCTGTTGCCGCGATCGGTTGAGATGAAGGTTTATGGTCGCACGGTGACATTCTTCGAGGTAAGCGAGACAGAGGCTCAAGCGCTTTCGGCCATGCCGTCGCTGATATCTTCCAGGCCTGACGATATCGACAGCATCTATCTGCTGCCGCCGATCCGCTATCCGGACGGGAAATACTATATCAAGATCGGTGGCGATCCGGATGACTTCCAGCTCGACAGCGAGCCGGAACTGCGCGCGTGGTTTCGAACCGCCGGCCGCGATAAGGCACGCGATCACCTGACGCGGATCATCCAGGAACTGGTTCCGAGTGTGACGGGTCCATCGGCCTTTACCAATTCCTGCGCCGTTTCCTATTCACCGACGAGCTATCCGATGATCGGTTACACGTCGTCGCCCCGCGCCGCCGTTCTGACCGGCGGTTGCGGCATGGCGGCGAAAAGTTCCGACGAGATCGGCAGGCTCGGGGCCGAATTGTTGCTCGAAGGTCGAATCAAGGATGACGGCTACCATACGGATTTCTCTGCGCATTTCCGTGTTTAGGCCGACAGGAAGAGAAAGCCGCATATTTCGGTGGCAATTACCGGCGCTCTCGGCTAATGGAGCCCTGCCAGTTGGCCGGGCAGCCGCGCCTCACCAATGCCGAAAGGCGGTGGGGTGAGGAAAGTCCGGGCTCCACGGAAACACGGTGCCGGATAACGTCCGGCGGGGGTAACCTCAGGGAAAGTGCCACAGAAAGCAAACCGCCCGGTCCTCGGATCGGGTAAGGGTGAAAGGGTGGGGTAAGAGCCCACCGCGTCTCTGGCAACAGCGACGGCACGGTAAACCCCACCGGGAGCAAAACCGAATAGGGATGACGCGGATCGCGAAAGCGGTCCAGCCTGTTTCCGGGCCGGTCATCCGGGTGGGTTGCATGAGGCGGCGCGCAAGCGGCGTCCAAGATGAATGGCTGCCACGTTCCGGCCTCGGTCGGAGCCATACAGAACCCGGCTTACAGGCCAACTGGCAAATTATCTTTCGGCGAAAGTCGATGCTCTCGGGTGCTGTGGAAACAATTTTTCAGACCGCCGGAACGCCTGGTTTTCAGCCTCTCCACTGTGTCGGAAGAAGGCGTTTTCATCCGTGAAAACAATCCGTTTTGGCACCTTGCCTCAGGGCGATCCTAACCTTTCGTTAAACTTAACAGCTTATGAATATTCAGGCTGTGGCCACGTCTGCGTGGCTTCATCCCATTGACGCCCATATGGTCCCATGGTATCCCAAAAACCCACTGCACAAGGGCAAATCATCGCCCGTTCATCGCAAAGCCATGATTCCTCCTTTCTCGGAGGTGTCGGAAGGGTGTTCTCTCTTTCGGCTTGCGAAGCTGTGTCCGATTTTGGCTATGTCTGCGGGCGAATGATCGCCCGTGTGTCATGGGGAACGGGTGTTTCGCGTCATGAACCGCTTCCTGTCAAATGCGACCAACAGGATAGATGCCAAAGGCCGGGTTTCCGTGCCGGCGGTATTCCGTTCCGTGTTGGCGGAGCGCAATATCCAGGAGCTGTATTGTTTCCAGGATTTTGTGTTCCCGGCGATCAGCGTCGGCGGTCTCGATTTGCTCGATCGGTTCGAGCGGCAGATTGCGGCGGACGATCCTTTTTCGCCGGCGGCGAACCAGATGTCGCTCCTGATTCACGGGGGCGGGGTCTTTATGAGGCTCGATGCGGAAGGGCGGCTGATGGTCACGGATTTTATCCGCGATTTCACCGGTATCGCCAACGAGGTAACCTTCGTCGGGCGGGCGGATCATTTTCAATTGTGGCAGCCGGAGGCCTTTCAGGCCTTGCAGGCGCAGGCACGAGAGGAGCGCAGGCTGGCGGGCAGGCGCTCGGACTAGAACGAGGAAGCGGAATGGTGGCGAATCCTGGCGGAGGCTCGACTGATGCCGGTGGCGGACCGGTTCGCCACATTCCGGTTCTTCTTGCGGAAGTGCTTGAGGCGTTGGCTCCGGCGGCCGGCAAGCTCATTCTTGACGGCACGTTCGGTGCTGGCGGCTATACCTCGGCAATTCTCGCGGCCAGCGCGGATGTGATTGCACTCGATCGCGATCCGACGGCGATTGCGGCTGGGCAGGCAATGGTCGCTGCTCATGCCGGTCACCTTTCTCTCATTCATTCGCAGTTTTCCCGGCTCGCCGATCATGCGCCGCAGGGTGGGCTCGATGGCGTCGTGCTCGATATCGGTGTCTCTTCCATGCAGCTCGATGAGGCCGAGCGCGGCTTCTCGTTCAGCAAGAATGGCCCGCTCGATATGCGCATGTCGGCAAGCGGCGTGTCGGCGGCCGATGTCGTCAATCGCGCCAAGCTGGCCGATCTCATTCGCATTTTCGCCTTCCTCGGCGAAGAAAAGCAGGCGCCGCGCATTGCGCATGCAATCGAAAAACGGCGGGCGGAAGTGCCGTTCGTGACCACTCGCGATCTCGCCGGACTGATCGAGATCGTCACGCCGCGAAAGGCCAAGGACAAGATTCATCCGGCGACCCGCGTCTTTCAGGCGCTGCGCATCTTCGTCAACGATGAGCTCGGCGAGCTGGCGCAGGCGCTGTTTGCTGCCGAGCGGGCGCTGAAGCCGGGCGGACGTCTGGTCGTCGTGACTTTTCATTCGCTGGAAGACCGGATCGTCAAGAAGTTCTTTGCCGATCGCTCCGGTCGCGCTACCGGCTCCCGCCACATGCCCATGGTGTATGAGCGGCTGGCGACCTTCGATCCGATCGGTAAGTCGATGGTTTCGGCCAGTGACGTCGAAGCGGAAGCCAATCCGCGGGCGCGTTCGGCCAAGCTGCGCGCCGGTCTTCGTACGGCTGCCCCGGCCGAGGCTGCCGATCTCTCGATCTTCGATCTGCCCAATCTCGCCAGTCTCGGAAAGCTCGGAGGTTGATATGCTGAGGACTTTTGACATCGTTCTGATTGGCGTCATGACGGCGATGGCCTCCGTTACCTACACCATCAAACATCGTGCCGAACTGAAACTCGAAGAGGTTCATCGCCTCGAATCCGAGATCAAATTGGAAAAGGACACGATCGAGCTTCTGAAAGCGGATTGGGCGCTGGTCGTGCAGCCGAACCGTTTGGAGCGATTGGTCAATAACTATAGTAGTGAACTCAAGCTGGAGCCGACGCTGTCGACAGCGATTGTGCAGCCGAACGAGTTGCCGATGCTGCGCTCGCAGCTTCCGCCCGAAACCGTTGCCGATGCCAAGGATGGCGCGAAGGGCGCCAGCGCCAAAGCGCCTGGCGGGAAGGTGAATTCCGCCGCTGCGTCGAAGAATGGCGACACGACGGATGCGGAAATCAGGAAGGCGATTGCCGATGTCGCCGCCGCTCCTGCACCGCGTCCGGTCGCCAAGGCGCCGCCGTTGCTGAAGCATAAAAAACAAGAAGTCGACGATATCGCAACTGGATCGGTGGACGAGTGATGTCTTTTCTTTCGCGCATCATGGTCTTGAAAAGCAAGGCGCATTTCTCCACCGACGGCAATAACCGCCCGAACGACGGTTTCAGAGGCTCGACCTTCGAAGGTGCCCGCAAACGCAAGGCCAATCAGGCCAAGAGCCGTGTCGTTCTGTTGGTCGTGAGTTTTACCGTCGTTTACTGCATCATCGGCGGACGCCTTGCCCAGTTCGCCATGACGCCGCCGGATACGACCTCGAGCATCCTGCCGCCAGATCGGCTCATGGCCTCGCGCCCTGACATCGTCGACCGCAACGGCGCCCTAATGGCGACAGATATTCGCACGGTGTCGCTGTTTGCCGAGCCAAACAAGATCATCGATCCCGATGAGGCTGTCGAGCAACTGCGCACCGTTCTGCCCGACCTCGATACCAAGGGCACCTATAAGAAACTTGCCGTCAAGACCTCGCATTTTGCCTGGCTTCGCCGCCAGTTGACGCCGAAACAGCAGAGCCAGATTCTGGCGCTCGGCATCCCCGGTATCGGTTTCCGTCCTGAAAAGCGACGCTTCTATCCGGGCGGTTCGACCGCTGCCCACATTCTTGGCTACGTCAATATCGACAACCGCGGCGTGACCGGAATGGAGAAATATATCGACGACCAGGGCCTTGCCGATCTCGCGGCGGCCGGCATGACCAGTGACCAGCCGTTGCAGCCGGTGAAGCTTTCGGTCGATCTGCGCGTGCAGGATATCGTCCACGATGCGGTCGTCAATGCCGTCAATAATTTCCAGGCGAAGGGTGCGGGTGCAGCGGTACTTGACGCTCGTACCGGCGAGGTGCTGGCCATGGCGTCGGCTCCCGACTTCGATCCGAACAATCCGAACGAGGGCGCTGCGGAAGGCTGGCTCAACCGCATGACGAACGGCACGTTCGAAATGGGGTCGACGTTCAAGACTTTCACCATGGCGATGGCGCTCGATTCCGGCAAGGTCACGCTGCGTGATGCCTTCGACGCCACCAACCCGATCCGTATCGGCGGCTTCACCATTCACGACTTCCACGGGCAGCATCGTGTGCTGACCGTTCCGGAAATCTTCCAGTATTCCTCCAACATCGGTACGGCGAAGATCGCCGATCTCATCGGCATCGATGCCCACAAGGAATTCCTGACCAAGATGGGGCTGCTGACCAAGATGGACACCGAGCTGCCGGAAGTGAAGATGCCGACCCAGCCGCATGTTTGGAAGAAGATCAACTCGATCACCATTTCCTTCGGCCACGGTGTCTCCACCACGCCGCTGCAGGTGGCGGTCGCCGGCGCGGCCCTCGTCAATGGCGGCAGGCTGATCGAGCCCACTTTCCTGCCGCGCACTCGCGAGCAGGCCGACGCGGTCGCCAAGGTCGTCGTCAAGAAGAGCACCAGCGATGACATCCGCTTCCTGCTTGATTTCAACGGCTCCAAGGGATCGGGCAAGGCTGCCCGCGTGCCCGGCTATGACGTCGGCAGCAAGACCGGCACCGCTGACAAGGTCGTCAACGGCCGCTACTCGCACACGCTGAATTTCAACACTTTCCTAGCCGCGTTCCCGATCGACAATCCGCAATATGTCGTCATGACCTTCTGCGACGAGCCGAAGACCGGTGAGCACGGTGGCACGATCTCGGCCTATACGGCAGCGCCGATCGCTCGTGACATCATCGCGCGGGCCGCACCCATACTCGGAATCCAGCCCAGCTTCGGAAACGGCAACTCGGCCTTGCTGGTGTCTTATTAAGCGTGAAAGAATACACGGGTCGATTCGCGAGGGGCGGACTGATCGAGAAGGCGAAAAGTATATTCGATGAACTTGCGGGACATTGCCGGGAAAGCGTTTCCGGAACTCAACGAACAAGTCGGCGGGACACTTGGCGATCTTGAGATAACAGGCCTTTCCGCCGATAGCCGTAAGGTTGCACCCGGCATGGCTTTCGTAGCTGTCGCCGGCACGAAGGCTGACGGCGCAAGTTTCATTGCCGATGCGGTTTCGCGTGGTGCGTCTGTGGTTGTCGCCGGCCATGGCGCTGTCACCACCGGCGTACCTCTGTTGACCGTTGCGGAGCCGCGCCGTTTTCTCGCTGTCGCCGCTTCGCGCTTTTATGGCAGGCAGCCCGAGACGATGGTTGCCGTTACCGGCACGGCCGGTAAAACCTCGGTCGCGTCGTTCACCCGTCAGATCTGGGCACATGCGGGCCATCCGGCGGCGATGATCGGCACGACCGGAGTCGTCTCACCGACGCGCAATGATTACGGCTCGCTGACGACGCCCGATCCGGTGTCCCTGCACCAACTGCTTGCCGAGCTTGCGGATGAAGGTGTTACCCATGCGGCGATGGAGGCCTCCAGTCATGGCCTTGATCAATTCCGCCTAGACGGCGTCCGGCTCGCTGCCGCTGCCTTCACCAATCTCGGCCGTGACCATATGGATTATCATCCGACGGTCGAGGACTATATGGCCGCCAAGATGCGGCTGTTTCGCGATTTGTTGCCGAAGGGCTCGCCCGCGGTGATCTTTGCCGACGATATTTGGTCGGAACAGGCAATTGCGGCCGCGCGCGAGGCCGCGCAGGTCATCCGCACTGTCGGTCGCAAGGGCGATTTCCTGACGTTGAAGCGCGTCGAGCATTTCCGTCACAAGCAGGTCGCCGAAGTTCATATCGGCGACGATATTTTCGAGGTTCACATTCCGCTTGCCGGCGATTTCCAGATCGCCAATGCGCTGGCTGCCGCTGGTCTTGCCATTTCCACCGGCGTTGTCGCGCCGGTTGCCATGGCGGCGCTGGAAAAGCTCGTCGGTGCTTCCGGTCGATTGGAGCTTGTCGGTCATACCCATGACGGCGCACTCGCCTATGTCGACTACGCGCACAAGCCGGATGCTTTGGAAAATGTGCTGAATTCGGTGCGGCCCTTCACCACCGGCCGCGTCATTGTCGTCTTCGGTTGTGGCGGCGACCGCGATCGCGGCAAGCGGCCGATCATGGGCGAAATTGCCTGCCGTCTGGCCGATGTGGTTGTCGTCACCGACGATAATCCGCGCTCGGAAGAGCCGGCGGCGATTCGCGCCGAGATCATGGCCGCAGCACCCTGCGCCACCGAGATCGGCGACCGTGCCAAGGCAATCCGCGAAGCAGTCGGCATGCTGAAATCCGGCGATACACTAATCGTCGCGGGCAAGGGGCATGAGGAAGGTCAGACGATCGGCAGCGTCACGCTGCCCTTTTCCGACCATGCCGAACTGCGCAAAGCACTGGAGGAGGTAAGGTCTTGAGCTGGCTATGGACAACTGAAGACATGATCGCCGCCATTGCGGGCCGCTCCTTCGGAGCGCTGCCTGAGGGCGTGACTGGGATTTCCATCGACAGCCGTTCGATCAAGCCAGGCGAAGCTTTCTTCGCCATCAAGGGCGATCGCGTCGATGGCCATGACTATGCCAATCTGGCGATGGCCAACGGCGCCGCGTTGATCGTGATCAGCGAGGCACGGCTGCCGGCGATGGGCCGGCTGACCGTGCCGAAGATCGTTGTCGACGACGTATTGGCAGCGCTCGCCAGGTTGGGTGTTGCCGCCCGCCAGCGCACGGCTGCGAAGATCATCGCCGTCACCGGTTCGGTCGGCAAAACCACCACGAAGGAGATGCTGCGCCGAACGTTGTCGCCATCGGGCAAGGTGCATGCCTCAGTCGCCTCCTTCAACAATCATTGGGGCGTGCCGCTGAGTTTGGCGCGCATGCCTCAGGATACCGATTTCGGTGTCTTCGAGATTGGTATGAACCATCCGGAGGAAATCCGGCCGCTGACCAAGATGGTGCAGCCGGAAGTGGCCATCATCACAACGATCGCGCCGGCACATCTCGGTAATTTCAAGAACATCACCGAGATCGCAGCCGCCAAGGCAGAGATATTCGACGGTGTCGTACCGGGCGGTCATGTCATCCTCAACCGCGACAACGACCAGTTCGATTTCCTGGAGCGTGCCGCGCTGGCTGCCGGTGTCGAGCATGTGCACAGTTTCGGCCAGCACGCCAAGGCCGACGTGCGGCTGGCGGAGTTCAACGCGTCGGAAGAGAATTCGACGCTGTGGCTGACGATCGGCGGCGAGACGATGGAAGTAGCGCTCGGCGCGCCGGGTCGTCATATTGCCGAAAACGCGCTTGCCGTGCTCGGCGCGGTCATGCTCGTGGAAGCTGATCTCGACAAGGCCGTGGATGCCTTGGCGGACCTGCGGGCGGAAAAGGGCAGGGGGCAGCGCCACAAACGGGCGATCGGCAACGGCTATTTCACGCTGATCGATGAAAGTTACAACGCCAACCCCGCCTCCATGCGCGCGGCTATCGCGCTGCTGGCGACATCGTTGCCGGACGCCAATGTCGGCAGCAGAGCGGGCAGGCGGGTCGCCATTCTCGGCGACATGTTGGAAATGGGGGATTATGCCCAACGAGTGCATGCCAACCTCGCCGGTCCGCTGCTGGCGGCCGGTATCGAGCATGTCTGGCTGGCAGGTCCGGAGACGGCGGCGTTGAGGGATGCGCTGCCGGAAAGTGTCCATGTCGAATATCGTGAGACTACGGAGGAGCTCGCGGAATTCGTGCTCAACTCGATCGCCCCAGGCGATGTTTTGATGGTGAAATCGTCGCTGGGGATAGGATTCGGGAAGATCGTGGCAGCTTTGCTTGACAAGTTTCCAGCATTCCCCGACACGGAGCCCCACTCCCATCAGGGGCTTTAGAAAGGGCTCTTATGCTGATCTGGCTTGCCGAACTGTCGGACCACATTCATTTTTTCAGTACTCATTTCAGATTTCTCAATCTGTTCAGATATATCACGTTCCGCACCGGCGGCGCTTTGTTCACTTCGGCGTTGATCGTCTTCCTCTTCGGGCCGCGAATCATCTCCTCCCTGCGTGTGCGCCAGGGCAAGGGACAGCCGATTCGCGCCGACGGTCCGCAGACTCATTTCAAGAAGGCCGGCACGCCGACCATGGGCGGGCTGATGATTTTGGCCGGCATCGTCGTGTCGTCAATGCTGTGGGCCGATCTTGCCAACGTCTATGTGGTCGCAACGCTGCTGGTTACACTAGGCTTCGGCGCCATCGGCTTCTATGACGACTATCTCAAGGTCACGAAGCAGAGCGACAAGGGCTTTTCCGGCCGTGCCCGCCTCGGCATCGAGTTCGTTATTGCCGCCATCGCCGTCTACTTCATGATGACCACGGCGCTGTCCTCCGGCGCCGCCGGTTCGACCTTCGGCTCATCGATAGCATTCCCGTTCTTCAAGAATTTCATGCTCAATCTCGGCATGTTCTTCGTGCTGTTTGGTGCTTTCGTCATCGTTGCTGCGGGCAACGCCGTGAACCTGACGGACGGTCTCGACGGACTTGCCATCGTGCCGGTCATGATTGCCGCCGCCTCGTTCGGTATTATCGCCTATCTCGCCGGCAACTATGTCTTTGCCGACTATCTGGCGATCAACTTCGTGCCTGGTACCGGCGAATTGGCGGTGGTGCTCGGCGCAGTTATCGGCGCCGGCCTCGGTTTCCTCTGGTTCAACGCGCCGCCGGCGGCCATTTTCATGGGGGATACCGGTTCTCTGGCGCTGGGCGGCATGATCGGTTCGGTGGCGGTTGCCACCAAGCATGAGATCGTCATGGCAATTATTGGTGGCCTTTTCGTGCTGGAGGCGCTTTCGGTCATCATCCAGGTCGGCTTCTTCAAGATGACTGGCCGCCGCGTTTTCCTGATGGCGCCAATCCATCATCACTTCGAGAAGAAGGGCTGGACGGAAAGCCAGGTGGTCGTGCGCTTCTGGATCGTTGCGGTCATCCTGGCGATGATTGGCCTCTCCACCCTGAAGCTCCGGTGAGGCGGCGATGATCCCTGTCACCACGCTCAAGGGGAAAAAGGTCGCACTCTTCGGCCTCGGCGGCTCGGGCTTTGCCACCGCGCGGGCGCTTGTCGCCGGTGGTGCCGAGGTGATCGCCTGGGACGACAATCCCGACAGCGTGGCGAAGGCTGGCGCAGAGGGCATCCCTGTCGCCGATCTCAGAACCATCGATTGGAACGGGCTGTCTGTCTTCGTGCTGTCGCCCGGTGTGCCGCTGACGCATCCGAGGCCGCACTGGACCGTCGACCTCGCTCGCGCGGCTGGCGTCGAGGTCATTGGCGATGTGGAGCTCTTCGTCCGCGAGCGGAGAGCACATGCGCCGGATTGCCCTTTCATCGCCATCACCGGCACCAACGGCAAATCGACCACGACGGCGCTGATCGCCCATATCCTGCAATCGAGCGGCCGCGACACGCAGCTTGGCGGCAATATCGGAACGGCCATACTGACGCTGGAGCCGCCGAAGGCCGAGCGTTACTACGTCGTGGAATGCTCCTCCTATCAGATCGATCTCGCCCCGACACTCAATCCTTCCGCCGGCATTCTGCTCAACCTGACGCCCGATCATCTCGACCGTCACGGTACGATACAACACTATGCCGATATCAAGGAACGGCTGGTGGCCGGTAGCGGCGTTGCCGTCATCGGCGTCGACGACAGCTATTCTTCGCTGATCGCCGACCGTGTCGAGCGGGCTGATGTCAAGGTGACGCGCATCTCTCGGCGGAATGTGCTGGCTGACGGGCTTTATGCCGAGGGTAGCCGCATCATCCAGGCATCGACCGGCGCGACCTCGGAGATCGCCGATCTCGACGGCATCCAGACGCTGCGCGGCGGGCACAATGCGCAGAACGCAGCGGCTGCAATCGCCGCTTGCCTTGCGGTTGGTATATCAGCGGATCAGATTCGTGCGGGGCTCAAATCCTTCCCCGGTCTCAAGCATCGCATGCAGCCGGTCGGCCGGCGCGGCCGCGTCGTTTTCGTCAATGATTCGAAGGCAACCAATGCGGACGCCGCTGCACCGGCGCTATCGAGCTACGACAACATCTACTGGATCGCCGGTGGTTTGCCGAAAGAAGGCGGTATCACGACGCTGGCGCCGCTCTTTTCGCGCATCGCCAAGGCCTATCTGATCGGCGAGGCGGCTCCCGCCTTTGCGGCGACGCTCGGCGAACAAGTGCCCTACGAGATATCGGGCACGCTGGAGCGCGCGGTCGCCCATGCTGCAGCTGATGCGGACCGGGACGAACATGAGGCGGCGGCAGTGATGTTGTCACCGGCTTGCGCAAGCTTCGATCAGTACAAGAATTTCGAGGTCAGGGGTGATGCCTTCGTCAGCCACGTGGCTGCGATCGAAGGTGTCACCATGCTGGTCGGTTCAGCAACTGGAGGCAATTGATATGGTAAGCCGCGTTGAGCGTGGGGCCTTGGCCGATTGGTTCTGGACCATCGACCGTGTGTTCCTGGCACTATTCATCCTGCTGATCGGTATCGGCTTCATGCTCTCTTTCGCAGCGTCGCCCGCAGTCGCCGAGCGCATCGGGCTCGAGCCCTTCCATTTCGTGAAGCGCCACGCCCTGTTCCTCGTTCCGGCGATCGCGACGATGATCGGCATCTCCTTCATGTCGCCCCGGCAGGTGCGGCGCACCGCGGTCATCCTGCTGATCGTTTCGCTGGCGATGATGCTTTTTGCGTTGTTCTTCGGTGTCGAGGTCAAAGGGTCGCGGCGCTGGGTCAATATCGCGGCGCTCTCCATCCAGCCGTCGGAATTCATGAAGCCCGCCTTCGTCGTCGTCTGCGCCTGGCTGTTCGCCGAGCATGCGCGTCAACCGGAAATTCCGGGCAATCTCTTTGCCATCATCCTCTTCGGCATTGTTGCGGCACTCCTTGTTGCACAGCCGGACCTTGGGCAGACGATTCTCACCACGGCCGTCTGGGGCGGCATGTTCTTCATGGCGGGCATGCCCTGGCTATGGATTGGAGTGCTCGGCGGACTCGGCGCCGGCGGCTTCGTAGCGGCCTATTATGTCTTTCCCCACGTGGCGCTTCGCGTCGACAAGTTCATGACCGGCGAGGGCGATACGTTTCAGGTCGATACCGCTAAGGAAGCGATCATTCACGGCAACTGGTTCGGCGTCGGTCCGGGTGAAGGCATCGTCAAGCGCATCATTCCGGACGCCCACACCGACTTTATCTTCTCGGTGGCTGCCGAGGAGTTCGGTGTCGTCTTTTGCATGGTGCTCGTCTTAATCTTCGCCTTCCTAGTGCTGCGCGGTCTGTCTCATGCCTATAGGGAAAAGAACGATTTCAACCGCTTTGCCGTCGCCGGCCTGGTGCTGCAGATCGGCATTCAGTCGATCATCAATGTCGGCGTGAACCTGCAGTTGCTGCCGGCCAAGGGTATGACCTTGCCGCTGATCTCCTATGGTGGCTCGTCGATGACCGCCATCTGCGTGACGGCAGGCTTCATTCTCGCCCTGACGCGCCATCGGCCGGAAAAGAGAGCGCAGGATCGCACGCTCTTTCGCGTGACGCATGGATTGCCGGCGGAGTGATCGTATTGGACTCGTCTACACTTTGCCCCAGTCTCCCGGATTACGCGTATTCTTTGTTCGCTTTCGCGGGGATGGAGGTCTATGAAGGAAGCCTGACGCACGTCGGTGACGCGGGGATGGCGGCTTCCTATATTAGGGGGATGCCCTGTGTAGAGGGGTATTCGCGGGAGCGAAGATCATGAGTAAAGGTATTGTCCTGCTTGCCGCCGGCGGAACCGGCGGCCATGTATTTCCTGCCGAGGCACTGGCCTACAAGCTGAGGGAGCGCGGTTATTCCGTGCACCTGGTCACCGACAGCCGCGCTGAACGCTATGCCGGCAAGTTCCCGGCCGATGAGATCCATGTGGTGCCGTCGGCAACGATCGGCTCGAAAAATCCCATGAAGGTCGCCAGGTCGCTCTGGACGCTGTGGTCGGGCATGCGCGCAGCACGCAAGCTGATCCGCAATATAAAGCCGCTCTGCGTCGTCGGCTTCGGCGGCTACCCGACCATACCGCCACTGCTTGCCGCCACCCGCATGGGCGTGCCGACCATGATTCATGAGCAGAACGCCGTCATGGGCCGCGCAAACAAAGCGCTTGCCGGGCGCGTCGAGGCGATCGCCGGCGGCTTCCTGCCGGAGAAGGTGGCGCGTTTCCGGAGAAGACCGTGACGACCGGAAATCCCGTGCGTCCGGCCGTTATCGAAGCGGCCAAGCGGCCCTATGTGCCGTCCGGCGCGGACGATCCTTTCAACCTGGTCGTCTTCGGCGGCAGCCAGGGCGCGCAATATTTCTCCAAGGCGATGCCGACGGCCATCAGTTTGCTGGAAGAGCCGCTGCGCAAGCGCTTGCGGATCACGCAGCAGGTGCGCCCCGAGGATATGGAGACGGTCAATAGCTGCGCCAGGAGGCTGGAGATGGACGCCGATGTCGCGCCGTTCTTCACCGACATGGCGGAGCGTATCGGCGCTGCACATCTCGTTCTCTGCCGGTCCGGCGCTTCGACCGTGTCTGAACTCGCTGTCATCGGCCGCCCGGCGATCCTCGTGCCCTATCCCTACGCCCTGGATCACGATCAGGCGGCCAATGCCGCCGCCCTTGCGGCGACGGGTGGCGTAAAGGTCATTGCGCAAGCCGACCTTACGCCGGAGAAGCTTTCGACGATTCTTCGTGGGGCGATGACGATGCCGGAGAAGCTCGCGAAGATGGCGGCGGCCGCCAAGCAGGCGGGCAAACCGGATGCGGCGAGCTTGCTGGCCGATATGGTAGAGGCTGTTGCCGCAAAACGTTCAATTCAGGAATTCAAGGGGGCGGGCGCATGAAGCTGCCGAAGGCTATCGGCCTTGTGCATTTTATCGGGATCGGCGGTATCGGGATGAGCGGCATCGCCGAGGTGCTGCATAATCTTGGCCATCGCGTGCAGGGGTCCGACCAGTCGGAGAGCGCAAACGTGCAGCGGCTGCGCGACAAGGGTATCCCGGTCCATATCGGTCACAAGGCGGAGAATCTCGGCGACGCCGAAGTCGTGGTCGTTTCCACGGCCATCAAGAAGAACAATCCGGAACTCGTTGCCGCGCGCGAAAAGCTGCTGCCGGTGGTGCGTCGTGCCGAGATGCTGGCCGAGCTGATGCGCTTCCGCAACGCCATCGCCATCGGCGGCACACATGGCAAGACGACGACGACCTCGCTGGTCGCGACGCTGCTCGAAGCCGGCGGGCTCGACCCGACTGTCATCAACGGCGGCATCATCAATGCCTATGGCACGAACGCCCGCATGGGCGAGGGGGAGTGGATGGTGGTCGAGGCCGACGAGTCGGACGGAACCTTCCTGAAGCTGCCCGCCGACGTCGCAGTCGTCACCAATATCGACCCGGAGCATCTGGATCACTACGGCAATTTTGACGCTGTGCGCGCCGCTTTCCGGCAGTTCGTCGAGAATGTGCCATTCTACGGTTTCGGCGTCCTGTGTCTCGACCATCCGGAAGTGCAGGCGCTGGTCAGCCGTATCGAGGATCGCAAGGTCATCACCTATGGAGAAAATCCGCAGGCCGATGTGCGCTTCAAGAATGTGCGCATCGACGGAACGCGCTCGCTCTTCGATATCGAAATACGCAGGCGCCGAACGGGCAAGGTGATCCAGATCAAGGATCTCGTCATGCCGATGCCCGGCCGGCACAATATTTCCAATGCGACCGCGGCGATCGCTGTCGCCAATCGACTTGGCATTTCCAACGAGGCTATCGCGAAGGGGCTCGCCTCTTTTGGCGGCGTCAAACGTCGCTTCACGCTGACCGGCGAATGGAACGGGGTTAAGGTCTTCGATGATTATGGTCATCATCCGGTCGAGATCAAGGCTGTGCTGAAGGCGGCGCGTGAGGCTTGCAAAGGCCGCATCATCGCCGTTCACCAACCGCATCGTTACACGCGCCTGTCGAGCCTGTTCGAGGAGTTCGCCGCCTGCTTCAACGATGCCGACAGCATTTTCCTGGCACCGGTCTATGCAGCCGGCGAGGACCCGATCGAGGGTGCGGATTCGCAGGCGCTGGTGTCGCGCATCAAGGCAGGCGGCCATCGCGACGCGCGTTATCTGCCGTCTCAGGAGGATCTTGCCCCCATGGTCGCGGAGATTGCGCGCCCGGGTGATTTTGTGGTTCTCTTGGGGGCTGGTAGCATCACTTATTGGGCAGCTTCATTGCCAAAGGAATTGGAAGGCCTCTCGGGTAAATCCGCATGAAACAGGTAGATGGGGAAAAGCTTCTTGCGTCGCTCGGCGACAGCATAAAAGATATTCGCGGCCGGTTGACGCCGGATGCGCCGATGGATCGCGTCACGTGGTTTCGCGCCGGCGGGTTGGCGGAGCTGATGTTCCAGCCGCATGACACAGACGATCTGATCGCGTTCCTGAAGATCCTGCCGGCCGAAGTGCCGTTGACGGTGGTCGGTGTCGGTTCGAACATTCTGGTGCGTGACGGCGGCATTCCGGGCGTTGTGCTGCGCCTGTCGGCCAAGGGCTTCGGTTCGGTGGAGCTCGCCGGCGAGAACCGCATCGTGGCCGGCGCCATTTGCCCGGATAAGCACGTCGCCGCCATGGCCATGGATAACAGCATCGGCGGCTTCCACTTCTTTTACGGCATTCCCGGCGGCATAGGCGGCGCTGCGCGCATGAATGCCGGCGCCAATGGCAGCGAGACGCGCGATCGCCTTGTCGAGGTGCATGCGGTCGATCGCAAGGGCAAAAAGCATGTGCTGACCAATGCAGAGATGGGCTACACCTATCGTCATTCGACGGCATCGGACGATCTGATCTTTACCCATGTTCTTTTCGAGGGGTATCCCGAGGATCGAGCCAAGATCCGGGCCGAGATGGATGCCGTGCGTGCGCATCGCGAGACTGTGCAGCCGATTCGCGAAAAGACCGGCGGCTCGACTTTCAAGAATCCCGAAGGACATTCCGCCTGGAAGCTGATTGACGAAGCCGGTTGCCGCGGCCTCGTCATCGGCGGGGCGCAGATGTCGTCGCTGCACTGCAATTTCATGATCAATATGGGGCAGGCGACCGGCTACGATCTCGAATATCTCGGCGAACAGGTTCGGCGCGAAGTCTTCGAGAAATCCGGCATCAAGCTGGAATGGGAAATCAAGCGTCTGGGTTGCTTCATGCCCGGCCGCGAGGTCCGGCCGTTTCAGGGGGTGACGACGGAATAAGCTTTCCGCCGCGCTTCCCTTCATGCGATGATTCAACAAAAAGAACAAAAAGGCCGGGTTTTCACCCGGCCTTTTCAATTGGTTATGGTGGAGTCCTCGAGCTTCTCTCAAACTTCGTCGTTGCTCGAGAGCAGGATTCCGATCAGCGAGAGAAGGGCGGCCAGCGCCAGATAGTAGCCAACGTATACGAGGCCGTAGTTGGATGCGAGCCAGGTGGCGATATAGGGCGCCAGCGAGGCGCCGACGATGCCGCCGAGGTTGAAGGTCATCGAGGCGCCGGTATAGCGCACGGCGGTCGGGAAGGGGGCGGCAAGGGCCGCGCCGATCGGACCATAAGTGAAGCCCATCAAGGCAAGACCGATGATCGAGCAAGCAAACGCGCCGGCAAGGCCCGCGGTCAGCAGCGTCGAATAGAACAGGCCGAAGATCAGGATGCCGATCGTCGTCAGAATTAGAACCAGCCGGCGCGAATAACGATCCGACAGCAGGCCCGAGAGCGGGATTGTCAGACCGAAGAAGACGACGCCGACGAGTTGGACGACCAGGAACTGGCCCTGCGAAAAGCCGAGGCCGGGGGGGACGGCTGAAAGCGGCCTGGTACCCCAGCTCAGCGTGAACGCTGTCATCAGGTAGAACAACACGAAGGTCGCAACGGCGATGATCGTTCCGAGGATGAGACTGCGCAGATGCGAACGGAAGATGACCGCGATCGGAACCGAAACGCGCTCCTCTTTTTCGATGGCGCGGCGGAATTCGGGGGTTTCGGTAATCTTCAGACGCACATAAAGACCGATCGCAACCAGCGCCAGGCTGATGAGGAACGGAATGCGCCAGCCATAATTCAGAAAGTCGGCATCCGGCATGCTTTCACGCAGGATCAGGAAGAGACCAGCCGACAGGATGAAGCCGATCGGCGCGCCGAGCTGCGGGAACATGGCGTACCAGCTCCGTTTGCCTTCGGGTGCGTTTTCCGTGGCGAGCAGCACTGCGCCACCCCATTCGCCGCCGAGACCAAGACCCTGGCCAAGACGGCAGAGCGCCAGCAGCAGCGGTGCGAGAATGCCGATCGATTCGTAGCCCGGAAGAAGGCCGATCACGACGGTCGAAAAACCCATGGTCATCAGGGCGGCTACCAGCGTCGCCTTGCGGCCGACCTTGTCGCCGAAATGGCCGAAGATCATCGCGCCAATGGGCCGGGCGAAGAAGGCGATGGAGAAGGTTGCAAAGGATTGCAATGTTGCCGAAGTCGGGTCACTTGCCGGGAAGAACAGCTTGGGGAAGACGATAACCGCCGCTGTCGCATAAACGTAAAAGTCGAAAAATTCGATCGTTGTACCGATAAGGCTCGCGATCAGAACGCGTGCCGGGGAATTCGCAACAACGCTGTTCGATGACGAGGGGGTCGGCGATAGAGGAGATATCGCGTCAGTCATGGTCCCACCAAATTAGAAGGTGCTAAGGTTACCTTAGCGGGTAGCATGTGTCCTTAACGCAATTTTTGTTCAGCGCAAACGTTTAAAAAGCAAGAAACGATTGAATGCGTGCTAATCTTTAATCGTATTCGTTGATTCGAGAGCAATTGTGCGAACGTCTGCTGTTTTTATCGGCGTTTGTCCGGCGGGTGCTGACCGGATCTTTTTTCATAAATGGCTAACTTTCGCTCTGATTGAGGGCTGAGGAGACAGGTTTTATGCAGAAAAAACTTATTGCAGAGTTTCTTGGAACGTTCTGGCTTGTGTTCGGTGGCTGCGGAAGTGCGATCTTTGCGGCGGCTTTCCCGAGTCTCGGTATCGGTTTTCTAGGTGTTGCTTTCGCGTTTGGGTTGACTGTACTCACCATGGCTTTTGCAGTCGGCGGTGTGTCGGGCGGCCATTTCAATCCGGCGGTTTCAGTCGGTCTGACGGTTGCGGGTCGCTTGCCAAGTTCGCAGCTCATTCCCTACGTCATCGCCCAGGTCGTCGGCGCGATCGTCGCAGCGGCCGTGCTGTACCTGATCGCCAGCGGCAAGGCTGATTTTCAGCTTGGCGGTTTTGCCGCCAACGGCTACGGCGAGCATTCGCCGGGCGGTTATTCGCTGGTTTCGGCGCTGGTTGCCGAAATCGTACTGACGCTGTTCTTCCTGATCGTGATTCTCGGTTCGACCAGCAGCAGGGTGCCGGCTGGGTTTGCGCCGATCGCCATCGGCCTCGCACTGACGCTGATCCACCTGATCTCGATCCCGATCACCAATACATCGGTCAATCCGGCTCGTTCGACCGGCCAGGCATTGTTCGTCGGAGGCTGGGCGCTGCAGCAGCTATGGCTGTTCTGGGTGGCTCCGATTGTCGGTGGTGCACTCGGCGGTATCATCTGGAAACTGCTCGGCGATCGCGACTGATTCAGGGTCACGATAAGCCCTATGAAGGCCCGCGCCGAACACCCCGGCGCGGGCCTATTTGTTTAAAAATTTCTAAAGATTGATATTCAAAAGTAGCAACTCTCTGATTCTAATGGCAGAATTCTTCAAGTTGATTTGATTCGAAGAAACCGATGTCGGCGAAAGCGGTCGGAAGTTAACGAAAGTAAACGCTTCATTAACCTTAATGTAGTTCTAATGGAGCAGCAAAAGACGTAGCGAGAATCGCAGCTTAGCGATCAAGCAGACGTCGATCGAAGGTGTGAATTGGGGGTATTGATGGGTGGCAAGCATGTGGCTGTCCTTTTGGGCGGATTTTCCTCGGAGAGGCCCGTCAGCCTGTCCTCGGGAAAAGCATGCGCCGATGCTCTCGATGCCGAGGGTTTCCAAGTCACGCGTGTCGATGTGGAGCGCGACGTGTCCGCGCGCCTTGCCGATCTGAAGCCTGATGTCGTTTTCAACGCTCTGCATGGTCCTTTCGGCGAAGACGGTACCATCCAGGGCATCCTTGAATATCTGCGGATTCCTTACACTCATTCCGGCGTGCTTGCGTCTGCGCTCGCGATGGACAAGTCGCGTGCCAAGAAGGTGGCTGATGGCGCCGGCATTCCTGTGGCCGATTCGCGTGTGATGAACCGTTTCGCCATTACTGGCGAGCATCCGATGAAGCCGCCTTATGTCGTCAAGCCAGTGCGGGAAGGGTCGAGCTTCGGTGTCGTGATCGTCAAGGAAGATCAAGCGCATCTGCCGCAGATCATTACCTCCTGCGAGTGGCGCTATGGCGACGAAGTGCTGGTCGAGCGTTATATCTATGGCCGGGAACTGACGTGCGGCGTTATGGGCGATACCGCGCTCGGCGTGACCGAGATCGTACCGCAGGGGCATAGCTTCTACGACTACGACTCCAAATATGCAGAGGGTGGGTCAAAACACGTCATCCCTGCTAAAATTTCACCGAATCTTTACCAAAAGATACAAACATTAGCGTTAAGGGCGCATCAAGCTATCGGCTGCCGTGGCGTCAGTCGGTCTGACTTCCGTTATGACGATCGCTTTTCCGAAGAGGGCGAGCTTATCTGGTTGGAAATCAACACCCAGCCCGGCATGACGCCTACCTCGCTGGTGCCCGAAATGGCCGCTCACGCCGGCTACTCTTTTGGTGAATTTCTCCGGTGGATGGTGGAGGACGCGTCTTGTTTGCGCTGACGGTCAAAAATATGAGGCGGTCCCGCCACCGTGTCCCGCTCGCGATCGACGATGTCGAGGACACCTTCGTGTTGCCGCGGCCGATGCGTCGCGTCGTGCGTTTCCTTGTGAGCCTCGGTTCCGGCCGCGTCAACATTCCGGCCCACACGGGCACGGTCTCCGCTCTCGCTCTCCTGGCTGCGACTGGCTTTTATGGCATGTCGATCGGTGGCCATACGCAGGACGTTGCACAGGCGACGACGTCGGCTGCTGGCTTTGCCATCGAGGACGTGAAGGTCTCGGGTAATGACCAGACCTCGGAAATCGAAATCCTGCAGCTTCTCGGTCTCGACGGCACGACTTCTCTGGTCGCGCTCGATGCCGATGCAGCTCGCCAGAAGATCGCGAGCCTGCCGTGGGTGCAGAACGTCGAGGTCCGCAAGGTCTATCCGAAGACGGTCGAGGTGAAGCTCACGGAGCGCAAGGCTTATGCCATCTGGCAGCACGGCTCCGAACTGTCGCTGATCCAGAAGGACGGCAGCGTGATTGCGCCGCTGCGCGACAATAAATTCGCCAAGCTGCCGCTTTTCGTCGGTCGCGATGCCGAAACTGCTGCGGCATCGATCGATGACGAGTTTGCCAGCTGGCCGGATGTTCGCAGCCATGTAAAGGCGTTCGTGCGTGTCGCCGGCCGCCGTTGGGATCTCTATCTCGACAATGGCGTAATCGTGAAATTGCCGGAAGACAACATTGATGGCGCGCTCGCACGGCTTACCAAGCTCGACAAGGATGAGAACCTGCTGCAGCGCGATATTGCAGCCGTCGACCTTCGCCTTGCTGACCGTACCGCTATTGAATTGACGCAGGATGCAGCGCTTCGCCGCCAGGCGGCGTTGGATGCAAGAACCAAGGCTTTGAAGAAAGCAGGGCAGGATACATGAGCTTGTTCAGTTCGTCCCATTTCGGTCTGCCGCGCCTGAAGCCGCTGTCATCCAAGCGGTCGCACATCGTATCGGTCCTCGACATCGGTTCGACGAAGGTCGTCTGCATGATCGGCCGGCTGACGCCGCGCGAGGAAAGCCAGGTTCTGCCGAACCGCACGCATAATATCGAGATCATCGGCATTGGCCATCAGCGTTCGCGCGGCATCAAGACCGGTGTAATCGCCGACCTCGACGCATTGGAAAATGTCGTCCGTCTTTCGGTCGATGCCGCCGAGCGCATGGCTGGCCTTACCGTCGACAGCCTTATCGTCAATGTTTCCGCGGGTCGCCTCGGCAGCGACATCTATACGGCCACGATCGATCTGGGCGGTCAGGAAGTTGAAGCCAACGATCTGAAGAAGGTGCTTGCCGCCGCTTGCCAGCAGTCGCTGCGCCAGGATCGTGCCGTGCTGCATTCGCTCGCTACGGGCTACTCGCTTGACGGCGAGCGCGGCATTCGCGATCCGCTCGCCATGTTCGGCGACTCGCTGGGCGTCGACATGCATGTGGTCACCGCAGAGCGCGCAGCCCTTCGCAATCTCGAGCTCTGCATCAATCGCGCGCACCTCTCTGTCGAGGGTATGGTTGCGACGCCTTATGCCAGCGGTCTTGCCGCTCTCGTCGACGACGAAGTCGAGCTCGGCTGCGCCGCGATCGATATGGGCGGCGGTACGACGACGATCTCGGTCTTTGCCGAAGGCAAGCTTGTGCATACGGACGCTGTCAGTCTCGGCGGTCATCACGTGACCACAGACTTGGCTCGCGGTCTTTCGACCCGCATCGAGGATGCGGAGCGGCTGAAGGTGGTCCATGCCTCCGCGCTCGCCAATTCCTCGGAAGAGCGCGAACTGATTTCCATCCCGCCGATCGGCGAGGATGAACGCGACCAGCCGACTCAGGTGCCGAGGGCGCTTGTGTCGCGCATCGTCAAGGCACGCATCGAGGAAACGCTGGAGCTGATTCGCGACCGCATCCAGCGCTCGGGTTTCAGCCCGATCGTAGGCAAGCGCGTCGTTCTGACGGGCGGCGCCAGCCAGTTGACCGGCTTGCCGGACGTGGCGCGGCGCATCCTTGCCCGCAACGTTCGCATCGGCCGCCCCATGGGCGTGTCCGGCTTGCCGACTGCAGCCAAGGGGCCTGCTTTTTCGACGGCGGTCGGACTGATGATCTATCCGCAGGTTGCGGACATGGAGACACATGCGGCGGGCAGCGGTCTGCTCTCGTCGTTTGGGGGTAACAACAGCCGCATCGGTCGCGTTGGCCAATGGCTGAAGGAGAGTTTCTGAGTGCCTGATCCCGGATCGCGACAAGCGCTTTCCGGGCAGGGGTCAGGCAAGTGAAATTTAGTGAATTGGCCGGCGTGGCGATGCGGCCATAAAGAGAAGGAACGGGTACCATGACTATCAAGCTGCATAAGCCAGATATCACCGAGCTGAAGCCGCGGATCACCGTGTTCGGTGTCGGTGGTGGTGGCGGCAATGCCGTCAACAACATGATCACGGCAGGCTTGCAAGGCGTCGATTTCGTCGTCGCCAATACGGACGCACAGGCTTTGACGATGACGAAGGCAGAGCGGATCATCCAGCTCGGCGTCAATGTCACCGAAGGCCTCGGCGCTGGCTCGCAGCCGGAAGTCGGCCGTGCGGCTGCTGAAGAGTGCATCGACGAGATCATTGATCACCTGAATGGCACGCATATGTGCTTCGTCACCGCCGGCATGGGCGGCGGCACGGGCACGGGTGCTGCGCCGGTCGTCGCACAGGCCGCTCGCAACAAGGGCATCCTGACCGTTGGCGTTGTCACCAAGCCGTTCCACTTCGAGGGCGGTCGCCGCATGCGGCTTGCCGAAATGGGCATCCAGGAACTGCAGAAGTCGGTCGACACGCTGATCGTCATTCCGAACCAGAACCTGTTCCGTATCGCCAACGACAAGACGACCTTCGCTGACGCGTTTTCGATGGCTGACCAGGTTCTCTATTCGGGCGTTGCCTGCATCACCGACCTGATGGTGAAGGAAGGTCTCATCAACCTCGACTTCGCCGACGTCCGTTCGGTCATGCGCGAAATGGGCCGCGCCATGATGGGTACCGGCGAGGCTTCCGGCCAGGGCCGTGCAATGCAGGCTGCCGAGGCCGCCATCGCCAACCCGCTGCTCGACGAAACCTCGATGAAGGGTGCACAGGGCCTGCTGATCTCGATCACCGGCGGCCGCGACCTCACCCTGTTCGAAGTCGACGAAGCTGCGACCCGCATTCGTGAAGAAGTCGATCCGGACGCCAATATCATCCTTGGCGCCACCTTCGACGAATCGCTGGAAGGCATCATCCGCGTTTCCGTCGTCGCAACCGGTATCGACCGCGCGATGAACGAAGCGGCCGACAAGGCCATGGAATTCCGTCCGGTTGCAAAGCCGGCTGTCCGTCCCTCCGCGGCCGTTGCTCCGGCAGCGGCCGCAGCTCAGCCTGCCCACGTCGCGCAGGCACCGAAGGCCGCTGTCGATCCGATCGCGCAGACCATCCGTATGGCGGAAGCCGATATGGAACGCGAGCTGGAAATCCAGATGACCCGCCAACCGCAGCCGGCAATGCAGCAGCCGCCGCTCGCTCAGGAAGAGACCTTCCGTCCGCAGAGCCGCATCTTTGCAGCTGCACCGGAAGCACAGCCGATGCGTCAGGCTCCGCTTCAGCATCAGCCGGCACCGGTCATGCATCAACAGCCTGTGATGCAGCATCAGCCGGCTCCCGCGCAGATGCAGCAGCCGATCCGTCAGGAGCCGATCATCCGTCAGGCTCCCGAGCAGGTCCGCATGCCGAAGGTCGAGGATTTCCCGCCGGTCGTTAAGGCCGAGATGGAACATCGTGCTCAGCCGGTTGCCGCCCAGGCTTCGGAAGAGCGTGGTCCGATGGGCTTGCTGAAGCGAATCACCAATTCGCTCGGTCGCCGCGACGAGGATCCGGCTTTCAACGACATGACGGCTTCGGCTCCGAGTGCCGCTTCGCAGCAGCGCCGTCCGCTGTCGCCGGAAGCCAGCCTCTACGCACCGCGTCGCGGCCAGCTCGATGAGCAGGGCCGTCAGGTTCCGCAGGCGCGCATGGCGACCCAGGAAGACGACCAGCTCGAAATTCCGGCTTTCCTGCGCCGTCAGTCGAACTGATCCCGTATAGGTCATCCTATTAATAGGATACTAACCATGTTTATTGAATCCGGGGCTCACGAGCCCCGGATTTCTTTATTTTCGGCCTGTCTTTAATTCTAAAATTACCCAGCAAATTCAATTATCTGCTTTCGTAACAAAGCGAAAGAAACAGTGATTTGGAATGCGATGTTCTCGCGCGTATGTAAGTAGCAAGCGAGCCTGTGGAATCACGTTCAACAACTGTTGCATGTGAATTCGCGGGGTAGGTAACAGACTGAACCAGCAAAAAGGGCAAGGGTCCGAAGATGACCGCCCGGTCTGGGACAGAAAGACGAAGGCAGAATTTATATGGCAATCGGATTGCTGGGTTTTCAAACCACCATTGCAAACCCTGTAGCACTTTCGGGTATCGGCGTTCACTCCGGCGCCAACGTGTCGATTACGCTCTATCCGGCTGAGGCCGGCACGGGTGTGATCTTCCAGCGCATGCATGACAATGGCGACGTGACAGAGCTGCGCGCGGTTTCCTCGCAAGTGGGCAATACCGATCTCTGTACGGTTCTCGGCTTCTCGCCGGCGCGTTCCGTCGCGACGGTCGAACATGTCATGGCGGCGATCTACGCGATCGGTTTGGACAATGTCATCGTCGAAGTCTCCGGTGCAGAAATGCCGATCATGGACGGCAGCGCCTATCCTTTCATCGAAGCGATCGAGCAGGTCGGTATCGTTTCGCTCGGCGTCAAGCGCCGTTATATCCGCGTCACCAAGCCTGTTCGAATCGAAGCTGGCGGTTCCTGGTGCGAGTTCCGCCCCTATGACGGCACGCGCTTCGAGGTCGAGATCGACTTCGAATGCCCGCTGATCGGCCGGCAGAAGTGGGAAGGCGATCTGACTGCCAAGACCTTCAAGGCCGAGCTGTCGCGCGCTCGTACCTTCGGCTTCATGCGTGATGTCGAACGTCTCTGGGCTTCGGGGCATGCACTCGGCTCTTCGCTGGAAAATTCCGTCGTCATCTCCGACGACAATACGGTGATCAATATCGAGGGCTTGCGTTACGCCAAAGACGAATTCGTTCGCCACAAGACGCTGGATGCCGTTGGCGATCTGGCGTTGGCCGGCGCCCAGTTCATCGGCTGCTACCGCTCCTATCGCGGCGGTCACCGCATGAACGCCAATGCGTTGAAGGCACTGCTGAGCGATCCCTCGGCTTATGATGTCGTGGAGACTTCCGCACCGCGTCAGCGTGCGCATAGCCGCGAATTCGTCGCCGTCAATGCTCCCGAATTCGCCCCCTGGTCTGCGTGACCTCCAGAAACCCAGGTGGCAGAGTCGCCGCTCCCGAAAGGGGGCGGCTCTTTTTTTGAGAAGAGATTCGCCAATGGTGCTTTAAAGCCGCGGCAGAGCAGGCCGGAAACGAAATCTCTTGTCAATACAGCGGTTAAAGCCTGCCATCGTTCAATCTTTGCCACAAAAATGCGTTAATGCATCATCATTGCGTTGCCCTGATGGTGCTTTTGCGGCTAGAAACGCCAGCGAGAAAACGCCGTTTCCGCAACAACGGCTAGTGGGACAGTCATCCGATGGGTTTTGCAGGGTCTGAAAGCATGAAGATTACAGCACGGGCTTTGCTCGTATCGCTTCTCCTGGCCGGTACTGGTGCGGTGGTGACGGGTTGTGATACGAAGAGGGATATCGACATCACCAAGCTCGGTGTCGAGACCGATCCGCCGGAACTGCTCTATAATCAGGGCCTTGCCAATATCAAAGCTGGCAATATGACGGAGGCCGGAAAAAAGTTTGACGCCATCAACCAGCAGCAGCCCTTCTCCGAATGGGCGCGCAAGGCGCTGGTGATGAGCACTTTCGTCAAATACCGTACCGGCGCCTACGATGATGCCGTCCAGACGGGCAATAGCTATCTCAAGCAGTATCCCGGCTCCGAAGATGCCGATTACGTGCAGTATCTCGTCGGTTCGTCCTACGCCAAGCAGATCGTTGACGTGACGCAGGATCAGCGCGCCGCGCAGCAGACGATCGAAGCCATGTCCAAGGTCGTCAGCAACTACCCGAACTCGCAATATGTCAGCGACGCGCAGGCCAAAATTCGCTTTGCCCGCGACCAGCTCGCCGGCAAGGAAATGCAGATCGGCCGCTACTATCTTGAGCGCAAGGATTATCTTGCAGCCATCGCCCGCTTCCGTATTGTTGTCGAGCAATATCCGACGACGAATCAGATCGAAGAGGCGTTGGCACGCTTGGTCGAAGCCTACTACGCCATGGGTATCGTTCAGGAAGCGCAGACGGCAGCCGCCGTTCTCGGCCACAACTATCCGGACAGCCGCTGGTACGCCGATTCGTACAAGCTTCTGAAGACCGGTGGCCTTTCGCCGAATGAAAACGAGGGCTCCTGGATTTCGAGAGCGGGCAAGAAACTTCTTCTTGGGACGTGAGATTGAGCGCACATGCTGGTCCAGCTTTCGATCCGCGATATCGTTCTGATCGAGCGGCTGGATCTTGCCTTTGAAACCGGGCTTTCGGTACTAACCGGCGAGACGGGCGCAGGCAAATCCATCCTGCTTGACAGTCTTTCGCTAGCCCTTGGCGGGCGCGGCGATGGCGATCTCGTGCGTCATGGCGAGGATCGCGGCCAGGTGACGGCAGTCTTCGATGTCGGCATGCAGCATGCCGCCCGCAAGCTTCTGCGCGAAAATGGCATCGATGACGATGGCGACCTCATCTTCCGTCGCACGCAATCCGCCGATGGTCGCACCAAGGCGTTTGTCAACGACCAGCCGCTCAGCGTTCAACTGATGCGCCAGGCGGGGCAGCTTCTTGTCGAAATTCACGGACAGCATGACGACCGTGCCCTGGTCGATACCGATGCGCATCGCATGCTGCTCGATGCCTTCGCCGGCATCGCCGAGGAAACCCAATCTGTTGGACGGTTTTACAAGATCTGGCGTGACACCGAGCGGACGCTGAAGAAGCAGCGTGAGCAGGTGGAGAAAGCCGCGCGCGAAGCTGATTATCTCCGGGCGTCAGTCGAGGAACTGGAGAAGCTGTCGCCGCAGGATGGAGAGGAGGACGACCTGGCTGAACGTCGTTCGCGGATGATGAAGGCGGAGCGCATTGCCGGCGACATCTCGGAGGCCTCGGAGTTCCTGAACGGCAATGCCTCACCTGTGCCGCACATCGCCTCCCTGGTTCGCCGATTGGAGCGCAAGAGCCACGAGGCGCCAGGCTTGCTGGAAGATACCGTGGCCCTGCTCGACGCGGCGCTGGACCAGCTCTCCAATGCGCAGATGGAAGTGGAGGCGGCGCTGCGCAAGACCGAATACGATCCGAGGGAGTTGGAGCGGGTCGAGGAGCGTCTGTTTGCGCTCAGGGGTGCCTCGCGAAAATATTCCGTACCGGTAACGGAACTGCCAGCATTGGCCGCGCGCATGATTTCGGATCTTGCAGATCTTGACGCCGGCGAAGAAAGGTTGGCTCGTCTGGATGCAGAGCTTGCCGCCGCCAAGGCGGAATACGACGCGGCCGCGCGCAGCCTCTCGGAAAAGCGACGTCATGCGGGTAAAGCGCTCGCTGACGCCGTGATGGCGGAATTGCCGGCACTGAAGCTCGAACGGGCGCGTTTCATGGTGGAGATCACCAGCGATCCCGATGGCGGAACCGCCGATGGCATCGATATCGTCGAATTCCATGTTCAGACCAATCCGGGCACAAGGCCCGGTCCGATTACCAAGGTCGCTTCCGGCGGCGAACTGTCGCGTTTCCTGCTGGCTTTGAAAGTGGCACTCGCCGACCGTGGTTCGGCACCGACCCTCGTGTTCGACGAAATCGACACCGGCGTTGGCGGTGCAGTCGCGGATGCGATCGGCCAGCGGCTAAAGCGTCTCTCCGATCGTGTGCAGGTGCTTTCCGTCACCCATGCGCCACAGGTTGCAGCACGTGCTGCGACACATCTCCTGATCTCCAAGGGACCAGTTGCGGATGGCTCGGAGAAGATCTCCACACGAGTCGCTACAATGGAGCCGAAAGACCGCACGGAGGAAATCGCCCGCATGCTCGCAGGCGCTTCGGTGACCGAAGAGGCGAGGGCGGCCGCCAAGCGCTTGCTGGCTGGCAACGGCTGATCACTACGCGTGTCCCGTCGCTGGATTTTCCGGTCTTATCTAGCAGATGCCCGGGATGGCCATTTTCGGCCCAAGGACGAAGCCGCTCGCGCGGCATTGGCGCCCGTGGTGACGGTGCAGCAACGATCTGAACGCCGTGCATTTTGTGGGTTTGCCGTCCTGGCTGAGGATTGGGGTCTTCTCAATCACCAGACAGGAGGTTCCCATGACGGAGGAGAAGACGACCCCGCTGCGCGAACGGATGATCGAAGACATGCGCATCCGCGGGATGGGCGACAAAGTCCGGCAAGCCCATATTCGGGCGATCAAGGATTTCGCCGGGTTTCTGAAGCGATCTCCGGATACCGCGACACCCGACGACCTGCGCGCCTACCAATTGCACATGACCAATGCGGGCGTCACGCCGCCGACCTTCAACGCCCGCATCGTCGCGCTGAGGTTCTTTTTCGGCATCACCTGCGACCGCGAAGAGATGAAGCGGCATATGCAGTTCCGTCGGCAACCGCAGAAGTTGCCCGTTGTCTTGAGCGTTGAGGAGGTTTCCGACCTGCTTGTGGCGGCCCAGGGGCCGGGCCTGAAGTATCGAGCGGCGCTCAGCATCTCCTATGGCGCCGGACTGCGGGCCTCCGAAGTCTGCAACCTCAAGATCAGCGACATCGACAGCGATCGGATGCTGATCCATGTCGAACAGGGCAAGGGACAGAAGGACCGCAAGGTGATGCTGTCGCCCCTGCTGCTGGAACTCTTGCGCGACTATTGGCGCGAGTCACGGCCGCAGGGCTGGCTTTTTCCTGGCAAACCGAAGATCAACCCGATCTCGCCGCGGCAGCTCAACCGCGCCTTCACCGCCGCCAAAAAACTGGCCGGGATCGCCAAGCCAGCGACGCTGCACACCCTGCGGCACAGTTTTGCCACCCACCTGCTGGAAGCGAACACGGATGTGCGGGTGATCCAGGTCCTTCTGGGACACGCCAAGCTGACGACCACCGCCCGTTATATGCATGTCGCCACGAAGACGATCCGCGACACGATCAGCCCGTTCGAGACCCTGAAGAAGCTGCAGGACCAAACGCTCCGACGCGAACTGGAGTAGCGCCCGTCCGGTGATCCGGCCAAAACTGGAGATCGCCGACATCTTCCGTGCCTATGGCCCGGCGTGGCGGCGGGCCAATGCCGGGCATGTTAGCCTGACCCAGCTCAAGGTCATGGCGGCGATCGAGGCCTGCCGAACCGAGGCGCTCGGCGGGCATGTGGCAGCCTGTGCCAAATGCGGCCACCATCACATCGCCTACAATTCCTGCAAGAATCGGCACTGCCCGAAGTGCCAGGGACCCGCGGCGCGGGACTGGATGGCCGCCCGTGCCGAAGACCTGCTGCCGGTCGAGTATTTCCATGTTGTCTTCACCATCCCCGCCGAGATCGCGCAGATCGCCTATTGGAATAAGAAGACGGTCTATGATCTTCTATTCCGGGCATCGGCGGAGACGTTGACCACCATCGCCGCCGATCCCCGGCACCTTGGCGCAAACATCGGCATGACCAGCGTGCTGCACACCTGGGGGTCGGCGCTGACCCATCACCCGCATGTGCACATCGTCGTGCCCGGCGGTGGACTGTCGCCGGATGGCACGCGCTGGATTGGCTGTCGCCCGGGGTTCCTTCTGCCCATAAAGGTTCTGTCTCGTCTGTTTCGGCGGCTGTTTCTCGAAGGACTGATGGCACTCAGTCAATCCGGGGTGCTCTGCTTCTTCGGCGATCTAGCCCGGCTTGCAGAGGCGGATGCCTTCGCTGCCTGGCTTGCCCCCTTCCGCAAATCCGACTGGGTCGTCTACACCAAGCCCCCATTCGGCGGCCCCGAGGCCGTGCTGGCCTATCTCAGCCGCTACACGCACCGCGTGGCGATCTCGAACAGCCGCCTGATCAGCGCGAATGCCGAGGCGGTCACCTTCCGCTGGAAGGACTACCGCATCAAGACCGGTGACCGTCACAAGGTCATGCGGCTGGCCACCGACGAGTTCATCCGCCGCTTCCTAATCCACGTGCTGCCCGACGGATTCCACCGCATCCGCCACTACGGCCTGCTGGCCGGAGCAGGCCGCAAGGCCAATGTCGCAAAGATAAGGAAACTGCTCGGGACGGAAGCGCCATCACAGGACGACACGCCAAGCGCCGAGAGCATCCCGCTCACCCTGAGGCAGCCATGCCCAGATTGCGGCGGCCCGATGCGCATCGTCGAGATATTCCGCCGTGGCCAGCGACCCAAATCCCGTGCGCCACCCCGAAAGGACGCCGCATGACGAAACGCCTGTCACATCAGCCAAGGCCGGCCCGGATCTGCGATGCATTCCGGGGTGGCGCCGATTTGCGCCAGGCAACGCCGCACACTGCAAAACCGCCGATGCGAGGCCTACGAAAGAGGAGCACCCCAACCCCGATCGCGTCATTGCAAGCCTTCGGGGCAACCCGCTTGCACCCGACGCTCCCACCGATAGCCACCTCAGAAAACCGCAGCCGCACGCTTTCCCCATAGGCGCTCCACCCAGCCCCCGCAGGCCTCCTCCTTGGAAGGTTTTTCAACGCGGGCCGACACACGCCCAGCCGCCACCGTCACACCGCGGCCCGCATCGAAAAACCTTCACCGAAGCGGACCGCTCTAGGGTTGGCACTTAGGATCAATCATATCCTCCGCGGATCCGCGGAATTTGTTTGCTCCGACTATTCTCGCCAAAATATAGAAGCCATGCTGCCCGTCCGGCAATGTGGAGCCAAAGACGCCAACCACCACGTCTTTCATATTTGAGCGGGCTCCATCCAAACCGTCTGCGACAAGCTTCAACGGGTTCAAATTCGAGAGATCATCGGCTGCCTGGAATGTTGCCCACCAACCGGCGTTGGTCCTCAACTTTGTAAACCGGCCGCTTCCAATTTCTGTCGCATGGGTCTTCAGAAGAGCGCGAAAGCGAGGCGTCTCGCATCCCATGTGGATATGAAGCCGATCCTGGGTGCGCCAACTGGCGGCGTTTATTGCCAGCGCAAAATCCTGTGGCGAACCCTTCGATGTGCGCAGGCCGATTGTGGCTGATTGCTCTCTCCACGCTGCGTCGAAATAATTCGGCGCTCCCGCAGCCAGAAGGCGGGGGTCTTCGATGCCGGGTACATCGGCTAGTGGCGCAAGAATGGTGCGCTCTTTGTCGGTGGCCTCGCGAAGAACGGCGTAGGAAGACAGCGGATCCTGCGCCTCGACTATTTTGAGGCACGGATACGGCGATCCTGTCAGGGTAGAGTTAACCTCGCAGGCTCTAACGACCAGCCCCAAAGCAGAGCGGCTGACGAATGAGCTCATGATTATGACTGCAATAATGAGAGAAATAGAGAGAACGGCAGGACGATATTTCACGCGTGATTCCAAATTTTCGCTGACGAGCCAATCATTTCCGAAAAGCTGGCTCTCTTGATACCTTACCTTAAATCCCTTGCAATAGCCGCGGAAGATCCGCCGACCTTAAGAGTTCGACGGAGATTGCTGTTGCGGCTGTCGGAGTATTGATATTTGTAAAATCTTTGTCTGGCCAAGCGGGCGATGTAGAATTTGTAACACCGTGAATGACCGCTTGTCGCGGAAAGTTGCCGTGAACGCGACCATCACGGTTGTTCGCGTCCGCCGCCGGATTCCAGATTTTTCTCTTTGTTTTTACGTGTTCCGGACGGAAAACCGCTTCGCACTTTTCGGGGAAGTGCTCTAAAACATCTCCGAAATCGGGGAGTGTAGATTCATGAGCAGCGAACAGAAGCCCGTCGAGGATTTGAGCGAAGAGGAAGCGGCCGCGGCGCTGGCTTATCTGGCCGCCGAGATTGCGCGAAATGATGCGCTTTATCACGGCAAGGACGCGCCTCAGATTTCGGATGCCGAGTATGACGCGCTAAAGCGGCGCAACGATGCCATCGAAGCGCGTTTCCCCGCGTTGATTCGTGCCGACAGCCCGTCACGTCGGGTTGGCGCTGCACCGTCCGAAACCTTTGCACCCGTCGTGCACGCAAGACCGATGCTGTCGCTCGACAATACGTTTTCGCAGGAAGACGTGCAGGATTTCGTCGCCGGCGTGTATCGTTTCCTTGGCCGGTTGCCGGATCAGTCGATCGCCTTCACCGCTGAGCCGAAGATCGATGGGCTTTCCATGTCGATCCGCTATGAGAATGGCCGGATGGTGAACGCCGCGACGCGCGGCGACGGCACCACCGGTGAAAACGTCACCGCCAATATCCGCACCATCAAGGAAATCCCGCAGACCTTGCCTGCCGGCGCCCCCGCGGTCGTGGAAGTGCGCGGCGAGGTCTATATGGCCAAGAGCGATTTCCTGGCGCTGAACGCGCAGATGGAGGCGGAAGGGAAGCAGACCTATGTCAATCCGCGCAACACCGCGGCCGGCTCGCTGCGCCAGCTCGACCCGAAGATCACGGCCAGCCGCAAGTTGAAATTCTTCGCCTACGCCTGGGGAGAGATATCAGACATGCCTGCCGACACCCAGTTCGGCATGGTGCAGACATTCGGGAAATGGGGCTTTCCGGTCAATCCGCTGATGAAGCGGCTGAATTCGGTGGCCGACATTCTCGCGCATTATGACGAAATCGGCCTCCAGCGTCCGGACCTCGATTATGATATCGATGGTGTCGTCTACAAGGTCGACAGCCTCGAACTGCAGGCTCGACTTGGTTTCCGTTCTCGTTCGCCACGCTGGGCGACGGCGCATAAATTCCCGGCGGAGCAGGCATTCACCCGGCTGATGGGCATCGATATACAGGTGGGCCGCACGGGCGCTTTGACGCCTGTCGCGCGGTTGGAGCCGATTACCGTCGGCGGCGTCGTGGTGACCAATGCGACCCTGCATAATGCCGACTACATCAAGGGCATCGGCAACAAGGGCGAGCCGATCCGCGATGGCCGCGATATCCGGGTCGGCGACATGGTGATCGTGCAGCGCGCTGGCGACGTCATTCCGCAGATCGTCGATGTCGTGCTGGAGAAGCGGGAAGCGTCAAGCGTTCCTTACGAATTTCCTAGGGTTTGTCCTGTCTGCGGCAGCCATGCGGTGCGCGATATCAACGAAAAGACCGGCAAGGTCGATGCGGTGACGCGCTGCACCGGCGGCTTTATCTGCCGGGCGCAGGCCACGGAACATCTGAAACACTTCGTGTCGCGCAATGCTCTCGACATCGAGGGCCTGGGCTCAAAGCAGATCGATTTCTTCTTCGAGAACGAGGATCCGGCGCTGCAGGTGCGCACCGCGCCCGATATATTCACATTGGAGAGGCGCCAACAGTCCTCGCTTACCAAACTGGAGAATATCGACGGCTTCGGTAAAGTCAGCGTTTCGAAGCTCTATGCGGCCATCAACGAGCGGCGCGATATCGCTTTGCACCGCTTCATCTTCGCGCTCGGCATCCGCCATGTCGGCGAGACGACGGCAAAGCTGCTGGCCCGCTCCTACGGCAACTACGACGCCTTCGAGGCGGCGATGAAGGAGGCGGCGCCTCTTGCGGGAGACGCATGGAACGAGCTCAACAATATCGAAGGGATCGGCGAAGTCGTGGCGCGCGCCATCGTCGAGTTCTACAAGGAACCGCGCAACATCGCCGTGATCTCGAAGCTGCTTGAAGAAGTGCGGCCGCAGGAGGCGGAGCAGCCAACCACATCGGGCAGCCCCGTCGTCGGCAAGACGGTGGTCTTCACCGGCTCGCTCGAGAAATTCACTCGCGACGAAGCCAAGGCCAAGGCCGAAAGTCTCGGCGCCAAGGTTTCCGGCTCGGTTTCGAAAAAGACCGACATCGTCGTCGCAGGACCGGGTGCGGGTTCGAAGCTGGACAAGGCGCGGGAATTCAACGTGCAAGTCATGACCGAGGACGAGTGGCTGGCGTTGATCGGGGGATGATCGACGGCGGCGGATCGAAGGATCGCCGCGCGTCGCTTTTAGACTTAGACTCTCACGCGTGCCATCGTGAACGCATCGACGTATTCGCCGTTACGAAATGCAAAGGCTCTAAGCCTGCCCTCGGTCTCGAAACCGAATTTTTCGTAAAGCCGGATCGCAGGTTCGTTGTCGACATAAACGGTCAATTCCAGGCGTTTGATCGCCAGCCAATTGTCGGCGGCGTCGACGAGAGCGGCAAGCAGCGCCGAGCCGATGCCGCGGCCGGTAAAGTCGTCGTGGACCCCCATGCCGAGGTGGCCGGTGTGAATCTGTCGACCCGAATGGCGGCGCATGCCGGCATTGCCGACGACTTGCCCGTTGAGCACAGCAACGAGATTGACCGAATCGGATGCGGGCTTTTCCAGCCGTTGCCGGGTTTCTTCAACGCTCTGAAAGGGCAGGCGCAGCGTGCCGGCGCGGTAGCCGGGCAGATTGGCGATGAGGGCTACCGCCTCGGCGTCGGATGGCCGCGCAGCGCGGATTTCGCACCCGCCCGGTTTTCGCAATCGTCGTTCGTCTGGATCTTGTGATTCGGAATTCATGTTGCTCTCCTTAAGGTTCAAGAGGAGAGCAGAGCCTTCAAACCCTGCTCGCCTCGGCAGGGTTGAAGGGGATCGCAGTCAGCTTAACGCAACGCTGCTCCCACTCTCCCTGCAAGGGGCGAGGTGGTGAGAAGATGCATCACGATGGCACAGTTTGCGATCATGGGCTGAACTTTCAGAGTTTTTTTCCAGAAGTCAACTCCCCTAACGGAAGTAACAGGGGTTGCAAGCCTACTCGCGCGTGCCGTGCGACCGCTCGCCTTAATACGAAAGGATGAATTGTTTTCTGACCTCAACAGGCCGCTGAATACCGCCAGGGGCATGATGTAAAAGGCGAATCCCTTTCGTCTGGCCCCACGCAAATGCTGTTGGTGAGTGTCGGGTTCTATGCGTCTAATACTTGTCAACGATGTCTCGATCATTCGCGGCGGCGCGACCAAAGTGGCGTTGCAATGCATCGAAGCGAGCAGGCAGGCCGGGCTGAATTGCGCCGTCCTGGTCGGCGATGACGGCGAGGGGCTGAAGCCGCGTTTTGCGGGCATCCGCACGGTCGCACTTGGCGAACGACCGCTGCGCGACGGCCCTACTTTCACCGACGTATTCGAGAAAAACTACAACAAGCGCGCCTACGAGGCGCTGGATGCGCTGTTGAAGGAAACCGATGAAGAGACCATCGTCCATGTGCACGGCTGGTCGCAGATTCTCTCGCCATCGATCTTCTATGCCCTCGCCAAACACAAGGCCAAGGTCATCATCACCGCGCACGATTTCTTCCTGAGTTGTCCGAACGGAGGACTGATCAATTTCCAAAGTGGTACGGTCTGTAATGTCCGTCCGCTGTCGGCGGAGTGTCTTGCGACCAATTGCGACAAGCGCAACTATCTCCACAAACTCTGGCGCTTTCGCCGCACGCTGACACAACGCGGCGTCGGCGAAGAATTCTGGAGCCGCGTCGGCATCGTACTCGCTCACGAGAGCATGGAGGCCTATCTGCGCTCCGGTCCACTGCAACATTTTCTGACCTTGCGCACGCCAACCGAGCCCCTGACGCCGGTTCCCGTGGAGGCCTGGCGCAACCGCCGTACCGTCTTCTTGGGGCGTATGTGCTGGGAAAAGGGCGTTCGCACGCTCGCCGACGCGTTGAACAAGACTGGGCGAACGGCGACGCTGATCGGCCGCGGACCGCTGCTCGACGAAATGCAGCGAGCGTTGCCGCATTGTTGGGTACCGGGCTGGCTGGCCGACGAAGAGGTCACGACGCTGGCGGGGGAAGCGCGCGTCTTCATCATGCCATCCCGCATGCCCGAACCCTACGGACTTGTGGCCGCCGAGGCACTGATGTCCGGCATTCCCGTCATCGTCAGCAGCAATGCGCTGATCGCCGCCGAAGTAGAGCGGAACGGCGCCGGGCTGGTCTTTAGAAGCGGCGATGCCGGCTCGCTGGCGGAGCGCCTGGCGAGCACCGATGACGACAGATTGATGCAGAAACTATGCGAAGGCGCGTTAGCGCTTGGCCAGCGGATTGCACCCAGCAAAGCAGAATGGGGTCGGCGCATGGTCGATATCTATACAGGCAGGAGCGGCTTCTTCGCTCATTGAAAAGGGGGCAATAACATGGCGCGGGCTTTGGTAACGGGGGGCTGTGGTTTTGTTGGGAGGCATCTGATCAGGCGACTTTTGGCCGAAGGCTTGGATATCGTCTGCGTCGACCAACTGGTGGAAGGGACGGGGGCTCGGCATCCCGATGTCTGGCAGCGGTTTCCCGGATCGCGCTTCACCTTTTTCGAGGAGGACTGCCGTACTTTCTTTTTCCGCCCTGTGGAACATTTCGATTATGTTTTCCATCTCGCGGCGCTGGTCGGCGGCCGTGTGACGCTGGAGGCCCGCACGCTCGACGTTGCCGAGGATCTGGCAGTCGATACGGAATTGTGGAAATGGGCGGCACGCGCCAAACCCGGCTGCGTCGTATTCTTCAGTTCCAGTGCGGCCTATCCCGTCTCGCTGCAGACGGTCGCGAGCCATCGGCTGCTTTCGGAAGATATGATTTCTTTCGACGCCGCCATCGGCGTACCCGATCTCAGCTATGGATGGGCGAAATTGACCGGCGAATATCTTATGAAGCTCTATGTCGAGCGCTATGGCAGCCGGGCCATCGCCTATCGGCCGTTCAGCGGCTATGGTGAGGATCAGGATCTCGCCTATCCCTTTCCGGCCATTTGTCGTCGTCTGCTTGAGGAAAGAGGTGCTAGGGAAGTCTTCGTCTGGGGTTCCGGCCGGCAATGCCGGGACTTTATCCATATCGATGACTGTATCGATTTCATCTGGAAAACCAAGGAGCTCCTGCCAGATGGTGCCAGCCTCAACCTTTCGACCGGGAGGGCTACCTCCTTTATGGAGCTGGCGGGAATTATCGCCCGGCAAATTGGCTGGAATCCTGTCGTGAACGGCCGCTGCGATCGCCCCGAGGGCGTTTTCTATCGCTGTGGCGATACTGCCCTGCAGCGCTCTTACGGGCTCTCCCCACGCGTCAGTCTGGAGGAGGGAATTGCGCGAATGCTCGATCATCTGCGCATGGAGCAGGAGCAATACGCCATCGCCATCTGACGACCAAAACTCTGCCTTGACCGGTTTCCCGCTGCGGCCTCTGAACATGTCGCTTGACATGCAACCAAATAGTTGCCTATAAGGTCATTAATAGGCAACTAAATGGTTCCGTGTTTGATATGAACGACGATGCGGTTTTTCGAGCTTTGGCGGATGCAAGCCGGCGGCAATTGCTGGACAGGCTGTACGAGCAGAACGGCCAGACGCTCGGCGAACTCTGCCAGGGGCTGGAGATGACGCGCCAAGCGGTGGCGAAGCATCTTGCCATCCTGGAGGAGGCGAACCTCGTGTCCGTGCAATGGCAGGGCCGGGAGAAGCTGCATTTCATCAATCCCGTACCGATCAACCACATTGCCGAACGCTGGATCAACAAATTCGAGCGTCGGCAATTGAGTGCTCTTTCCGCTCTCAAGAAAGCTCTGGAGGGCGATGGCGGCCAATAGCGGTTGCCAGATCACGGTGAACAGCAACCACCCTAACAGGAGGAGAAATGTCATGACCGGAAGCAGTTTTGTTTATGTCACCTATATCCGCACCACGCCCGAGAAGGTCTGGTCGGCTTTGACAACGCCGGAATTCATCAAGAAATATTGGTTCAACATCCTGCACGAGACCGATTGGAAGGTCGGCTCACCATGGAGGATGATTTATCCGGACGGTCGGGTCACCGACACCGGCGAGATCGCGGAATTCGATCCGCCGAAGCGGCTGGCCATCAAATGGCGCAACGAATTCATGCCCGAGTTGAAGGCCGAGGGCTGGTCGCGTTGCGTGATTGATATCGAGCCGGTGGATGACTCGGTAAAACTTACGGTCACCCATACGATGGAACTAGAAGGCGCAAAATTCATCGGCGCCGTCTCTGGCGGTTGGCCGAAAATTCTATCCAACCTCAAATCGCTTCTGGAGACAGGCGAGGTCGTGTTGAAAGAAATCAGGTGAGCATTGCGGGGCGTCTGTGTCGCGCCCCGACCTCCTTGCATCCTCGGACCGCCATCTTACCTTAGCGGTGCCGCTGCTCGACCGGCGGCGATGTTGGAGGATGTTCGATGTGTTCATTGAAATTGCATGCCGCCATTGCCACGTCGCTCCTGGCACTGGCGCCTGTCTCCGCTTCAGCCGAGATTGTCGGCAAGGTTGGGGTGGATTGGACCGGCAACGACATTCTGGTCGACGCCGTGCCTGACCCGGAAGTGTCCGGAGTCACCTGCCATGTCACCTATTTTGACCGCAGCGTGATCGACCGGCTGAAGAATGGCAACTGGTTCGAGGACCCCTCCAACAACTCCATTGCCTGCCGCCAGACCGGGCCGATCGAGATTGGCAACATCAGCCTGTCAGAGAGTGGTGAGGAGGTGTTTCGCGCCGGCTTGTCGCTGATCTGGAAGAAGCTGGTGGTCAACCGAATCTATGACAAGAAAAATGACACGCTGATCTATCTCGTCCATTCGCGCGAATTGACCGACGGTTCGGCGAAAATGGCGATCTCGACCGTTCCGCTGTTCGGTCAAAGCGTCACCTGGAAGAACGGTAAACCCAAATAGGATTACCGGGATACCGCATCTGCAATCGTCAAGGGGTTTGTACCAAAAAAAGTCCTGCCGTTTGGTTACTGAATACCTCCCGGTCGCTTTCGGACTGCACCGTTTTGGTGCAGTTCTAGGGACGAACGTGGAGGCGCTGCTTCCATCTGTTCACGGCCTGCGCGACTGGCGCACCGGCAACACCCCTGCCGACGTCGGTCTTACAAACACAATCGCCCTGAAGCTGCTGCTCCAGGGCGATTTTGGTTTATTGCATTTTCCGGAAATCAGGCTGCCTGCGCCAGCTCGTCTGCGATGACGGTGTCGAGGTTCAGGAAGCAGACCATGGTCTTTTCCAGCGCCACGATACCACGGCAGAAGGCGCGCTGTGCTTCCGGGATGATTTCCGGCGGCGGCTGAAGATCTTCGCTCTTGATGCTCATCATGTCGGAGACCTGCTCGACCAGCAGGCCGACGAGTTTGCCGGCGATATCGGTGACGATGATGGCGGAGCGTTCGGACGGTTCGGTCATCTTCATGCCGAGGCGGCAGGCCATGTCGATGACCGGAATCACCGCGCCGCGCAGGTTGATGAGGCCAAGCACATAGGGCGGCGTATGCGGCATCGGTGTCACGGGCGCCCAACCGCGGATTTCGCGGATGGCCATGATGTCGATGCAGAATTCCTGGTCGCCGAGATGGAAGGAGACGATCTCCAGATAGGCGCCCGATTGTTTGATGGCATTCGTCATGGTCAAGAACTTCCCGTTTGGCGCCGGCGGCAGGCGGCGGTAGTGATTGAAAAAAGGGATCGGCTGGGGCGGCTCGTGGCTGCGGCAGCATCCGGTGGCTTTGGCGTTTGAAAAACGCTTCGCTGCTCCGGCGGGCGTCATGCCCTTCTGAAAGAAGATCGGTCTGCCGCATATTGGGCGGCCGGCGAGTCGGACTTCGCCTCTGTGTTTTTGATGTTGGCGCGGAGTGGTTAGGATTGGTTTAACACCGGCCCTGATTCCGTATCTTTGCGCTTGGTTCGGGCTTGTAGGCCCAAAAACATCTTCTTGAATTGCCTCCTCCACTTCAACCGGCTACACCCACGCAATGATGCCCGCCGCCCATATATCGAGCCGCGGTGGGTGGTGAGGAAAGCAGCGATGAAGACCGTACGGATTGTTGTCTGGATAGCCGTGGTGATTGTGGCCGGGCTGTTGGGCTGGTTGAGCTTTGGGATCACCCGGTCGCCGGACGTCGCGAGTGCAGGCCCATACGGGGTGCCGTTCACGCTGGTTGCGCAGAATGGCCAGCCGATCAGCGACCAGGCACTTCGCGGCAAACCGGCGGCGCTGTTCTTTGGCTATACGCATTGTCCTGATGTCTGCCCGACGACCTTGTTCGAGTTGAACGGCTGGATGCAGAAGGTCGATCCCGACGGAACGAAGCTCAACGCTTATTTCGTCACTGTCGATCCGGAGCGCGATACGCCGGCGATCATGAACCAGTATGTCTCCAACGTATCGAGCCGCATTACCGGCATTTCGGGTGATCCCGACAAGGTGATGGATATGGTCAAGGGCTTCAGGGTCTACGCCAAGAAAGTTCCGCTCGACGAGAAGGACCCGAATGGTGATTATACCATGGACCACACTGCCTCGGTCTTCCTGCTTGATTCTGCCGGTCGTTTCGCGGGCACGATCGCCTATCAGGAAGACCCGGACATGGCGGTCAAGAAACTGGAGAACCTCATCAAAAAGGGATAGGAGCGCCGATGGGGGACGGGGCGAAGGCCAAATCCATCCTGATTGCAGGTGCAGGCCCGGTTGGCCTGACTGCGGCCCTGGAACTTGCTCGCCGCGGCTTTGTCCCACGCATCGTCGATGATGGCCAAGGGCCGGCGCCCCTGGAGGAGAGCCGGGCTCTCGGTATCAATGCCCGGACATTGACGCTGCTTTCGGCCGCTGGTGTTACCGATCATATTGTTGCAGCCGCTCAGCCGATTGCCCATTTCCGCCTCCGTTCCGGAGCGAAGGTTCTTGCCAATGTCGATACGCGGCGGTTGCCGGGCCGTTTTTGTGCTATTCATGGCTTGGCGCAGGGAGCAACCGAGCGGTTGTTGATCGAAGCGCTAGCGGATTACGGCATTTCGCCCGAGTGGCAAACGGCGGTCGAGCCGGAAACAATCGCCGATCCTCTGAAGCCGGAGGTGACGCTGCGGCGCTTGGACAGGACCACGGAAACGGTTCGCCCCGACATCCTCGTCGGGGCTGACGGTGCGCATTCGGCCGTTCGTAAGGCACTTGGCGCCGGTTTTCCCGGCGAGGCGCTGGAGGCTTATTTCTATCTCGCCGATTTTCGGTATGTGAAACCGGTGGATGCGCATTTTGCCGAGATCACACTTTGCGATCCCGGCATGCTCGGACGTTTGCCGGTGTCCGCCGATGTGCTGCGTTACATCTCGACATTGGAGGATTTCGAAAGCCGCATCGTTCATCCCGAGGCGATTGTCGAAAAGACCTGGGTCTCGCAGTTCCGTATCCATTTCCGCCATGTCGAGCCGATGGCCAAGGGCAACGTGTTCCTGGCGGGTGATGCGGCCCATATTCATTCCCCGGCGGGAGCCCGCGGCATGAATCTCGGCATAGAGGATGCCTGCTGGCTCGCCTGGCTCATTGCGGAAGGCCGCGAACAGGAGTATTCGGCGCTCAGAATTCCAGCCGTGAAACAGGTGCTGAAGCAGACCTATGGCCTGACCCGCCTGGTCACGATGAGAAATCCGCTGGCGATTGCCGCGCGCAATCTGTTCGCACCGTTGCTTCTGCGTTTTGGACCGGTGCGGCGCCAGCTGCTTCATAGTATTTCCGGCTATGACACGCCAAGGCCGCCATGGATCGATTGGGCCGAATAAGAATTAAGAGAGACCAAAGACTTGAGTGAAATCCGCCTCTATGTGACGACGACCGAGAAGAAGGCCGAACAGATTCTCGATCTGATGACGCCGGTGTTCGAAGACGAAGAATTGCCGATTGCTACCACCGAGATCGATGAGAAGAAGGATATCTGGGAAGCTTCTATTTATCTCTACGCAGACGACGAAGATGAGGTTCGCGCCCGTTTTGCGAACGTTCTGAAGCCGGCTTTTCCGGAGCTCGTCATCGAAAGGGAAGTCATTCCCGATGTCGATTGGATCGCCAAGTCGCTGGAGGGATTGAAGCCGGTTCGGGCAGGGCGCTTCCTGGTGCACGGCTCGCATGACCGCGACAAGGTGGGGCCTAGCGATATCGCCATCGAGATTGATGCCGGCCAAGCTTTCGGGACGGGTCATCACGGTACGACGGCGGGCTGCCTGGAGACGATCGAAAAAGTGCTCGCCAGCCGGCGGGTGCGCAATGCGCTTGATCTCGGCACCGGCAGCGGCGTGCTGGCGATCGGCGTGCGCAAACTGCGCAATATTCCGGTTCTCGCTACCGATATCGATCCGGTCGCCGTCCGCGTCGCCCGCGAAAACGTCCGTCGCAACGGCATTGCCTCCGGTATCGCTCTGGAGACGGCGCCTGGCTTTCATTCGACAGCTTTTTCCCGCCACGGGCCTTTCGATCTGATCATCGCCAATATTCTTGCTCGGCCACTGATCAGGATGGCGCCGCAACTGGTCGCCCATCTCGCTCCCGGTGGCTCAGTGATTCTTTCCGGCATCCTCGCCGCGCAACGCTGGAAGGTGCTGGCGGCCTACAATGGTGCGAGGATGCGCCATGTGCGCACCATCTGGCGCAACGGCTGGGTCACGATCCATCTCGACCGGCCTTAAGATCCTTCGCCAGGCTCTTTGCCCCTCACCCTTGCCCAACGCGGGGAGAGGGGAGTTTAGTATGCGTTCAAAATGCAAAAGGCGGTGCCGAAGCACCGCCTTGCAGATCGGTATTTGACCGATCTTGCCCGCGAGCGTGTGGAGGAGTGCTCAAGCGGGCTCTACCGTTCTGGATGCGAGCCGGGGAGGGAGGAGGAGTTCCGGACCGCGATCCAATACGAACGCGTAGCTTTGTAACTGTTAGTGGCGACCGCCACGGTTTGCGCCGATTGCCTTCGACGTTTCGACCTCGAGCTGACGAAGCGCGCCGATGGAGTGGCGTACGGTGCGACGCTCGCCTGCCAGCGCCGGGCTAACATATGCGGAGCGAGAGATAGTCATTGTCATAGTCCTTTTCGAGTGGGTTCGCTGTGAACCCCGTTTGATGCGGCCGATATAGCGACTCGCACTCCTGCGTGGCAGGGGGCATGCTTCATGGGAGCTATGCAGTTCATGCATATTATGTGCCGTGATGATGTCACAATCCGCACCGGCTGCTCACGAAATGGGCGAATTCGTTAACGCGCGACTCGCTTCATTTGTGTGTTCCTCGACTGGAGCTCGCTATCGGATCAATAGCGCGTAATCCGGTCCGAAAATCGTTTCGCACTTCACGGGATCATGCTCTAACATGCTGTCAGCACTCAGTTTCGCGGATTCTCGATCAATTTCGGATTAAGCCATGTTCCAGTCTTTCGATGTCACCTCCACCCCGCAATTCGGCCGCGAACGCGTCGCCGGTCTACGCGCAGCCTTCGGCGATCTCGGCATAGATGGCTTCCTGGTACCCCGCGCCGATGAATATCAGGGCGAGTATGTGCCCAAGTGTTCGGAGCGTTTGGCTTGGCTGACGGGATTCACTGGCTCGGCGGGTGTTGCACTTGTGACACAGTCTCAAGCCGTGGTTTTCGTCGATGGCCGCTATGTGACGCAGCTTGCCGAGCAGGTGGACGGATCCGTCTTCACCGGCGGCGATCTGGTCGACGAGCCGCCGCATGTGTGGTTGCCGCGCCATGCGCCTAAAGGTTTCAAACTCGGCATCGATCCGTGGCTGCATACCGGCGCTGAAGTCCGGCGGCTGGAAAAGGCGCTGGCGGAAATCGGAGGCAAGCTCATCTTCCTGCCGCATAACCCGCTCGACAAGCTCTGGAGCGACCGGCCGGCCGAGCCGCTGGGTGCCGTCATCATCCAGGATATCGCGCAAGCCGGTGTGTTAGCCAAAGACAAGCTGGCAACCATGGCGGTCGATCTGAAGGCAAAGAACCTCAAGGCGGCGCTGATCACCGATCCGTCTTCAGTCGCGTGGACCTTCAATATTCGCGGTAACGACGTGCCCCATACGCCGCATCCTCTTGCCCGTGCCATCATCTATGCCGACGGCGAGGCACAGCTTTTCCTTGACAAGCGCAAGACCAAGGTCGAGGCGGAGGCCTATCTGGCGCAGATCTGCACGCAGTTGCCGCCTTCCGATTTCGTCAAGCAACTGGCCATAGCCTCCGCAAATGGCGGGCGCATTTTGGTCGATCCCGATCTAGCCTCCTACGCGCTGACGGATATCATCCGTCGCGAGGGCGGCGAGGTGGTGGAGGGCACCGATCCGGCCCGGCTGCCGCGGGCGTGCAAGAATGCCGCAGAAATCAACGGCTCAGCCGCCGCTCATCTGCAGGACGGCGCCGCCATGGTCGAATTCCTTTATTGGCTGGAAAGCAGCAAGCCTGGCACTATCACGGAAATAGCCGCCGCCCAGCGGTTGGAGGCAAGCCGCGCGCGCGTCGGCCAGAGCATGCAGAACCCGCTGAAGGATATCTCCTTCGACACCATTGCCGGTGCCGGCGAGCATGCGGCGATCATGCACTATCGCGTGACGACGGAGACTGATCGGCTGATTCAAGCCGGCGAGCTGTTTCTGATCGATTCCGGCGCGCAATATATCAATGGCACCACCGACATCACCCGCACGGTGGGAATTGGCGCGGTCTCCGAAGAGCAGAAGCGCCTGTTCACACTAGTGCTGAAGGGCATGATCGCCATCAGCACGGCGCGTTTCCCCAAAGGTTCGCGCGGCTGCGATCTGGACCCGTTGGCGCGCATCGCTCTGTGGAAAGCCGGCGTCGACTTCGCCCATGGCACGGGCCATGGCGTCGGCTCCTACCTTTCCGTGCATGAGGGCCCGCAGCGCATCTCGCGGCTATCGACGCAGGAACTGCTGCCCGGCATGATCCTGTCGAACGAGCCCGGCTACTATCGTCCCGGCCATTTCGGCATTCGCATCGAGAACCTGATCTATATCCGCGATCCGGAAGAGATCGAAGGCGGTGATATGCCGATGCTTGGTTTTGAAACGCTGACGTTCTGCCCGATCGACCGCAGTCTCGTTCTTCCGGAACTGCTGACCCATGATGAGCTGCACTGGCTGAACGACTACCACGCCAAGACCCGGGAGGCGCTGATGCCGTTGATCCACGATCCGGATATTCAGGCCTGGCTGGAGAACGCGACGCTGGAATTGAGCCATTGAAGCAAGTTACCTTCTCCCGACGAGGGAGAAGGTATTGGAGCGGTTCGGCTTTTCACGAATCTTAGAACCGCTCTATCCCGTTGTTTTTTCGAAATTTTCAGGCGGAAAACCGCTGCGTACTTTTCCTGAGATTGCTCTAAATCCCGGCAAAGTGCCGCCATGCCATCACGACGACCCATCCCGTGATCAGCATGACTGTCGGTGAGAAGCGCAGGCCTGCTAGCAGTGCCGCAGCCATCGCCACCTTCGTATCCCAGCCACCGATAAAAAAGGCCGGTGCGACGAGTGTCGTTAACACGGCAGCCGGCACGGCATTCAATGCGGCTTCGACGCGCGGAGGAATGCGCGTCATCTTGGTGATGAGAATGTAGCCGCCGATGCGGGTGAGATATGTCACGACGGCGGCGGCGAAGATCAGCAGGACCATATGCGGGTCGAAATCGGTCATGCTCAGACCTCGTGATTTTCGGTGGCGAGGTCGGGCTTGCGGTTCGACTTGACCGGCGGCAGCGCGGCGGCAAGGGCAACGCCGGCAAGGGCGCCGATGCTGACATGCCAGGGCGAACCGACGTAGCGGTAGGCAATGGCGGAGGCAGCGGTGCTGGCGATGACCACGGGTAGGAAATTGTCACGTTTGCGGAAACCGATGACGATGCCGAGGAAATAGACCGGCAGCAGAATATCAAGGCCGATTGTCCGGGGATCGCCGATCAGGCTGCCAAGCAGACCGCCGACAAAGCTCAGCACCACCCAGGGGATATACACCATCGCTGCAAAACCGAGATACCAGGCAAAGGTGACTGGCTTGCGGCTCTCGCCGCGTTTGACCGTATCGGCAAATTGCGGGTCGACCAGCAGAAAGAAGGTGAAGAATTTTTGGACGGGCGAGAAATGCCTGATGTAACGGGTGATTGCCGCTGAGTAGAGCACATGGCGAAAATTGACGGCCAGGATCGACAGCACGATCAGCCATGCCTGGACGTTGTGGCCGAAAAGATCGATGCCCACCATCTGGCTGGCGCCGGCATAGACCGTGCCGCTCATCAGGGTCAGCTCGCCGAGCGACATGCCCTGGTCGCGCGCCAAGGCGCCAAACAATGCGCCGAAGGGCGCCGCTGCGAGGCCGACGGGAATACCACCCTTCAACCCCTCAAAAAAATCCGCGCGACCCATCTCCCGCTCTGTCCTTTATGGAAAACCTTTCGCCCTGTAAGCTGCGTGTGGAGCGTCGGCAATTCAATTTCCTTGATGGGACAATTGATTTCGTTGATCCAGCCGATTGGATTTGCTCGTAAACGTCGGAGCGCAACACGTGAAAAAGATTAGCTTTTCTAAAGAGGAAAAGGCCGCGATCGTGGCCCGGATTCAGCACTATTTTTCCGACGAACTCGACCAGACGATTGGTGCGCTGCCGGCGGAATTCCTGTTCGATTTCTTCACCAGCGAGATCGGCCCGCATTTCTACAATCAGGGCCTGCGCGACGCCCATGCGGCGCTGATGACGAAGATGGAGGATTTCGGTGAGGCGATCTATCTGTTGGAGAAGGAAGCGGTAAGCCATTCACCGCCGGGTAAGCGGTGACTCAGATCGGCGTGTCGCTCTCGACCATCCTAATCAAACTGTCGACCTCATCCGGAACGCCCTCGGACAAACGAGCCGCCGCAACATAAGGAAGCCAGGCGAGGATAGCCGCACGGCTCCCGCCGTTTGTACCCGCATAGGCATCGAGATAGGCTGCGGCCAGGTCATGGTCATAGTGATGCATGAGAACGTAGCTTCGGCAGACATCGGCAAGGGGGTCTCCGCTGCAGGCGTCAAGCCAATCGACGATGACCGCGCGCTCAAGAGATCCAAGCACATTCCACGGATGAAAATCGCCATGGCAAAGCCTGTCGCCGTCCGGTAGGAGACGAAGCCCGGACAAGAGATGCTGCCGCTGGATCTCCTCTAATTGCGCCGCGCTCTCAATGTTATGAGCCAAGCGCGATTTTATGCTTGGAAGCCTGACGCCGCTATGTTCGTGGATTTTGCGATGCATAGCTACCAGAGCATTGAGATAGACCGACGCCTGCAGCGGCTGCAGGGCAATTGCTTCGCCGAATGTGCCGCCTTCGGCTCGCGTCATGGTCAGGCCCCAGCGGCCCTCGATATCGCCAACGTCCTGCACCCTTGGGGCGTCTACTCCGAGATCCTCGAGGATTGCGAGGATCGCCGCCTCCCGAAAGGCTGAAGTCTTGGATGACTTATATAGCTTCAGGACCAACTGGCCGTTTTCATAGACCTCCGCCTCTTTACCGGTACCAAGGAGGCTTCCTCGTTCCACACAAACCATCGAACTGGCCTCGTTTCGGTTGCTGCCCCGAAGGCATTCTATCGGAAGGACAACGAATGTGGCGGCGCGTCCCGCTACTTTTTGACCTGGAATGTATGTTCCGGGCCTGGGAATGTCCGCGCCGTCACTTCCGCTGCATAGGCTTCCGCCGCCTTGGAAACGGTCGGCGCCAATTCGGCGAAATGCTTCACGAAGCGAGGTTTGAAATCGTTGAAGAGGCCGAGCATATCGTCGGAGACGAGGATCTGGCCGTCGCAGGCCGCTGAAGCGCCGATGCCGACGGTGGGGATGGCAATCGATTGGGTGATCTCGCGGGCGAGTGGCTCGACCGTCCCTTCAACGACAAGGGCGAAGGCACCGGCGTCGGCGATTGCTTTTGCATCTCGCCGAATCTTGTCAGCTTCCTTGTCGGAGCGACCGAGCGAGCGATAACCGCCTGTGGTGTTGATCAGTTGCGGCATCAGTCCAATATGGCCGAAGACCGGCACGCCACGTTGGGTGAGGAAGGCAACCGTCTCGGCCATTTCTTCACCGCCCTCCAGCTTAACGCCGTTGCAGCCGGTTTCTTTCAAAATGCGCGCCGCATTGCGAAAAGCCTGTTCCTTCGATTCCTGATAGGAGCCGAAGGGCAGGTCGACGATGACGCAGGCTTTTTTTGCGCCGCGCATGACGCCCTGACCATGGGCGATCATCATTTCCAATGTTACGCCGACGGTCGATTCCATGCCGTAGAGAACCATGCCGAGGGAATCGCCGACCAGGAGCAGGTCGCAATGCGGGTCGAGAAGACGGGCGATCGGCGTCGTGTAGGCCGTCAGGCTGACGATCGGGCGTGTGCCCTTCATCGCTTCGATCTGGGCGGGGGTGGTGCGCTTGGTTTGTCCAACGGTGCTCATCTCAGGCGGCCTTGTCGCTAACGGTCTGCTTGAGACCAATAACGCGATTGTCCAGCAGGCGGGTGGTGCCGATGCGGACGAAGAGGGCGACGAGGATAGGCTGGCCTTGCAGTCTCGTCAGTGGCTCCAGAGTATCGGGATTGCGGACGGCGACGACTTCGGGCGTTGCCAGCGGCTCCCTGGCAATGAATGAGCCAAGCGCCGCCTCGAACGCCGCTGGATCGTCGGCACCTTCAGCATAGAGCCGTTCAGCCTCGGCCAGCGCCTTCGGCACGATGACGGCTGCGGCGCGTTCTTCTTTCGAGAGATAGACATTGCGCGAGGACAACGCCAAGCCATCAGCATCGCGCACGGTCGGAACCGGGACGATGCGGACTGGCTGAGCCAGATCGTCCACCATGCGGCGGATGATCGCCACCTGCTGATAGTCTTTCTCGCCGAAATAGGCGCTGTCGGGCTGGACGATGTTGAAAAGCTTGGTAACGACCGTGGCGACGCCGGAGAAATGGCCGGGGCGAACCGCGCCCTCCAATTCCATCCCAAGCTTAGGCACATCGACGAGCGTCGCCATCGGCCGCGGATACATGTCGGCCACAGTTGGAGCGAAGAGAAAATCGACTTTGCCATCACGAAGCAAGGCGCTGTCGCGCTCGAGATCGCGCGGATATTTTGCAAGATCCTCGTTGGCGCCAAACTGCAGCGGATTGACGAAGATCGACACGACAACAATGTCGTTTTCAGCCCTGGCGCGGGCAACCAGCTCCAGGTGGCCGGCATGCAGATAGCCCATGGTCGGCACCAGGCCGATGCTTTTGCCGGCCCTGCGGTGGGAAGCAAGATGTTCGCGCAACGCGGCTATCGTGCTGATCGTTTCCATGCTGACACTCCTCCACGGACTGACGCCGCCCAACGCCTCTCCGTCTCCCGCCCCTTTGATTTGGCGGGTCCTTCTAACGTGTGCGGTGCAAAAAGGCAATTCAAGGCGGACATCAACTGGTCCAGTCCATTATATGTTGCGCATATAGCTTAGCGCTTTTCTCAATCTTTTGCTGTTAGCTGCCTGCATGGCGAAGATCATAGCGTTGGCGGCATATTTTTATCAGGCGGCGGTGGCCTTCGGGCTGCTGATCGCGGTCGCGCATTTGCTGTCACCGGCGGATTATGCGGGCTATTCGCTGTTCATCTCCATCAGCCAGTTCGCGGCGATCTTTTGTTTCGAATGGGTGCGTTTCGCCTGCAGCCGCTTCTATCCAGGCCAAGCGCCGGGCAGCGAGGCAGCGGAGCGTACAGCATTGACTGCAGAATTTGCTGCTTGCTCCGTGATCTGCCTTCTGGCTGCGGTTGCATCGACCCTTTTCGCCGTGCCGTCAGAGATCGCTGTACTCGGCGGTCTGGTGGCGATCTTTCAGGGTGGCAGCGACCTGCATCTGACCATGCTGCGTTTTCGACAGGAGTTCCGTGCCTTCTCGCGGCTACAGGGATCGCGGGCCACCATTCTGGCGGTCGGGACTTTGGCCGGCGCGGCGATCATGCCGAATTTCACCTATGCGGTGGCTGGCCTGCTCGTCGGCTATGTCGCCTATGGTGCGCTGGCAATGTTCCTGACCCGCAACAGCCTGCGCGAGGCGGCCGGTATCGAATTGCCGTTGGTGCGAAAACATTTCGTCTATGGCAGTGTCGCGGCCGGCGCGTCGGTGATCGGGCTATTGGCGCCACTGGGGTTGAAGTCGATCCTGACTGCGGCGTTGGGGGCGGGCGGGGCAGCGGGAGCGTTGCTGGCACTCGACCTGCTGCAGAGGCCTTTCGTGCTCATTGTCTCGGCTCTGCAGGCGATCCAGTATCCCGATGTGGTTGCAACTTACGATCGCGAGGGTGCGACACCGGCGTTCAGGCGGCAGCTTGGCGCTTATTATTCGCTGCTTACGGGTTTCACGTTGATGACGGCGGCAGGGATCTTCGCGCTGCTGCAGCCGGTCGGTCATTTCGTCATTGCACAGGGTCTGCGCGATGGTTTTCTGAGTGCGGCCCCTTTCGTCACCGGTCTGTCGGTCTGCCGAGCCTTGACGCTCAATATGCTGCCGACGCCGGCACATCTGCGCCATCGGCTGCTGGCGATCTTTCTGCTGGCGGTGGTGGATTGCGCGCTGCTCAATGCAGGCGCACTTGCGGGCGGTTATCTTGTGTCGTTCAGCGATGGCGCGCTGATGGCGGGCGGTATGGTCGGGGCGCTGATCGCCATGGTGATCGGCGTGAAAGTGCTCAGGGCGCTGCGCTTTGAATTCATCTGGCCGCCGGTTGTGCTTTCCGCGGCCGGGCTTGCCGCACCGGTGTTCGCGACCGTCGGCTTCGATTATTCGCTGTGGATATCGGTCGGTGCTGGCATCGTCGGTGGCGCGGTCTTCTGTCTGCTTGGCCTCCACAGCTATTTCGTCAGGATGTTCCGCCGGCCGGCCGTGTCCTGAATTAGAGACCTTCCAGCATGGTGAGCACGCGGTCGGCGCTGTGGTCCCAGGAGAAACGGGCGACATTCTCTCGGCCCCTTTCGCGCAGGTCCTCGCGCAGCGTTTCGTCGCCAGCTATCCGGCGCATGGCAGCAACCAGTTCATCCTGTTGCGTCGGATCGAAATATAGCGCGGCGGTGCCGGAGGCTTCGCGTACGGCGGGGATGTCGGCGGCAAGCACCGGGCAGCCCTGCGTCATCGCTTCCAGCGGCGGAATGCCGAAACCTTCATAGAGGCTTGGGAAGACGAAAGCGGTAGCGTGGCGCTCGAGCGCTGCGATTTCCGCATCGCTTAGCCGCCCGGGAAAGAGCATGTGATCATTCGATTCGGGGCCATCCGATTTGAACACGGTCGGCGCGGTGCCGCCGACGACCACCAGCTTCTGATCGGGGTCGCCTAGCGCTTCAAAGGCACGGATGGCGAAATCGAGGTTCTTGTTCGGCTTCATGGTGCCGACCAGCAGGAAGAAGCCATTCGTTTTGAGGCCCAGGCGCCGGATGATCGTCTCATCCGGCTCGATGGCGGCGAAATGATCGACGGCGTTGTAGACGACATCGATGCCGTCGGTAGGAACATGGAAGACGGAGGCCAGTTCCTTGCGCGAGAATTCCGACACGGTGCCGATCTTCGCCGTGCGGGTCAGCACCGAGCCGAGCGCGCCGTGTAGCAGGCGATAGCTGCGCTTGAAGGATTGAGGATGACGGAAGATCGTCACGTCATGGATGACCACGGCCTGGCGGCGATGCAGCAGCGGGCCGCTGCCGCCGAAGCCGATCAGCCGGCCACCACGGGAATGGGCAAGCAGCGCCGTCTGCTCCCATACATGGCCAGGACCGGAGCTGAAGGCATCGACCGATATGGCCGAGAGCCCGATATCTACCTGTGTGTCGCGCGGCACGGCCAGCCGCCAGTTGATCCCCTTCAGCGCCGCTGGCACGGCGCCGGAGGCGATCTTGCGGTCGAGCGCCAATGTCAACTCACGGGCGAAGCGCTGCACGCCCGACAAAGGCTGACTGAGGAAACGGCCGTTGATGGTGATCGACTGCACGCGAATTGTCCCAATATCTTCAATACCGGGAACAGCTTGCGTTATTTTCTTTAGGGAAGGTTTAGCTTGATAGGAGGAATTTTAGGCAAGCGCTTCTTTGCTGTCGATGATGCCGACGCCGCGTGTCCGCATTTCGTTGATCGCTGCTTTGACGCCGGCAGGGTCGATGCCGCGGCTAGCGTCCTCGATGAAGCGTACGGTGACGCCCTGCAGCATTTCAATAGCATCCAGAGCCGAGAATTTCACGCAATAATCCGTTGCCAGCCCACAGAGGTCGAGTTGGGTAATGCCCTCGGCCCGCAAATGTGCGGCAAGGCCGGTAAGGGCGGCCTGATCATTGTCGCGGAAGGCGGAATAGCTGTCGACGGCTGGGTTCTGGCCCTTCTGCTGAATGAAGTCGATACCATCGACATTCAGATCAGGATGAAGCATGGCGTCTTCGGTATTTTGGACGCAGTGATCCGGCCACATCATCTGGGGCTTGCCGGAAAGCATGCCCATTTCGAAGGGCTTCTTGCCGGGATGGGATGAGGCGAAGCTGCCGTGGCCGGCGGGATGCCAATCCTGGGAGGCGAGCACCATGTCGTATTTGCCGCTGTCGATCAGCCTGTTGGCGACAGGCACCACCTGATCCCCATCGGGCACTGGCAGATTGCCGCCGGGGCAGAAACCATTCTGGATGTCGATGAGCAGCAGCGCTTTCATGGCTTGTCCTTCCATCTCTGTTGCATTGCAACGATGCCAAGCGTTGTGCTCCGGATCAAGCCTTTTGCGCCCCGCCTTACGGCCAGACGGGGCGCAATGGTTTTCTAAAGGTTACGCAGGCTTGTGGCCCTTGAGGCCGTAGAACGCGATGTAGGCATAGCAGAGGATCGGCATCAGGAAGGCGAGGTGGATGCCGATGGTATCGGCAAGCGTACCCTGGATGACCGGCAAGATGGCGCCGCCGACGATGGCGAGGACGAGGATGCTCGAGCCCTGGCTGGTATATTTGCCGAGACCGTGCAGAGCGAGACTGAAGATCGTCGGGAACATAATGGAGTTGAAAAGGCCGATCGCCAGCACCGACCACATGGCGACATGGCCGGTCGAGAGCACGGTTACCAGCAGCAGAATGGCCGCGATCGCCGCATTGAAGGCAAGCGCCTTGCCATCGTCGATATGGCGCATGACCAGCGAGCCGATGAAGCGTCCGATCATGGCGCCGCCCCAAAAATAGGAGACGTAATGGGCGGCGTCGGCTTCGGACAGTTGGGCGATGTCCGGCTGGCTCAGGAAATTGACGAGGAAGCTGCCGACGCTGACTTCGGCGCCGACATAGAGAAATATCCCGACCGCTCCGAGCACGAGGTGGCGATATTGCAATGCCGATCCGCCGCCGCGCATGGGCTCGATCGTTTCCTCGTCTTCGACCTCCGGCAGTTTCAGTGCGGCGAAAACGGCGGCAAGTATAAGGAAGGCTAAAGCAAGCAGCAGATAGGGGAATTTCACCGCGCCAGCATCGGCAAGCCGCAACGCGTCGAGCTGCTCCGGCGTCGTGTTGGTGGTGGCGATGGTTGCGGCCGAGAGGATCAGCATCGCGCCGAGGAGCGGAGCGAGGGTGGTGCCGAGCGAATTGAAGGCCTGGGTCAGATTCAGGCGGCTTGCGGCGGTGTCCGGAGGGCCAAGCACTGTGACATAGGGGTTGGCCGCGACCTGCAGGACGGTGATGCCGGCAGCGAGCACGAAGAGGGCGCCGAGGAAGAGGGCATAGACGCGGTAGCTGGCGGCCGGGATGAACAGGGCGCAGCCGACGGCGGCGATGACGAGGCCGACGACAATGCCCCATTTATAGCTGATGCGCTTGACCAGCGCGCCCGCTGGCAGCGAGACGATGAAATATGAGCCGAAAAAGCACAGCTGGATCAGCATCGATTGGGTGTAGTTGAGGTGAAAGACGCTCTTTAGATGCGGGACGAGAATGTCGTTCAGACAGGTGATGAAACCCCACATGAAAAAGAGCGAGGTGAGTGCGACGAGCGCGAATTGATAGTTGCCCTGGCCCTGGTGCGTGGAGGCACGACCGCTAGCGGGCGCAGAGCTTGTTGCTATGCCAGCCATTATTTTTATCCTCGAACTCTAATTTTGCCAGGCAAGGGTGGAGTTCCCTTTGGGTGTGCCGAACCGCAGGCTGGCAGCGGCTTGCTGAGAGTGCGCGGGAGGCACTCTAACTCGAATCCGCGCTACCCGATATAGGCGATTGGTCCGAGATTGGTAGCGTGCTAGCAATGCCGATTGTGCAGGGCTGGGGTGTTGAGGGCGGGAAGGTCAAGCAAAACCAGATCATTTCCATTTGCGTTTCCGTAGGTAATTCGGTGTTGGCCTTGCGGCCGAAAGCAGACTGCCAGCACCTAGGCCCGTAACTCGAGAAGCCGACATCATGGACCACCGGTGGACAGTCCATGATCGCCCAAAGTCACAGGCTAGAGGCTAGCGTTGGAATGTGAGGTGGATGGTGCCGCTCGATGCTGTCTCGGCCTTGACTGTACAGCCAGCTTCCAAGCCGCGCAGATCGTCCCACAGGCGTATGCCGCGCCCAAGCAAAATCGGAGTGATAGCAACATGAAGACGATCCACAAGGCCCGCCTTGAGGAAGTCGCGAACAATAGTAGGACCACCGCCAACCCGCACATCTTTGCCGCCCGCCACGGCAACAGCCTGCTGCAGCGCATCAACAGGCGTGGTGTTGAGGAAATGGAAAGTCGTCCCACCGGCCATTTCCAGGGAGGGCCGCGGCTTGTGGGTGAGGACGAAGACCGGAACCCGGAATGGCGGCTCGTCGCCCCACCAACCACGCCAATTCGGATCGTCGGGAAAGTTGTGGAGTCCGAACATGCCAGCGCCCATGATCTCGGCACCCACATTTTCGAAGTACTCCCCCGCGTAATTGTCATCGACGCCTGTGGTCCCAGCCCCGCTGGTATCCTTGAGCACGCGCTCACGGAACGTTCGCGTTGCTGCATATGCGCCGACGAGACGCGGCCAGTCGTCGCCAAACGGGACTTCGGGCGTCTGGTCCGTCGTTGTCGCGAAACCGTCGAGCGAGATCATGAGATCGACACGAACTGCCATTGGAGCTCTCCTTGCGAGTGGCTGCATAACCGCCGCAATCTTAATCTGCCGATTCCGATGAAGCCGCCCCTTTGTTCCGAGATGATTGCGCCCCTTGATTCCGGGATGATCTCGCCCCCTGTTTAGTGGGGTCTGCAGGCGATGATTGTTGTCAGTCCATTTAGGCGGGGTGTCAAGCTTTTCGGGGCAGGTTTCGGCGTAGGCTATCGCCGCTCAATTCGATGCGATGGGCGTTGTGAACGAGGCGATCCAGGATGGCATCAGCATAAGTCGGGTTTCCTATGACGTCGTGCCATGCCGACACCGGAAGTTGGCTGGTAATGATGGTTGATCTGCGGCCGTAGCGATCTTCCAGGATTTCGAGGAGGTCGTGCCGGGCCTGTTCGTTGAGCGGTTCGAGACCCCAGTCGTCGAGGATCAGGACTTGAACATGGCCCAGGGTACGTTGCAGCCGAGCATACCTGCCGTCGCCGCGAGCAAGTGCGAGCTGAGCAAACAGTCGTGGGACACGCTGATAGAGAACGGAACGATCGTCACGGCAAGCCTTGTGGCCGAGAGCGCAGGCTAACCAGCTTTTTCCGACACCCGAGGGTCCGCAAATGGCCAGATTGTCATGAGCGTTGATCCAGTCGCCGCCGAGCAGCTTCATGAAGAGCGCGCGATCAAGGCCGCGCTCGCTGCGGTAGTCGACATCTTCCGGGGTGGCCTGGTGGCGAAGCTTGGCAAACCTGAGGCGTGCGGCAAGCTTACGATCGTAGCGGGAACTCCACTCCCGTTCGAGCAGCAGTCCTAGCCACTCGGCATGCGAGAGATGTTCGGCTTCGCCGTTGGTGACGAGCTCCCCGAAGGCCTTTGCCATGCCGGCCAGGCCCATGGAATTGAGTTTGTCGAGTGTTGGATGGGCAAGCATTCTTTGTTCTCCTTAGTGGTAATAGCGAGGTCCACGGATGTTTTCGTGTTGGATAGGCTCATGCGAAGGTGGTCCATTGGTGGAGGCGGCTCGATCGAGATGATTGTCGAGGATGGAGCGCACCGAACCGTAGGTCCGGGCCCCGATCTCAAGCGCACGGCTGCAAGCAGCGTTCACTCTGTCGCGGCCAAAGCTTTTGTTCAGGCGGATAATTCCCATGCAGGCTCGAAAGCCCTGCTCCGGGTGCGGCCTGTCGGCGAGGATCTTCTCACACAGCAATGCAACCTCCGGCCCGATGGAAGAGGCCTCGCGTTGAATGCGTTCGATCGTCCAGTCGGCAAAGCGGCGGTGGGCCGAGGGCATGTGATCGGGGATTGTGGTGTGCTTGCCGTTACCGCTGGAGCGGCGATGAGCGGCTATTCGCTCGCCTTTGTGGAATATCTCGATCGTATTGGCGGTGATGCGCGCCTCGACTTGCTCGCGAGCAAAGCGATAGGGAACGGAGTAATAATGCCGCTCGATCTCGACGTGGTAATCCAATCCAGCACGCCGGATACGCCATTCCGCAAAGACATAGCGTTCAACGGGCAATGGCCTTAAAGCGGGCCGGTCGAGCTCTTCGAACAATTGGCGGCGCGTGACGCCAACCCGGCGAAGGACACGCCTGTCGTTCAAATCATATAGCAAGTCGGCAATCGCCGCATTGACTTCGGCCAGACTGTAGAAGGTGCGATGGCGGAGGCGGCCCAGCAGCCAACGCTCGACGATACGAACCGCAGCCTCGACTTTCGCCTTGTCGCGGGGGCGTCTCGGCCTCGTCGGCAGGACGGCGCTGCCATAATGCGCTGCCATCGCGCAATACGTCCGGTTGACCTGGGGATCGAAGTGGCACGCCTTGATGATCGCCACCTTGGCATTGTCGGGAACCAGCAACGCCGGCGCACCGCCGAAGAACTCCAGCGCCTGAACATGGCATTCGACCCAGTCCGGAAGCGTCTCGGTCCAGCGCGCCTGCGCGAACGAAAGACTGGATGCCCCCAGGACAGCGACAAATAAATGGGCCTGCCGTGTTTTGCCCGACAGCCGATCAACGACAACAGTGACCGTGTCGCCGGCGTAGTCGACGAACAATTTGTCGCCCGCCATATGATCCTGCCGCATCGTCACCGGCAGCTTCAACGCCCAGCCGCGATAGAGGTCACAATATCGGCTGTAGCGGTAACCATCGGGATAACGGCTTATGTATTCGTCCCAGAGAATTTGCAGCGTCACGTGCTTGCGCTTGAGCTCGCGATGGACTTGCACCCAGTCAGGCTCCGGTGCGCGACGATGACCCGTCTTCGTCCCAGCCGCACGGTAGAGCGCCGCCTCCAGGACGGCATCACTCACGTCATCATCCAACGGCCACGAAAGCCCCGCAGCCGCCGCCCGTCGCAGCGTCTCGCGCACCGTCGAGGCTGCTGCTCCGACCCGAACCGCAATCGATTTGTGGCCCAGCCCTTGCTCGGACCGATATCTCAGTATCTCGCGGACACGCCGCATCTCCAGTCTCTCCGCAGGCATCCCGTTCCTTCCTTGTCATCATTGACGGAAGGAACTTCACACCGGCAGAACACCCTTGCCACATCCCTCCGTAGGGGGCGGCATCATCTCGGAACAAGGGGGCGACTAATTCTCGGAATTGGGGGGCGACATCATTTCGGAATCAGGGGGCGGATTGCCTCGGAATTTGCACTTAATCGAGCTAAATACTAAGGCAAGTGCCTTATTATTGTTGACCCGCGCCCCAACTCGTTTTAATAGGTCACATGCCTTACCATTCGACCCCCCTCGACCTTGCTTTTCATGCACTCAGCGACCCGACTCGCCGCGCGGTGGTATCGCGGCTCGCCGAGGGCGAGGTGCCGGTGAGCGTCCTGGCCGAGCCTTTCGACATGGCGCTGCCCTCCTTCGCCCAGCATCTCAAGGTGCTGGAAGATTGCGGGCTGATCGCCAGCGAGAAGCGCGGGCGAAGCCGCTGGTGCCGGCTGGTGCAGGCGCGCTTCGATGAGGCGGCGGATTGGATGATCGCGGAGCGCCGGCGCTGGAACGAGCGGTTGGATCGGCTGGGAGCCTACCTGGACAAGACGCAAGAGGATGATGAAGGACATGGCAAACCTGTTTGAGACCTGGTCGCTCGATCGCGAAATCGTGCTGGTCAAGCTGCTGAGCCACCCACGCGATAAGGTCTTTGCCGCCTGGATGGACCCCAAGGCACTGGCCCAATGGTACGGTCCAGCCAGCCTTAAAATCGAGAGCCACGAGGCCGATATCCGCGAGGGTGGGGTCTGGCGGTTCGACATGGTGGGCGTGTTCGAGGGCAAGGAGCAGCGCTTCCCGAACCTCATGCGCTTTCTGGAGATCGTGCCGAACGAGCGGATCGTGATGGACCATGGCACGCCCGACCCCAACGACCCCGACCGTTTCCGCACCACGGTGACCTTCGATGAGCAGGCCGACGGCAAGACGGTGCTGACCATGCGCCAGCTCCACCCCAGCCGCGAGCGGCGTCAGGTGGTCATCGGCTTCGGCGCAGTCGAATACGGGCTTCAGACACTGGATGGCCTCGCTGCCTGGCTGGACGGCTGAGCGCTTGGCCAATCAGCCGCGCGCACCAGTTAGCGATGGCCGACGTGGCGTACAGATCGAGCTGCGCTTGATCGCGCAGGTCAGAGCTTGACGGAACAGGATGGCCACACACGATGTCTGCTTTCGGGCAGCCACTATATTGATCTGTACGACGGTATGGGGCCGCCAGGAACGAACTTCAGCTACTCGACACCATATTTAGCCCGATGATCTCAAGGTGCCTGTTCTGCGGTCAATTCACGGCCGGCTGCTCGTCAACCTGCATGCCGCCAGCACGCAGCCCGGCGAAGAACAGCTCCTGGTCTTCGGGTCTCGCAAACCGCCAGATGACCTCCCGCCTGACGTTCCGGACCAACTCGGGACTTTTGAGTTTGAGCCAATCGAGCTGCTCCCTGGCTTGCTCCTCCTTCCCCAGCCCGCCGAGAATGGCCAGCAGGATGAGGCGGCGCAGCGGGTTGTAGTCGAGGTTCGACATGCGCGCCCACAGTTCGGCTGCCTGCGCGTCGCCTCCCATAAAGGCACAGAGCGCCATTTCCATCTCATAGTACCCGCCGGGGCCAGCATTCTTGCTCACCGCCGCCGAGATGAGTTCGCAGCCCGAATCCCACTTCCCGGACATGGAAAGGCGCAGGCCATATTCGCTGGCGACCTCGATGTCCTTCGGATTGATGGCATAGGCGGACTGTCCGGCCTGCAGCGCCGCAACGATGTCGTTGCCAAGGAAGTTGGCTAGCATCAGGGCCAGGAAGGCTCTGGCATTCCGCGGATCGAGCTTCACCGCCCGTTCGGCAAGTTCCTTGGCGGTTTTGAGGGTGGCAGCCGTTGGCTTCGTGTTGAGCTTGAAGCGAAACCGGAATTCATCGAGAAGCGTCAGCGAAAGGAGAGCGGCAGCATTGGCGTCCGCCGGGCTCCGTTCGGTTGCCTGTTGGAGGCAGGACTTCACCGCATCATGGGCCTGAACGGTCATTTCGTCGCGATAGCTGTCGTAGGAAGGAGTGCAGGAATAGGCGTCCCAGCTTGCGGCCATGTTGGGGGCGCCCGTCTGGAACATGACGCCGGCCGGGCGCGCTACAGCCGATACGATGGATTTGGCAACGACGGCCTCCGTCTCGAGAATGCCTTGGGCCCGCAGGTCGGAGTCGTAATTGTTTGCCCAGATGACCGCTCCGTCCGCGCGCCGGATCAGCCGTGCCGAGGATCGGAGTTTGTCACCTTCCAGTCTGACGCTGCCCTGAAGGGCAAACGACGGCGGCCTGGTTTGGGCCGTCTCTGCTTGCCGCGGTGGCATATCAGTTACGACAACGACATCCTTGAAGGGTACCAGCTTGTCGATGATCTCGTCGGTTATGCCTTCGGAGATGTTGGACGCGAGCGTTCCATCCGAGACGGTATCGAAGCGTTCGACGACGACAGTCGGTCGGCTCCCGACGGCGGTTGCCATTGCCTCTTTCATGTCGGGTGACCTCAAACCCGGAAGCATTGCCGCCAGCAATGCCAGGAAGGCGATCGACGCGACGCCTGCGACGAGCCAATGCATAGGGCGCCTCGAGGGCGTGTTCGCGTTGTCTGCAATGATGGCCGGCTGCGGAGTATCCAACTCGGTATGTTCATCGGCGGTCGACAACTCCTCGCTCAGGACAGAAACTTCAGGCTCGATCGCTGAGTTGAGCTCGAAGAACGGCACATAGCCGCCCTTGGGGACAGTAATGACGACCGGGTCGTTGCCACCGACCACAAGATAGTATCGCTCAAGCTCTCTTCGCAGACGCCCTGTCTCGATGCGAACGCATGGATCATTCTGGGCGTCGAAATTCACGTCTCGTCCGAATACGGCCTGAGCGATGGTGAATGCCTTCAAGTGGTCGCGCCGCCCTTCGAGCGTTTCGTTGACCACGAACTCGAGGAACTTTCGCGCTCGCGTCGGCGACCGAAACTCTTGGCTTGCTAAAATACGCTTGAGTTGTACCTGAATGTCTTCCGGTGTCGGTTCGACCGGCCCGATCTTGTCTATGCCTGCACTTGTCATCGGACCCCTCGATCACAACTAAAGCACACTCCTCAGCCTCAGCTCGAACCATATCTGCTCCAATGCTCTACGGCTATGGGTTTCTGAGAACATTCTTGGTAAGTCATTTCACGTTTTAGGGGAAATATATATGCGATGCAGGTCATGCAGATCTATGCAACTATAAATCGTCGTGAAACTTTCATTCTAATATACTAATAGTGCGCCCGCGCAGGGGGGATGTCGTGAAAAAGCAGGCTGTCGTCTTTAATGGTGAGGAAGTCGGGATTGCGGTTCCCGTCGGCAACCGCCTGAAATTCATTGCCGTTCGGTTCCACGTCATCGATCTGGATGACAGGCTGTTCGATACGGTGACCGACATCCGTCGCGCCATCACGCAACATCTCGCATCGGCGAGAATCCGCGCCGTGCCGGCTCTTTAATTCCGTACGCCCGCGGCGTCTCGAAAGCGGCCAATGGCGGAAGATCGAACTGGGTTCCGCTGTGGCCGTCAGCTCCTTTGTTAAGCAATCTACGATTGACAAATGGCGGCGAGACCATAATCTGCGGTGAGCCCTTGTGATCGTCCGCTTTTCGGAGACGAGAATATGCTGGTGCCGTCGTCCTGCATGCAGAAATGGCCAAGCGCATGAGATGGTTGCTGCTCGCCAGTCTTGTCGTTTGCATATCGGCCTCCGCGGCGAGCGCCGGCACACTCGACATGCTTCACCAGCGCGGAACCCTGCGCATCGGCTACGTCGTCGACGAGGCACCGTTCTCCTCCAGTAAACCCGACGCAAAACCGATGGGATATGCCGTCGATCTCTGCGGCAAGGTCGCTGACGAAATCGAACATGTGGTCCCGCAGCTAAAGCGCGAATATGTCGAGATGACGCTCGCGAATGGCTTCGATGGGGTCAAGAACGGTCAGGTGGACCTGCTTTGCGGCGCGATTACCGTCAATCTGGAGAGGCGGGAAATCGTCGACTTCTCGCAACCAATCTTCCTGACCGGAGCGAGTGCGCTGCTTCGCAAGGATTCGCCTGACTACTTGCAGGCGCTTTTTATCGACAGATCCGCTGCTCATTCCGTTAGCCAGCATCTCGCATCCACCGGCGTCATCGGCGTGCGCGCCAACACAACGACGGACGCAATTTTGCGCAAGGCGCAGAGCACTGAGATTTCGAAAACTCGGATCGCGGATTTCGACACGCATGAGGACGGGCTCAAGGCGCTGGAGGAACACAAGATCGACGCTTATTTCGCCGATCAGGCGCTGCTTATGGGCCTTGCCAAGCGGGCGCGCGATCCATCCTCGCTCGAAGTCGGCGATCGTCTGTTCACGCACGAACCCTATGCAATCGCCCTAAGGCGCGACGACGGTGATTTCCGCCTGGTGGTCGACCGCGCGTTGACGGATTTCTATCTGTCGGACGGTTTTCTGCCGCTGCTCCAAACCTATTTCGGAAGCGACGCACCGATGCTGCACACGCAAATCATGATGGAGCATGTGCCCTAAAGTCCACGCAAGCGCGACGATGCCTCAGCCACGCCGCGCCGCTTCGATGGCCCTGACGTCGATCTTCCGCATGGTCATCATCGCATCAAAAGCACGCTTGGCTTGATCGCCGCCTATAGCGAGCGCTTCCATCAATACGCGCGGTGTGATCTGCCAGGAGACACCCCACTTGTCCTTGCACCAGCCACACGCGCTTTCCTGGCCGCCGTTGCCGACGATGGCGTTCCAGTAGCGGTCGGTTTCTTCTTGATCGTCCGTTGCGATCTGAAATGAGAACGCTTCGCTTTGCTTAAATGCGGGACCGCCGTTCAGGCCGATACAAGGGATGCCCGCAACGGTGAATTCAACAACCAATACGTCTCCCTGCTTACCATCTGGATAATCTCCAGGTGCACGCATGATCGCACCGACTGCGCTGTCGGGAAAGGTTTCGGCATAAAAGCGAGCGGCAGCTTCAGCGTCTTTGTCGTACCACACGCAGATCGTGTTCTTTGCCATCGCGTCGTCCTTTCGCTGTTCGTTTCCTTCCTTGAACTAAGAGGCAAACCGTTTTTCTCCAGCCCCTGCGAGCATTTTGCTCGTTGGACAGCCAGGCGTCGCTGTTGGTCGAGGTATCCCGCCTTGAGCCGAGCGGTGCTATTGGCACCCCTCACGCCCGCTCCACAAACCCATCCAGCACACGCTTTTGCCCGGCCCGATCGAATTCGATCGTCAGTTTATTGCCTTCGATCTCCGAAACATTGCCGTTGCCGAACTTGATGTGGAAGACACGGTCGCCGACTGAGAAGCGGGAGGGTTCGGAGGAGGTGGATTTGGCGACCAGCTCGCCGTCGATGGTGCGGGTTTTGGGGCCGCTTTCGCCGTAGCCGATGCGTTCGACCGCGTGGCCGGAGCGAGAGCCCCAGTTGTCGCGGGTGGCGTCGGTCTTGTTGGCCTGGGCGCGTTTCCAGCCGGGGGTGGAATAGGAGTTGGCGAAGGGATCGGCCTTGTCGAAGCGCGACTGGCCATAGCCGCCGCGACCGTAACCGCCATAGGACTGCTCCATTTCCGCAACTTCGACATGGGTCTCCGGCAGTTCGTCGAGGAAGCGTGAAGGAATGGTCGATTGCCAGAGGCCGTGGATGCGGCGGTTGGAGACGAACCAGATGTGGCAGCGGCGCTTGGCGCGGGTGAGGCCGACATAGGCGAGGCGGCGTTCTTCCTCTAAGCCGGCGCGGCCGGATTCATCGAGAGAGCGCTGGTGCGGGAAAAGACCTTCCTCCCAACCGGGCAGGAAGACTGTGTCGAATTCCAAGCCCTTGGCAGAGTGCAGCGTCATGATCGAGACAGCGTCCAGATCCTCGTTCTGCTCGGCGTCCATGACGAGGGCGACGTGTTCGAGGAAGCCGCGCATGGATTCGAAACTATCCATGGAGCGGATGAGTTCCTTGAGGTTTTCCAGGCGACCCGGCGCTTCCGCCGATTTGTCGTTCTTCCACATGTCGGTATAGCCGGACTCTTCAAGAATCTGTTCGGCAAGCTCTGTATGCGGGGTGTTTTCGAGCAGACCCTGCCAGCGGCGGAAGGATTGTACGACGTCGAACAGCGCCTTACGCGCCTTCGGCTTCATCTCGTCCGTCTCGATGATATCGGCGGCCGCCGCCAGCATCGGGATATCGCGGACGCGGGCATAGTCATGCAGGGCGCGCACGGTGGTATCGCCGAGGCCACGCTTCGGCGTGTTGATGATGCGCTCGAAGGCAAGATCGTCGGCCGGCTGGCAGACGAGGCGGAAATAGGCCATGGCATCGCGGATTTCGAGGCGCTCGTAGAAGCGCGGGCCGCCGACGACGCGATAATTGAGGCCGAGCGTGACGAAACGATCTTCGAATTCGCGCATCTGGAAGGAGGCGCGCACTAGGATCGCCATGTCATTGAGATTGTGCTTGCTTCGCTGAAGCTGTTCGATCTCCTCGCCGATCGCACGCGCTTCCTCCTCGGAATCCCAGGAGGCGTGCACTTGCACCTTGATGTCGTCCGGATCGGCGCGGTCGGTGAACAGCGTCTTGCCGAGCCGGCCCTCATTATGCGCGATGAGGTGTGCTGCTGCACCGAGAATATGCTCGGTGGAGCGGTAGTTGCGCTCCAGCTTGATCACCTTGGCGCCGGGAAAATCCTTTTCGAAGCGCAGGATGTTGTCCACTTCGGCGCCGCGCCAGCCATAGATCGACTGGTCGTCGTCGCCGACGCAGCAGACATTCTGCAGTTCGCCCTTCGGCCGCTGCGCCAGCAGACGCAGCCACATATATTGCGCGGTGTTTGTGTCCTGATACTCGTCGACGAGGATATAGCGGAAACGCTGATGGTATTCCTTCAATACATCCGGGTTTTGTCGGAACATATTGATCGGATGCAGCAAAAGGTCGCCGAAGTCGCAGGCGTTCAGCGTCTTCAGGCGGGCCTGATAGGCGGTATAGAGTTCGCGGCCCTTGCCGTTGGCGAAGGCGCGGGCATCGCCCTCGGGAATATCCGCCGGGCCGAGGCCCTTGTTCTTCCAGGTGTCGATCATCCCGGCGAATTGCTTGGCCGGCCAGCGCTTGTCGTCCAGGCCTTCGGCCTGGATCAACTGCTTGATCAGACGCACAACATCATCGGTGTCGAGAATGGTGAAACTCGAGGAGAGGCCGACCAACTCGGAGTGACGGCGCAGCAGCTTGACGCCGATCGAGTGGAAAGTGCCGAGCCAGGGCATACCCTCGACAGCGCCGCCGACGAGCAGCGCAACGCGCTCCTTCATCTCGCGCGCGGCCTTGTTGGTGAAGGTAACAGCGAGGATCTGCGAGGGGAAAGCGCGGTTGGTGGACAGGATATGGGCGATGCGGGTCGTCAGCACACGTGTCTTGCCGGTGCCGGCGCCGGCGAGCACGAGAACTGGTCCATCCAGCGTCTCGACCGCTTCTGCCTGTTCCGGATTGAGGCCGGCGAGATAGTCGGGCCGGCGGCCGCTATCGCGCGCTGCCATCGCGCGGGCCGCAATACCGCCGCCGGCGGGGCCCGGTGCGGGCGCAGGCCGGCGCGTTGCCGGATGCGGAGCAAGGTGCTCCGGCTCCTCGTCAAAGAAGGGAATGTCGTCATGTCCGATGGTCATGCGGCTCAATGTAATGATTCTGCCCCGAAAGGCAAAAGAAACGGCCGGAAAATAGAACAAAAAGTGCACATTCTGTCGTGCGCAAGCCTTTGAACTGTGCGCATCGCACATATTTGCGGCCGTTTACTGACGGGCTTCGAAACGTGTCGTTGTCCCCGGACAAGATTACAACTTCGTCATAATGCCGTGCAAATCTTGCTGCAGAACAGCAAAAGATCGATATTGCTGAAAATGGGGCAGAATCGCGCGACCTATCACCGCTTCGCCCCGCAACCTGGTCTCGAGAAACTTGCAAGATTCTCGGAGAGGCCATGTTGAATTTACGACGCGATTTCATCGCCTCTGACAATCCGAGCCGGAGACGTGCATGACCGCCTGGAAGCAGCTTTTCCTATCCCTCATCGTAGTCGTGGCCGGATGCGCCGCGGCGTTAGTTTTCGTGCCCGGCACGGCTGGATCGCTGACGAAAATCGGCGTTCCTCAGGCATGGGTGGCGGTGCTTGTGCCGGCCGATGGCAGGAACGATGCCGGAGAGGGCGATGCCGCTACGGCCGGCAACAGACGGCGTGGCACCAATACGCCGCTGGTGGTGACCGAGGCAGTGGTGAATGGCGTGGTCAACGATCGTCTCAGCGCAATCGGTACCGGCGAAGCCATCCGCTCCGTCGTCGTTACGCCGCAGGCGGCGGGGATGATCAGGGAAATTCTCATCAAGTCTGGCGACCGGGTAAAGCAGGGCCAGGTCCTTGCCCGCCTCGACAATGACGAGCAGATCATCGCTCGCGGCCAGGCGGAAGTGACGCTGAAGAGTGCTGCCGAGAAATCGCAGCTCTATCACACCATCAAATCCAGCGTGTCGCGCATGGATGTCTTCGACGCCGAGATCGCCGAGCAAGGCGCAAGGCTGGCGCTGCAATCGGCCGAGCTGGCGCTGAAGCGCCGGGATATCGTCGCGCCGATCGACGGCATTGTCGGCATCGTACCCGTGGTCATCGGCGACAATGTCACTACGACGACCAGCATCGTTACGCTCGACGACCGCTCGCAAATCCTGGTCGATTATTGGGTACCGGAGCGTTTCGCCAATACGATCAAGGTCGATCAGCCGGTGGAGGCGACATCGGTGGCGCTGCCGGGGCGGCTGTTCTCGGGCGTGGTGGAGGCAGTCGATAATCGTGTCGATGGCGCGAGCCGGACACTGCGCATCCGCGCAGGCATGGACAATGCATCCGATGAACTGCGCGCCGGCATGTCTTTCAATGTCGGCATGCGTTTTGCCGGTGAGACCTATCCTTCCGTCGATCCGCTGTCCGTGCAATGGGACGGAGAGGGCTCCTATGTCTGGCGCATCGTTGACGCCAAATCGTCCAAGGTGCGTGTCAATGTCGTGCAGCGCAATCCGGATGCGGTGCTGGTCAAGGCCGATCTCAGGGATGGCGACCTGGTCGTCACCGAAGGATTGCAGCGTGTGACCGAGGGCGGTGCCGTGCGTTTTGCCCGCGATGTTGCCGAAGCGGCGGAGGTCGCCACGCAATGACAGGGCACGACAACGACGCCGGCGATGCTGCCGAAGCCGGTGCCGGCAAACAGACTTTCACCGCTCTCTTCGTGCGCAGGCCGATCCTGGCGCTGGTCTTCAATACGTTGATGGTCGTTGCTGGCCTTGCCGCCTATTTCGGCGTCGAGGTGCGTGAACTGCCCGACGTCGACCGCCCCGTGGTGACCGTGCGGACCATGTTCGACGGCGCTGCGCCGCAGACGGTGGACCAGGAACTGACCAAGGTCATCGAAGGCGCGGTCGCCCGCGTCAGCGGCCTGAAATCGGTGTCCTCGAGCTCCTCTTTCGGCCAGAGTCGCGTGACGCTGGAGTTTTCCGATGCCACCGATCTTTCCGTCGCAGCAAACGATGTCCGCGACGCCGTCGGCCGTATCACAGAACAATTGCCTGATGAGGCGGACGCGCCGCAGATCGTCAAGGCGGATTCGGATTCGCAACCGATCATGCGCCTTGCCGTCACCTCCAATACGCTGACCATGGACGACCTGACGCAACTGGTCGACAACGAGATCACCGACCGGCTGGCCTCCGTCGATGGCGTTGCAGACGTGGAGCTCTACGGTGACCAGGAGAAAGTTTTCCGCATCGATGTCGATCAGGCTGCGCTTGCCGGACGAGGGCTGACGATCGGTGATCTGACCACGGCACTCGCGACGGCGGCGCTCGATGTGCCGGCGGGATCGCTGAAGAGCACACGGCAGGATATCGTCGTGCGTGCCACGGCCGCGCTGCAGACGCCCGAGGATTTCTCACGGCTGATCATCAAGGATCGCATCCGGCTCGCCGATGTCGCCACCGTAACATTGGGGCCGCGCGACGGCACGACGGCTCTGCGCTCGAACGGCGTGCAGGGTGTCGGCCTCGGCATCATCCGCCAAGCGCAGTCGAACACGCTCAACATCTCCAACGGCGTGAAGGCCGTGGTAGCGCAACTGTCGAAGTCGCTGCCGGAAGGCACACGAATCGCCATCACCAGCGACGACGCCGTGTTCATCCAGGGCGCGATCCATGAGGTGGTGCTGGCGCTGGTGCTGTCGGCGCTGATCGTCACGGTGGTAATCTACCTGTTCCTTCGTGATTGGCGCGCCACATTGATCCCTGCCGTCACCATGCCGGTTGCGCTGACGGGCACGCTGGCGGCACTTTATATGGTCGGTTTCTCCGTCAATATCCTAACACTGCTGGCGATCGTGCTCGCAACCGGTCTCGTGGTCGATGACGCTATTGTCGTTCTCGAAAACATTGTCCGGCGCAGGTCGGAAAAGATGGGGCCGCGGGCGGCTGCCGTTCTTGGCACGCGCGAGGTCTTCTTCGCGGTCATCGCGACGACTGCTACCCTTGCCGCCGTCTTCATTCCGCTTTCCTTCCTGCCGGGGCAGGTGGGCGGTCTGTTCCGTGAATTCGGCTTCGTTCTCGCGTTCTCGGTCGGCCTTTCGTCGATCGTGGCGCTGACGCTTTGCCCGATGCTGGCCTCGCGCATGCTGACCAAGGAGATGCGCGAAGATCACGGCATGCTCGGCCGCTTCGGCGAGCTGTTTTCCGGCGTCTATCGCCGCACGCTCCGGGCCTGCCTGAATACGCCGCCGGTGGTCATGGTTTTCTGCGCGATCTTTTCCGCTGCCGCGGTCCTAGCCTTCATGAGCGTCAAGAGCGAGCTGACGCCGAACGAGGATCGTGCCATGGTGACGCTCAGGCTGACCACGCCGCAGGGCGCTAGCCTGGATTACACCAGGGACCAGTTGCAGCGTGTGGAAGAGAACCTGCAGCCATTGATGGATAGCGGCGATATCCGCAATATCTATGCGATTTCCGGCCAGAATGGCGCAGCCAATAGCGGCTTCATGGTGTTGACGCTGGCGCCCTGGAGCGAGCGCCATCGCACGCAGACTGAAATCGTTGCCGATATCAACAGGGTGATGGCCCGCGTCCCGGCGCTGCGCGGCAATGTCATCCAATCGAACAGCCTGCGCATCCGTGGTGCCGGCAATGGCGTGCAAATGGCACTAACGGGCAACGACCATGAGGCGCTGACGCAGGCGGCACTGAAGCTGGTCCAGGCCCTGGATGCCACCGGGCAGTTCGATACGCCGCGTCTCAACAACGAACCGACGCAAGCGCAGGTTTCCGTCGCGATCGACCGCGAGCGTGCCTCCGATCTCGGCGTCGACATCACCGGCCTGTCGACGGCATTGCAATCGCTGCTCGAAGGGTGTTCCGTCGTCGATGTCTTCGTTGCGGGCGAGGCCTATCCGGTGCTTCTGACGTCGACCATGCGGCCGATCGACGATCCGACCGATCTCGAAAACGTCTTCCTGAAGACGGGCGACGGCAAGATCGTACCGATGTCCGTCATCGCCAGCCTGAAGGAGGGGGCGGTTGCGCCGCAGCTCACCCGCGAGCAACAACTCGCCTCCGTTGCCATTACCGCCGGCTTAAAGCCCGGCATGTCACTCGGCCAGGCGGTGGAGCAGGTGACGGCGATCGCCGCGCCGCTCTTGCCGACCGGTGCGCGGCTGATCCCTCTCGCGGAGGCAGCAACACTGGAGGAGAATTCCAGCGGCATGGCGCTGACCTTCGGTTTTGCCATCGGCATCATCTTCCTGGTGCTTGCCGCACAGTTCGAAAGCGTGCTGTCGTCGTTGATCATCATGTCGACGGTGCCGCTAGGCCTCGCCTGCGCTGTCTTCGCGCTCGTCATCACCGGTTCCAGCCTGAATATCTATAGCCAGATCGGTCTGGTGCTGCTTGTCGGTGTGATGGCGAAGAACGGCATCCTGATCGTGGAGTTCGCCAACCAGCTCCGCGACAAGGGCGAGAGCGTGCGGGCGGCGATCGAAAGAGCCTGTGCGCTGCGTTTACGTCCGGTGATGATGACGATGATCGCCACCATCCTCGGCGGCGTGCCCTTGGTATTCGCCCATGGAGCGGGCGCGGAAGCGCGCATCGCGCTCGGCTGGGTGATCGTCGGCGGCCTCGGCTTCGCGACATTGGTGACGCTTTACATCACCCCGGTCGCTTATCTTCTGATAGCTCGTTTCGCTAAACCCCAGGCACATGGGGAGCTGCGGCTGCATGAGGAAATGTCACAGGCGGCGTTGCGCACGAAGGTGGCCAAACTTAGGGCAGCGGAATAACTACAATCGCAGCACGATGGATCATTTCTGGGTTCAACGAAGATTTGTGGTGAATCGTACGTTTCAATTATCCCTTTATTAAGCATGCTTGATAATCATAGGTGCCTGTAACCGCTCGAGTTCAGGCGTTGTTTTTGCCGGACTCATCGTCCGCCGACACGGTCGGCCTGCGCGCATGAATGCCCGCGGCATGGTTCCAATGTCTCCTTGTACTTGTTGCGTATTGTTGTGTTCGGAGTTCATGTGTCGTGAGTATTTTTTCGACCTTCATAAGGGTTAGTTCCCCTGTCACCACAGCCCTTGAAGTCCTTAGAAACACCCAGGCGGATCTGAATGTTGCGCAGCGTCAGATGTCGTCCGGCCTGCGCGTGCAGACCGCTAAGGACAACGCCACCTATTGGACGATCTCGACATTGACACGCACTGATATCGGCGCCGTTTCGGCGGTGCAGGATGCGCTTGGGCTAGCCGCGGCCACGGTCAGTACCGCTTCCACGGGCATCAATAGCGCCATCGACATCGTAACGCAGATCAGGTCGAAATTGGTAACCGCTTATGAGGGCAGCGTCGACAAGACCAAACTCAACGACGAAATCAGCGAACTCAAGGACCAGCTTCGCAGCGTCGGTGAATCGACAAGCTTCAATGGCGTCAACTGGGTCATGCTCCAGGACGGTGAGGACCCGACGGAGCCGCACGAGATCCCAGGCTCCCTCATCCGCCATAACGACGGCACGGTTTCGATCGGCATGCTGAACTACGAGGGTGTTAGCTCGACTAGCGGCCCTATCGTATCGACGGATGCACGATACCTGATCGACGATCAATCGAGCGGCACCGGCGGCTATGGTGTGCTCACCTCCACCGCCTTTGCGACGGAGGCGGGAGCGGCCAAGAATTATGTGCTGATCAGCAGCAAAAACGGCGACACGAGCGGACAGGTGGAAATCTCGCTCGATGCCAATACGACACAGGGTGGCGTGACAGATATGATCAATACCGTCACCGCCATGCTGCATCAACTGAACACGATAGGATCGGCCTTCGGTTCGCTGGAGACGCGTGTCAGCCTGCAAAACCAATTCGCCAGCAATCTCAGTGATTCGCTCACTAGTGGCGTCGGCAAGCTGGTCGATGCCGACATGGAGAAGCAATCAAGCAGGGTGTTGGCGCTGCAGACTCAGGAGCAACTGGGGCTGCAGTCGCTGTCGATTGCCAATGCAAGCTACGATACGGTAAGACAGCTTTTCCAGAATCTGTGAGCGGTAAGGGACTGGATTTCAAGGGAAATAGGCGGAGGCCGACGGAGCGCGCGCTATGTCCTCGAAGCGGCTGGTTTCGGGGAATTTACTCCGGAGCATTGGCCGCGGATGTCGGCGGCAGATGGATGAAAATTCCGCTTCATCATATTGCCGCAATGCTTCATATCTCCTGCGGGCCATCGAACCGGAGAGCGACGATTCCATGATCAAAAAATTTGCCATCCTTGCCGTCTCGGCAGCTTTTCTCAATGCATGCACGACGACTGACCCCTATACGGGCGAGCAGAAAGTATCCAACACGGCCGGCGGCGCTGCGATCGGCGCCGGCGTCGGCGCGGTTGCCGGCCTCCTCATCGGCCATTCACCGGCCTCGCGCCGCAATGCAGCGCTGATCGGCGCCGGTGTCGGCGCGCTCGCGGGTGCAGGCATCGGCAATTATATGGACCAGCAGGAGTCCGAGCTGCGTGCGCAGTTGCAGGGCACCGGCGTTTCGGTGACACGCGTCGGGGACCGCATCATCCTCAATATGCCGTCGGCCATCACCTTCGACATCGATCAGGATGCGATCAAGCCGGAATTCGATCCGACGCTGAATTCGGTCGCGATCGTGCTTCGCAAGTTCAACCGCACACTGATCGACGTCAACGGCCATACGGATTCGACCGGCAGCCTGCAGCATAACCAGGATCTGTCCGAGCGCCGAGCCGGTTCGGTTGCCAACTATCTCGGCAGCCAGGGCATCGACCAGCGCCGCATGTCTGCAGTTGGCTTCGGCCCGAGCCAGCCGGTTGCCACCAACGCCACCGAAGCCGGCCGGGCGCAGAACCGCCGCGTCGAAATCCAGATCGCGCCGATTACCCAAAACGGCTGATCTGATATCAATAGTCAAACGGAGACGGCCGGGTTTGCGACCCGGCCGTTTCGTTTGACTGCAGCCAATTCACGAATGCATCGTTGCGCCCCTGGTGATCTTGTCGACAATCTTTTTGTCGGCGCGTAGCGCAATCCCGACCACCTTGGCGTCCTCGGGCGCAAATTCGGAGAAGACGGCGCGATTGGCGACATCGTGGCCCGTCGAGAACATTTCCTCGATAAAGATCGAGGAGATGACGCCGCGCTCCAGGGAGCGGCGGTGGATCGCGGCAATCGTCGTTTCGTCGGCGGATAGCACGATCATCGGCTGGATCGACAGCGCGTTGTACGTGTTGCCGGCGCGATCACGATAAGGTTCGCCGATGACATCGGGAAATTGCCCGACAATGCCGCTCGACAGGAAGGCAGTTACGTTCAGTTTCTGCCAGGATTGAAGATTGTTTCGCACAACGATCGCGATTTTGGTATCAAACATCGGTAGTCACTTTCATGCAGTCTGGGAATGAGCCGTTGCGCGAGGATGTAGCCGGCCAGATCTTCGAAGGTCTTGAACGTTTGTGCACGATGCCGGAAGCAAACCGCATCGTATCCGCACCCGCTTACCCCGGTATCGAGCGAATCCAAGCGCAATTTCATGGTGATGCCTTCGAACCGCACCGGCACGATACCTATGCGCTCGGCGTCACCATCCGCGGTGTGCAGGCCTTCAGCTATCGAGGCGAGCGGCGTTATAGCCTGCCGGGCCGGGTGATCGTCCTTCATCCGGACGAGCTGCATGACGGCGGCGCCGCGACCGACGATGGGTTGCTCTACCGCATGCTCTATCTTGAGCCGTCGATGCTGATGCAGTGCCTGGAATCGGCGCGTATCGGGCTGCCCTTTGTCGATGAGCCTGTCGTCGACGACGATCGCCTCGCCTGCCTGCTATTGGCGGCACTCGGCGAACTCGACCGGGAATTGGATGAACTCTTCGTCGATGATTTCGTCTCGCGGGTGGCAACCGGGCTCGCTTCTCATGCGCGCCTGCCGCAAAAGCCGTTGGGAAGCGTTGCCTGGAGTCAGGTGAAAACGGCGCGCGATTATCTGGAGGCGCATGCCATGCGCGGTGTCCGTTCGGAAGAACTGGAGCGTATTACTGGCCTCGACCGCTTTGCGCTCTCTCGTCACTTCCGCGCCGCTTTCGCAACCAGCCCGCATCGCTTCCTGCTGATGCGGCGGCTGCAGCGGGCCAAGGCGATGATTGCCGACGGCGAGCCGATCGCCGAAGTTGCTGCGGCCACCGGTTTCGCGGACCAAAGCCATCTGACGCGGCATTTCAAGAAGGCATTCGGCATGGCGCCGGGCGCGTGGGGTGGAATGCTCGAAACCGCACGCGCGCCGGTGCGAGATTAACCAGCAACCCTTTCGGCAGGCCCTCAATGTGGACTGTTTGAGCTTCGGCATTTGCGCATTGGCGATACATCGCTGCTTTTTTTGTTCCTTGGATATCCTGGCTGGACAGACTGGCCTTGTTGCCCATACAACCCTTGAAGGCGAGGGAGATCGGGGCGATGGCTATAGCGGATATCGGGGCGGGTATGGGTCGCGGGGCCGGTATTGCACCACGAATTTCTTCCATTGGTTTAAGGTCGCGCCATGTGCTCGCTGCTGCCGCCTTGCCAGCCGTTCTTCTTGCAAGTAGTCCCGCCTTTGCCCTGCAGGTCGAAGGACGTGAAGCCTTCATCGTCGATCGCTGCGGTGGCGACTATGATTGCAAGGATGTGAAGCTGGTGGTGCTCAACGACAAGCACGACAAAGCGGATATCTATAGTGGCAATGAACTCAACGGCCATGAGGCGGATGGCACGCCGAGCCATGTCTCCGGTTATGCGTTCAAATACAACGGCGGCAATCTCAGCATATCCCAGGACGGCACGCCGTCGCAGCTCAATGGCAAGGCGACGGAGGTGAAGTTCAACAATGGCGTCGCGTTCGAATCGGACAAGAACTACGTCTATGTCTACAGCACCTGCAATGCCGATGGGGCGACCAGCGTCGCCGGCATCACGACCGCTTGCGATCTGAACTATATCGGCGTCGACAAGAAGACGTCGAATGCAATCCAGATTGGCGGTCACTACGCATCCTTGGCTGCATCGCCGGCGGGAGGTGCTGATCTGTGCAAGACCGGCGTGATGGCCGGACAGTTTTCCTTTCTCAACAACGGCTACGAATATCGTCTTTCGAGCGACCTTTGCAGGCAGGGAAAAAGCACGCTGGCGATCATCTCCAACAATGTGGTGAAGTCGAGTTTCGATCTGCAGGTGCGGCCGCTTGCCGGGAGCAATTGAAGCAGTGCGATTGGGAGCGGCCGATGCAGCCGTTGGACGGAAGCCGCAGGCTATTTTCATGACTGGACAGCGTCGCGCCGATGTCTCATAGAACCGAAAAAAGGGTTAACACCTTTTGCCGCACTTGTGATGGGAGATCGGAAAGATGGCTTTGGCTGACGCGAAGGCGGGGAGGCGCAACGAGGCAGGTATTGCCGCCGTTCTCGGTATCCTGAAGCAGGCGTTCGGCGAGCGTTTCCAGACTGGCGAGAGCTTTCGCGCCCAGCATACTCACACGACCACCTATATTCCGGCGCAGCTTCCGGACGGGGTTGTTTTTGCCGAGACGCGGGAGGATGTACAAGCGGTCGTCAGGGCCTGTGCCGAATATAAGGTGCCGATCATCGCTTTCGGCACCGGTTCTTCGCTCGAGGGGCAGGTGAACGCTCCGCAGGGCGGAATTTCCATCGATTTCAGCCGGATGAATCGGGTGCTTGAAGTGAATGCCGAGGATCTCGACTGCACCGTCGAGCCTGGCGTCACCCGCGAGCAGCTCAATACCTATCTGCGCGATACCGGCCTGTTCTTCCCGATCGATCCCGGCGCCAACGCCTCGATCGGCGGCATGGCATCGACGCGTGCTTCGGGTACCAATGCGGTGCGCTACGGCACGATGAAGGATAATGTCCTGGCCGTAACCGCAGTCACCGCCAATGGCGAGGAGATCCGCACCGCCCGTCGCGCCAAGAAATCGTCTGCCGGCTACGATCTGACCCGGCTCTTTGTCGGTGCCGAGGGAACGCTCGGCGTTCTGACGTCGGTGACGCTGCGTCTGCAAGGCATTCCGCAGAAGATCGCGGGGGGCGCCTGCGCCTTTCCGAGCGTCAAGGCGGCTTGCGACGCTGTCATCATGACCATCCAGATGGGCATTCCGGTCGCTCGCATCGAACTTCTGGACTCCGTCCAGATGCGGGCCTGCAATCTCTATTCCGGCCTGACCTACGAAGAGCAGCCGACGCTATTCCTGGAGTTTCACGGCACGGACGAGACCGTCGCGCTGCAATCCGCCCAATTCGGCGAGATCGCGGCCGAATGCGGCGGCGGGGAATTCCTTTGGACCAGCAACCTCGAAGAGCGCAACAAGCTCTGGAAGGCGCGCCATGATGCTTACTGGGCGGCGCGGGCTTTGGCGCCGGAACTGGCGGCGCTATCGACGGATGTCTGTGTGCCGATCTCAAGGCTTGCCGAATGCGTTGCCGCCACTCAGGCCGATATCGAAGAGCATGGATTGCTGGCCCCAATCGTCGGTCATGCCGGCGACGGTAATTTCCACGTCCTGGTGCTGTTCGACGACAAGACCACGGAGGGCATCGCCGTCGTCGAGGCCTTCGTTGCCCGACTGAATGCGCGCGCACTTGCGATGGACGGGACCTGCACCGGCGAACATGGCGTAGGGCAGGGCAAGATGTCGTTTCTCGAACAGGAGCTCGGCGGCGCCGTCGATCTGATGCGCCAGGTCAAACAGGCATTGGATCCCGATGCGATTTTCAACCCCGGCAAGATCTTCCACACCAACTGAAAAATGGAATATTGCCATGATCTTGGCTTGCTCCCGGCGTGAATGGCGTTAGGCTAGAGCATCCCGTTTTCAGATGTCGTCATGGAAAGCGGCTAAGGTGCCCTAGATCTCTGCAGTATGGTCCCAAGAATTGCGATGCGGTTTTGAATTGGGAGCAAGCTTAAGCGGACGATCCAGGGCGTTTTTTACGTGTCCGATTGGATACATGGCGCTTTGATATCGTAATTGGAATGCAGAATGGAGACGGTGCGCATTGTTAGGTAAGGTCCTGGTTTTCCTAGGGGGAGTACTCGTCGTAGTGCTATTCGTGGCGCTGCTTGCTCCGCTCTTCATAGACTGGACCGATTTTCGGAAGAATTTCGAGGATCAGGCGAGTCGGATCATCGGCAAGAAGGTGACTGTTCATGGCACCGTTGACGCTCGTCTTTTGCCTTTCCCTTCCGTCACATTGCATGACGTCCGTGTCGGACAGGACGCCGACGGAACGCCGTTGGTGCAGATCGCACAATTCTCCATGGACGCCGAGTTGGCGCCATTCCTGTCCGGCGAAGCCCTGATCTTCGACATGCGCGTTTCCGAGCCGAAAGTGCGCCTTCGACTATTGAAGGACGGCACGCTTGACTGGATGCGCGGCAGCCAACCGGAAATTCCCGCAAAGTCGGTCGTGCTTGAAGGCGTGCACGTCGACGGCGGCGATATCCAGTTCATCGACGAGCAATCCGGCCGCACCCGGCACATCACCGGCCTCAACGCGCAAATGTCCGCGCGGTCGCTCGCAGGCCCATGGCGAATCGATGGCGATGCAGCGCTCGACGGCGAGCACGGCAATTTCACCATTGCCAGCAGCCAGCCTGACGATAATGGCGTATTGCGTGTCCGCACCCGATTGCTGCCGGACCGCCATCCACTCAATGTCGATCTCGACGGCGAGCTGAAGCTGGTCGACAGCAAGCCGAATTATAGCGGCCTGTTCACCGCGGGGATTGAAGACAAGCAGACGCATAAACCTACCGACGAACAGGTTCAGCCTCGCGTCAAAGGTCGCTTCGAGCTGACTAACGAACGCATACGGGTTCCTGAATATCGTCTCGAAGTGGGTGCGGCGGACGATCCCTATGTCGTGACGGGGGAGGCGACGCTGGACACCGGGACCAAGCCGGAATTCCTGTTGACCGCCGACGGCCAGCAGATCGACGTCAATCGCCTCGGCAACACTCAGGGTACAAACGGCAAGACCAACCGCAATCCCACCATTTCGGCCCGCCAGCGGTTGAACAGCCTGATTGCGATCGCAGCCGAAATCCCGGTGCCGCAGGTGCCTGGCAAGGCAACTTTCCGCCTACCGGCTATTGTTGCCGGCGATACGACTATCCGTGATGTACAACTCGACCTGGAGCCTGCCGGAACCGGCTGGAAGGTCGACCATGCGATCGGCACGCTGCCGGGCCGCACACAGGTCGAGGCCAGGGGCAACTTGATGCTGCAGGGAGAGCCGAATTTCATCGGCAATCTCGTCGTCGCCTCCAACCAGCCATCGGGCTTGGCGTCCTGGCTGGTGGGTTCGGTCGACCCCGCGATCCGGCAATTGCGACAGGCAGGCTTCTCAGCCGATGTCAGCCTGCGTCATGAGGAGCAACGCTTCGAAAATCTTGAAATCGCCGTCGGTTCGGCAACGCTCAAAGGCCAGCTCGACCGGCTGGCACCGGTTGACAACCAGGCGCCGAAGCTCGCCGTCGATCTTAGTGGCGATGCGCTCGATCTCGATGCTCTGAGGGCGCTCACAAGCTTATTCACCGGCCAGGACGCCGGCGAGACCCTGCTCGACCATCGGATTACGGCACATCTGAGAGCGGATAAATTTGCCGCTTTCGGCGTGCAGGCCGACAATGTCGAGACGTCGTTTTCGATTGCCGATGGCGCGCTGACGCTCGACAAGCTTGCGGTGCGCAACGTCGCCGGCGCCGAAATTACCGCGACGGGTCGTGCCGAGGGTTCGCTGCTGGACTACAAGGGTTCAGGCGAAATCACCTTCAAAGCGGGCGATCCCGGGCCGTTCTTCGAAATGTTGAGCCAACATCTGCCTCATCACCCGGCTATGGATCGGCTGGTGCGTAACGCCGCCTGGTATGGAAATACTGCACTGCGCGGCGCGCTGACGCTTGGCGGCGATCAGGGCGATGGGCTGACGGTGACGCTTGCCGGCGTTTCCAACGGCAGCCGCGTCAATCTCGATTACCGCATGTCCGACCTGCTGGCGCTGACGGGCAAGGGGACGACGACGCTGGAAGCGACGCTCGAGAATTCGGTGACCTCGATCCTGTTCGGACAGGCGGGGCTCGATCCGCTGCCCGTCGAGGCCGATGCCAACGGCCGCCTGACGCTGAAGGTAACGGCAAACGGCACCGATCCGGCGGATGCGGCGCTGACCTTTGCCACCGACAAGACCTCGTTTACTGCCAACGGCAAGGTGGACGTGCGCCCCAACAGCTTCCTCAACGGCAAG